>NZ_FTNC01000053.1 GCF_900156285.1 Halanaerobium kushneri
TATAATGTTTCTAAGCCCGTCAAAGAGATTTCCAAAAGTTTTTTGTAGTAATTTGAATTATGCTCATTAATTTGACACAGTCGTTTTCTTCCTTCAAAATAATAACTGGAAAGGGAGATAATTATGAGTAAAAATACTAAACGTTCACCTGAAGAAAAGATGGAAATTGTTCTTGAAGGTCTTCAAAATGATAATATATCTGAGACCTGCCGCAAACATGGAATTTATGAAAGTCAATTTTATCAGTGGAAAAAACGTCTTATTGGATCTGCCAGTAAAGTCTTCAGAAACAAAAAGAAAAAAGATCCTGAAAAAGAGAAACTTAAAGATGAAGTCGATAAACTAAAACAGACTCTGGTAGAACAAACCTGCGAACTGCAGATTCTAAAAAAAAACGACAAATAGGACTGCATGGTGAAATTAAAAATGACTGGCTTGCAGCAGATGAAAAAAGAAAATTAATGGATATTGTGGAAGAATCAACTCTGCCTGTTAAAACAACCTGCGAAATATTAGAGCTTAATTCCTGGCGTTACTATGACTGGAGAAAACGCTATGAGGCTGATGGGATGGAAGGACTTAAAAATCACAAGTCTACTCCTGCAGCATGCCCTCACAGCCTTCTGGAGGAAGAAAAGCAGGCAATTGTAGATTATGCTCTTAAACACCCTGATCAGCGTCATAGAAAACTTGCTAAGAAAATGATGGATGATGACATTGTCTATGTATCTGCATCGAGTGCATACCGGGTGCTTAAGGAAGCTGGACTCATCCCGGATCAGGAATATCATAAACAGAAAAAAGCAGATGGTAAAATTGAAGTAGATCAGCCAAATAAAATGTGGCATACCGATATTAGTTATATCCCTGTAAAAAATACCCATGCCTATTTAATCTGCGTTCTTGATGGCTACTCCCGCAAAATTATACACGGAGAACTCTCTCAAACTATGACTGCAGACGATATGCAGCGAGTCCTTAGCAGAGCCATGTATAAAGCAGGTATATTTGACTTAGACCCTGTCAGCAGACCAGTCCTTGTAAGTGATAATGGCACCCAGCTTGTAGCTAAATCTTTTACTGAATTCCTTGAAGAATGGGAGATCAGGCACATTAGAACAGCTGTAAAACACCCTGAGACAAACGGAAAAATTGAAGTTTTCCATAAGACAATTAAGTATGAGAATGTCTATAGAAAAGAAACCTATCAGAGCTTTTATGAAGCCAGAGAAGATATAGAAGATTTCATTGACTATTACAATTCTGAAAGACTGCACCAGGGTGTAGATTATGTAACACCAGATCAAAAATATAACGGTAAAGCTGATGAAATTATAGATGAAAGAAAGAAAAAACATCAGTCAGCTATTGATAGAAGAAAACGACTCAATCGAAAGAGAAAATCAACTGCTGCATAAAACA
>NZ_FTNC01000051.1 GCF_900156285.1 Halanaerobium kushneri
CCTGAATTATTCATAGCAACCACAAAATAAATTTTTCCTTTTATTTAACTCTAAAATCATCTGATTTAAGAACTTAAAAATATTTTTTTGAGTTGAATTCTTAAAAAAGATCTGTTTTTGGTATTATGGTAAAAATTACTATTAAAATCGGGTATAGATATCCCCTGTTCTTCCTTTTTGTCTTTAAAACTTTACAGGCCCTATATGTTAAGGTAGTTTAGTATTCAGGTTCAGATAAATCCCAAACCCTGTATATTATCCAGTACCTTAAAGAATAATTCTTTGTTGGGACAGCCTTCTGCCAGTTTGTAATAAATATATCTGCCTGTTTTTACTATTCTGGCTGCTATTTTAATTAATTTTGTTCTGATAGTCCCGATTCTGTCTGATTGGTTAGCTTTCGGAAAACAGAGGCGCCGCAGCCAGTTGTTTAGATTATAAGCCAGCATCATCTGCTGTAATTTATTAGCGTTTGCCTGATATTCACTGCTGCTCATTTTACCAAAGGCAAAACCTCTTTTTCCTTCTTTGATAAAGTTTTCCATGGTTCCCCGCTGACAGTAAAACTTAACTATTTCTCGGGGAGATTTATCTTTTATACCGGTAACAATAAATGTATGGTTGTAGACTAATTGACCTGCCGGTTTTTCAATTTTAACTACAACTCTTCGGCTTTTGTCCCAGCTGCCGGCCTGATAGTTAAATTCACCATAAATGACCTGTTTTTCAGATGTTTCAGAGTTCCGGTTTAGTTTTTCTAAAAGTGGCTCTGCTAAATCATATAGTTTTGCATTGGCTTTTAATCTTATGGCATAGGAGATATTATGTTCTTCAGCCATCCGATAAATACCCGGTGTGGCAAAACCGCTGTCAGCTCTTAAACAAAGAGGGATTTCTTTAAACTTTTTGCTGTATTTTTTAAATACCGGACCTATAAATCTTACAGCACCTCTTGATGTATATACATTACCGGATCTGAGTTCAGCTTTAATCAGGTCTCCGGTAACTCCATCAAACATTAACAGTGGATGATATCCATTTGCTTTATAGTGATGGTTGTAGTCAGAACCGTACTGCTTTCCATAGGTTTCACAGCCGGTTGAATCAAGATCAAAGATTATTTCTTCGGGAGCTTCATATTCATAAATTTTATCGAGCAGGTTAAAATTAACCTGCTGCAGCTGTTTCATATTTTCTTTATTAACACAGCTATTTAATCTTGAAATGGTTGGCTGTGAAGCCAGTATTTCTTTGTTCAGAACAGTCTGGAATAGAGAGTCAGATCTAAGATCGTCTGCATCATCATCAGCGTGATAGCCGGCGGTATTCTGATAAATACGCTGCAAAACAACATCCTCATTTTCATGTAATCTATGATCAACATCATCATCAAATTCTAAAACGTTCTTTATTTCCTGACTGAAGCCAATTTGATTATCAAATTCTTTAAAAATTAGCAGACCGGAATCGGAAGTTAAATCACCACCATTAAAATTTATTCTTATATTCGACTTGAAATTCACCTTTTTTTCAGATATAGTAACCACATGGAGTCCCTCCTTTTAATTTTGGTGTAGTTACTATTATTATAAAGGAAAGGGGCTCCCTTTTCTATGCTTTTAGAGAAAAATTTTAATAAAACTCTTTCACCCACTGGGTGAAAACAATATTTTAATAGATTATTGATATACTGGGCCTGACAATTTATTTCGTGGTTGCTATGAATAATTCAGG
>NZ_FTNC01000049.1 GCF_900156285.1 Halanaerobium kushneri
GATAGCATATAATTTATTCCATTTATATATCTACAGAAATTTAAGAACTTTTGATTTTAAAAAAGATACTAAAAAGATATTTTTAAGAAGATTTTACAGAGGAATTATCCGCTTAAATGAACCACTATATTATCCAGGAGCTTCTTCAGGATAATATCTGAATTTGTTCAGTTGGTTATAGAACTGCAAAGCAAATATGCTAAAAACCTTCCATTTCAATGGGGGAAAGGGGGTTCTGTATCTTATTTGAGCTGATTTTAGTGTAGAAAATACTGTTTAAAGTAATATTCTCTCTTTTTTATTTTTTAAAAATCATTTGCGGAATCTCTGGTACCTGTACATTTTATTTGCATTTTAAGTTAAGAGGTGTTATAATTTAGATTGGTTAAAAACCCACGCTCTGCTAGCAGCAGGGCCATTAGTCCGTGTGGAGGAGGTGAATGTAAATGGAAACTAGAAAAAGAGATTACGAAACAACTTTTGTATTAAAACCTGATCTTGAAGATGAAGAAAAGCAAAATATTCTTCAGCGTGTCAAAGATGCAATCTCAGATCACGAGGGAGAAGTAACCGAGGTTGATGCCTGGGGTAAAAAACAGTTAGCATATGAAATTAAGGATTACCGTTCTGGTGATTATACAATCTTAGAATTCAATGCCAAAACTACTGTAGTTAATGAGTTAGAGAGAATCTTTAAGATTATGGATGGTGTACTTCGTTATTTAGTAGTTAGAAATGATGCATAATATAAATTTAGGTGGTGAATAATCTTGTTAAACAGAATTGTTTTAATCGGCCGCCTGACACGAGATCCAGAACTTCGCTATACCAGTAATGGAACTCCAGTTTGCAACTTTACCCTGGCTGTTGAGAGAAATTATACCAACCGTAATGGTGATCGCGATGTTGATTTTATTAATATTGTGACCTGGCGGGGTCTGGCGGAAAATTGTGCCCGTCATCTCGGTAAAGGTAGACTGGTTGGAGTAGATGGATCCTTACAAATACGTAAGAGTGAAAATAACAATAGAACTTATATAAATCCTGAAGTGAATGCTGATAATGTGCGTTTTCTAGATTTCGGTAACAATAACGGTAGCCGAAATAATAATCAGGGACAGTATCAGAATAATCAGAGTAACAAGCAGCAGAACAATAATCAGGCTCAGCAGAATAATAATAATCAGCAGCAGAGTCAGGATGATTTTGATGCTCAATTTGATGATAATTTTGATGCTGATGATTTTGATGTACCATTTTAAAAAGGAGGTAAATCTTAATGCCTAGAGGTAGAAATAAATCTTGCCATTTTTGTGCAAATGAAGATAAAAAAATTGATTATAAAGACTTAAGAACTTTAAATAGATATCTTACAGACCGCGGTAAAATTATGCCACGTCGTGTAACAGGAAATTGTTCCAAACATCAAAAATTAATTACACAGGCAGTTAAAAGAGCTAGATCAGTTGCTCTGCTGCCATATGTAAAAGAATAAGTATTTTATGAAGGAGGCAAAATCTATGATGGCGCCTCCTTTCTTTAATAATAGATGTTAATTTCTGCCGGCAGATGAGGTGATAAATTAGATGGATATTAGAAACTATAAAGATAGTATTAGAACCCTGGCCTACATAATTTTATTAACTGCAATTAATTATTTTATCCCATTTTTATCAATGGCAGTTATGATACTCTGGCCGGTGCCAATAGTGTATCTTGTTCAGAAAAAAGAAAGTAATGGGGTAATTACTGTAATTATAATTGCTGCTTTATTTAATGGGGTTTTATTTGGAACTTTTATGGGCCTGATGACTGTAATTGGTTTTGGACTGGTCGGTTTTGTAATTGGAAATGTAATAAAAGAAGGTCTCTCACCTTTAAAAACTCTAATCACAGCAGTAATTACAGTAGTGATATCCCAGGCTTTAATATTTTATGTATCATCAGGAATGCTTAATTTAAATTATCAGACATTACTGCAGCAGATTATAGATAGCTTAAGCAGCGAATTTGATCAGCAGTCAGTAGAACAGCTGATTACTGCTCAAATAAGTTTGATCAGAATGATTTTCCCTGCGCTGCTTGCTGTTTCAGCAACAGTAACCGGTATTTTAAATTACTATGTTTCAGCCTGGTATTTAAGAAGAAGGGGTTTAAATATAGAATTATATAAAGCAGTTAGTAAATGGTATTTTCCCCGCTGGATTGTTTCAGTTTTGATAGTTATCTCTCTTTTAATGACTTCCAATCCGATATTTTTAAATATAAATATTTTTATGTTTTTCCTGGCTTTTTTGCAGGGTTTTTCGGTTTTAATGTATTATTTATCTACAAAGAGCAGTTCTTTTTTGTTAAAATCATTTTTTATATTTTTAATCTTTATTTTTCCACCGGTTCCGATTATTTTAGTATTACTTGGAATGATCGATATGTGGTTTAATTTTAGAAAGCAGAATAATCAACCCGGTTAAAATGACTAAGGAGGTAAAAGATTATGAAAGTAGTATTAACAGAAGATGTTAAAAAGTTAGGTTCTAAAGGTGATGTTGTAGAAGCTGCTGATGGTTATGCCCGCAATTATTTAATGCCTCGCGGTCTGGCTGTGGAAGCAACTCAGCAGAAAATTAAAGAACTAAAAGAAAAAGAAGCAAAGAAAAATCGACTGGAATCAGAAAAAAGAGATGATGCTAAAAAATTAAAGTCTAAGTTAGAATCAGAAAAATTTGTAATCAAGGTTAAGGCTGGCGAAAATGGTAGATTATTTGGTTCTGTCAATACAAAAGATATTGCTGAAGCAGCTGCCGATAAGGGTTATGATATTGATAAGCGTAAGCTGGAACTTGATGATTCTATTAAATCTCTGGGAATGCATACTGTGGCAGTGAAATTGTATGATGATATTACAGCTAATTTAAAGATTAATGTAAAAGAAAAATAAAAGTATAAAAATACCTCCAGGTAGATAGTCTATTTTAGTTAGGCTGTCTACTCTGGAAGTATCAGATCAGCTAAAAAGTCTGGAGTTTAATTTAGAACAAGGAATATTCAAATTTTTGTGATTTATGTCTTTTTTTATTTAAATTAAATATTAAGCAGGATTTTTTAGTTTAATCAAGAATAAAGAAATAAGAGAAAAAGATTTTTTTACAGTTCTTGAAAACGCTTTCAAATTATTAAATAATCAAATAAAAGGAGTGATCTTAATGAAACTATCTTTTCGCTGGTATGGTGACGATGATCCTGTAACTTTAGAAAAAATTAGACAGATACCTGGAATGGTAGGAATTGTTACAGCTATTTATGATATCCCGGCAGGAGAAGCCTGGCCTTATGAGAAAATCAAAGAGTTGAAAGATAAGGTTGAGGCAGCTGGTCTCGAAATTTCGGCGATCGAAAGTGTGCCGGTTCCAGAGGCAATTAAAATGGGGGTTGAACCCCGGGACCGCTACATTGAAAATTACAAAGAGACTTTAAGAAACCTATCTAAGGCAGGAATTGAAGTTGTAACATATAACTTTATGCCTGTTTTTGACTGGACCCGCTCAGAACTTGATTATGAGCTTGAGGATGGTTCAGAAGCTTTAATCTATAAAAAAGAAGAAGTAGATAAAATGGATCCTGTTGGAGGAGAGCTTGATTTACCCGGCTGGGATACCAGTTATGACAAAGATGAATTGAATGATTTAATGACTGCTTATCAGGAAATTGATGAGGATAAGCTCTGGGATAATTTAGAATATTTCTTAAAAGAAATTATTCCTGTAGCCGAAGAAGAGAATATCAAAATGGCAATCCATCCTGATGATCCACCATGGTCTATTTTTGGTCTGCCAAGAGTTATTGTAGGCAAAGAAAATCTGCATAAATTTTTAAATTTAGTTGACTCACCAGCAAATGGTCTTGCACTCTGTTCTGGTTCCCTGGGAGTTAATCCAGAAAATGATGTGCCTGCAATTATTAGAGAATTTGGGGATAGGATTCATTTTGCTCATGTGAGAAATATAAAAATCACAGGTGAAGATAGTTTTGAAGAAGCTGCTCACTTAAGTGAGAAGGGATCACTTGATATGTATGAGATTATGAAGGCCTATCATGATGTAGGTTTTGAAGGACCTCTTCGCCCTGATCATGGAAGGATGATCTGGGGTGAGACTGGTAAACCAGGTTATGGTCTATATGATCGTGCTCTGGGAGCAACTTATCTTAATGGTCTCTGGGAAGCAATTAATAAATGTAGTAAATAAAAAGGGAAGGAGAGCGATATGTTAAAACTAAAAAAAGAAGAATTAAAAGATAAAGCACAGTGGACTGAAGCCGGAATAAATCCGCCAGAATTTGACTATCAGAACTTAGTTGATAAAACAAAAGCAAATCCTGAATGGGTACACTTTGGTGCAGGTAATATTTTTAGAGCTTTTATAGCTCGCCTGCAGCAGGAACTCTTAAATGAAGGAGAAGTGGAAACAGGAATCATTGCTGCCGAAGGTTTTGACTATGAGATTATAGACAAAATATATAAACCAGCTGATAACTTAAGTCTGGTAGTTAAGATGTCAGCTGATGGTAATCTGGATAAAACACTGCTGGCCAGTATTGCTGAAGGATTAAAAGCTGA
>NZ_FTNC01000048.1 GCF_900156285.1 Halanaerobium kushneri
TAACTAAAATTACAGTTGGTAGTTTTACTGAAGGATGAACTCTTTTATCTTCAATCTGCTCTAATTTTTGAATTAAATCGTAGACCCTGTTACAATATTGATAACAACTTAATGTATGATTTTTAGTTTTCATTTTTCCCCGTCTCCTTTTTTGTGTGTTTTTCTTGTCAATTAACACTTTCAAAAAAGGGCGGGGATTTCCTTTATTAAAGCCCGAATTATCAATCATCATAAGGTTTTTAATTGGGATAATTGTATGACTAATATTTCTAATATTCTTTATTTTGGAACTACTGCTGAGAATACTGTTTGAACTGTATTCTCCTTATTTTTTAAAAATCATTTGCGGAATCTCTGAATTTACTGTCAAAAGCCTAATTTACTTTAAATTCAAACTCATCGCCTTTAACATCCACGATAATTTTATTCTTTTCTTCAAATTCTTTATCCAGAATTTTAATTGAAAGTGGATTTTCTATTTGCCGCTGAATTGTCCTTCTTAGAGGCCGTGCACCAAATTCAGAATCGTAACCATCCTCGGCCAGTTTAGATTTAGCAGCTTCAGTCATTTCAAGCTTAATTTCTTTTTCTTCCAGCCGCTCTCTTAAATCATCTAGCATTAGATCAACAATCTTTTTGATATGCTCTTTATTTAAGGAATGGAAGACAATAATTTCATCCAACCTATTTAAAAATTCTGGCCTAAACGTCTTTCTAAGCTGTGACATAACATTATCTTTCATCTTATCATAATTTGCTTCTTCATCATTTTCTGTTTTAAAACCAAGCTGTGACTGCTTCTCAATAAAGTCCGCCCCCACATTAGAGGTCATAATAACAATTGTGTTTTTAAAATCAACTTTACGGCCATGAGTGTCTGTCAATACACCATCCTCTAAAATCTGCAGGAGTACATTAAATACGTCTGGATGTGCTTTTTCGATCTCATCAAACAAGATAACAGAATATGGTCTTCTGCGCACCGGCTCAGTTAATTGACCGCCCTCATCATGACCTACATAACCAGGAGGTGAACCGACCAGTCTCGAGACCGAATGTTTTTCCATATACTCAGACATGTCAACTCGGATCATTGCATCCTCATCATTAAACATTGTTTCAGCAAGAGTTTTAGCCAATTCTGTTTTACCAACACCTGTAGGCCCCAGGAAAATAAAAGAACCAATTGGGCGCTTAGGATCTTTCAAGCCAGCTCTGGCTCTGCGTACGGCTTCGGAAACAGCCTTAATTGCTTCGTCCTGACCGATAACACGTTTGTGTAATTCGTCTTCAAGTCTCAACAACCTCTCAGTTTCTGCTTCTTCCAGTTTTGTGACAGGAATTCCAGTCCAGCTCGAAACTATTTCTGCAATATCTTCTGTAGTAACAACAGCTTCTGCTTTCCCTTTTTCATCTTCCCAGTTGTTTTTTAATTCTTCCAATTCCTTTTTTAAGGATTTTTCTCTATCTCTCATCCGGGCAGCTTTTTCAAATTCCTGATTTTTTACAGCTGCCTCTTTTTCTTTTTCAGCCTCTTCTAATTTCTGACTTAATTCTTTAAATTCAGGTGGTCTAGTGCTATTACTCAACCTAACTTTAGAAGCAGCCTCATCAATTAAATCAATTGCTTTATCCGGTAGAAATCTGTCTGAGATATATCTGTGTGATAAAACAACAGCATCTTCTATGGCCTGATCGGTAATTTTAACCTTGTGATGGGCTTCATAAGGATCACGCAATCCTTTTAAAATATCTATTGCCTCTTCAGTTGAGTTTTCTTCGACAAGTACAGACTGAAATCTTCTTTCTAAAGCGGCATCTTTTTCAATATACTTTCTATATTCATCAAGAGTCGTAGCTCCAATAGCCTGTAATTCCCCTCTGGCAAGAGCAGGTTTTAAAATATTGGCTGCATCAATTGCTCCTTCAGCAGCACCAGCACCAACTAAAGTATGCATTTCATCTATAAAAAGAATAATATTTCCACTTTCAATGATCTCTGTCATTACAGCTTTTAAACGCTGCTCAAATTCACCTCTATATTTTGAACCTGCAACAAGAGAACTTAAATCGAGAGAAACAACTCGCTTATTCAATAAAAGTTCCGGTACATTTTCACTAACTATCATCTGTGCCAGTCCTTCAATAATTGCTGTCTTTCCAACACCAGGCTCACCAATTAAAACTGGGTTGTTTTTTGTTCTTCGACTTAAAACCTGAATAACTCTATTAATTTCTTTATCACGTCCTATAACTGGATCTAGTTTATTTTCCCTGGCCATTTCAGTTAAGTCTCGACTGTATTCATCCAAATTTTTAGTTTTTCTACCAGAAGATTTTTTGTTTTTTTGCATAGAATTTTTCCCTCCAAGCAAATCAACTACTTCTTCTTTAATATTGCTGATGTCACTGTTTAAATCCATCAAAATTCTAACAGCAACACCCTCTCCTTCTCTAATCAGACCAAGCAAAAGATGTTCTGTTCCAATATAATTGTGTCCCATCTTTCGAGCTTCATCCATCGCTAAATTTAACACCTTTTTACTCCGGGGAGTTAAACCAATAGAGCCTTTAACTTCATTCTGTCCTTTTCCTATCATGTCAATTATTTTGCTTTCAATTACTTCCTTGCTAACATCATTATCTATTAGTGAACGAGCAGCAATCCCCTGACCTTCAGCAATTAAACCATAAAGAATATGCTCTGTTCCTACATAACTATGCTTAAGTTTTAAAGCTTCCTGTTCAGCTATACTTAAAACTTTTCTTGCCCTTTCTGTAAATTTAGCAAACATTATTTTCACTCCTCATTTAATATATTTCTTATAACTTCCGCTCTTTTTATATTCAATTTTTCCTGATTAAGATTATTACCAAAATTATATTTTAAATGAGCATCCTTTATTTTGAATAATAATTTTGAAAATAAATCCTGATCTATATTTTCTTTAATTAAATTTGTATCCTGACCAAATTTAATTCTTGATAAATATTTCAAAGCCTCAGCTTCTTCAAGTTGATAGGCATATTTCAAAATACCGAAAGATCTAGCAACATTATCTTTTAGTTTAATATAATTATTTCTCAACAAATATTCTCTACTTTTTCTCTCTTCAGTAATGATTTGCTGAATGACGCTCTCCAATTTTTCCATTATTTCCTTTTCATTAAAACCAAGAGTTATTTGATTAGAGATCTGAAAAAGTTCAGCTTCACTGCTGCTCCCTTCTCCAGCTACACCTCTAACAGTAAGACCAAACTTACCAACCGCCCCCAAAATATTATCAATTCTACCACTCAAAACAAGAGCAGGCAAGTGACACATCACAGAAGCCCTCATAGCTGTCCCCACATTTGTCGGGCAACTGGTTAAATAACCCCATTTATCAGAAAAAGCATATTCTAATTTTTTATCCAACTGATTATCCAGTTGATCTATAACTTCCCAAATTTTGCTGAATTCAAAACCAGCTTTTAAAATTTGGAGTCTTAAATGATCTTCTTCATTAATCATAATTGAAAGGTGATTTGTATTATTTAAAAAAAGTGCTTTAGTTGTTGTACTTTCAGTATGTCCTCTACTTATAAGATGTTCCTCATGCAAAACTTCTCTTTCAACTTCATCTAAATCGCTCATTAAATAAAATTCAAATCCACTATCATTTAAAAAATCAAGTTTAGATCTTAACATATCAATTAATTTATTTTTTTCGAGATCATTACTCTTGTTAGGAAATTTATATTTTTTTAAGTTTCTTGCCAATCGAATTCTAGAACTTAAAATAACATCCTTTTCCTTTCCAGCTTCCATCTGCCAACTATTTACAAATTTATTTTCCATTTTGCTCTTCCTCCATGTCATCTTTGATTGCATGGATTTCATCCCTAATTTTAGCGGCTCTTTCAAAATCTTCATTTTCTACAGCAGTCTGCATATCTATTTTTAGTTGATTTATTTCAGATTCTGCTTCAATTTTTTGTTTAAATGAAAGAGGATATTTTCCACTATGCCTTGTGTTGCCATGGATTCTCTTAAATAAATCATCTAATTTTTTATCAAAAACCTTAAAACATTCTCCACAACCAAAGAGTCCACTTTGAGTAAATTCCTGATAACTTAAACCACAATTGGGACAAATCACTTTTTCGGAATTTTTATTTGAGAAAAACGATGAGTCTTGATTAGAAAAATTATGATTTAAAATTCCGGATAATAGACTTTGAAAACTCAAATTATTATCATCAGAATTCAACTTGCTGCTTTTCCGGGCGCAATCTTCACAAAGATGTATTTCTTCCTTCTGCCCATTTATAATCCTGGTCAAATGAACGGATGCTTCATTTTCTCCACATCTATCACAGAGCATTAGCTACTCCTCCTTCACTTTAAATATAACTTCCAGCATATTTTTCAAGATACGCCCTCTCAAATAATCTCTTTCCGGTAAAGAAATACTCAGGACATTGCGATGAACTGCCCTTTCCATTAAATATAATTCTCTTTCAGAAATCAAATCATTATCATAAAGTCTTTTTATAATTCCATGAGCTTCTTTCTGACTAATTTCTCTATCCAATTTATTTATAACATTCTGGATTACTTCTTTCTCCGAATCCAGGGTTACTCTAATAATTCTAATAAAGCCTCCACCACCACGCTGACTCTCTACAACATAACCTTTCTCCACTGTAAAACGTGTATCCAGTACATAATTTATTTGGGAAGGAGCACAATCAAAATTTTCAGCTAATTGATTTCTTTTTATTTTTACCTTACCCTGATATTTAGAAATCTGTCTTCGCAAATATCTTTCAATTTGATCAGATAAACTTGACATATTCTCCCCCTCCTAACTTTGACTTATCTTGACCTTTAATTATATAATACTATATTTATAAAAAAATGCAAGTAAATTATAACACAAAAACCACTCACAATTAATGAGCGGTTTTATAAAATATCTATTATTAAAATAAACTTCAAGTTAAAAAAATCTATCTAAAAGAACAAAATGGCCTGACGGCCACCCTACTATAGAAGTTAATTAATATTTCTTTAGTAGGGTTTTATCTTTCAAATGTATATTTAAACTTCATTTTCGCACCACATTCAGGACATGCCACTCCTGGCATCTCACCCTCTTTCAAATCTTTTCCCATTGCAAACTCATCTATCACATAGCCTGGAACTTCATCTTCCTCCCCACATTTAGGACATTCGTATTTATACCACTCTTTGTCTGTGTCTTCTGGGGTATGGAATGGGATTTCCATATTTTCTTGCCAGTTTTCTTCTTTCATATCTTGGATCAACCTCCCAACTATTGCTTTTAATATATCT
>NZ_FTNC01000021.1 GCF_900156285.1 Halanaerobium kushneri
CAGAGAGAATCCTGGCAGTACAGTTAAATTAATTACAAACGACTTTAAACATTCTGCTGTATTAATCAGCAGATACTACAGAGATCGCTGGCAGATAGAGATTTTCTTTAAGTGGATCAAGCAGCATCTGCATGTTAAAGTCTTTTATGGACACAGTGAAAATGCTGTTAAATCACAGATATTTACTGCTTTAATCAGCTTTGTATTGCTAACTCTTTTAAAAAGAGAAGCCAATACAGATAAGAGCTTATTTAAAGTACTAAAGTATTTTAGAGCCTGTAAGTTTGAAAGTCTAAAAGCTTTTATCAGAAAGATAAATCGACCACCATCACGCACTTCTAAAGGTCGAAGAGTGATAGATTACGAAAAAATCTATCAGCTAACCGAAAGGCAGGTGATGGCAGGAGAAACAGAGTTTTTATATTCAACAGAATTAAATCCAGTGATTCTGTAAAAAGAATAAATATATTATGGTAAAATGTGGATGAAGACTATCTATTAGTACTCCATTATCTCTTTTTCTTAAAAATGGATAAGGTTGTGACTGAATATTCTGTAGATAGTATACTTTATCTATAACTTAAATTTGACAATGCTTAAATATTTTTATGCAATGCTAGTGAAATAAATTATTGTTAATCTTAAGGGGGATAATATAAAATTGACAGCAGCCAAGAAAAATAGTTATCAAGTTGAAGAATTAGCAGTGATTACAGATTCAGAAATTAAGGGAAATAAAAAGTTAGAGGTTGATAATGCAAGGGGGATAGAAGAAAGTTTAGCTAATTCTGTTACCTTTGCTGATCAAAAAGAATATTTAATTCAGGCTTTAAAATCAGAGGCTGCGGTAATTGTCAGCAGTTATCAGATTTGCGAAGAGCTTGATTTAGAAATAAAAGCTGAGAAAACATTTTTGCTGACAGATAATCCCAGAAGAGTTTATGCTCAGATTGCTGATCTGCTGACACCAAGACCATATGCCAGTGGAGAAATTTCCGAGAAAGCAGTGATCGATGATTCGGTTAAGCTGTCAGAAAATCTTTCTATTCATCCCGGCGTGGTAATTGCAGAGAATGTAGAGATTGCTGAGAATACTATTCTTGCACCAGGAGTGATTATAGGACCGGATGTCAAAATTGGCAGCAACTGTCTTTTGCATCCAGGAGTGATTATCGAAAGAGGAACAATAATTGAGGATGAAGTTATAATTCAATCCGGTGCTGTAATTGGTTCTGATGGTTTTGGTTTTGCTACAGACGAAAGTGGACACCATAAGATTCCCCAGCAGGGTAATGTGATTATTGAGTCTGAGGTGGAGATTGGTGCTAATGTTACTATTGATAGAGGAGCAAGTGGACCGACAATTATTAGAAAAGGCAGTAAGCTGGATAATCTAATTCAGATTGGTCATAATGTTGAAGTAGGTGAAGAATCTCTGCTGGTAGCTCATACCGGTGTAGCTGGAAGTACAAAGTTGGGGCGGCGGGTAACTCTGGGAGGACAGTCGGGAGTTGTTGGCCATATCAAACTGGCAGATAATACAACTGCAGCTGCCAGAGCAATGGTTACTTCTCCTACCAATAAAGGCGATTTTATTTCTGGTGCCCCGGCCCAATCACACAGAGAAGCTCTTAAGGAACAGGCTTATTTACGTCGCCTGCCTAAATATATAGATAAAATAAAGAAATTGGAAAAGAAACTGGAGGAACTGGAAAATAAATAATCCTTGAATTATAAAGTCAATAAATATATAATAAACTATTGAAAGGCTTTTAATGAAAGGATGACAGTTTTGTATATAGAAAAAGGACAACAAAAGACACTAAATGAAGAGATTGAAATTAAAGGGATTGCCCTGCATTCGGGCAAAGATGCTGAAATTAAATTAAAACCAGCTCCGGTTAATACGGGAATAGTTTTTTTTCGTTCTGATTTAGATTATCAATTAAAATTGAAGGCAGAGCCGGGGGCGGTAGTTAATCTGGTAAGAAATACTACAATTGGTAGTAGAGAAATTAAAGAAGCTAAAGTTAGTACAATTGAACATTTAATGGCGGCAATCTGGGGCAGTGGAATTGACAATTTAAAAATCGAAGTTTCCGGCCCCGAGGTTCCAGTTATTGATGGAAGTGCCTATCCTTATTACCAGCAGATTCTGGCGGCTGGACTGAAAGATCAGCAGGAACAGAGAAAGATTTTTAAAGTTGAGTCTCCGATTTATGCTCGTGAGGAAGAATCTTATATCACCATTCTCCCTTATGAAGGTTTTAAGGTTTCCTATACTCTGGATTATCAGCATCCAGTAATTGGAAGTAGTTATTTTGAATTCGATACTGATAAAATTAGTTTTGGAGAAGAAATCGCCAGAGCCAGAACTTTTGGCTTTGCTGCCGAAGTGGAAAAGCTGCATGAACAGGGGCTGGCGCTGGGCGGAAGTTTGCAAAATGCTGTTTTAATCGAAGAGAAGAAAACAGTAAATCCACTCAGATTTGAAAATGAGTTTGTAAGACATAAAATTCTCGATGTTATTGGAGATATGTTTTTAAATGGCAGAATTATGGGCCATATAATAGCCGTAAAATCAGGTCACAGACTTCATGTCAGGCTGGCGGAGAAGATTAGAGAAAAAATGCTTGAGGAGGAAAATTAATTTGAGTGAGATAAATGAAATTATTGATATTGGTGTAATCAGGTCAATTTTACCCCATCGCTATCCTTTGTTATTAGTAGATAGAATCGAAGAAGTGCATAAAAAGGAATCTATTGTTGGGATTAAAAATGTAACAATTAATGAAGAGTTTTTCCTGGGACACTATCCTGATCACCCAATAATGCCCGGAGTGTTGATAGTCGAGGCGATGGCTCAGGTAGCAGGAATTTTAATTTATTATAGTTTTGAAGATATGGAAGATAAGCTTCCTATTTTTACGAGTATTGATAAGGCTAAGTTTAGAACACCTGTTAAGCCTGGAGATCAATTAAGAATCAAGGTGGAAATAGTGAGATTGCGCAAAAGAGTATCTAAGGTTCGAGGAGAGGCTTATGTGGGCGATAATCTTGCTGCAGAAGCAGAAATGATGTTTACTTTTGAGGAGAAATAGAGATAAAATTCTGGAAGGGGAATGATAGTCTTGGCAGCTGAAAAAAAAGGAAAAGTGCTTCACATGAGCAATATTCATGAGACAGCAATTGTTGCTCCTGGAGCCAAAATTGGGAAAAATGTTGAAATTGGCCCCTATGCTATTATTGGCGAAAATGTCGAAATCGGTGAGGGAACTGTGATTGGACCTCACGTCGTGGTTAAGGGCTGGACACAAATTGGTAAAAATAATGAAATATTCCATGGGGCTTCTATAGGCTTTGAGCCCCAGGATTTAAAATTTGATGGAGAAAAAAGTTATCTTTTTATTGGAGATAACAATACCATTAGAGAAAATGTTACTATTCACCGGGGGACCGCTGATGGCGGCGGGGAGACAAGAATTGGAAATGATAACTTACTAATGGCTTACTGTCATGTAGCACATGACTGTCAGTTGGGCAGCAATATTGTAATGTCTAATGCTACCAATCTGGCCGGCCATGTAGTAATTGAAGACCATGCTGTAATTGCTGGTATGGTTGGAGTGCATCAGTTTGTACGTATCGGAAAGATGAGTATGGTTGGTGCTCACTCTAAAGTAGTAAAGGATGTTCCACCCTACATTTTAGTTGACGGACATCCAGCAGGAGTCAATGGGATTAATGTTATTGGGTTAAGACGCAATGGGGTCAGTCCTGATATGCGAGGAGAGATTAAAAGAGCTTATAAAACTCTTTATCGTTCCAAGCTAAATATTGATGAAGCAATTGAAAAAATGGATCAGGAGCTGGATGCCAGTGAGGAAATTGAGCATTTTCTGCGCTTTTTACGTAATGCAAGCCGCGGAATCTGCCGGTAGGTGTCATCGATGACTAAAAAAGCTCTGATTGCAGGTTGGGGTGATCTGCCGCGGCTCTGGGCTGAGAAGGCTCAGGCTGCCGGAGAAAATTTTATTGTTATAAAAATAGCTGAAGAAATCACAGCTGAATTCTCTGATTTAGACTGTGCAGAATATACGGTTAATTTAACCCGACTGGAGGAAATTTTGCAGCTTTTAGAGAAAGAAAAAATTGAAGAGGCTATCTGGCTGGGCAAGATTAAGAAAACACATCTTTTTGCTGATTTTAATCCAGATCAGAAGCTGAAGCAGCTTTTGGTACAGCTGCCTGATTTAAATGATGACACAATTTTAGGAGCTCTGGCACTGGAATTTATAAATTCGGGAGTCAAGATTCTACCTCAGACTTATCTTTTAGAAGATCAGCTGGCAGAGGCAGGAGTTCTGGCCGGTCAAGTGGAAGCTGATTTAAAAAAAGATCTAATCTTTGCTTTTGAGACTGCTTTTAATCTCGGTCGTTTTGATATCGGCCAGACAGCTTTAATTAAAGATGGAGCTGTAATGGCCCTGGAGGCAATTGAAGGAACAGATGAGGCCATAAAACGGGCGGCAAAATTTGGTGGCCCGGGAGTAGTTATGGCTAAATGCAGTAAAAAAAGTCAGGATCTTCGCTTTGACCTACCAACAGTTGGTTTAAAGACGCTGGATAATTTAATTGCAGCTGAGGCAGCTGCTTTAATTATCGAAGCAGAAAAAACTTTTGTTTTAAATAAAGAGGAATTTTGCCGCAGAGCAGCTGCCAACGGAATTGTAATTGCTGCCGCGGAATATAAAGAAGGGGAGTTAATTCTACCTTGGCAAAAATAATGGTTTCTGCAGGCGAGATATCGGGAGATATGCACGCTGCTGCAGTCCTAAAAAAAGTAAAAGAAGTAAATGATAGTATTCAAATTTTTGGTATGGGCTCAACTGCGCTTAAAGAAATAGGAGCGGAGATTTTAATTGACCCTACTAAAATTAGTACTATTGGCTATATAGAGGCCTTAAAAAATCTAAAAACTCATTTTAAGCATCTCAGACAAATGAAAAAGCTGCTCAGAGAACGAAAACCGGATCTTGTTTTTCTGGTCGATTATTCAGCTTTTAACATGAAGCTAGCTAAAGCCTGCAGTCAGGAAGGGATTAAGGCAGTCAATTATTTCCCGCCATCTGCCTGGGTTTATAATAAGCGGCGAGCCAGCAAGATGGCTTCTTATGGTACTCATATTGCAGCTGTTTTCCCAATGGAGAGAGATGTTTATCGCCAGGCAGGAGCAGAAGTCACTTTTGTCGGTCATCCCCTGGTGGATATTGTAGAAGTGGAAAAATCTGAGGCTGAAATTAAAAAAGATTTAAAAATTGATCATCAAAAACCGATAATTACTCTTTTTCCGGGCAGCCGTCGGGGAGAAATTGAATCTCTGCTGCCGGAAATGCTAAAAGCAGTCCGGAAAATAAAAGCTAAAAAGCCGGAGCTTGAATTTCTGCTTTCTGCTGCAGACGGGATTGAACTGGAGTATTTAAATTCTTTTATTAATAAATTTGATCTTGAGCTAAAGATTATTCAAAAAAACAATTATCAGTTAATGCAGATTTCAGAATTTATAATTTCGGCATCGGGAACCACAACTCTGGAGGCTTCCATATTAAATACACCTCAGATAATCTGTTATCAGGCAGCTCTAACTACTTATCTGCTTGCTAAATATCTTTTTAAAGTTCAATTTGTCGGCCTGCCTAATATTATTGCCGGAGCAGAAGTAGTGCCGGAGCTGCTGCAGAATGATTTTGAGGCAGAAAAAATTGCTGAACTTTCGTTGAACTGGCTGAATAATAAAGAAGAATTAAAAAAAATAAAAAAGGAACTGCAGACGGTACGCCACAAGCTTGGTGGTGGAGGTGCAGTGAAAAAAACAGCAGATTTACTGCTTAGAGAAGGAGGGCTAAAAAATCGTGGATAGAAAGAGTATTTTTTTAGCGCTCTTTATTTTTATTATTATTATTTTTTCTCTTTATTTTAGTCTGGAAAAAAATCCAATTATTCCACCTGAACCGCCTGCCGAAAATCAGGCGCTGCCCGAGGAGGAACTGGAAGAGGTAAATTTTAGTATTTTTAATAACCAGCAGCAGCACGAGCTAAAGTTAGAGAGTGAAAATCTTAAAAATTATAAAGAGAATCAGCGAATGGAGTTAAAACCGGTTGAGGCAGAAGTCTATTCTCTCAATGATGACCAACTGTTATATACTCTCAAAGGGGATTTTGCTATTTATTACAGCAGTAAAAATTATCTTGAGATTCGCGGTAATGTAGTTATCGAGAGTGATCGTTATTATATTGAAGCTGAGGAACTTGATTATTATTTAGATCGCAATTTTTTGGAAGGGCGAGGTTCGGTTGAGATTAAAGGCAGTGAATTTCAATCTACCGCCAGCAGTTTTAGCTCAGATCTTAATTTAAAAGATTTAAAACTCAGAGGAGATAATAAACAGGCTGCAGTTGATTTTTCAGATCTGACAGCGGAGTAGTGGGATTAATTTAATGATTATTTTAATTGAGGAGCAATTATGATGCAGAAAAAAATTTTATTCTTTTTATTAATATTTATACTGGCCCTTACTGCTAATGCAGCTGCAGTCAGGGAATTAAATGGTGATAATCTTAATCTGGAACAGACTGCTCAGGGCCAGATTTTTAAGGCTACCGGTAATGTAGAATTTGTCTACGATGAGCTGCGCATTACAGCTGAGGATGAAGGTATATACCGTCGTTATAATGGAGAAGTTGAATTCAGAAAAAATGTTCAACTTTTTTATCAGGAATTTGAGGCTGAAGCAGTTGAGCTAACTGGAAATCTGTCTGACCAGATTTTTCATTTAACTAAAGAAGCTGAAGTAAGAGGCGAAAATTCTCTGCTGCAGGCAGATCAAATTGATATTTATCGAGCTGAAGATAGAATTGAAGTTCTGGGTAATGCCTATCTGGAATATAATAATTTTTGGGCTGAGGCCGACCAAATAATTTATTATCTTGATCGAGAGTTAATTTCTTTAAAAGGTAATGTTAAAGGTGAGCGGAACGGAGAATCCTTTAATTCTCAGGCAGCAGAAGTTAATCAAAAGACCGATGAGGTAAAACTTACAGGTCAGGCTACTCTGCGCTTTAGTGAAGAAAATTCTGCTGCAGGCAGCGGCAGTGAGACAGCGGGGGAGTAATTAGATGACTATCAAAGCTCAGGGTTTAATTAAAGAATACAATAAAGAAAGAGTAGTCAATGAGGTTGACCTTAAGGTGGATCGCGGCCAGATTGTTGGGCTTTTGGGCCCTAATGGGGCTGGTAAAACAACTACTTTTTATATGATTTTAGGTTTGATTAATCCGGATGGTGGCCAGATATTTTTTGATGAACATAATATTTCTAATCTGCCTGTTTACAAACGTGCCCGGCTCGGGATAGGTTATTTACCCCAGGAGGCTTCCATTTTTCGTAAATTGACAGTGGGTGAGAATTTAAAGGCAATTCTGGAATATCGAGATTTAGATAAAAAAGAGATTGAAAAAAATATTAAAGAGCTGCTGCAGGAGTTTCATATTGAAGGTTTAAGAAATCGTAAGGGATTTCAGCTTTCCGGTGGCGAAAGACGCCGGGTGGAAATAGCCAGAGCCCTGGCGGCAGATCCTGCTTTTATTCTTCTAGATGAGCCTTTTGCAGGAGTAGATCCGATTGCAGTTAATGATATTCAGGAAATAATCCGCTATCTCAAAAAACGAGGTCTTGGTGTTTTAATTACTGATCACAGTGTGCGAGAGACTCTTTCGATTACAGATCGCGCCTATATTATGCACGAAGGCAAAATCTTGCTTTCTGGAACTTCAGAAGAAATAGCCCAAAATGAGCAGGCTCGCAAATTCTATCTTGGCGACAAATTTAAAATTTAGAGAGGTGCATCTTTTTTGAAGACAATTAATAAATACATTTATAAAGAATTGATTGCACCTTTTTTCTTTGGTGTGGCAGCTTTTACAGGTATTTTTATCGGAACTGATTTAATTTTTGATCTGACAGAGTTTTATACTCAGTGGGGAGTGGATGTTTTTACTTTAATCAGACTTTTCTTTTTGAGTCTGCCGGAGATTATAGTTTTAACCTTTCCCATGGCTTCTCTACTGGGAACAATTATGGCTTACAACCGACTTTCGGGTGATAGTGAGATTACAGCCATGAGAGCCGGAGGGGTGAGTATCCTTTCTCTAGTTTTACCGGCCCTCATTATGGGACTGGTAACCAGTGGGGTTACAGTTGCCATTACCGAGTTTCTGGTTCCTAATGCCAATTACCAGGCAGAGCAGATAATGTATCAGGCTCGTCATGGTGAGCAGAGACCGAAAACTCAGTATGATTTATTTTTGACTCCTATGGACAGCAGTACCCGCAGACCGGATTATATACTCTATGCACACAGTTTTAATGGCGAAAGTGGTATGATGGAAGATGTGGTTGTTCAGAGTTTTGAGGATGGCAGTCCGGACAGTGTTCTGGAAGCAGAGCGTGCAGAATGGCTGAGTGATGGCTGGCATTTTTATAATGGCACAGTATATTTTCTGGATCGAAATAATCGGCAGCCGGCGCTGGAGTTCAGTACCTATCGTTCCCGGGAGGAGATTCATTCTCCAACACAGGCTGGAAAACTCGGCAAGAGTATAGACGAGATGAATATTAGGGAATTAAGTGAGCATATTGCACTTAAGGAGGAGCAGGGTAGGACCGCCTACGAAGAGCGGGTAGCTCTGCACCATCGATTTTCAATTCCGCTGGCAAGCTTTATTTTTGCTCTACTGGCAGCGCCACTGGGGATCAAACCACAACGTTCTGCCGGTTCGGCAACTGGTTTTGGAATCAGTATAATAATTATTTTTATTTATTATATTTTAATGACAGTTGGAGATGCTCTTGGTAGTCAGGGGAGTATTCAGCCCTGGTTGGGTGCCTGGCTGCAGAATATAGTGATATTTATTGTTGGTGTTGGACTGCTGATTAAGACGACGAGACAGTAATTAAGGAGGTGGAGATCATTAACGCATTTGTTATAATAGCAGCGGTAGTAATTTTAAGTGGTTTAATAGCCTATATTGGTGATCGAATTGGTATGAAAATGGGTAAAAAGCGGGTATCTTTGTTTGGTCTCCGCCCCAGATATTCTTCGATTATTATAACTATAGTAACAGGTATTTTAATCGCCGTTCTTTCTGTTACTATTTTGCTGGCAGTTTATTCCGAGTTGAGACAGGCTTTATTCAATATTAATGATGTGCTGACAAGACTGGAATACTTGAATGAAGAACTTCAAAATAAAGATCAGGAACTGGCAGCTAAAGATAAGAAGCTTAATAAAAAGGACCAGGAACTTTCCGGTTTGCAGCAGGAAATCGAAACAAAAGAACAGCAGATAACGGAAAAAGAGGCTGAAATTGCGGCTCGCGAAAAAGAAATTGCAAAACGCGATCAGGAGATAGCGGCCGTGGAAAAGGAACTGGACGAATTGAGTCAGAATAGAAATGAACTGCAGAACCGGGTTAACGAATTAAGTTCTCAACGAGACGAGCTGGAAACTCAGGTGTCCGATCTGCAGCAACAAATATCGGAACTGGAAGCTGACTATGATAAATTGCGGGAAGTTGCCAATCAGCTGCAGGCCGGTGTGATTTACTATATGGGAGAAGATATGGTCTACCAGAAAGGTGATGTAGTTTACACTGATACTCTTGAGGGAGGACGCAGTGAGCAGGAGACAATTTCTGCTTTAAATAAATACCTGCAGGCAGCTAATAAGGTGGCACTTCAAAAAGAGATTGAAGTTAATCAGGATACTGGAATGGCACTTCGTCTGCAGACAGAGGATATCTTAAATGCTGCCCGCATTATTTATAATATGGAGCCTGGCAGTAGAGTTATTGTTTCTCTAATTGCAAGAGTAAATGTTCCTAAAAATGACTGGTTATATGCTAATTTCCAGCTTTATGAGGATTTTAAAGTCTTTGAGCAGGGCCAGTTAATTAGCAGCAGAGAAATTAGTGCTGAACAGAGCAGTAAGGAAATTGAAACTGAATTAGAAGCACTGCTGCAGGATATAAATGAAAAAGCAATTAGTCAGGGGCTTTTACCGGATAATTCCGGTCAGGTAGGCAGTATCAACTTTAGTCAGTTTTATGATCTGGTCAACAGAGTTCGTGCTGCAAGTGGCAAAGTTCGGATCAGTATTTATGCTGATGCTGATATCTGGCGTCAGGATCGACTAAATGATAATCTGAAATTTGATCTAGAAGAGCTGAATCCTGAGTCTGAGAATACTGGCAGAAAGGCGGATAATAATGAGTGAATTATTAGCACTGGATCCCGGTCGTGATAAGATAGGAGCAGCAGTTCTCTCTTTTGCTGGAAGTGAGAAAGAAAAAACAATAATAAAAAAAAATGTGTTATTAGATCATCTAAATGAGATTTTTAATCACTATCAGATTAAAGAAATTGTAATTGGTAATGGAACCGGAGCTGAAGAGTTGAGAGAAATAGTGACTGGTGCCTATCCTAAAATTAAAATCAGTCTGATTGAGGAAAAATATACAACCGAAGAAGCTCAGGCTCGATATCTGGCAGAAAAACCAATGTCTAATTACGAAAAACTGCTGCGAAAAATAGTCAGCTGGAAGATAAAAAAACCTCTGGATGACTATGCAGCCTTAATTATTGGTGAAAAATATCTCGAAAAACTTGACAAAAATAAGTAATTGCTTTACAATAATGTTTGAGGATTAATAATAAATTAAATTTGACAGGTAGATTAGTTTACTGTTATAATTTAATTTGTAAATTGATAATTTAATATGCTTATAAACTCGACGCTAAAATGCGGCGGAAAGGAGGTGCCCCCCAGAGCTGCGGAGTTGTAGAGTTATAAGAGTTCTAAGATGCTTATTTAAAAATCTTTTGGACAGATGAAGAGGAAACTAGGTAACTCGCTCGGATGTCCTCTATGATTGCATAAGTTATTAGAACTTATATATCGAAAGAAAAAGAAAGATAACAATCAAGGGGGATTTTAATAATGAAAAAACTTACAATTACAATTGCTTTACTGTTAGTTGTAGCATTTGCTATGCCTACCTTTGCACAGTCATTCTCTGACGTGCCAAGTGATCACTGGGCATATGATGCAATCAACAAGCTGGTTGCTGCTGGTATCGTTGAAGGTTATCCTGATGGCGAATACAAAGGTGACCAGAACATGACTCGTTACGAAATGGCTGTTATGGTTAGCCGTGCTCTAGACAACATTGTTGCTGAGCAAGAAGCTATGGCTGAAGAAATGGACGCTATGGGTGAAGGTCTAACTACAGGTCAGGCTGAAGACGTAACTGCTATCGTTAAGTCCTTAATGGAAAAGAACACTCAGGACAGCTTAACTGATGCTCAGGCTGAAGAAGTAGCAGATATCGTTGATGCTTTAACATTTGAATTAAAAGCTGAACTTAAAGTATTAGGCGCAGACGTTGACGCTTTAGGTAAAGATATGGCTGAATTAGAAGCTAAAGTAGACGCTATGGACGTTCCACAGGATAACATTGAGTTTGGTGGAGAGTTCAAGACTATTTTTGAAGTAGCTAATTATGGTGATGCTTCTGAAGAAGCAGCTACAGTTGCTTTATGGGACGATGGAGATGCTTTAGATGGTCCTGATCCAGATGAATTTCCTGCTGAAAAACGTTTCTGGCAAGAAATTGGAATTAATATGAATGGTAATCTAAATGATGCTAAATTCAATTTAGATATTGATACAATTAATAACGTGTTTGCTAATGAAGATTCACTCAACAATTATGGTGTAGCTCCTTTAGCTCAAGGTGAACAAGATTTACAGTTGGATAGTGCTTTGTTGACAGTTAACTATGCTGATGCAGTTATCACATTAGGTGACCATGCTGATTACAGTGTTGCAAGATACTTTGTTGATGAAGAAGATGTTGAAGGTGTTTCAGCTTCACTTAACTATCTAGATACAGATTGGACATTTGTTGCAGGTGGATTTGGTACAGATTCAGAATCTGACATTTATGGTGTTACAGCTGAAAAAGATATGGAATTTGGTAATGTAACTGGAAGACTATATCAAGCTAGAAAATATTATGCAGATGCTGATGATGATGGCGTAGATGAATTGTATAATGCCAATGTTACAGCTTTAGGCTTAGCTGTATCTGATGTAGCTCTAACTGATGTTGTAACTATGGGTGGAGAGTTCGCAGTATCAAATGTTGATTCAGATATTGACCCATTTGTTAGTGAAGACTCTGACTATTTATTCAATGTTAATGCTGAATTTGCTGCAACTGAAGAACTTACTCTAACAGGTAAAGCAGAAACTGTAGGAGAAAACTTTGTAGCATATGCTGGTGATTTAGAAGAGTCTAATAACTATAATATGTTCAATGTTGGTGCTGAGTATGTATTAAATGAAAATAATACAATTACTGGTGGCTATACATTTGTTGACCATGATCAGCCTGAAGATAAGAGTACTGTGGAAGTTGCTTTAGATAACGTATATGGTGACTTTACAAACAATGCTTCATTATCTTACACAATGAATGATACCTATACAGATGGTTACAATACTACAGTTATCGAATTAGGTACTGAGTATGCTTGGAACGAAACAACTACTCTAGGTGCTGCTTTAGTTAACAAAAATGAAGATAACGATGGTACTAATGTAATCAAATATAATTATCTAAAAGGTACTTTAGATAAGGAATTAGCTGATAACATGACATGGAATACTGAAGCTAAGTATATCATGGGTGAAGTTAACGCTGCTGAAACAGAAGGTGTAGGTAATGCACTTACTACTTCTTTAACAGTAAGCTTCTAAATATAGCTTATAGCTAAAAGAAACAAAAACAACCCGGGGGATTTATTCCCTCGGGTTTTCTATGTTTATAGGAAAAAAATAACAATCTATAGGAGGAATTTAAAAAGTGAAGAATAAAATTATAATATTAATGATGGCCTTAATGATAGTAGGGTTGTTAGCAGGAAGTGCAGCTGCATCTGATTGGGAAGCTGTTGGAGGATTATCAATTACAACTGTAACTTTAGATCAATGGAATGCTAAAGTAGATTCAGTTAATGAAGTATTAAGTGCTGAAGGTAGTCCTTTATTAATTGATTCAACTAATAAAGAAGAAATGGATAACATTGATAAGGTTCCTATGTTCTTTATTGGTGCAGAAAAAGAGATAAATGATAAATGGTCAACAGAATTCCGTTATGAGTATATCTTTGGTACTGTTGAAGGGTCTGCTGATGTAACCTATGATCTTACAGCAGTAGGAGGATCAGCAGGCACCTCTAAGCATGAAGCTGAACTTGATGTAAAAATGCATGGATTAGCAGCTTTAGCAAAATATCAAATAAACAATAATTGGTCTACTAGAGGTGGAATTGGATTTTATAACGGTACTAAAACAAAAAAAGTTAGTGGTCCAGTTTTTGTAGCAAAAGGAGTAGCTGATGATAATGAATATGACTTGGATGCAATAAGTTATCGCTTAGGAGTAGGTTATGAGCGTTCTTTTGCTCAAAATTGGTCTTTTAATGGAAATATTGATTATTTATATATGGAAATTGAAGATGAGGACCCAGGTGAGGTAGATCCTAATATCTACAGTAACGGATTTTCATATGCAGCTGGTTTAACATATAGTTTCTAAAAGATAAATTAATAAACAAGAAAAAGCCCCCGGGGCAGCGACTATAATTCTGCCTTGAGGGCTTTTTTACTCTTTTAAACAATAATTTAATTAGTCAAAAATAAATCTCTATATTTTTTTATTACTGCTTCATCAAATTTATTTGAATCATAGTTTAATTCATTTCCAGCGGTGGGATCTGGAAATTTAAAGCAGCATTCTATTTAAAACTTCCAGATAACCACTGATCATCAAAAATCCAAAAATAATTAGTAATATTCCTGTTATTTTGTTTACTAATGGTAGATACTTATTAAAAGCTTTTAACTTTGGCAGGAGATAGTCCATGAAAATTGCTGATAAGAAAAAAGGAACTGATAGGCCAATGGAATAAAATAAAAGGAGCAATCCTCCTCCCATGATGTTGGACCTTGTGCTGGCAGCGATCAGAATTGAACTTAAAATAGGTCCTATACAGGGAGTCCAACCGAGGGCCAGAATTAATCCCATTACAAAGGAACGTAAATTACCCTGCAGATAATCCGGTAACTCAAATTTCTTTTCTCGATAGAAATAGCTTATTTCAAGAATTCCTGTTAAATGAAGACCAAAAATAATAATAATAATGCCGCCAATGTTTGTCAGGATATTCTGATTTCTAATTAAAAATTTGCCTAAAAATGTGGCTGATAGGCCCAGCAAAATAAATATAATAGTAAAACCAGCAATAAAGCTGAGAGAAGAGATTACAATTGAAATATTCTTATTTTTTTCTTTTGCTTTTGCATAATCACCGACCAGATAAGATAGGTAGGTCGGTATTAATGGTAAAATACAGGGAGAAAAGAAAGATAACAGTCCTGCCGAAAGAGCTGCAATCAAACCTATATCTGCTGACATATGATCACCTCAAATATATTTTTATTAATTAGATTATATAATACTATATCGAAATAGACAAATATAATAAATTGGAAAATAAAAGGTTTTCTTATCTGGATTATTCAGGCCAGATCTGTTATAATTAAAGTGTGTAATTATAAAAGAAAGGAGGCAGGGAAAGATGAAGAGGGTATTGATATTTACTGCCATTATTTTGTTAATTTTTACTTTCAATATTTCGGCTAAGGAAGCAGATCAGACCAATACTGATCCTGAAACAGAAAATCTTAAAAGTCTGGACCTGTCTCAGGAAAAGTCGTTTTCCGATTCTGCCAGGGAAGAACTGCTGGGTATTGCTTCTCAGTTTGAAAGTACAACCAACATCGAAGATATTGAAATAGA
The DNA here is from genome assembly GCF_900156285.1 of Halanaerobium kushneri. Lineage (GTDB taxonomy): Bacteria > Bacillota > Halanaerobiia > Halanaerobiales > Halanaerobiaceae > Halanaerobium > Halanaerobium kushneri. Next base: position 14,986 of record NZ_FTNC01000021.1, read on the forward strand.
CAACAGCAGCTTTAATCTTACTGGTAATGGAAGCCAGCAGAATACAGGTTTACAGCTTTTATCTGATCTTAATTTTAATACGGATTATAGTCAGCAGATTATTGATGATGAAGTCATTAGTGAAACCCAGCTGCAGCTTGAATATGCCATTAACTCGCGAGCTCTGATTAGAGCAGGTTACAGTCTTGCTAACCGAGAATGGTGGGAGGTGCAGAGTGTAAATTCTTCCACGGTTGATTCGGAAGCCAATCCGAATCTTACTATTAACAGTGAGGAAAACCTATTAACACCTGCCAGTTCTGAGAGAGTTTTTAGAGAAGAAAATGAAAGTCGGCGCAGTCTGGGACTTGCCTATCAAACCAGTGATCGGCTTACAGTTTCTGCTGATTTTATAGAAAATAATGATTTAAATACATTTAATGATGATTATGACTTAAATGCTGATACTACAGTTTTTGGATTGCAGTATAATGACCCAATGGGAACAATTAGAGCCAGCTATCAGATTGATTTAAATGACGAACTGACTCAGAGAATAACTGGTGTTGAGCTTGATTTTAATAATTTGGCAACTTTTAGTGCTTCCTATAAACTGCTGAACCCAGAGGACCTGGAGTCAACTTTAAAATCTCAGACAGCCTGGGATTTAGGTCTGGGAGTAACTTTTGATGAAAATTATGGTTTGAATCTTGGTTATGAATTAATCGAAAATGACGAAAATAAGGATGATAGCGAAAGAAATATTAGTGCTTCTTTCGAAATAAACTTTTAAGGATGGTGCAGTATTTTGTCAATAAATATAAAAAAAATTACAGTACTGATTTTAGTATTTTCAATTATTATGACACCTATTTTGCCTTATTCCCAGCTGCAGGCTGCGGGAATTATCCCGCTCGATGGTCTGGCAGATGCGGAAAGGCTTTTATATGGTTCTGTGTCGGATAAGCCGATTTTAGAACGGGTTAGTGATGTTGAACAGAGTTTATATCAAAAAAAACAGCCGGGATCCATTGTCGAAAGAACAGAAAAAATAATTTCAGATCTTTTTGAAACAACAGAAAAGTCTCCTTCTCTTGTTTTTCTCTTTAATACAGTTGAGTGGGCAATAAGTGGAGAAATCGGGAGATCTAATCTGCTTGAACGGATCAGTAATTTAGAGAAGATGGTAAGTGGTCAAGTTACTGAAGGCCCACTTAAAGAAAGGATTAAGGAGCTTTATCAGCTAACAATCAGCGGGCGGGAAATGCCAATTCAGCTTGTAAAAAGCAGAGAGGATCAGCTAATCAGGATCGAATTACTGGAAGAAATTGATTCTAAAACTGCCAGCCGGGGTAAGAAAGTTCCCTATCAGGTGATAGAAGATATTAAAATTGGGGATGTTTTAATCATACCTGCAGGTACTACAGGAGAGCTGGAAGTTACAGAAATTAAAGAAGCCGGGAAAATGGGTCAGGATGGAGACATTAAAATTGGTTTTCCTCAACTGACTGCTATTGATGGTAGTTCACTGGATGTTGCAATTGAAGATGAGGCCCGAGAAGAGAACGAATCACAGAAACTGGCTATTGGTGCCAGTGTGCTGGGAACGGCCCTTCTTGGTTTGCCGGGAGTAGTTGTCGGTTATTTTGTTGAAGGTGAAGATGAGACAATTCCTGCTGGTTCAGAGTTATATATCCAGCTGATTGAAGAAAAAGAAATTAGGGGTATAGTTTTAAAATAGATCTAACCTGCCAGAAAGGCGGGTTTTTTCATATTATTTTAGATGAGCAGAAAACTGATTTGAAAAGGAGTTAGAATCTTGCAGAAAAATAATTATAGACATTGTCAGTTAAATCAAATTGGAGGATTTTTGCTGCTTGTTTTTGCCTTTCTTTTTTTACTTTCGTTTTCAGTATCTGCAGCAGATTATGTTGTTCAAGGAGAAGAAATTACTTTTATTGAGCAAACAGGTCTGGTAGTTTTTGAAGGTTCACCTGTTTTCAAATCAGCTGATTTTACTGTTAGAGCAGATAAATTTGAACTTGATACCGAAAATAAAAAGTTAAAAGCTTATAAAAATGTTTTAATTGAATCTGATAAAGATGATCTGCGGGGTGACAGCCTGGAGTATAATTATCAACTGGAAACGGGAAGTCTTTACGATGCGAAAGGAAGTGTTGGCCAGATATATTTTTCTGGTTCGGAGCTAAATATACTTTCGGCTTCACCAGTAGAAGGTGTCATGCAGTCAGCAGAATTTACTCCCTGCAGTCGTCCGGAAGCGCACTATCATTTTAAGGCTAAAGAGGTCAGAATTAATCCTGATAATACGATTACTATTCATCATATAGTTCCTTACATAGCCAATATACCTGTTTTTTACTTTCCATATTATTCTGTTACCTATGATCCTGACGGAAAAGAGGGAGAAGAACTTAGAAACACCTTTCCCCTGCCCAGATTCGGCTATGATGCTGAAAAAGGAGTTACAGTTGAGTTGTCCTATCCCTACCAGATTGGAGATTCTAACAGCGGCCGAATTTATTACTGGCGGGAAGGGTCCGGAGAGGAAAGAGATGAACGCAGAGAGTATCTTAATATCCAGCGATTTACTGAGAATTTAAGTTTCAAAAATCGTTATTATTATCTTTATGATTATGATTTTGAGGATGAGGTTTTAGACGAAGAAGAAAAAGAATTTAGAAGTTCACTGCTTTATACTCCTGGCAATTTAAGTTTGGAAGCAGGACTTTTGCGAGATTTACTGCCTGCAGAGCCGGTCAATCGATATTTTGTTGAGGCAAATTACCAATTTGAAAGTGGTTTGAAAACTGGTCTTTTTAAGAAATACGATCCGGAACAGAAAGAAATAATTGAAACAGTTTATACAGCTGACTATCGCTTTGGGACAGGGGTCAATGCATCTTTGAGAAGAGAATATAATAGCGAAGAACTGATTAAAGAAAATTACAGTTTAAGCCATAATCAGACAGCTGTTAACTGGAATCTTAAATATGTGGCAGGAGAAGACTACAATTACTATCCTTATCTTGAACTTTCATTTCCTGCTTTTTATTCTTTTAAAACTTCCCTGGGGACAGGACGGGTCGAAAATGGAGGAGTAGAGTTAAATAAATCCAGATTAAATTTAAACTACAACAATAGCTGGCAGCTTCCAGCTGGTTTCTCCTACCACTTAACTCATAATTATCGACTTGATCATTATCAGAGCGGCTATGATCAGAATTATCACTTTTCGGTTTTAAATACCGGTCTTCGCTATCGAAATCAATTAAATAAAAAGTTGCTTTTTAAATCTGCCCTTTTTTATCGGCAGGATAGAGTGATGGGCAGTACCCCATTAGTCGATGATCGGGAAGAAGAGGAAAGATTGCTTAAACCTTCAATTTCTCTAGATATCAGAGGTGATTATCCAGATTCAGCCTGGGCACTTGAGGCTGATGGCAGTTTTGATTTATCTAGCGAAGAATGGGACGAAATAAACCTTCGACTTAGAAAAAAAGAAGACTGTTTTGATTTTTTTATTGGCTATGAATTTGTTGATAAAAGTATTAATTTTGGTCTTTCTATTTAAATCTAATCTAATTTATTAAAACCCTGTCTGATTAAAGGACAGGGTTTTGAATATTTTTTCACAAAATTGCAGGAATTTTCCTTTTAATCGTGAAAAATAAAGAAAAAGGGTGATTTTTGTGAAAAAGAACACAATAACTTTTCTGATAGTTTCTATTCTTTTAATTTTCTCTGCTTTGACTTTAACTGGTTTTTATGCAGCCCCGGTGGCAGCTAAGGACTATAGGCCGGAAATTAGTGGCAGTTTTGAGAGTGGAGATAGGCTTTATACTGATCCGGGAGACCTGGAAGAAAATGAAGATAACATTGTTGATTATTATCAGTATAACAAACAGTGGCTGCGATATAAACAGAAGCTGGCTGTAGGTGAATATTATTATTTGAAAGCTCAACGGCAGCAGCGCATTTATGAACAGAGTCAGACCTATGATAATTTGAATTTAGAAGTTGAGGGTAATTATACCTTTTATTTAACTGAGAAACTGCGCAATCGATTTAAACTTTTGCTGCGAGATAAGGATTATCTGGAGGCGGAAACAAAAGACTATCAGCTGGCCCGAGTGCAGTACACACTGCAGTATGATTTAAATGAAAAACACGATTATGAAATTTTATTTCAAAGACAGTGGACTGAATATAAGATCAGTCCGGAAGATGACTATCGATTGAATCGAGTTTCCTTAAAGTGGGGCTGGAAATTTAGCGAAAATCTTGATCTGGACACAAAGCTGCAGTTTGACCAGCAGATAAATACGAAAAATTCCGGTCGAACTGATAAGAGTGGCCGCAAAATTTCTTTGAAATTTAAATATAAACTCTAATTTTTCTTAATTCTTTAAAAACTTTATAAAAAAAATTATTTGTGATATAATATTTTCAATGAGTAGCATAAATACTTTAGATCGTTTATCAACAAAGGAGTTGATCAATTTTGAGTTATATGTCCAGATATCGCGATTGGCTTTTAAGTGACTATTTTGATAAGGAGACAAAAGAAGAGCTGGAAGCCATCCAGGATGATGAAGCAGAAATTGAAGATCGCTTTTATAAAAATATTGATTTTGGTACAGGTGGTATGAGAGGAAAAATGGGGGCCGGAACTAATAGAATTAATAAATATGTGATCCGGAAAGCCACTCAGGGTCTGGCCAATTATATAATTAATTACAGTGATGATGGTCAGGAAAAAGGTGTTGTAATTGCCTACGATTCAAGACATAATTCGCCGGAATTTTCGCTGGAAGCAGCACTTGTGCTGGCTGCAAATGGCATCAAAACATATTTATTTACCGGAATGAGAGCAACTCCGGAGCTTTCTTATGCAGTTAGAGAATTAGATGCAATCGGTGGCATAGTAGTTACCGCCAGTCATAATCCACCGGAATATAATGGCTATAAGGTCTACTGGGAAGATGGGGGACAGGTAGTACCTGAGCAGGCTCGAGATATTATTGCTGAAATTGAAGAAATAGATGATTTTTCTATTGTTAAAACTATGGATGAGATGGAGGCAGTTGATAAGGGATTATTAAATTACATTGGTGCCGAAGTTGATGATAGTTATCAAAAAACTTTAATAGATATTTTACCAGATACAGATCTAGCAGCAGAGAAGGGCAGCAATTTATCAGTGGTTTATACTCCACTACATGGAACAGGCAGTACAGTAATCCCAAAACTTCTCAGTGATTTAGGTTTTTCTAACCTGCATCTTGTGGAAGAACAATCAGATGGAGATTCAGAATTTTCTACCGTAGAAAGTCCAAACCCTGAAGACAGAGAGGCTTTTGATCTAGCATTAAAGCTGGCTGAGGAAGAAGAAGCTGATCTGGTTATTGCAACTGATCCTGACTGTGATCGGATGGCACCTGCAGTTAGAGATGCGGAGGGGAACTATCAGTTTTTAAATGGGAATGAGACAGGTGTTTTATTTGCTGATTTTCTTTTAAAAGAAGCAAAGGCAGCAGGTAAGCTACCTGATAATGGAGTTATTGTTAAGTCAATTGTTTCTACAGATATGGTTTTAGATATTGCTGCTGAGTACGGGGTGGAAGTACTCGATGTACTGACAGGATTTAAATTTATTGGAGAAAAAATTACAGAGTTTGAAGCATCAGGGGAAAAAGAATTTATTCTGGGTTTTGAAGAAAGCCTCGGATATTTAATTGGTAAACATGCGCGCGATAAAGATGCTGCGGTTGCCGCTGGTCTGGCAGCAATTATGGCTCTAAAATATAAAGAAGAAGGAACAAATCTGCTGGAGCGTCTGGCAGAATTGCGAGAAGAATTTGGTTATTATCTGGAAGATTTAGAGTCGATTCGCCTGGAAGGAAAGGAAGGTCAGGAAGTAATAACTAAAACAATAGCCAGACTGAGAGAAGAGAGTCCCGAAAAAATAGCAGGCCGCAGGGTTAAGGTGGTTAAGGATTATAAATTATCTACAATTAATTATTTAGATGAAAATCAGGAAGAAGAAATAAAGCTGCCTAAATCAAATGTGCTTCAATATTTACTGGAAGGTGATGCTAAACTCACTATTAGGCCCTCCGGAACTGAACCCAAACTTAAATTTTATTTTGCAGTTCGCGAAAAAGATCAGGCAACAGCAGAAAAAGTGCTGGCCGGATTTAAGGAGAATTTAATGTCTGAAGTTGAGGAGATAATGAACAGCTTCTAAGTATTTGGCATGCAAGAAGAGTAATAGAAAAATAAGAGGCAGAATTAAAAAAATAAAAGGGAGGCTCTGCCTCCCTTTGCTGTTTTATTCAGCTTTTCCCGAACAGAGGTGTTTATTATGAAAAAAATAATTTTCATTTTTATTCTAGTTATTATTTTCACTACTTTATTTTCCGGGCTTCTTTTTGCTGAATCAGAGCCCGAAAGATCTGCAGCAGAAAATAGTCTGCAGGAAATAGAATTTGATGGCGAGAGCTATCTGGTGGAAAATTATCAGCATTTTAAAAACAGGATTGGAGCAAAAAGTGAGCCGGCCGTGGGGCTGGCACTTTCTGGTGGAGGAGCCAGAGCAATTGCAAATCTGGGGGTCATAAAAGCTCTGGTAGAAAATAACATTCCCATTGATTTAATGACTGGAACCAGTATGGGTTCAATTATTGCTACTCTCTATGGTAGTGGTCTGTCGGTGGATCAGATCGAAGAAATTGTAACAGATACTCCTTTTGCCAGACTTTTTAATTTCGGTCGGGGAGCTCTTTTGAATAGTAAAAAAGTAAATATTTTTATGGAATCAGTTGCACCGCAAAAAAAATTGGAAGATTTTCTGATTCCGACAGCTCAGCTTAGTTTTGATCTGGCAGAAGGAAAAAAATATTTAACAACAGAGGGTAAAATCTCAGAGGTGCTGCAGGCGGCCTATTCAATTCCCGGTTATTTTCCAATCCATTCTCAGAATGAGCATTATTTTATTGATGCAGGGGTACTGGAATCATCTCCTGCAAAATCAGCTGCTCTGCTGGGAGCTGATTATGTTATTGCCACTCACACACCTGAAGATGAGAAAAGATATGATTATGGAAGTCCTTTTCAATCAGCAAACCGTTTTTTAGAAATTATTCAGGATGAGTATTCCGGCCAGATACTGGACAGATATGCTGATTTTATTATTACTGCCGATGTTGAAAACTATACGTTTATGGATTTTAATTATGCCAGCAGACTGGTAGAAATAGGTTACCTGGAAACTTTAAAGAAAATTCCACAGTTAAAAGCTGAATTAAAAAAAGCAGGTATACCTCTCCGACAACCAGTTCCTCGTCAAAATTATAGTTTGGACAGCATACTGCGAGATCTTGAATTCGACCGGCTGATTGTAGAAGAAAGGGGAATAAGTCCTCTGATTTATTATGGAAGAGATTTTTCGCCTTTCAGCCAGGAATTATTTCGTACACCGCTGGATCAATTTCAGGTAGGTGCTGAGATCTATTATAACAGGGCCAGGCTTGCTCTATTGGGAGAGGATAGCTGGGAGGATGCTTACTCAGCTGCTCTAAGAATAAAAAAAATTACGGATAGTCTTGATCTATATTTAAAATATAGAAATGATTATGATTCTGCTACTAAAAATGATTATGAAGCAGAACTTAAATATTTTGGTAGAAGATTTAATTTATCTGCCGGTTATGGCAGGAGACAGGGAACTGAATATTTGCTTTTTGGAAATGATTTTCGCTATCTTGGTGATGACTTTCAGTGGCAGTCCGAAAATGATCTTTTTTTAAATTATCAGCAGGGTGATGTTGATATTTTGAGTTCACACCTTATTAATTATGACTTTACTGAGGCCTGGAGTATTGGGACCGAAGTTATTTATAATAGCAGTGATTATGTGGAATCTCCACTTATCTATAGGGGTCAAAAACTGGACAGTAATACCAATCTGCAGGCTTCTTTAAATTTCAATTATAATTATAATTTGCAGCTGCCGATGGAACTTCTAAATTTCTTGCAGTTAACTGATATTGGAGGTTACCTATTTGTTGACTATTACAGTGATCAGCAGTGGTCAGAGGAGGGACTGGCAGTTGGGCCTGCTTTTAATTCGAGATTATATTTATTAGGTTTAAAACCAATAGAAGTTGATTTATTTGTGGCCCATGATTTTGAAATTAAAGATCAGCGCTATGGACTTCAGTTTTCCTACAGTTTTTAACATCTATCTGATTTAATGTTATAATATTAATAAGAGAAATTTTGATTAATTTGACTTAGACTTAGCGAAAATTATTTGGGAGTGATATAATGAAGATTAAAAAAGCAGTAATTCCAGCAGCCGGCTGGGGAACCAGACTATTACCGGCAACCAAGGCTCAACCCAAAGAGATGCTGCCGATTGTTGACAAACCTTCTATTCAGTATATAGTTGAGGAGGCAGTTGCAGCAGGAATTGAGGATATTTTAATCATTACCTCTAAAGATAAACAGAGCATTGAAGATCATTTTGATAAATCTCAGGCCCTGGAAGCAGCTTTAAAAAGACAGGGTAAAACAGAGCTTTTAAATATGGTTGAAGATATTTCGGAGATGATTACTATTCATTCAGTCAGGCAAAAGGAGCAGAAAGGTCTGGGCCATGCTATTTATTGTGCCAAAACATTTGTGGGTAATGATCCTTTTGCAGTCCTGCTTGGGGATGATATAATCCATTCTAAAAAGCCAGTTATTCAGCAGATGATGGAGATTTATGAAGAAAAAGAGACTGCTGTTCTGGGCTGTAAAACTGTTGCTGAAAAAGACGTAAATAAATATGGAATAGTTGATTATAGCCGCAAAGATGGTGATGTTTATCGGGTCGAAGATATGGTAGAAAAACCATCACTGGAAGAGGCGCCTTCCAATCTTGCAATTTTAGGACGTTACATTATTACTCCTGATATTTTTAATATTTTAGAAAACACGCCTCCAGGCAAAGGAGGAGAGATCCAGCTAACTGATGCTTTAAAGACTCTGCTTGATAAGCGAGTAGTTTATGGTTATGATTTCGAAGGAAAACGTTATGATGTTGGAAATAAAATGGGTTTTTTAAAAACCACAGTTGAGCTGGCTCTGGCAAGAGAAGATTTGGGGCCTGAATTTAAAAAATACTTAAAGGAACTGACAGCAGATTTTTAATCAGTATTTAGAATTGAAAAAAATGGGAAAGAGTTTTCTGATCAAAATCTGGCCCCAGTAGAGCAGATAATTCTTTAATATCTGCTGGTTTTTCCAGTATTAGTCGGGAAGCTCTTTTGCTTCCGATTCCCGGGATAGCTTCCAATTCTTTTTTACTATAATCATTAAATTTTTTGGGCCATTTGAGAGCTGTAATTGAGCGATAACCGTGATCAACAACTTTTACTTTTTGAAAAAAATTGTCATTTTGATCGATGACTGCTGTTAGTATCGGGTAGGTACCCAGCTGTCTGCAGTAGTTGAGACTGCCCTTTTTCTTTTCGGAATAGAGGTCAGTTAAAACAACACCTGCCGGAAATACTTTTTTTAGCATTTGCTGATTAATTTCTTTATTTATTTTTTGTTTGTATTTTTTGAATTCACCCTGGGAGTACTTAACTTCAGGATAACTGCCCAGGCGGACAACCTGTCTGATATTAATTCTTCTGAGCATTAAATTATCAGTCAGTAATTTTTTTAAGAACTGATAATTATAATTAAGAGTTTTTCGGCTTTCTCCAATCAGGCCGTGGAGAAAATTGAGACCTGGAAGCAGTTTGGGGATGCCGTTTTCTCTTCTGCCGCCAATTTCATTCATTAGTTTAATGGCAAAATAATTATCCTTACTGCTGCTGTCTATATTATTTTTCTTTAAGACTTCTGGGTCGGCTGATTCCAGCCCAAAGGCTGCTGTATCACCGGGAGTGTTATATTTAGCAATGGTTTCTATAATTTGAGCTGATTTTTCTGGATTGCGGGCAATTTCAGCCGGGTTCATATTATCCATATGCAGCACTTTGAGATCAGGATCCGCTCTGCGAATGCCCTGATAGAGTTCCTTGATCTGATCAGGGTTTAAAATAAAATTTTCATTTTTCAGCTGAGCCCCATAGAGCAGTAGATCTGTCTGGCTTCCAAGGCGGTAGTGATGAATACCTACTTCAGCCAGAGCCTTAACTTCTGCGGCAATATTTTCCGGGCTGCGGCTGTAAGTTAAATTCTTTAGGCGTTCACTGCAGAAAGCACAGTGGCTGCTCCGGGGACAGCCTCGAAAAGTTTCCAGTTCGGCAATTATTTTTGGATAATTGGGGTGTCTTTTGAGTAAATGACTGCCGCTTAAGGCAAATTTGTTTATATACTTGTCAATTTCAGCTGGTAAAATTTCTGTTTCTGTCAGTCTTTTAAAAATATCTACTGCAGCGATTTCCGCTGCTATAATATCAAAATTATCTTTAAATTTTTCTTTCATGTTTTCAATTAAGGTGATTGGCCCCCCCAGAACTTTGGTGGGATAAAAAACTTTTTTGCCTATTTCTTTAATTTCTGCCGCTGTAGCTGGCTGTCCCCCGAGATAATGTCCGGGAACTGTGGTTCCGGCAATCATAATTACTATGTCTGCGGTTTCCATTTTTTTTAGTTCTAAATCTTTATTTTCTCTTAGGCTGTCAATGGTCAGGTAGTTAAGATTATCGTCTCGCACCCCTGCTTCCAGGAGAGCACCCCAGAGATAGCGGATATGAGGAGAAATATAAGGTGGAACTCCGAGGCAGGAGGGTTCATCTAAATATCCATCTATTACTGTGATTTTTAACTGGTTATTTTTCATGGTTAGGTCCTTTCTCACTATTAATTTGCTGTTTTAAGCTCTTAAAAAGAGTTTAAAAGAGCTTTTTAATGTCTCAACTTTAGTTTTATGTAATCTTGATAAGTGATTTTTAACAGTTTCTTTGACTTTATTATAACATAAAGCTTAACCCGAGGAAAAATACCTGAATAAATCAAAAATCCAGGCAGGATTTGCGGCTTTGAGATTAAATATATATAAGTAGGGAAAAAAGATCTCTCGGAAAAGTTTTGGATTTATACGGATTATTGGAAATCGGATAATAATAAATGGAGATGAAAATTGTGATTAAATTAAATTCATTTGTTTTAAAAATTTTTGGTTTTGCTCTAATTATATTGCTTTTGCTGGCGTTTCCTGTTTCTGCAGAGTATTATCAATCCGGATTAATTGATTTTATCCAGTCCAACCATCAGATAACAGTACCTATTTTTTCTCCAACAGCTGAGATCAGCCTGCTGGCTGAAAAAGACACAGTTCTAATAGCAGCAGGAGCTGAAAATCTGAAGTTGGAAGCTGGCAAAGAGTATTACATAACTCAGGGAGAGATCAACCTGCAGCAGCCTGAATTAAAAAGTGGCTGGGGAGTTCAGATAATGGCCAGTTCTACCGCCGAAAATGCCAGTCAGTTTAAAAACCAGGTAGAAATAGATTTTGAGGAACAGATAATTGTAAAAGAAGAAGAGGGGCTTTTTAAAGTTCTGGCCGGAGCCTTTAACGAGCGCGGACAGGCAGAAGCATTCCAGCAAGAATTGCAGCAAGCCGGCTATAATGGCTGGATAAGAGAGATTAAGATTAAGAATCAGGATTCTGATCCTCAGCAAAAAGCAGAAAATCAGCAGGTTCAGCCCTACAATCAGGAAGTTGGAGAAGGGCTTAATTTCTATAATGATGCTGGTGAGAAAATAAGAGCGGCTCATGTTTTTAAAATTAGGGGTCAGTTTAAGGTTGAGGATAGAAAAATGCAGGGAGAGTTTCAATTTGGACCGATTGGAAATTCAGTCTTATTTAGCTATAAAACTAATCTGGAGGAGATGACAGCTTATCTGCTGCAGAGTTCTTTTAATGCAGGTGCTCCGGTGGAGGCACTAAAGGCCCAGTCTATTCTTTATAGGACTTCACTGCTCTATCAGTTGGAAGTTCAGGGTGCACGCCTGGAAAACTTTAATAAGCTAGCCTTTGGTCGTTTGAGTCCGGTGTTTAAAGAAGCTGTAGCAGCGACTTCAGGCCAGGTACTTACCAGGGATAAGGAGTTTTATTATAATAGTGATTTTTCTTTAAAAGAAATTAACAGTCCCAGAGCTGGTATTGTTCCCCTGGCTCAGGCAGATTATAATTTTCAGGAGATTATAGAATATTATTATGATCGAGCGGAAATTGCGGAACTGACAGAACTTATAGATAGTGAGCTTAAATTTACTGCTCGTATTAACCGGGGACTTAATTTTAAGGAAATCAGGCAAAAGAGCTGGGCCGGACCCCGAGTAATTACGGTTGTTGACTATGACCTCTCAGTTGATGAACTTAATTTAAAGCCAGTGCTGGCTCAGGGAGTTGTACCGGGAAGGGAAGATCTTGGTGATATCATTCGTGATCATTCTGCTCTGGCTGGTGTTAATGGAGGCTATTTTCATTACAGCGGCAGACCGCTGGGGCTGCTTTATCTTGATGGAACTCTGGTCAGTGAACCGCTTTATCAACGAACTGCACTTTTAATTGCTCAGGACAAAGAACTTTCTTTTGCTCAGGTAGACTGGGAGGGAGAACTGTTAATAACTGATCTTTCCAGAAGTTTTAAAATAAATGGTGTTAACAGGTCAGTTCATGCCGATGAAGCAGTTGTTTTTAACAGTTATTATGGGGCTCGAATGCCGGCCTTAAGTAAGGGCTATTATGATCTTGTTATTCGTTCGGGAAAAATTTTGGGTACAGAAACTGAGCCTGGAGCTGAAACTCCAATTCCCCCGGATGGATTTGTGGTTCGGGTTGGTTCCGAAAGAAGAGATTTAATATATTTAACACCCGAATTAAAGAACCAGAGGGTAAAGATTAATAACAAGTTTTCGCCTGATTTAGAAGAGAAGAATATTATTTATGCTGTCGGTGGTGGCCCGCGTCTATTGAAAAATGGAGAAATAAAAATTACAGGTAAGCAAGAAAAATTTCAACCTGACATTTTAAATGGTAGAGCGCCGAGAACAGCACTTGGATTAACAGCGGATAATCATCTTTTGATGCTGACTATTGATGGTAGACAGGAAAAATTGAGCATTGGAATGAGTTTAGAAGAAACAGCTGAAATTTTAAGAGAGCTGGGTGCTGTTGAAGCTATGAATCTTGATGGTGGTGCCTCAGCCAGAATGGTGATCAGAGGTTTTACAATGAATCGTCCCAGTGCAGATCGTTTGATTTCGAATGGAGTCATAGTTAATCGCGAAGATTAAAGCTCTGCATTGGAAAGTAACTTTTGCAGAAATAATTTTAAATATAGCTTTATCTAATATATAATAAAATTACACTAGAGGAGAGATAAAATGACTAAAAAAATAATGATATTAATGATTACAGTAAGCTTAATTTTTACAGTTTTTACAGCAGTTAATGCAGCTGAACTGAAAGAGGTAAATTACCTTATTTCAGGTGATTCAATGGAGATTGACACTCTGCAGTTAGAGCCAAAGTTTATTCTTAATGGTGGCCATCAGGGGAAGCTGAACCTCGCTTTTGATGGAGACGATTTTCATATTGGTGCAGATATTGGTTTGAATATGATTTCCCAGCCTGAGTTTAAAATGGATCTGCATCTGATGCTGACAGACAAAGTTGATGCTCAAGACTTTGGTAAAGGGGTAGGAATTTCGGCTGCAACTTTAAATAAGGATCTAAACTTTTTCTGGCAGACCTATTACTTTGTTGATGAGGACTTAACTGATCACAGTTATTACAGAGGTGGTGCCAGATATAATATTGGTCCCCGCAGTGATTTGGAGATAAGTATTGGTAATCAGTACTGGGATCTCAGCAATCGAGTTATAAATTTTGGTCTGACCTATAAAATGTAGGGGGCTGAGATGGGAAACTATAGTTCAGAGGAATTAATAAAATATATAAATAAATTTAGCGAAAAAAGAATAATGGTTCTGGGAGATTTAATAGCTGATAAATTTATTATCGCTGATCCAGAAAGGCTTTCTCGCGAGGCACCGGTTCTGATTTTAAAACATCAGCAGGAGAAAATCCTGCCTGGTGGTGGAGCCAATGCAGCTGCCAATATTGCCAGCCTGGGAGCAGAGGTTGATCTGCTTGGTGTTGTAGGAGAGGATCTGGCAGCAGAAGCTCTGATTGAAGAGCTTGAAGAACGGCAGATTTTAACTGCAGGAGTCTTTAAGGACAGAAGCAGGCCGACTGCTGAGAAAACAAGGATTCTGGCCGGTGGTGAGCAGATTGTTCGCCAGCAGGTGGTAAGGGTTGATAAAGTTAAGAGTTTTGATATCAGTACTCAGCTTCAGCAGAAATTAAATTCTTACCTTAAGGAAAATATCGCCAGCAGTGATGCGATTCTTTTTTCGGATTACGGAAACGGAATTTTTAATCAGAATAGTACGGCTCAGTTTGTAGAAGCTGCCGCTGCTGCCGGAAAAGAGTCAGCTGTAGACAGCCGTTATCAGTTAAATCAGTTTAAGGGAGCTGTAATTGCAACTCCTAATTTAGAAGAAGCCTCTGCTATTTATGGCAGGGAACTGAGATCTCAGGCTGAAGTAGAAAAAGCTGGTCTAGAAATGAGGAAAAAGCTGGAATTAAAATATCTGCTTATAACTCAGGGTGGAGATGGAATGACTCTTTTTGCACCCGGAGATAAAATAGAGCATATTGCCGCTGCTAATTTTAGTGAAGTTTTTGATGTAACAGGTGCTGGAGATACCGTGGTTGGTACACTGGTTCTGGCCCTGGCGGCAGGTGCACCGGCAGAGATTGCGATTAGAATTGCCAATTATGCTGCCGGGATTGTTGTCCGCAAAAGTGGGGTTGCTTCAGTTACAGGCGCCGAATTAATCAGGGAAGTGAATAAAAATGACAGCTAAAATTATGGACCTCGATGCTTTGAAAAAAGAAATTGATGCCCGAAAAGAGGCAGGAGAATTAATTGTTTTTACAAATGGTTGCTTTGATATCCTGCATGTTGGTCATATTCGCTATTTGAAAAAAGCTGCTTCTCTGGGTGATAAGCTGGTGCTGGCTGTAAATAGTGACAGTTCAGTTAGAAAGCTGAAAGGGAAAACACGTCCTCTGATGCCGGAGGCTGACAGACTCGAAATGCTGGCTGCTCTGGAAATGGTCGATTATCTAATACTCTTTTCGGAAGCTGATGCCACTAACTTACTGGAGCAGATTAAACCACAGGTTTATGTTAAAGGTGGAGATTACAGAATTGAAGATCTACCTGAGGCGGAGACAGTTTACAGTTATGGTGGAAAAATAGTTTTAATTACCGAGGTTAAGGGAAAATCAACAACAAATTTAATTAAAAAGATAAGGCAGATTAAAGATGAAAAATAGTCAACTACAAATTCTTATTCTGCTGACCCTCTTACTTTTAGGAGTGACAATGCTGGAATTGGGTATTTCATTTCAGGATTTGATGAGTTTTTGAGGGAAAACTGAGACCAGGATGGGGGGATATTCTTGTTTAAAGAGAAGGAAGAAGAAGAGATTATAGAGATGGCCCAGGCTGGAAATGACTTTGCAATAGAATATCTAATAGATCAAAATATGGATATAGTCTATGCTAAGGCCAGATTCTTTTTTATCAAGGGTCTGGATCGGGATGATGTTATTCAGGAGGGACGAGTTGGACTGTACAAAGCAATCCGGGATTTTAAAGAAGATAAAGGAGCTTCTTTTCGAGGTTTTTCTCAGCTTTGTGTACACAGACAGCTGGTTTCTGCTATAAAAAAGGCAAATCGCCAGAAACACATGCCTTTAAATACCTCTGCTTCTCTTGATAAAAGCCTGGACTATGGCAATGAAACGGGAAGAACTTTTAATGAAATTTTACCAGATGAAGGAGAAAATCTAGAAAAGAAATTTATCTGTCAGGAAACTTTAACTACAATTATTGACGAACTCTCGGAAGAATTAACAGATCTTGAATGGAATGTGTTTATGCTTTATCTGGATAGTAAATCCTATCAGGAAATATCCGAAGATCTTGATATTAATGTCAAAACGGTTGACAATGCTCTGCAGAGGGCCAGAAAGAAAATTGATGATCTGCGTGAACATTACAACCTCAAAGGAGTTGTTAATTAAAATTGAAAGTACTGGATATTTTAAAAGATTTGGTTTATCCTGAAAAACCTGTCTGTCTTGCCTGTGGTCGCAGATATGATCATTCCGAAATAGAAGGGGTTTGTGACCGCTGTCTGGCCCGTTTTTCTTTTATTACAGATGCCTGCCCGGTCTGTGGAAGAGAGGTTGTTCCGGCAACCTTAATTGAAGGGCAGCCCTGTCCGGAATGTAAGGAAGAAAGACCGCCTTACAATTATGCCCGCAGTGTTTTCACTTATTCAGGTTATGCCAGAGAAGTACTTTTGGAATATAAATATGGTCATCGGCCAGATCTGGCTGAGCCATTTTCGCAGATGTTATTTCTCTATTATGATGAATATTTTAAAGATCGGGATATAGATTTTTTAATTCCAGTACCAATGCATGGTGACCGCAAAACATATCGCGGTTATAATCAGGCTGCCAGACTGGCAAAAGAGCTTTCCAAAAAAATAAAAGTCGAATATAAGGATGTGCTTTTTCGAGTTAAAAATTCACTCCCACTTTATACTTTGACCAAGAAGGCAAGAAAACTGGAGCTGGAGGGAGCTTTTGAGTTAAAAGATAAGATTGATCCCGCTATTTTTGAGGACAAAAACATTTTGATTATTGACGATATAATTACAACAGGTACCACTTCTTCTGAGATTTCGCATTTTGTTTTAAAAGAGATGGGTGCTAAAAATGTTTATGTGCTGACAGCAGCTTCAGTACCGGTTAAGTTAGACTAGTTTTTGAATTACGCTTCTTTCTGAACTTAAATTAAAACTATTTAGATTAAAATTAAATTAAGATTTTTAATAATTATTTTTTAAGGCAGGAATTATTTTCACTTTGTAGAATAATATAATATACAGAGAAAAGCAAAATATAATAATAATAATAGTTGTATGAGAGGAGTGAGCTTCATGAAAATTATGACCTATGGTAAAAACATTGATGTTACCCCGGCTCTAAAGAAGCACGCAGAGGAGAAGGTAGAGAAGCTGGAGAAGTATTTCAATGGAGAACCGATGGAAGTTCAGATCTCCATGGAAGTAGAAAAAGAAAGACATATTGTCGAAGTTACAGCCTTTGTTAAGGGTCTTATCCTTAGAGGTGAGGAAGCTTCCGGTGATATGTATGCTTCTATCGATGGTGTAATGGATAAACTTGAACGCCAGGTTAGAAAATATAAAACTAAGATTCACGATAGATACATTGAGAAGAAACAGGAATACAAAGAAGAATATAAGGAGAAGCGCAAAGAACAGGTCTTAAATCATCAGTTAGGTAATGAGGAAGAAAATATTGATACTGATGTATTTGAGCCGCAGGTTGTGAGGACCAAGCGTTTTCCAATGAAGCCGATGAATGTAGAAGAGGCCTGTATGCAGATGGACCTCTTAGATCATGACTTCTTTGTTTTCCATAATGCTGATACAGAAGAAACCAATGTGGTTTATAAGCGAAACGATGGAAATTATGGCTTGATTGAGCCGACATTTGGTTAAGATAATAATAGTATTAGATAAGATTGAATTAAGAGGGATGCCCTGGCGGGCTCCCTTTTTTTATACCATTATGAGAAATCATTCACTATAAATAAGAAAATAGATCTTTTGGTACCGGGAATTAACCAATAATCTAATCTGCCTTTAATTGTGTTTTAGGGTTTAAGATGATATAATTACTTTGATTGAGATAGCAGGAATGCATTAGATTTACAAATGGAATTATATTATTATAATACGATTGAAAATTTTTTAATCGTCAAATTTAGGGAGGAAGATAAATGTTTGAGTTCCTCAAGAACTTATTTAAAGATCCAAACGAAAAAGAACTGGAAAAATTGGAACCGATTGTAGAAAAAATTAATGCTCTTGAACCTGAAATGCAGGCATTGAGCGATCAGAATTTAAAGGCGAAGACTGCAGAGTTTAAAAATAGATATCAGGAGGGAGAAAGTCTGGATGAGCTTTTACCGGAGGCTTTTGCTGTTGTAAGAGAAGCTTCTCAGAGAGCAACCGAAGCTGGTTTTCGTCACTATGATGTTCAGCTGATTGGAGGAATTGTTCTTCATCAGGGAAAAATAGCAGAGATGAAGACCGGGGAAGGAAAAACGCTGGCTGCAACTCTACCTGTTTATCTTAATGCTCTGAGTGGACAGGGGGTACATGTAGTAACAGTTAATGACTATCTGGCCGAAAGAGATAGTGAGTGGATGGGCCAGATTTATCGCTTTTTAGGGATGTCTGTGGGAGTAATTTTAAGTGGAATGTCTCCTGCTGAGAGGAGAGAAGCTTATAACTGTGATATTACTTATGGTACCAACAATGAGTTTGGCTTTGATTATCTAAGGGATAATATGGCCTATAAGGAAGAGGACCTGGTTCAGCGAGAGCATCATTATGCAATTTTAGATGAGGTCGACAGTATACTAATTGATGAAGCCCGGACACCGCTTATTATTTCGGGGCCGGTTCAGGAAAAAAGTTCGGATTACCGTAAATTTAATCGAGTTATTCCAGCTTTAAAACGTGAGGAAGACTTTGAAATAGATGAGAAAAACAAACTGGTAACTCTGACTGAATCAGGGGTAAAAAAGGCTGAAAGCAAGTTAAATGTGGACAACCTTTACTCAGAAGAAAATTTCAAACTCAATCATCAATTAAATCAGGCCTTAAAAGCTCATACTTTAATGAAAAAGGATAGAGACTATATAGTTAAAGATGGTGCCGTAAAAATTGTGGACGAATTTACCGGTCGAGTAATGGAAGGCCGACGCTACAGTGAAGGGCTGCATCAGGCTATTGAGGCTAAAGAAGGAGTAGAGGTCCAGAAAGGAAGTCAGACCTTTGCCAAAATTACTTTGCAAAACTTTTTTAGAATGTATAATAAACTGGCTGGAATGACAGGTACTGCTGAGACTGAAGAGGAAGAATTTATAAAAATTTATGATATGCCCGTAGTAGTTGTGCCTACAAATGAGCCGATGATCAGAGATGATATGCCGGATTTAGTTTTTACCAATAAAGAGGCCAAGTATAAGGCAGTTATTAATGAAATTAAAGATTTATATAAGACCGGTCAGCCGGTGCTGGTTGGTACAGCAGATATTGAAAATTCGGAGATGTTAAGCCGCCAGTTAAAAAGAGAAAATGTACCGCATGAGGTTTTAAATGCAAAAAACCATGAACGAGAAGCAGATATAATTAAAGATGCCGGACAGAAAAAAAGTGTAACAATTGCAACCAATATGGCCGGTCGTGGTACAGATATTGTTTTAGGAGAAGGTGTCAAAGAGCTTGGTGGTCTGCATGTGCTGGGTACAGAACGCCATGAGAGCCGTCGGATAGACAATCAGCTTCGCGGCCGTTCTGGACGTCAGGGAGATCCAGGTTCTTCCCAATTTTATGTTTCACTGGAAGATGATCTTTTAAGGCTTTTTGGTTCTGATAAGATCAACGGTATTCTCGATAAATTGGGTGTTGATGAGGACCAGCCAGTTGAACACAAAATGATTTCTAACTCAATTGAGCGTGCCCAACAGAAAGTGGAGAGCCGCAATTTTGATATCAGAAAAGCAATTCTGGAATATGATGATATCTTAAATAAGCAGCGGGAGGTTATTTACGATCAGCGCCGTACGCTTTTAACTACAGCCGAATTGGAAGAAAAAATAGCTGGAATGATGGAACAGCTTTTGGATGATGTAATCGAGATGTTTATGTCTGAAGATCTCCATCCAGATGAGTGGGATTTAGCTGGAATGTTTGAATATCTGCATGGAATTGGACTGGCCAGTGAGCTAGAAGCAGCAGATTTAGACAGTCTGGAGAGAAATGAAATTAAAGAGAAAATAACTTTAAGTTCGCTGGGAGCTTATCAGCAGAAACGAGAAAAAATAGACTCAGAGAGATTTAATAAAATAATTAAATTTTTAGCTTTAAGAGTAATTGACCGCAAGTGGATGACTCACCTGGATAATATGGATGAGCTTCGCCAGGGAATAGGTTTAAGAGCTTATGGTCAGAAAGACCCTCTAACAGAATATAAATTCGAATCCTTTGATATGTTTAATGAGCTAACTGCTTCTATCCGGGAAGATATAGTTGAGACTGCCTTTAAAGTTGAAGTTGAAGAAAGAGAAAATATTCCGAGACAGGAAATTAATCAGCGTCAGTTAAACTATTCTTCACCTCAGTCAGCTTTAGAGGGAAAATCAAAGGGAAATGATAGATCAACAGCTGGTGATGGCAGTGTTGGTCAGGCAACTGTTGTAAAAGAAGAAGAACCAGGCCGTAATGATCCCTGCCCCTGTGGTAGTGGTAAAAAATATAAAAAATGTTGTGGGAGATGATTTAAATGAACAATAGTTTTAAGGACAAATTTTCAGAATTAAAACAGAGATTTAAGGAATTGAGTGATTTACTTTGACCGGGAAAAATTACTGCAGGATAAAAAAGATATAGAATCTGAGATGTCAGCAGGTGGATTCTGGGATGATAAAGAAAACGCTCGTAAAAAATCGCAGAAACTGGACTGGATTAAAAAACGTCTTAAAGTGATCAAGAGCCTGGAAGAAAAATTTGAAGAGGCTGAAGTTTATCTTGAACTTGCTGCTGAAGAAGACGAAAGTTTGGAGAGTGAACTTAAAGTAACTCTCACTGAACTGGAAAAGGAACTTGAAAAACTTGAGTTGAAACTGAGATTAAATGAGCCTTATGATGATCACAATGCTATTTTATCTATTCATCCGGGTGCAGGTGGAACTGAATCTCAGGACTGGGCTCAGATGCTGCTTAGAATGTACAGCCGCTGGGCAGAAGCAAATGGTTATCAGCTTCAAACTCTAGATTTTAACCCGGGTGATGAAGCCGGAATTAAGAGTGTGACGCTGATGATTGAAGGAGATTATGCATTTGGTTATTTAAAGGGTGAACGAGGAGTACATCGTCTGGTCAGAATTTCTCCTTTTGATTCCTCTGGCCGCAGGCATACTTCTTTTGCTTCGGTTGATGTAATGCCGGAGATTGATGATGATATTGAGGTTGATATTGACGAAAGTGATTTGAAGATTGATACTTATCGGGCCAGTGGAGCTGGCGGGCAGCATGTCAATAAAACTGATTCTGCTGTAAGAATTACCCATCAGCCTACAGGTGTGGTAGTCCAGTGCCAGAACGAAAGATCACAGCATAAAAACAAGGAAACAGCAATGAAGATTTTAACTGCCAAACTGCTGGAATTAAAAGAAGAGGCTCAGGCAGAAAAAATTGATGAATTAAGTGGTGAACATAAGGAGATTGCCTGGGGAAGCCAGATCAGATCCTATGTTTTTCATCCTTATAACATGATTAAAGATCACCGAACTGATTTTGAAGAAGGTAATGTAGACAAAGTAATGGACGGTTATCTTGATGAATTTATAGAGGCTTATTTAAAATATCAGAGCGCTCAATAAATTTTAGAACAATAAAAGCTGTGGGAATAAATAGGAGCTCCTTTTTATGAGTTCTTTAATTAATTATTTTAGAGGAAAAGGTGAATTTTGTTGAAAAAAATATTGATTGGGGTTATTTTAATAACTTTTATTGCAGCTGCCTGGACACTGACTGCAAGAATTAACAAAGTCGATCAAAATCCAGGTATAGAAGTAATAATGGATGGAGAAGCTTATACAGAATTAAAGTCTCTGGAACCAGAACTTGATCTTCAGCAGTTAAAAGAAAGTGGGGTTACAGGTCTGGCGATTTATCAACAGAGGCTGGAAGACTTTGTTGAGAGAGGGGCTTTAAAAAGAATTGAAGCACTGGATATTATTCTGGGTGGTGAGCAATTAAAAGCTGAACTGGCCGCCGGCCGGATTGAAATTTCAGAACTTGAAAATTCAGCTCTTTTTGCTGTTTTTAGTGACTCACTGTGGCAGCAGATCAATAAACTGGCACCAGAATTAAAGGCAGATTATGCAGCCAGGACTATTAAAACTGGTACTTACAATTTCCTTTATTTTCCCAGCTGGCACAAGAATCTCGAAGATATTAATCTTGGTTATAACGAAAGCCAGTTTAAGGAGGCAAAAGCAAATGATTTAAAAATTGCTTTTAGAAGTAATAATAAATTAAATGCGCTATCTGCCCTGAAAAATAACCTTGAGTTATTAAAAGCAGATTATTTGATTTTTGATGGAGAAGAGGTTACCGGTTATCCTGACAGGCTTGATCAAACGGCTGCTTTAATGCAGGAGCACAATCTGATTTTTGGTAATGTTGAAGCTTTTATTGCTGCTCAGGCTGGAGCTGAAAAACTGGCTAAGTTAAATGATTTTCAGCTGCTGCGGACTCATAGTATGCAGCAGGAAGAAGTTGAAAAGGCAGATAATCAGGAAATTATAAATCGTTATTTGCTTTCAGTCAGAGAAAGAAATGTAAAGATTCTTTATCACAAACCTTATCTTAAAGGTGATCAACTGAAAGAAAAAAACCTGACACTACTTGGAGAGTTGACTTCCAGCCTCAAAAAAGAAGGTTATCTACCGGGGAGTGCAGAAACAGCCCCTTATTTTAGTAATTCAGGCTGGGATGTACTGTTGATATTGCTTGGAGTAACGGCTGCCGGAATTTTGCTCCTCAATTATTTTACTGCTTTTAAATACGAAAAACTAATGATTCTCCTGCTGCCGACAGCTGCTGTTGCTGGATTTCTATTCTTAAGTTCAGGTAGGGAAATTTTATTGCGCCAAATAACTGCACTGGGTTCGGCTGTGATTTTTCCTTCGCTGGCAGTGATCGTTTTTCTGCTGGAAAAAAAGCAGGGAGGAGAAAATCTGGAAGGTGGTTTAAAACTGGCCTTTCTATTCTTTAATTTTACTGCTGCTGTTTTGACAGCACTGGTTGGAGGAATATTAGTTAGCGCTGTTTTAAATAGCAGTGAATTTATCTTTAAAATCAATGATTTTAGAGGTGTAAAAGTTGCTTTTTTAATGCCTCTGATTATAATATCACTTTATTATCTTTTCCAGCCTGGCTCAAAGGATTTACGGCATAAAATACCTCAGCTTCTGGAAAGTGTAATTAAAGTTAAACATATCATTCTGGCAGGAGGTCTGGCTTTAATTGCAGTTATTTACATTGGTAGAACAGGTAATTTTCCTCTGCTGCCTGTGCCAGCCTGGGAATTAACTATTCGCAGTCTGCTGGAGAAAATTCTTTATGTGAG
This sequence comes from Halanaerobium kushneri, assembly GCF_900156285.1. Lineage (GTDB taxonomy): Bacteria > Bacillota > Halanaerobiia > Halanaerobiales > Halanaerobiaceae > Halanaerobium > Halanaerobium kushneri. The sequence continues at coordinate 38,378 of NZ_FTNC01000021.1, forward strand.
ACCTCGTTTTAAAGAGTTTTTAATAGGTCATCCTTTATTTATTTTCTCACTGTATTTGAGTGTTCAAAAAAGAAAAGAGCTTTATTTTTATCCGCTGTTAATGCTGGCTTCAGTAGGTGTTATAACTATAGTCAATACTTTTTCACACCTGCATACACCAGTGCTGATCTCACTGCTTAGAACTTTTCATGCTTACTGGTTGAGTTTTGCAGTTGCTGCAGTTTTTATTCTTATCTATAAGTTCTTTACTAACTTATATAAAAAATACTATCTGGTTGGGGTTAAATAATGAAGAAAATTGTGATTTCGGGCTATTATGGTTTTAATAATCTTGGTGATGAAGCTGTACTGGCTGGAATAACTTCACTTTTAAAAGCAAAAAACGAAGAGCTGAAAATTACTGTTCTTTCAGCAGAACCTGCAAAAACTTCTGAGCGGTACAAACTTAATGCTGTAAGTCGAAACTCGATTATCCAGATTCTGGCTGTTCTGGCTGAAGCGGATCTTTTTATTAGTGGTGGGGGCAGTCTGCTGCAGGATGTGACTGGGAATTTTTCGGTTCCTTATTATCTGGGGCTTTGCTGGCTGGCCAGAATCCAGGGAGTAAAAACAGTTTATTATGCTCAGGGTGCAGGTCCACTTGATAAAAAGTGGAGTCAGTATTTAACTGCTCTGACGTTAAATAGATTTGAACTGCTTGGCGTCAGGGATCAGACTTCTAAAAAGCTGCTGAGAGAGATTGGAGTTAAAAATGAGATTGAATTAACAGTTGACCCGGTATTTGCACTTTTTGATCCTATAAACAATCTGAGACAGCAGATTAAAGGACAAATCGAAGTTGGAATTTCGGTGCGCCCCTGGTCAGTTGATTATATATCTGAACTTGCTGATGCTTTAAATCAATTTGCCCGGGGGAAGAGGGTAAAATTTAATATTTTTCCAATGCACCAGGGTTCAGATGAAAAAATTTCACTTCAGCTTAAAAAGAAGCTGGAGGCTGAAACAGAAATTAAGGAGCTTTCTCCGATTCCGGAAAAAGCTTTAAAATCTTTTTCTCAGCTTGATTTATTTGTTGGAGTTCGTCTCCACAGTTTGATTTTTGCGCTTTTAAATCAGATTCCGGTGCTGGCTTTAAGTTATGACCCCAAAATTGAGGGACTAATGACGCAGCTAGATTACCTGCCATTAATGAAACTAGAAAACTTAGAGTCCACTCAGGCATTGGAGAAGCTGGAATCTATTTTTGCTGAACGTTACAGTCTGCGCAAAAAAATCAAAGAGTTTTTGAAGCTCAAAAAAGCAGAGGCAGAAGAATTTGCCGAACTGGTTCTAAAGGAGGTTGACTCTTGCGAGAGCTGATTAAAATACTGGATATAAATATAGATAAGCTCAATATGCGGCAGGCAGTTGAGAGGGTAAAAGAATTAACTTTTGATCACAGCAGCCCTTCTTTAGTAGTAACTCCAAATTCGGAGATGCTGGCCCTGGCCGTTGAAGATCAAAAGCTGGCCGAAATTTTAAATTCAGCTGATCTGGCAACTGCCGATGGGATTGGGGTTGTTATTGCTTCCAAAATTTTAGGTGATCCTCTGGAAGAGAGAGTGGCCGGTTTTGATCTGATAAGTTTATTATTTAAAGAACTGGCTGAAGAGGATATTAACTTTTATTTTTTGGGTGGTAAGCCAGGAATTGTTGACCGGGCGACAGCAAATTTAAAAAGAGATTTTCCTGATTTAAATATTAGCGGTTACCACCACGGCTATTTAAATCGAGAAAATCAGCAGCAGGTGATTGCAGAAATAAATGAAAAAAATGTCGATCTGCTGCTGGTCGGGATGGGTGTTCCTCTGCAGGAAAAATTTTTAGCTAATAATTTGGAGAATTTAAATATAGGAACTGCCATTACAGTTGGCGGCAGTTTTGATGTGTTGGCCGGTGAGGTTGAAAGGGCTCCGCTCTGGATGCAGAAGGCTGCCCTGGAGTGGTTTTATCGATTGCTGCAGGAGCCATCTCGATTTGGAAGAATGCTGTCTCTGCCGCGATTTATTTATCTTGTAATTAAATCTAAATACTTTAAACTGGACTAATTAAATAAAAAATAAATTTGCACAGGGAGCTAAGTAGAAGAGGGGGAGATAGTTTGAAAAAAAGAATTTTTATCGATTATCTTGGAATTACAGCCGGTTCATTTTTGATTGCACTGGCTTTAACAGTTTTTCTGGTTCCCAACAAAATTGCTGCCGGAGGGGTCAGTGGACTGGCAACTGTCATTTATTATCTGACGTCTTTTCCGATTGGTATAACCATGCTGGTTATTAATATCCCACTTTTTCTGGCTGGCATTAAGATTATGGGGATGAGTTTTGGGATTAGGACTATTTATGGGATTGTTTCGCTTTCTGTTTTTACTGATCTGCTGCAGCCTCATATGACGGCTCTGACTGATGATCTTTTGCTGGCTTCAATTTATGGTGGGGTAGTTGGAGGAGTAGGTCTGGGAATAGTTTTTAGATCTCGCGGTACTACAGGAGGTACTGATCTAATAGCCTCACTGATCAATTATTTTACGGGGATTACAGTTGGAGAAGGACTTTTAATTGCAGATGGGGTTGTAGTTGCTCTGGCCGGAGTCTTTTTTAATCTTGAAGTTGCCCTCTATGCAGCTGTTACTATTTTTATTACTTCTCAAACTATTGATGTTGTGCAGGAGGGTTTAAACTTTAAAAAAGGTGTGTTGATTATCTCCGATAAAGCTGAAAAGATTAATCAGATGGTTGTTAATGATTTAAACAGAGGGATAACTGAATTTGAGGCTAAGGGTGGTTATACAGGTGATCGCAAGCGGGTTCTGCTCTGTATAATTTCACGTTCCGAGGTTTCAGAGCTAAAAAAGGCAGTGTCCGAAATTGATCAGGAAGCTTTTGTTATTATTAGTAATGTTCATGAAGTTCTGGGCGAAGGTTTTACTGAAATAGTTCATTAGCTGATTTAGTATATCATATTTTAATTTATTAATTTAAGAAAGCGGGTGGCGAATTTAATGAAAATACTTAGAGATAAATTTAAAAATCAAGTCTGGCTGATAGCCATAACATTTTTATTATTATTTACTTTTGCAGTTTCTGCACAGGATAGTGCAGTAGACAAACAGCTTCCACAGGAGCCTCAGCAGGATGAAAATTACACCAAGGCTGATGCTTTTCAGGATGTAATGTTTCTGCTGCAGAATTATTATGTTGAGGATGTAAAATTTGAAACACTGATTGAAGGTGCCATTGATGGAATGCTAAATAAGGTTGACCGATATTCTTATTTTATGTCTCCTTCGGAATATGAGGAAATGCAGCAGGAATATGAGGGTCATTATGGTGGAATTGGAATTGTAATTACAATGAGAGATAATAAATTAACAATAGTTTCTCCGATAAAAAATACTCCCGGAGAGAGAGCAGGTCTGAGATCTGGAGATATTATTACTGCAATTGATGGTCAGGAGACAGCTGAGATGTCACAGATGAAGGCAGTAGATTTGATGCGCGGAGAAGAAGGCACAGATGTTACTCTGACTATTGATCGAGGAGATGAAGATCCATTTGAGGTTGAAATTACTCGCGAAGATATAGAAGTGCCCTATGTTGAAACTGAAATGAAAACCAATGAGATTGGCTATATTAGTCTGGCCCAGTTTATTGAGAATGTAGGTACAAAAGTAGAAACTGCTGTGGCTGATTTAAAAGAACAGGGAGCTCGAGGTATTATTCTTGATTTAAGAAATAATCCCGGGGGTCTGCTGAATGAGGCTGTAAATGTTTCTTCAGTATTTTTAGAAGAAGGAGTTGTAGTTTCTGTCAGGCAGAAGGATGAGACAGAAAGAATATTGAAAGTAAATCAGGATATTAATGCGAATACTGAAATTCCGTTAATTATTTTAATTAATAAAGGTTCTGCCAGTGCCTCCGAAATTGTTTCAGGGGCTATCAAAGATTATGATCGCGGTAAGTTAATTGGAACAACAACTTTTGGTAAAGGAGTTGTACAATCAGTTGTACCGCTTAAGGATGGTTCTGCAGTCAGTTTAACTACTGCTCGCTATTATACTCCTGATGGCAATTATATTCATGAAAAAGGAATTAAGCCTGACGTAAAAGTAGAGCTGGATATTGAGGCAGCTCAGGAAGATGGTAGTGATAATCAGCTGGAGCGGGCAATAGATGAGATGGAAAATATGATCTTTGTGCGTGAATTTCAGGATAAAAAGGCTGCAGGAGAGTAAAAACGATCGGGATAAATTATTGATATTTAGGAGCTGAAAAAAATGAGTATTTTTGAGATTATGGGACCGGCTATGATCGGTCCCTCCAGCTCTCATACTGCTGGAGCCGCCAGAATTGGTAGAATGGCCAGACTTTTATTTGCAGATAAAATTGACCGGGCAGTGGTTAAGCTGCACGGTTCTTTTGCAGATACTGCAGTCGGTCACGGAACTGATCGGGCAATAATTGGTGGGTTACTTGGATTTTTGCCTGATGACGAGCGGCTGCGTGGTTCTTTTGAGCTGGCGGATAAGCAGGGGATGGAATTTTCTCTGGAAGAAGTTAAGCTGCGAGAGGTGCATCCCAATACTGCAAAGATTGAGTTATATAATAAAGAAAATAATAAGAAGCTGGAAATTGTAGCTTCTTCCATTGGTGGAGGCCGAATTAAAGTTACAGAAATAAACGGCAGTCCTGTTGAATTAACCGGCAGAATGCCTACTCTCTGGATTCTACACCATGATCGGCCGGGAGAAGTTGGAATTATTACTTCAATTTTAGGCAGTTATAAGATTAATATTGCCTTTATGCAGGTTTATAGAAATCGAAAGGGTGATATTGGCTCCTGTATTATTGAAATGGACCATAAGCCAAATGAATATGTAATCAAACATCTAGAAAATAGTGAAGACATAATTCAGGTGCGATATTTACCGCGGATATGAGGTGGAGTTAATGGAATATGCGACAATAGAAGAACTTGTTTCCCTGGCTGAAGCTGCTGAAACTTCTATTTCGGAGATTGTGCTCCAGGTTGAAGTTGAAGAGGAAGAAATTACTGAAGCAGAGATCAAAAAATCAATGCTGGCTAATTTAAAAGTAATGAAAGATGCTGTTGCTTATGGCCGTCAGAATAATATTCAGACTGGTGGTGGTCTGGTGGGTGATGAGGCCCTAAAACTGGGACAATATTTGACTGTGGCCGCAGAGGCTGAAAAAGATAATATATACAATAAAATTATTACTTTTGCTCTGGCAACTGCAGAAGTAAATGCTGGTATGGGTAAAATTGTTGCTGGACCAACTGCAGGGGCAAGTGGAATAGTTCCCGCTGTTATCTTAGCAATTGGAGAAGAAAATAATTTAAATGATCAGTCAATGTCTGAAGCACTTTTTACTGCTGCCGGACTGGGATATGTTGTTTCCAAAAAAGCAACTCTGGCCGGTGCTGCAGGTGGCTGTCAGGCTGAATGTGGAGTTGGAGCTGCGATGGCAGCCGGTGCGGCTGTGGAACTTAGAGGTGGTACTCCCAGAATGGCAGCTGCTGCTTTTGCCATGGCTTTAAAAAATATGCTGGGGCTTGTCTGTGATCCTGTGGCCGGGTTGGTTGAGGTCCCCTGTGTAAAGAGAAATGCTTTTGCTGCCGCTCATGCCTACACGGCTTCGACAATGGCTCTGGCTGGAATTAGAAGTGTAATTCCCGCTGATGAAGTAATTATGGCTATGACAGAAATTGGAGATCAGATGCCTACCTGTCTTAAAGAAACTTCCCGTGGGGGGCTGGCAGTTACCCCAACAGCTCTTAAAATTAAAGAAGAACTCAGGGATTAAATTAATTTTTAATATAATATAGCAGAGATCAGGACTTCGGAGATTTAAAAATCTTTGAAGTCCTTTTTTTATGATAATTTTTAGGTTTAAGAGAAATTCAATTATAGCAGGGGTTAATAGCTGTAAAATATAATTTGAATGAAAATAATTTTCAAAATTTTATAAAAAGCTATTGACATAGTTATAATAAATTGTTATTATAATAATAAGTTATTATCATAATAAAAATTAATCATCACTTATCAAAATTATTAATCAACAGGAGGGTTTCAAATGAAAGAACAAATTGTAAGTAAGGAAGCACCTGCTGCAATAGGTGCTTATTCTCAGGCAATTAAAAAAGGAGATATGATCTTCACATCAGGACAGATACCAATTGATCCGGAAACTTCAGAGATGGTAGAAAAAGACATAGAAAAACAAACAGTTCAGGTAATGGAAAATCTAAAATATGTATTAAAAGAAGCGGGTTCAAGTTTTGATAAGGTTATTAAAGCTACAATATTTTTAAGTGACCTTAATAATTTTTCTAAAGTAAATGATATTTATAAAGAGTATTTCTCCAATATTCCACCAGCAAGAGCCTGTGTTGAAGTTAGTAAACTTCCCAAAGATTCTCTTGTAGAAATTGAGGTTATTGCTTTCGAATAGTAATTTTATTAAACCAAAAGGATTATCTTTTAATTAATTTAGAATCAAAAATAGGAGGAGTTTAAATTGAGTAAAAAATATGTTGCTGAACCTTTTAGAATTAAGATGGTTGAACCAATCAAAATGTTAACAAGAGAAGAAAGAGAAAAAAAAATAAAAGAAGCAGATTATAACTTATTTAATCTTAAGAGTGAGGATGTTTACATAGATTTACTGACTGACAGCGGCACCAATGCTATGAGTCAGGAACAGTGGGCAGGTGTGATGAAAGGTGATGAGGCTTATGCAGGTGGTTCCAGTTATTTTAAATTATTAGATACAGCAAAAGAAATTTTTGATTATAAGTATATTCAGCCTGTTCATCAGGGAAGAGCAGCGGAAAAAGTATTATTTCCAGTTTTGCTTGGTGAAGGAAAATATTCAATTTCAAATATGCACTTTGATACCACCAGAGCTCATGTTGAGTTGTCAGGTGCTCGTGCAATTGATTGTGTCGTACCAGAAGCAGGAGATCCGGCAAAAAGAGTTCCTTTTAAAGGTAATATGGATCTTGAAAAATTAGAAAAATTAATTGAAAAACATGGTTCTGAAAAAATTGGTGTAATTGTAATGACAATTACAAATAATTCTGCTGGTGGTCAGCCTGTATCAATGCAGAACATTAAAAAAACTGCTGAAATTTGTAATAAATATGATATTCCGCTCAATATTGATGCTGCTCGTTATGCAGAAAATGCTTATTTTATCAAACAGCGAGAAAAAGGATTTGAAGATAAGAGTATAAAAGAGATTGTTAAAGAAATGTTTAGTTATGCTGACTCTTTTACCATGAGTGCTAAAAAAGATACTATTGTTAATATGGGAGGTCTGCTTGGAATAAAAAATAATGAAGAATTATTCCAAAAACTAAAAGCAAGAACAATTTCATATGAGGGATTTTTAACTTATGGAGGTTTATCAGGAAGAGATTTAGAAAGTCTTGCAATCGGATTGCGGGAAGGATTAAATGAAGATTATCTGGAATATCGAATTGGCCAGATTCAGTATCTTGCCGGCAGACTGGATGAAGCAGGAATTACTTATCAAGCACCAGCTGGAGGTCATGGTATCTTTGTGGATGCTAAAGATATGCTTCCTCATATTCCATATTATGAATATCCAGGTCAGGCCCTGGCTGTGGAATTATATAAAGAGGCAGGGATTAGAACCTGTGATATTGGCTCCTATATGTTGGGTAATGATCCAGATACAGGTGAACAGTTAGAGGCAGATTTTGAATTTACCCGCCTGGCTATTCCAAGAAGAGTATATACTCAGGCACACATAGATATTATGGCTGATGCACTGATTGCAATTAAAGAAAAGGCACAAAAAGTTGGAGGATATGAGATAACCTGGGAACCAGAAATACTAAGGCATTTTCAGGCGAGTTTAAAGCCTATTGATGGGGAATAAGTAGGTTGAAATTAACCAGCAAAGGTCTGTTTACTTTGCTGGTTAATGAAAAACTAAAATAATCTGAATAAAAATAAAATTATCATTTTTCCACTAATTAAATGAGGTGAAAATAATGGCAGAACGAGAAAAATGGAATAGTAAATTTGGTTTTGTTTTGGCCTGTGTAGGAGCGGCAATTGGTTTAGGTAATATTTGGATGTTTCCCTGGCGTTTAGGTGCTTATGGAGGAGCTGCGTTTCTTGTTCCCTATTTATTGTTTGTATTTACTTTGGGTTGGACTGGACTAATGGAAGAATTTGCTTTTGGTCGTGACCAGCAGACAGGTGCAATTAGTGCTTATGAAAATGTCTTTAAAGAAAAAGGAATGAATTTTGGTAGTAAATTAGGAATTATTCCGGTTTTAGGAGTAACAGGTGTTTTTACATTTTATTCTATAGTAGTTGGCTGGATTCTAAAATATTTTACTTTGTCAGCGACAAATTCATTTGCAGAAATTGAAAATATTCCTGCATTTTTTGGAAACTTTGCCGGAAATACAGGTTCAATTTTCTGGCATGCTTTAGCTATTATTTTAACGCTATTAATTGTTAGAATGGGGGTAAAAGACGGTATAGAAAAAATGAATAAAATAATGATGCCTGGACTTTTTATACTGTTAATAATATTATTATTTAGATCTCTTACTCTCCCGGGAGCAAAAGAGGGGATTGCCTTTCTGCTAGTTCCGGATTGGTCTAAATTGAAAGAACCATTAACCTGGGTAATGGCACTGGGACAGTCTTTCTTTACTGTTTCTCTTGGTGGTGCAACTATGCTTGTGTATGGTAGTTATCTGGATAAAGATTCTGATATACCAACTGCTTCATTCCAAACCGCTTTTTTTAATACAATGTCTTCTTTATTAGCTGCATTTGTAATTATTCCTGCAGTATTTGCTTTTGGCTTAGATCCACAGGCAGGACCACCATTACTATTTATCACTATACCCAAAGTTTTTCAGCAGATGCCCGGTGGTTACATATTTAGTTCTCTGTTTTTCTTAAGTATAGTATTTGCCGGTCTGTCCTCTGCAATTAACTTAATGGAGGTACCTGTTGAAGCTTTAATTGATAGACTAAATATAACAAGAAGAAAAAGTGTGTTAATTGTAGGAATAGCTGCATTTGTTATTGGAATTCCACTTGATTTAAGCATGGAGTTGTTTGGTAAGTTTGCTGATACAGTTACTATTTATTTAATTCCTTTTGGAGCTGTGTTATCAGCAATAATCTTCTTCTGGGTTTATGGAATTAAAAGAGCTCGCAGAGCTATTAATGAAGGTTCAAAAAGACCCCTCGGAAAAATATGGGAGCCCTATGCAAAATATATTTTCAGTTCAGTTGCAATTCTGGTATTAGTGCTGGGAGTAATTTTTGGTGGAATTGGTTAAAAAATAATTTAAGTGTGAGGTGGAAACACCTCGCACTTTATTGAATTTTAAAATTATAATAATAATGAGTTTCCCCATTTTTTAAAATAGCAAAAACTATCCTTACTGTCATAATGGTAAAGAGAGTCTTAATATCTTTTGTGATCGTCGTTTTTTGTAATAACTCTTACAAAAAGACGCTATTCCAGTGTAAGATTTAGCCAGTATTTCTTTGATTCCATCTGCCAAAGCATAATATTCAAAGTTTGGTATGTCAAATATTCTTTCTGAAAC
>NZ_FTNC01000015.1 GCF_900156285.1 Halanaerobium kushneri
TAAGCCAGGGGAAAAGAGCAGCTTCCTGAAAAACCATAACCCTATCATTACCAGGATTTTGAATCATTTTATTTTTTATCATTACCTGTCCCGAAGAAACGGGAATTAGTCCTGCTAAAATATTTAAAAGTGTTGATTTTCCACATCCAGAAGGACCAATAAAACTAATAAATTCTTTTTCTTTAATTTTTAAATTAATATTTCTTAATACTTCTAATTGCCTGCCATTTTCCTGTTTGAAATTTTTATTAACGTCTTTAATATTAAGTAAATTCATTTAACCACTCCTAATCTACATTAAATCTATAGGAATTAACGTATATATTGTTTAAATTATATATTTCTCTTTTCGAATTGTCAAGTCTAATTTGATATAAATTTCCTGCTATAGTAAAATTAGATTAGTAAAATAATAAACATTAATCTTTAGATTTATCATTTAAAATGCATTGTGAGGTGTTGATAAAATGGAAATTTCAACTCAAGGTAGATATGGGGTCAGAGCTTTAATTGACCTGGCAGTCCATGCAGGCACAGAAGCTGTATCACTGCGAGAAATATCAGAGAGACAGAATATTTCAGAAAGATATTTAGAACAAATTTTTGCTGATTTAAAAAAAGCCGGTTTAATTAGAAGTGTCAGAGGAGCTCATGGTGGATATTTATTAAATCGACCACCGGAAAAAATTAGTCTGGCAGATATTTTGAATATATTAGAGGGGAAAATAGCTCCCGAAGTTCAAATTCAGGATGACCAGAGTGAGGAAGTAGTTTTTAAGACTGTTTCTCAAGAGATCTGGCAAAGACTGGAGAGAGGTATGCATAACTTAATGGAATCGATTACCCTTGCTGATTTAAAACAGAGAATTCGCGAAGTGCAAAAAGAAAAAAGTGAGGGTCATATGTATTATATTTAATTGAACTTAAGGAGAAAAAATTAAAAATTAGGCTTAAAAATTTATAGCTGGCTAGATTCCTCAGTAAAAATAAATATAAAAAATGAAAGGGTGTTATAATGGGTGAATTCTTAAGCTTATACGGAGAGGCAACTATTACAGCGTTCGGCTTTTTCTGGAAATCTGCCTGGGCATTTATTTTAGGTTATTTTATCAGCTCTATGATTCAGACATTTATACCGAAAGAGAAATTGACCCGTTATATGGGAGAAGCTAATTTTAAAAGTATATCTCTATCTACTATTTTTGGAGCAGCATCTTCTTCCTGCTCTTTTGCAGCTCTTGCAGCTGCAAGGGCTCTGGTAAAAAAAGGAGCAAATTTTATAGCTGCTGTTGCTTTTATGTTTGCTTCTACCAATCTTGTGATAGAGCTTGGAATTTTAATTTTTATTTTTCTGGGATGGGAATTTTTAGCGGCAGAAATTATTGGTGGTCTAGTTTTAATTATTATCAGCAGTATTTTATTTAAACTAACATATCCCCAAAAATGGTTAAAACAGGCCAGAAAGAAGGTTGAAAAAGAAGGCCCTGATATTAAAGAAGATTTTAACTGGAAAGAGAGATTGAAAAGTAAAAAAGGTTGGAGAATGGTTGGTAATAGTTTTGTAAGTGAGTGGGAAATGGTCTGGGAAGAAATTTTAATTGGTTTTACTGTAGCTGGTTTTGTGGCAGTATTTGTACCAACGGAAGTATGGAATAAAATATTTTTGATTGAACTTTCCGGCTCCCTGCCTGACTGGCTTGTAGCAGTTGAAAATGCTATGGTAGCTCCCTTTGTTGCTGCCTTAACTTTTATAGGTTCTATGGGAAATATTCCACTTGCTACAATTTTGAATAATAATGGAGTTTTATTTGCAGGAATAATGGGCTTTATTTATTCGGATTTGATGGTCCCCCCCTTAGTAGCAGTAAATATTAAATATTATGGCAAAAAAGTAGCTTTCTATATAGCTGTAATTATGTATATTAGCATTGTTTTTACAGCCCTTATCTTAAATGGAATCTTTGATGTTTTCAATATATTGCCCGACAGCGGGAGAGTTGTAAGTGAAGTTGCTCGTTTTAAAATAGATTATACTTTTTATTTAAATGTGTTTTTTGCTTTTCTGGCTGGATGGCTAGTTTTTCTCAGAAAGAAGTTTAATAAACATCACAGCGATTCAGCAAACGAAATGGAGATGGAAGGGAATGGAAAATTTAAAAAGCTCATTGCTTTTACCTTTATTGCGGTTTTATTTTTGGGTTTAATCATAAATTTTTTGTTATAAATTGAGTTATTTTATCTTTTGACAGATTTGACTCAAACAATTCCGAGTGTTATACTATGATTAAGATACATGACAGGGGTATAGTTGAATGAGGAGGTATTAAAAATGGATCATCAGAAAATGCTTGAAGATTTTAAAAAACGCTTTAAAATATCTTTGCTGATAACTGCACCGATTTTAGTACTTTCACCTATGATTCAAAGCTTTTTTGGTTATACACTGGAATTTACAGGTAGTAAATATTTGTTATTTTTACTTTCTACCGTTATGTTTTTCTATGGTGGCTGGCCTTTTTTAACAGGGCTTAAAGATGAGTTGAGTGATAAAAATCCAGGGATGATGACTTTAATTGCTCTGGCAATTTCTGTCGCTTATTTTTACAGTGGAGCGGTTGTATTTGGCCTGGAAGGTAGATTTTTCTTCTGGGAACTGGCAACTTTAATTGTAATTATGCTTTTAGGACACTGGATAGAGATGCGCTCGGTAATGGGTGCTTCGCAGGCTTTAGAGGAACTGGCAAAATTAATGCCTGATCAGGCACATAAAATTGTTAATGGAGAAGTCAAGGAAGTTAAGATAAAAGAGCTTAAAAAAGGAGACCAGGTTCTGGTCAAACCAGGCGAAAAAGTCCCTGCTGATGGTGTAATCTATGAGGGAGATTCTTATATAGATGAATCAATGTTAACTGGTGAGTCAGAACCTGTTGAGAGAGGAAAAGATGAAGAAGTCATTGGAGGTTCAGTTAATGGGGATAGTTCAATTAAGATTAAAATTGAAAAGGCTGGTGAGGATAGTTACTTATCTCAGGTAATTGAGATGGTAAAGGAATCTCAGGCAGCAAAATCTAAAACTCAGAATTTTGCAGATAGAGCAGCTTTCTGGCTGACTTTGATTGCGATTACTGCTGGTACTCTTACTTTTGGCAGCTGGTTATATATTACGGGAGATTTAGCTTTCTCAATTGAACGGATGGCTACAGTAATGGTTATAACCTGTCCCCATGCTCTTGGACTTGCAATACCACTTGTGGTAGCTGTGTCTACAACCCTATCAGCCAAAAATGGTCTGTTGATTCGCAATAGAACTGCTTTTGAGAATGCCCGTAAAATAGATACAGTTTTATTTGATAAAACAGGTACTTTAACTGAAGGAGAATTTGGAGTTGAAGCAGTTGAGACTTTTACCGATGATTATAATAAAGAAGAGATTTTACAGAAAGCAGCTTCTTTAGAGCAGGAATCAGAACATCCCATTGCAAATGGAATAGTAAAAAAAGCCAAAACAGATGAAGTTGAACTGCTTAAGGTTGATGATTTTGAAATAATGAAAGGTAAAGGCGTGATTGGAAAGATTAATAATACTGATATGAAGGCCGTTTCTCCAGGTTATCTGGAAGAAAATAATATAGAAATACCGAATGATGCTTTAAAGGAAGGTCCATTTACAGAAGTTTTTCTGTTAGAAAATGACAAATTAGTCGGGATGATTAGACTGGCTGATCAGATTAGAGAAAGTTCTTATGAGGTTGTCAAAAAACTTAAGGACAAAGGAATTAAAGTTAAGATGCTGACCGGAGATAATCAGAAAACTGCAGAATATGTAAGTAACGAACTCGGTCTGACTGATTTCTTTGCTGAAGTACTACCTGATCAGAAACAGCAGAAAGTGGAAGAACTGCAGGCAGAGGGTGATTTTGTGGCAATGACTGGTGATGGAGTTAATGATGCACCAGCACTGGCAAAAGCTGATATTGGAATAGCCATTGGTTCTGGTACAGATGTGGCTGCCGAAACAGCAGATATAATTCTGGTTGAAAGTGATCCACTTGATGTACTCAAACTGATTGACTTTGGTAGTTTAACCTTCAAAAAGATGCTGCAAAATCTATTCTGGGCTACAGGATATAATGCTTTTGCAATTCCACTTGCTGCAGGGGTTCTAGCCAGTTTTGGTATTATGATTTCTCCTGCTGTGGGTGCAATTCTGATGTCAATGAGTACAGTTATTGTAGCTATTAACGCCAAATTACTCAAGTTTTAAATTTAGTCAGGATAGATAAATAAAAAAAGAATATTAATTAATATCCATAACCCCAGTTAACTTCAGATTTAAATTTTGAAGTTGGCTGGGGATTTTTTTGTAAAAAATGATTTATATCATAGCTGACCTTTTAAAAAACAGTTATACTGGTCTTACAAATTAAACAGGGAGGTTGTTCGAGATGAAAAAGAAACTAAAAATAGTTATTATATCAGGAATTTTAATTATACTGGCCTGGTTAAGCAATTTCTTAAATTATAATCCACTAATTTTTAAGACAGCTATGATAATTGCAGCGGTTATTGCTGGCTATCAGGTAGCGATCAGTGCCTATAATACTTTAAAAATGAAGGTAATTAGTATTAATTTATTGGTGACAATTGCTGCAGTAGGGGCAGTAATTATAGGAGAATACTGGGAAGCTGCAGCTGTTACCTTTCTCTTTGCCTTTGGTTCCTATTTAGAAAGCCGAACAACAGCTAAGGCGAGAAATGCAATTAGAAATTTAATGGATCTGGCACCAAATTTGGCTACAGTGATTAGAGATGGTAAAGAAAAGGAAATTGCGGCAGAGGAAGTAGAGATTGAGGAGGAAGTAATTGTTAGACCTGGAGAAAAAATACCTGTCGATGGTACTGTAATTAAAGGTGAGAGTGAGATTAATCAGGCGGCCATTACTGGTGAATCAGTACCTGTACGTAAGGAAAAGGGAGATGAGGTGTTTAGTGGAACCATTAATCAGAATGGATATTTGGAAATAAAAACTGAAAAAGTAGGAGATGACACTACTTTTGGAAAAATTATAGAACTGGTGGAGGAAGCTCAGGAAGAAAAAGCCCCAACTCAAAAATTAATGGAGCGTTTTTCTAAGTATTACACTCCGGGAATTATACTGCTTTCAGTAATTTCTTATTTTATCAGCGGCAGTATCAGACTTTCTCTAACTTTACTGGTTATCGGCTGTCCGGGAGCACTTGTTATCTCAACCCCGATTTCTATTGTAGCTGGAATTGGTAATGGCGCCAAAAATGGAATTTTGATCAAAGGAGGTGAGTACTTAGAGAAATCAGGTGAGATTGATCTGCTTGCTTTTGATAAGACTGGAACTTTAAGTAAAGGGGAAGCAGAAGTTGATCAGATTATAACTTATGCTAAAAGTGAGTCTGAGGTTTTAAGACTGGCTGCAGCAGCTGAATTTAATTCTGAGCACCACCTGGCCCGGGCCATCAAGAATAAAGCAGAAGTTGAACTGAAAGAAAGCGTTAAATCTCCAGCTAGTTTTGAAACTCATACTGGTAAAGGTGTAACTGCCAGAATCGATGGCAGAGAAATTATGATTGGAAACAGCAGATTATTTAAAGAGCAGGGAATTAAAATTCCAGAAAAAATTGAAAGAAAGAAGAATAAATTAGAAAAACAGGGTAGAACAGTTGTAGTTGTCTCAGAGGCTGAGAAAATTATAGCTTTAATTTCTATTGCTGACCGACCAAGAGAAAATGCCTATCAGATAGCAGAAAAATTAAAGCGGGTTGGTATCAAAAAAATTGTAATGTTAACTGGAGATAATGAAAGAATCGCAGAATCTGTGGCTGAAGAACTGAATCTTGACGGCTATAAAGCAGAATTGTTACCTGAAGACAAGGTAAAAGCAGTAGAGGAATATCAAAAAGAAGGTTATAAAGTTGCCATGGTAGGAGACGGAATTAATGATACCCCATCTTTAGTAACAGCCGATATTGGTATAGCCATGGGAGCAGCCGGTACAGATGCTGCAATTGATACAGCAGATATTACTCTGATGGCAGATAATTTAGACAAATTACCTTATGCTGTAGGCCTGAGTAAAGCCGCAAATAGAAATATAAAGCAGAATGTAGCCTTTGCTGTTCTGGTAGTTTTTGCTCTGCTGGCAGGGGTTTTAGGTCAGAAAGTATTTTTGGCTTCCGGAATGCTGGTTCACGAGTTAAGCGTTTTAATTGTAATTTTTAATGCTATGCGTTTATTAAGATATAGTACTGAATAAAAATGAAAGTTTAAGTTAATTAAAGAAATTAGGCTTAAGAAATATTTTAGGAATAACCATAATATAAAATTTGGAGGTAATAAAAATGAAAAAAATTAAACTTTATTTAGAAGAACTGAGCTGTCCTGACTGTGCAAATAAAATAGAACAGGTTTTAAATAAAACTGAGGGAGTCAAAAAAGCTGATGTTCATTATACAACCAGTAAAGCCAATGTAGAATACGATTCAGAAAAAATAGAAGTAGCAGATTTAAAAAAAGCGGTTGCAAAAACAGGATATAAGGTAGAAAGGACTAAATAGATAATAAAGGGTATCTGTTTTCGCCCAAATTATACTATAAAGTTATAATAAATGGAGAAAGCAGGTACCTAATTAATATTAAAGGGTGATAGTATGGAAAAATGTGAGCACGAATCATGTGTGAGAAAAGTACCAATTTTTTCTGATCTGGATCATGATAAAATAGCTAAATTAAATAATCTGGTTAAACAGAAAAAATTTAAAAAAGGTGAATTAATCTATCTGGAAGGAGAGCTTGGAAAAAATATTTATATTATTGAGTCCGGCCTGGTTAAATTATATAGAAGTAATGAAGAGGGGAATCAGTATATATTAAGACTATTAAATGAAGGAGATTTTTTTGGAGAACTGGTTTTATTTAAGGAAGAAAAGTTAAGCAGTAGTGCAGAAGCGGTTGGCGACTGTAATATTTGTCTGCTTCCGAAAGCTGAAATTGAGAAATTAATTAAATCATCTCCAGAACTTTCCTATAAACTCTTATCAGCAATTACCAGCCGGCTAAATAAAACAGAAAACAAACTGCAGTCTCTGGCTCTTGAAGATGCAAAAGAAAAAACTATGCGGCTGCTGCTGGAACTTGCCAGAGAAAGTGGTATAGAAAAAGATAATGGAATTTTAATAAATTTACCCCTGAGTCGAGAAGGACTGGCAAATTTAATTGGAACAACTCAGGAAACATTAAGTAGAAAATTGTCAGAACTGCAGAAAGAAGGACTGATTTTATTACAGGGACAAAAGAAAATTTTAATTAAAAATAATTAAATTAATTGTTTAGCAATTCTTATTATGCTTGTTCCGGGCGGAATAAGCATATTTTTTTGACAGAACTAATCCTGAGTGTTATACTATACTTAAGATACTAAATAGGGGTATGTAGTATTTAAAAAGGAGAATTAATTATGGGTAATAAGAATAAAATTAAAAAAAGATATAACAGAGTTGCTCCTGTTTATGATTCTCTGGAATATTTTATGGAAAAAGGTAAAATGGGGGATTGGCGGGAAAATCTCTGGCAGAAGGTAAGTAATAGAATTGAACAGTTAAAAGAAAATAATAATAAAAAGGTCAAGTTATTAGAAGCTGGAGTAGGAAGCGGTAAAAATATTGAATATTATCCAGAAGAAATTGAAATTTTTGCTGTTGATTTCAGCCCCAAAATGATTAAGGAAGCAGAGAAAAAAGCTGATAAATATAATAAAAAGATAAAATTACTGGAAATGGATATTCAAAATTTAAGATTTGAAGATAATTACTTTGATTTAATTGTTACAAGCTGTGTATTCTGTTCGGTTCCAGATCCGATTAAGGGATTAAAAGAGTTAAAAAGAGTTTTAAAAGAAGATGGTCGAATCTTGATGCTTGAGCATATGCGGAGCCGGAATAAAATGGTAGGAAAATTTATGGACTGGTTTAACTGGGTCAGCCTTTACACTTGGGGGGCTAACATTAATCGCAGAACAATAGAAAATATAAAAAAGGCGGGTCTGGAATTGGTCGAAGTTAATAATCTGATGTCTGATATTGTAAAAGAAATTGAACTAAAAAAATAAATTAAACTTGACAAAAAGAATATGTAATGCTATTATTAATTATACCCCTTACACGTATAAAGTATAAAAAGGAGATGTTAAAAAGTGAAAAAAACAATTATTATAGAAGGAATGTCCTGTGGGCACTGTGAAATGCATACTAAAGAAGAATTAGAAAAGATTGATGGTGTTATTTCGGCAACAGCTGATTCTGATAAAGGAGAAGCAGTTGTAGAATTGGAAAAGGAAGTTGCAGAAAGCGAATTTAAAGCGGCTGTTGAAGAAGCTGGCTATAATTATATAAAGACTGTGTAAATTTAAAAATTTTTAATTTCAATATACATGTAAGGGGTATATTAAGTGAAATAGGGGGTAACTCTATTGGAAGAATTAGCAACTGTTGTTCAAAAAAATAATGATAAAGTTGAAGTAAGAATCATAAAACATTCTGCCTGTAGTAAATGTGATAAAAATTGTGGACTTGCTGGTAATAGTCACGATCAGGATCAGGTTTTTTTAGAAGTTGAAGATAAAATTGGTGTTAAAAAAGGTGATAGAGTTTTACTGGAAATGGAAAAGGGTAATCTCGTTTTTGCTACTCTAATTGTTTATTTACTTCCGATTTTTTTAATGATTTCTGGATATTTTTTTGGTAGCTGGGTAGCAGCAATATTAAATATAAAATCGGTTGAGTTAGCAGGTATTGCCGGAACTTTTATTTTTTTAATTATTTCATTCTTACTAAATAAAATTTTAAATTCTTATTTTGAAAAAATATCTTCTTTTCAGCCGACAATAAAGAGAGTAATTAATTAAAAAAAGGTTATGCTTTAGGAGGAAATATAATGGGAAAAAATAAAAAAGGCTGGTGGCAAAAGTTTGTTGATAAACTGGCTTCAGCAAATGAGAAACAGTATGGAAATGATGTTCCAGATTGCTGTGGAGATGGAAAAACCAAAAAAGAAAATGGAAAATAATCTTAAATTTAAAACTGATTAAAGGTTTTTAAAATAGAATGATTTGAAACAATAATTATGGAGGTGCGAATATCATGGCAGATAAGAAAATAACTTTAAAGATAACAGATATGAGTTGTGCCAGCTGTGCTCAGACAGTAGAAAAAGCTTTAAATAAGGCTGTCGGAGTAAAAGAGGCACAGGTTAATTTTGCTGCTGAAAAGGCATATGTTACTTTTAACCCTGACAAAAGCAGTAGAGAAAAATTAATAGAGATAGTAAAAAATACAGGTTATGGTGTTAAAGAAGAAAAGACAAAAGTTAGTTTTGGGATCGATGGCATGACATGTGCTAGTTGTTCAGCAGCTGTTGAAAAAGCTTTAAATAAAAGTGAAGGTGTTTATGGAGCTAATGTAAATATTGCTACAGAAAAAGGAACAGTAGAATACGATCCAGAGGTTTTAAGCAAAAATGATTTTCGTGAGATTGTAAAAAATTCTGGTTATGAACTCAGCCGTTTTGAAGATGAGGAAGCAGAAAATTCTGCTGAAGGTGCTGAAGATGAGTTAAGTGATGACATGAGAAAAGTAAAAGAAGCGAAAAAGAAAATGTGGGGTACCTGGGCCTTTACGATTCCAATTATGCTCTGGATGATTCCCGAGATGTTTTTTGGAGTTGCCTGGCCAAATATGACGATTTTTAATTTAGGAATGATTGTTTTAGCTATACCACCACTTTTTATTTTTGGTCGTAAAACTTTTGTTACTGCCTACAGAGCAGTTAGTCACGGTAGTGCCAATATGGATGTTTTAATTGCAATGGGGACTGGAGCTGCTTTTATTACTGGTCCGGCTGTATTTTTTACCCCGATTGCTAATTATGCCGGAGTTTCAGCAATGATTATGGCTTTCCATTTGACCGGACGTTATATAGAAGAGACTGCTAAAGGTAGAGCTTCCCAGGCGATTAGAAAATTACTTGAACTTGGAGCTAAGACAGCAACAATTATAGAAAAGGGTGAAGAAAAAGAAGTTGCAATAGAGGATGTACAGCCTGGAGACATAATGCTGGTCAAACCGGGAGAAAAAATTCCGACTGATGGTGAAATTGTAGAAGGGAAAACTTCTGTCGATGAATCAATGGCAACAGGAGAATCAATGCCAGTGGAAAGAAAAGTGGGAGACGAAGTTATTGGTGCAACTGTAAATCAGAATGGTTTGATAAAGGTTAAGGCTACTAAAGTTGGTAAAGATACTTTCCTTTCTCAAGTAGTTAAAATGGTTGAAGAAGCTCAGGGTACAAAAGTTCCCATTCAGGAATTTGCTGATAAAATAACAGGTATTTTTGTACCGACTGTTCTAATTATAGCAGCTCTTACTTTTGTTTCCTGGCTGATTTTTCCTGATGCTTTTAGAGAGGTTGGCTTCTGGGCTCAGAGTTTCTTACCCTGGGTTAGTCCGGAATTGGGAACAGTTACTCTGGCAATTTTCGCTACAATAGCTGTATTAGTTATTGCCTGTCCCTGTGCCTTAGGACTTGCAACACCAACTGCTTTAATGGTTGGAAGTGGTATTGGAGCTGAAAACGGAGTCTTAATCCGTAAAGGAGAGGCTATTCAGACAATGAAAGATGTGCATACTATTGTCTTTGATAAAACCGGTACTATTACTAAAGGTAAACCAGAAGTGACCGATTTAATTGCAGCAGAAAACAGCAGTCAGAATAAATTATTGCAGCTGGCTGCAAGCGTAGAAGCTGGTTCTGAGCATCCCCTGGGAGAAGCGATTGTTCGGGGAGCTAAAGATAGAGAAATTAATATTAAAGAAATTAAAAATTTCAACTCTGTTATAGGTAAAGGTGTTAAAGCAGAAGTTGAAGGAAAAGAAGTACTGGTCGGCAGCCGCAAACTGATGGAAGAAGCGGGAATAGATACAAACAGTTTTGAGGAAGATCTAAAGAGGCTGGAAAATGAAGCGAAAACTGCAATGCTGGCAGCTGCAGATGGTAAAATGCTGGGGGTTGTTGCTGTTGCAGATGCTTTAAAGGAAGATTCGATTAAAGCAATTGCTGAACTTAAAAAACTGGGTTTAAAAACAGCTATGATAACCGGTGATAATCAGCGTACAGCTGAGGCTATTGCGCGAGAAGTAGGAATTGACCATGTAGTTGCAGAAGTTCTGCCAGATGGTAAGGTCGATAAAGTTAAAGAACTGCAGTCAAAATTTGGGGTTATCGCCATGGTTGGTGATGGAATCAATGATGCACCTGCTCTAACTCAGGCCAATGTGGGTATAGCAATCGGTACAGGTACAGACATTGCAATTGAGTCATCTGATATTACCCTGGTCAGAGGAGATTTATCATCAGTAATTACAGCTGTTAAGCTTTCTCGGGCAACTTTTAAGAAGATCAAGCAGAATCTTTTCTGGGCTTTCTTCTATAATTTAATTGCAATTCCAGTAGCTATTCTGGGATTATTACATCCTGTGATTGCTGAGATGGCAATGGCTACAAGTTCAATTAGTGTAGTTACAAATGCTAACTTATTAAGAAGAGAAAATGTTCAGGCAGATTACAAATAAAATAATAATTCCAGCTTAATATTGATCGGCTGGAATTATTTAATCAAATTTATCTTTTGAATATTTTAAAATCGTTAATTATATTATGTGAGGAGGATTTTTATGAATTCATTATGCGAATTAGACAGAAAAGATTTAATTACCCGTCTTAAAAGAATAGAGGGTCAGGTTCGGGGTCTGCAGAGAATGGTAGATGAAGAAAAATATTGTGTTGATATTTTGCATCAGATTAATGCTGTTCAGGGTGGATTGAAAAAGGTTGGAATTAAAATTTTAGATAAACATGTGCACGGATGTGTTCAGCGAGCGGTAAAAAATGAGGAAGGCGATGAAGTTATTGATGAGTTAATGGAAGTTCTGGCTAAGTTTACTGATTAAAAGCTAGAAAAAGCCAGGGAATATTCCCTGGCTTTTAATGATTTGTAAAATACTACACTTTTTTATTTAACCTGACGTAGTTTTTTTATTCTTTCTGCTGTAGGTGGATGAGAGCTAAATAATTTAGCCATTCCTTTACTAGAAAGTGGATTTAAAATAAACATATGAGCTGCAGCTTCATTAACCTGCATTGGTTGTGCTCCCTGACTATAGCGCTCCATTTTTTCCAAAGCACTGGCCAGTCCTTCCGGATTACCAGAAATTTTACCACCGGTTTCATCAGCAGTATACTCTCTTGATCTGGAAATTGCCATTTTGATTAAAATAGCTGCCAGAGGAGCAAAGATAATAGCAACCAGCTGCAGTAAAGCTCCAGCGCCATTATTATTGCGGCGGCCGCCAAAAATCATTCTGAACCTTCCCATTCTGGCTAAAAAGGCAAGTGCTCCTGCCATTACAGCGGCCATGGTGCTGATTAGAGTGTCCCTGTTTTTTACATGGGCCAGCTCATGAGCGATTACTCCTTCTAATTCATCTTCATTTAATAAGTTAATTAAACCCTGAGTAACTGCAACAGCTGCATGTTCGGGATTTCTACCGGTAGCAAAGGCATTGGGCTGATTTGATGGTGTTAAATATAGCTCAGGCATCGGTAGTTCAGCATTCTGACTCAGCCTGCGAACAATTCTGTAGATTTCAGGTGCTTCTGCCTCACTTAAGGGTTGGGATTTAGTCATTTTAATTGCAAGCTGATCACTGTTCCAGTAGCTGATAAAGTTAATTGCCAGGGCAAAGATAAAAGCCATTACAATTCCATCTTCTCCGGCGATCATTCCTCCAAAAAACATAAAGACTATTATTAAAGAAAACATTAATAAAAATGTTTTTGTGCGGTGCATAAGCTCTCCTCCTTAGAGTAAAATATATCTATTTCTAATCTAATTCTACAGCAAGATTATAACTAATACAAATTAAAATTTGATGAGAAATTAGGCCTTCTAAATAGAGGAATTTCTTTCTCTTTGTTTAAATATTGATATAGTGATGAAATAAATATAAAAGGTGGTTATTATGAAAACAGAAAAAGAAAAGATGTTGGCAGGAGAGATGTATAATCCTCACTGTGAGGAATTAATGGAAGATAGAGCTCGAGCCAAGGATTTATGTTATAAGTACAATAATCTGGCACCACAGGAGGGAGAAAAGAAAAAGATTGTCTTAAAAGAACTGCTGCAGACAGACAAGGCACCCTACATAGAGCCTAATTTTTACTGTGATTATGGTTATAATATCGAAGTTGGAGAAATGTTTTATGCTAATCACAACTGTGTTTTACTGGATGTAAATACAATAACTATCGGTGATAATGTAATGCTGGGACCGGCAGTCCAGATCTATACAGCCACACATCCACTGGAAGAAAAGGCCCGCAATTCAGGCCGGGAACTTGGTTTTCCTGTGGAGATTGGTGATAATGTCTGGATTGGTGGGGGAGCAGTTATCCAGCCGGGAGTTAAAATTGGTGATAATGCTGTAATCGGAGCTGGAGCAGTGGTAACTAAAGATGTAGCTGCAGATCATTTTGTTGGTGGTAATCCAGCCCGGGTAATTAAAGAAATTGATAACAGCTAAATTTTAAACTTAATCTTTGAGCTGCTTAAATAAATTTATGACTGAGGAGGCTAAATTTTGGATGCTACAACAATAACAATTATATTTATTGTTCTTTCAGCACTGCTGGCAGTCGTCTTCAGAAAAATAAAAAAAGATAAATGCCTTAAAGATTTTAAAAATGATATGGTTACTCTAGAACTTTTAAATGGTCAGTGTTATAAGGGAGAATTAAATTTAAAAAGTTCAGGCTTAAAGTTTAATTATTCAGAGTCAATTCAGGATGATCAAAATCTTAAATTCTTGAGTTTTCTGCTTTATAAAAATGAGTATCCAGATATTCAAGCAGTTGTCCGCTATCACAAGGATTTAACTGAAGAAGGTAAGAAGCTGAGAGAAGAAGATTTCAAAAAAACATTTCATTCTTCCCGCTGGCGCAGGATCAGGCGCTCTATTTTAAATTTCTTAAAAATTATTAAAGATGCTGTAATTGAAATAATTAATCTGCTGACAAGCCATTTTTCAAAAACAACTCCAGTTGGTGCGGCTATCAGCAGTAATGACCGCGAAGTTAATAAAATGAAAAATGAGCTTTATGGTCTGGTTGAAACATCCTATGAACCGCTGCTTGAGGATTATATTGGAGAAAGGGTAATTTTAGAACTTAAAAAAGGCAGTGAATGGGTTAAATATAATGGAGTTTTAAAGGATTATACAGCAGAGTTTATTGAGCTGATTGATGTAGATTATGCCCCGGAGACAAGCGGCAGAATTGATGCAGATTTAATAGTTTTAAGAAAATATGGTATAGTTCGCAATTTAAGTGAGTAGAGATAATCAAACTAAAATCAAAAGGAGTGGTTTTAATGCCATTTATTAAAGTTCAGACTAATCAAAAAGTAAAAAAAGAAGAAGAGTTATTAAAGAAATTATCAGCTGAGATGGCAGAACAGCTTGGCAAGCCAGAATCATATATTATGACAGCTCTGGAGGCTGAGCTAAAGATGACTTTTGGCGGCAGTACTGAAAAAACAGCCTTTATTGAAGTTAAAAGTATTGGTTTAAAGCAGTCAATGACTGAAGAACTTTCTCAATTCATCTGTGAATTCATGGAAAAAGAGCTGGAGATTGAGCAGGATAGAATCTATATTGAATTTGCCGATGCTCCGGGTGCAATGTGGGGCTGGGATGGAGGCACCTTTTAGTTAGGGAGGTATTTATGGCTGCACTGATCACAGGTTATTATGTCGAAAAAGAATATATTAAAAAAATGGATAGTTTAACTGAAGAAATTTCTAATAAAAATGAAGATTCTTTTAGCTGGTATCACCTCAATGTGCTCGAGTCAGAAGCAAAAGAGTGGTTAAGAGAAAAAAGCGGTTTATCTGATATTGTGATTAAAGAACTGATTTCCGAAGAAACCAGACCCCGAGTTTTAAAAGATGAAGACGGGATTCTGCTCAACCTGCGGGGCTTAAATTTAAATCCTGACTCAGATGAAGAAGATATGGTTTCTCTGCATATGTGGATCGAACCCGGCAGAATAATTACTACCCGCAGTGAGCGAGTCTTTACCATTGATGATATCGATAAAAGTTATCAGAGTGGTGATGGTCCCAGGAATACTGCAGATTTTTTAATCAGGGTGCTTGATGGTGTAATAGATCGGATTAGTGATTATATCTATGATATTGAAGAACAGATTGATGAGATGGAGGAAGAGGTTTTAACTGCAGAAAGATCTAAACTGCGTTCGATGATTTCTGAAAAGAGAAGAGAAGCAGTTATCATCCGGCGTTATATAGTTCCCCAGCGGGAATCTATGGCCCGCCTTTATAAAGAAAGAATTGGCTGGCTTGATGAAGATGATAAAGAATATATCTATGAGTTTTCTAACCGTTCAATTCGCCAGATTGAAGAGTTGGATACTATTAGGGATCGGGCTGCCTTAGTTCAGGAAGAACTAAATAATAAGATTAATGATCAGATGAATAGAACAATGTATATACTTTCTATAGTTGGGAGTATCTTTTTACCTTTAGGATTTCTAACAGGTTTATTTGGGATTAATATTGGTGGAATGCCGGGAACTGAAAGCAGTGCTGCTTTTGGAATTTTTTCAGTTTTAATGCTGGCTATTATTGGTATTGAATACTGGCTGTTTAAAAGAAATGACTGGATTTGATTATTTTAAATGTTAAAATCTTATAAAAAAGTAAATAAAAAATAAGGTTGGTGTTGATTAGAATGAGAGATTTAAGTCTTTTAACAGATTTTTATCAGCTGACAATGGCCCAGGGATACTGTGTAAAGGGAAAAACCGAAGAGGCAGTATTTGATCTTTTTTACAGAGAAAATCCCTGTGATAATGGTTATGCAGTTTTTGCAGGTTTAGAACAGGTAATTGAATTTGTAGAGAATTTAGAGTTTAAAGAAGAGGATATAGAATATTTGAGGACTCAGGGTTTTAAGGAAAGATTTTTAGACTATTTAAGAGATTTTAAATTTACAGGTGATATTTATTCAGTGCCTGAAGGGAGTGTTGTTTTTCCAAAAGAACCTTTACTTAAAGTAGAGGCGCCTATTTTACAGGCCCAGTTGTTGGAAACTCCACTTTTGAACTTTATTAATCATCAGGCTTTGATTGCAACAAAGGCAGCCAGGATCACAGAGGCAGCTCAGGGTAAGAGTGTACTGGAATTTGGTCTTAGAAGGGCCCACGGCCCGGATGCGGGCGTTTATGGAGCCCGGGCTGCTGTAATTGGTGGTTGTTCGGGGACTTCCAATGTTTTAACCGGTAAGAAATTTGGAGTTAAGGTCAGCGGCACCCATGCGCACAGCTGGGTGATGAGCTTTGAAAGTGAACTGGAAGCTTTTCGGACCTATGCGGATAATTTTCCCGATAGTGCTATACTCCTCGTTGATACCTATGATACATTAAAATCAGGAGTACCCAATGCAATCAAGGTTTTTAAAGAAATGAAGGATAAAGGAATTGACTCAGAACTTTTTGGAATTAGACTGGACAGTGGAGATCTCGCCTATCTTTCTAAGGAAGCCAGAAAAATGCTTGATCAGGCCGGTCTGGAGGATGCTGTAATAGTTGCTTCTAATAATCTTGATGAGGATATTATTAGCTCTCTTAATCTGCAGGGAGCTCAGATCGATCTCTATGGTGTAGGAACAAAACTGATTACTTCCTATGACTGTCCCGCTTTTGGAGCAGTCTATAAGATGAGCGAGTATAATGACCAGCCCAAAATTAAGCTTTCTGATAATATTGAAAAGATGACTGATCCCGGCAATAAAAAATTGATTAGAATTTATGATCAAAGATCGGGAGAAATTAGAGCAGATTTGATTGCCCTAAAGGATGAAGTAATTAGTGCTGACAGAGATTTAGTTCTTTTTGATGCCAGAGACACCTGGAAAACCACAACTCTGAAAAAAGGGAATTATCAACTTAGAGAAATGATGAAACCAATTTTTAAAACGGGTAAATTAGTTTATGATTCTCCACAGGTTGCTGAAATTAAGGAATATGCAGAGAAGGAAAAAGAGAGTCTAGGAGCAGAATATAAAAGGCTGACCAATCCTCATATAATGAAGGTTGATCTTTCGGATAAATTATATGAGCTAAAACAAAAGCTGATTAAAGAAAATAAAATAGAAAAATAGAATTTTAATTTTTAAATTCTGGCTAATTTAAAAGGGGGAGGCTGTAATTATGGTTACTAAGCAAGAAAGGGCAAAAGGTGCTTTAATGGGTGCTTTTATTGGAGAAGCTCTTGGTGTTGGACCCCACTGGTATTATGACCTGAGAGAGATGCGTAAAGAATATGGTGAGTGGATTGATGATTATACTGAGCCTAAGTCGGATAGATATCATGGTGGCCTTGAGGCTGGAGAAATATCTCAGGCTGGGATTTTACTGAAAATGATGGCTGAGCATTTAATTGAAAATGAGGGGTATGATCAGGCTGCTTTCTGTAAAATGATGGACAACGATTTTTTGCCAAAAATCTCCGGGAAGGCGATGGCTGGCCCGGGAGGATATACGAGCCAGTCAATGAGGCATCTCTGGCGGACACGAGTTAAAAAAGGACTACCCTGGGATCAGGTTGCCGGTAATGCTGATACAACTGAGGCCATTGAAAGAAATATTGCTATGGCAATTTTCTATGCTGATGATCTTGAGGCTTTGAGCCTTAATATAACTGATAATACGGCTTTAACTCAAGCAGATAATTTAATTGGTTCTTTAACTGTGGCTTATAGCTCAGTTCTGGCTCTATTGGTTCAGGGAGAAAAGCTTGATCCAGAAATTTCAGCAAAACTTATGCAGGCTGTGGATGAAGGAAAATTACCTTTTCACAAAGTAACTTCTGATAATTTAAATCCACCAGCTAGAGATAATATGGTTAAAGAATCTGACCTCTATGGTGAGGGGATGTTTGCCTCCCCGGATGCACTGCTTTCACCATCTTATATGGCACGAGCAGTTGAAGACCCAGAGATAGTTATTGAGCCGGCCTGGAAAGCTTCAATTGTTTATGGCATGCCCTGTGCAATTTATCATATGCTGCCTGCTGTTTACTATCTATCTGCCAGATTTAAAGATGATTTTGAAGCGGGAGTGCTGAATGCCCTCAATGGAGGTGGCCAGAACCAGGTTAGAACAATGTTAACTGGAGCCTTAATCGGAGCTCAAGTTGGTTTTTCCAGAATCCCAGAAAGATTTATTGAGGGACTGCAGCAGAAAACTGCATTACTTTCTTTAAGTGATAGAATGGTAGAACATTTATAAGATTTAAAAATCAAATATAACTTAAAGAAACTGCTCTGTTTATTCAATATTTCAGAGCAGTTTTGCTATATTCTTCTTAAATGATTAAATAAATCAAAGTATTTATGATATTGATCTTCAAAAACACTATTTTTTAAATAAACAAAATTGAATTCTCTTTCAATATTAAAATTACTAATTTGTAAATTAGAGATTATATTTTGTTTTAATTCTTTTTTAGCTGCTGTCTGATACATAAATGATATTCCCTTATTATGTGTAACCAGCTCTTTGATTGCATTTAAATTACCAATCTCTATTGTGCTGCTAAAACTATCTGTACTTAAATTATTTGTGTAAAGAATTTGTTCTAAAATTTCGCGCGTACCGGAACCATTTTCTCTTAAAATCAAGCGAGCATCTAAGAGATTTTCGAGTTTAAATTTCCTCTTTGTGTATTTTGAATCTGGAGAGCAGATACCAATAAACTTTTCATTACTAAAAAGCCTATAACCAAATTTTGACTTATCAAAAAACCCTTCCAGAATTGCAAAATTAATTTCTCCATCTTTTAATTTATGGATTAGATTTTCTGTGTTTTCAACCAGCATATCAAAATTAAGTTCGGGATAATTTTGCATTACTCTATTTAATATTTCAGGCATTACAAATTCGCCAATTGAAAGGGTTGCACCAAATTTGATATTTTTTATTCTTGAATTAGCTTTAATGTCTTTTTCTATTTTTTTGCTATCTGCAATCATTCTTTCTGTATACTTATATAGTTTTTTGCCGGCTTCAGTAACTTCTAAACTTTTACCGTTATAATTAAATAACTTGACTCCATAATTTTGTTCTAAATATTTAATATGTTGAGTTACAGTTGGTTGTGTAATATGTAATTTTTTTGCTGTCTGAGTATAGTTTTTTATTCTACATAAATGCCAAAAAGTTTGATGTCTAAAATTTATCATTTTATCTCACCTATAATTTTAATTTATTGATTTATAAAATTTTATAATTTTATTTTATTGGTTTTGTGTTATAAAATCAAGTGTGAAATCAATAAGGGGGAGATATAATGAAAAATATTACAGATTACATAGCAGGAATTATCCTTACAATTTTATTAGCTTTATCTGCTAAAGCGGTAAGTACTTACATACCAATGCATTTGATTAGTGGCAGTGTTTTTGCATTAATTTTAGGTATGTTATTAAATCCGATTATTAAAGAAATCCCTATTTTTAATTCTGGGATCAAATTTGTTTCAAAGAAGATTCTAAAAACGGCAATTGTATTAATGGGGCTTACTTTAAGTTTTTCTCAGGTTTTATCAGTTGGAGGTTATTCTCTGATAGTAATGACCTTTACTCTGCTGACAGCTTTTGGGGGAGGTTATGTTTTTGGCCGTTTATTTAATATGAACTGGAAGCTCTCTAGTTTAATTTCTGCTGGAACCGGTGTTTGCGGAGGCTCTGCAATAGCTGCAGTTGCTCCAACAATTGAAGCAGATAATAGTGATATTGCCTATGCAATTTCAGCAACTTTTATTTTTGATATTATGATGGTTATTCTTTTTCCAATAGCTGGAAAATATTTTGGTATGAGTGATCTGGGTTTTGGACTCTGGGCGGGAACAGCAGTTAATGATACTTCATCAGTAGTGGCAGCAGCTTATACATTTTCTGATGCTGCAGGTGCTTTTGCAGTTATTGTAAAATTAACACGAACTTTATCAATAGTGCCCATAGTAATGATTTTTTCGATTATTAATGCTCGTAAAAATAAAAAACTTGGAATAAAATCAGATTATCAGGATGAAAATGTAAGTGTAAAAAATATCTTTCCATATTTTATTTTACTATTTTTATTAATGGTGGGTATTAAAAGCACGGGTTTTATTTCGGCTGAGCTAAGCAGTAATATTGCTTCAATATCTAAATTTATGATGGTTATGGCATTAGGTGCCATTGGACTAACTACCAATTTTAGAGAAGTATCTGCTTCCGGTGTTAAACCATTATTTCATGGTTTTATAGTTTCTTCTCTGGTTGTAGTTGTTTCATTTACAGTGCAGTTATTTATTGGTCAGCTGTAATTATTTCATATTAAAAATGTATATGGTAAAATAATTTAAGGGAAATAATAAGCAAATGGGAAATATAAGATTTAAGGCATTCGAAGTAAGTGAAGTTAATGAAGAATTTACAGATTACCGGTTATGATTTAGGAATGAATACTGATGGGGGTGTTGGTAGTTTTGTTTGTGCTATTTTATCAAAATCTGGCTATAATGTTACAGCAGCTACTGGCAAAAAATAGCTTCAGACTGGAAATTAGATTAAATAGATAGTTTTTCACCCCAGATATTTTTAGAAGATTTAAAAGACCAGATTGATAAAATGCTGGCTGGGGAATCAAAAGGAAGAATTATTGTGAAATTATAAATTTAGTTAAATAAATATTTATTTTAGAAAGAGTAGTTGCTGCTGCAGTTGCTCTTTTTTTAATCAAAAATTATTTAAATTAATTCATATTTTATTCATATTTATTTTCTATAATAAATATTGAAGAAAGTTACTCTGGGTAGCACAGTTTAATATTTAACAATTGCGATATTATTGTTGACAGAGATAAACCTGAGTGTTATACTATGTTTAAGATACATTACAGGGGTATCCAGGGGTTAAAAGGAGGAATTCAGAATGAATAAAAGATTAGTATTATTCTTAACTATATTTTTAATCTTTGGCGCGGTATCCATTGTTTTTGCTCAACCGGGATTTGGTCCGGGAGCAATGATGGGACCAGGAATGATGGAATCAATTGACAGTGAGTATGATTTTTTGGTTAAGATGATACCACATCATGAAGAAGCAGTCTCTAAAGCAAAGATTTTGAGATATAATACAAATAGGGAAGAGATGAGGAAGTTTGCTAGAGATATTATAAAGGTACAAACTCAAGAGATTAAAGAAATGAAAAAATATCTGGCTGAGTGGTATCCAGATAGAACAAATAATTACCAGTATCAGCCGATGATGGGAGATTATAAAGGACTTAGTGGGGAAGAATTAGATTATGTATTTTTACAGGATATGATTTTTCATCATATGGGAGCAGTTATGATGTCCCAGCAATTAATTGTGCAGGATCTGGCTGAACATCGCTCAGTATATTTACTTGCCAGAAGTATTAGAGACAGTCAGCGACAGGAAATTTTTATGATGCAAGACTGGCTTAATCAGTGGTATTAAAGAGATATAGATATAAGTCAATTTATTATAGAAGAATTTATTAGTTTTATATTAAAATAATAAAGCAGGAGGGGTAATGATGATGGGATTTGGCCCTGGAATGATGGGTGGAGGTTTTTCATTTATTTTTTGGATTGTAATTATTGGTGTTGTTTATTATTTCTTTAAAGAATATAATAGAAATAATAATAGAAGGAATGGGAATTCTGACTATAGTCGGCATAGAGATTTTGAAAATAGAAAAGAGATTGAATCCAGAAGAAATGAAGATAGAGCAGAACAAATAGCCAGAGAGCGCTATGCAAAAGGTGAAATCACTAAGGAAGAGTTAAAAGAAATTATTGATAACTTAAATAATTAAGAGATAAATAAATGATTATCTAAAATTTAAAGGAGGAAAATTATGAGTAAATATGGAATTCAAAAAAGTGTAGAATTATCTTATCAGGATACTGTTGATAAAGTAAAAAATGAGTTAAAAACTGAAGGTTTTGGGGTTCTTGCTGAAATAGACATGAAAAAAACATTTAAAGATAAGCTGGAAAAAGATATGAATAATTATGTTATTCTTGAAGCCTGTAATCCGGCTTTTGCTTTTGAAGGTATTGAAGAAGAGCCTGAACTTGGTCTGCTGCTTCCCTGTAATGTTATAGTTTTTGAAGATGATGAGAAAGTTAATGTAGCAGCGATTGATCCTGTAAAAGCACTGGGAATGTCAGAAAATGAAAAAGTAAATGAGATTGCCGAGGAAATAAATTCAAGGCTGGAAAGAGTTATAGAAAGTGTTTGAAAATTTGACAAAACTTAAGTTAAGTGATATTCTCTATAATTAAATAATATTAGTA
The DNA here is from genome assembly GCF_900156285.1 of Halanaerobium kushneri. GTDB lineage: Bacteria > Bacillota > Halanaerobiia > Halanaerobiales > Halanaerobiaceae > Halanaerobium > Halanaerobium kushneri. The sequence continues at coordinate 22,536 of NZ_FTNC01000015.1, forward strand.
TATTAGATTAATAAAAAAATAAATATTTTCATCAAGAGTGGCGGAGGGACTGGCCCTTTGAAACCCGGCAACCTACCTATAAGGTAAGGTGCTAAATCCTGCATTTCAAAGAAATGATAGATGAGAGGAATATCAAAGCCCTCTCACGAGGGTTTATTTTTTTACCACTTTTGCAGTTTTATTTATGTAGAAGTGGTTTTTTTATATCCAGAAATAAAGGTAGAGTAATTTTTGTGGATAAAATTAAGAAGAAAGTTAATAATTTATGATGGAGGTGATAAGCTAAATTATTTATAAGTAAAGAAATGCTTAGCAGTTGAGAGATAGAGAAAAAAATTTATAATATTTAAAAAAGTAGAGGAGAATTTAAATAATGAAAAAAACAATCAAATCAATTTTAATTAGTAGTGGAGTATTTTTAGTAGTGGCTTTATACTTGATTTTAGCGGTAAATACTGTAATGGCAGCAGACCCAGTTCTAAAAGTTGGTGCAACTGCTGGTCCTTTTGCTCAGATTTTAGAAGCAGTAAAACCTGTTTTGGCAGAAGATGGAGTGGAATTGGATATTGTAGAGTTTAGTGATTATGTAACTCCAAATATAGCACTTGAAGATGGAAGTTTAGATGCAAATACATTTCAACACATTCCCTACTTTGAACGCTTTAAATCTGATCGTAATTTAGATCTAATTTCAGTGGCAAAAACAATTATAATACCAATTGCGATTTACTCTGATAAATATGAATCACTAAATGAATTACCTGCTGGTTCTACTATAGCAATTCCCAATGATCCGACAAATGGAGGAAGAGCCCTTCTGTTATTTGAAAAAGTAGGGCTAATTAAATTAGATGAGTCAGCTGGGATATCAGCTTCTGTTCTTGATATAACCTCTAATCCTAAAGACCTCAAATTTCACGAAGTAGAGGCTGCTCAAACAGCGAGAGTTATACCTGATGTAGCTGCAGCAGCTGTAAATTCGAATTATGCACTGGAGCTGGGAATGAATCCCAGAGAAGATTCTATCTATATAGAGGATGAAAATTCTCCTTATGTATGTATTGTAGCAGTAAGACCCGAAGACAAGAATGATCCATTAATCAAGAAATTTATAGATGCCTATCATTCTGAAACAGTAAGAAACTTCATTAATGAGGAGTTCAATGGATCTGTAATACCTGCATTTTAAGTTTGAATCAAATAAAGGAAAATCAGATTATTAACTCAGGAGCAAATAGAATAAAGGAGTTGCAATTATGCCAGAATTAAATAAAAAAATAAATAATTTCAGTGATTCAGTAATAAGAAGAATGACCCGTATAGCCAATAAATATGACGCCATAAACTTATCCCAGGGCTTTCCTGATTTTGACCCCCCAGTTGAATTAAAAGAATCATTAAGAGAGGTAGCTGCAGGAAGTATGCATCAGTATGCAGTTACCTGGGGAGCACCTAATTTTAGGAAAGCTCTGGCAGAAAAACAGTCTAAGTTTATGGACTTAGAAATTGACCCGGAAAAAGAGGTAGTTGTAACCTGTGGTAGTACAGAAGCAATGATGGTGGCAATGATGACAGTCTGCAGTCCTGGAGATAAAGTGGTCGTTTTTTCTCCTTTCTATGAAAATTATGCTGCCGATGCTATCCTCTCAGGGGCAGAACCTATTTATGTAAACCTAAGGCCACCTGAGTTCAATTTTGACTCAAAAGAACTAGAACAGGCTTTAAAAGCAGGCGCTAAAGCCCTGATTTTATGTAATCCATCCAATCCAAGTGGAAAGGTATTTAGTCGTAAAGAATTGGAGATAATTTCAGAACTGGTAGAAAAATATGATGCTTTCGTGATCACAGATGAGGTATATGAACACATTGTTTATCCACCTCATCAGCATACATATTTTGCTTCACTTCCAGGAATGTTTAAAAGAACTATTTCCTGCAGCTCACTATCAAAGACATATTCAATAACCGGCTGGAGACTTGGTTATTTAATAGCTCCAGAGGAGATAATCGATGGTGCCAGACAGATCCATGATTTTTTAACCGTTGGAGCAGCTGCTCCTCTTCAGGAAGCAGCTGTCACTGCCCTTAACTTTGATGATAAGTATTATCAGGAATTGGAGCAGAGATATAAAGAGAAAAGAGACTTTTTTCTGAAAGGTTTAGATGAGATTGGATTAAAATATACTGAACCTCAGGGTGCTTACTATATTTTGGTTGATATCAGTGAGTTTAACTTTGATAGTGATCTGGAATTTTGTGAGTGGATGATTAAAGAAATTGGGGTTGCAGCAGTACCCGGATCCAGTTTCTTTAAAGAAGATGTTCAGCATTTAATCCGATTTCATTTTGCTAAAACAGAAGCTACCCTAGAAAAAGCATTAAGCAGACTGGAAAAATTACCTGAAAAAGTAAGACAGAGAAATATATAATTAAATCTTAAAAGAAAAGGAAGTGTTTTAAAGATATGCATTTAGTAATGGGATCTCCAAATAGATATATGCAGGAAAAAAATATTTTATTAGATGCCGGCCGGCATATTTCTCCCCTGGGAAATAAAGCTTTACTTGTGGGAGATGATACTACCTTAGAAGTGGTCAGAGAAAAACTCCATAAGAGTTTAAAAGAAAGTGAAATTAAATTTAGAGAAGAAGTTTTTGGTGGAGAAGTAACGAAAATGGAAGCTCAAAGAATTGCTGATTTACTTAAAAAAGAAAATTTTGATTTGATTGTAGGTATTGGTGGAGGTAAGGCTATTGATACAGCAAAAGCAGCGGCAGCTTATGCTGATCGCAAACTAATTACAATTCCTACTATTGCTTCAAACTGTGCTGCCTGGACTCCATTATCTGTTTTTTATGATGAGAATGGAACTTTTGATGAATATATTATTTTTCAATACAGTCCGACTTTGGTACTTGTAGATACAGTAATTATTGCTGAGTCTCCAATTGATTATTTTAAAGCTGGAATTGCAGATACAGTAGTTAAATTTTATGAAGCCAGAGCCTCTGCCTCAAATAAAGAAAAAAATTCTCCAACAAGAACAGCTTTAAAGATTGCTGAAGAGTGCAAGGATATTTTGTTTGAATTTGGTGTCAGGGCAGCAGAGGACCTTGAGGCCAGAAAAGCTACTAAAGCAGTAGAAAAAACTGTTGATAGTATTATTGCCCTGGGGGGAATGGTAGGAGGAATCGGTAGTGATAACTGCAGGATTGCTGCAGCCCATGCTGTTCATAATGGACTAACAGTTCTTCCGGGAACCCATGACTTTTTACACGGGGAAAAAGTAGCCTTTGGTAATCTGGTTCAGCTGGAACTGGAAAATAGGAGCACTGAGTTTGATGAACTTATCTTTTTACTTAATAAAATTGACCAGCCAATAACTCTTGCTCAACTTGGTATAGATAATGTAAAGGAAAGTGATCTGGCAAAAGTAGCTGCCAAAAGCTGCAGTCCAGAAGAATCTATTCATAACCTTCCTTTTAAAGTAACTGAAGCAGATGTTTTAAAGGCTATTAAAAATGTTGATTTAAAAGCCAGAAAATACCTGAGTCAAATAAAATAAATTTCCTTTTAAATATAACAGCCTTCCTGGTCTTAATTATAGAGTTTGATAAATATTCTTTTAATTTGCTTGTTTTATTACAGTCGAAATGTTAAAATTTGATAGACAAGAAAAATAAAAAATTATTAAATTTTAAGATACAGGAAGGTGCAAAAATGAAGGATAAATTTATCAGTGATTTAAAAAAGACCGGGAAAAAGGGTATAGAAGAACTACTAATATTTTTGGAGGAGATAGATTTTTACAAAAAACCTGCCAGTATCAGGCATCATCTTAATGTTAGTGGTGGGTTATTAGAACACACAGAAAATGTAAAAAGAGAATATTTAAAATTAAATGAAGAGATAGATGCGGGAATCCCCCGGGAAAATATAATTATACAAGCTTCACTCCATGATTTAGAAAAATGTTTTGCCTATACTTCAGAGATGCAGCATACAATTACTCCAGGTCAAAATAACTTTTTGAGAAGTCTGGTTAGAGACAATATGGATATGTATAACACTTATGGACTTGATAAATATGTAGAAAATAAGGAGTTTATTATTTCTAAAGAGTATGCCAGTGATTTAATTAAATGGTTTAAGGACGGCAGAAATGTTGCCCCACCAGAGGTGAGAAGTGACTGGGATTATAATGAAAATAATCTTCCCTTAAATCACTCAATGCGGGCAATTCTCGAGTCATCTAAATTTATTGATTTAGAAGAAAGAGATGTGCTTGCTATTACTTACCATATGGGACCATATGGCCCTTTTGATGAGCGTAAAAGAAGCAGGGCTGAAGAACTCTATCCTGACGTAAGACTTCTTCATCTGGCTGATTCTATTGCAACTAAAAAAGAGGATATTACCGAAGACTTAAACGGGAAATAAATAATTTGTATTAAAAATTAAAAACTAGATTACTAATTATAGCTATCAATTTTTATAGTCCTTGTAATTGAGGTGTTTTTAATAATGAAAAAGAGAATAGAAATATCCCAGGAAGAGATTGATTATCTTAAAGCTAAGGACCAGCGTATGTCAGATTTAATTGAATATGTTGGCGAAATTAATAGACAGTACAATCCTGATTATTTTACTGCTTTAACTCAGAGTATTGTCTATCAACAGCTTTCTGCCCAGGCTGCTGATTCTATCTGGAAAAAAGTAACTGATCTTCTTCCTGAATTAACTCCGGAGGCTGTTGCTTCTGTCTCAAATAAAGAGCTTAAAGAATCTGGACTTTCTGAAAGGAAAATTGATTATCTTAATAATCTGGCAGAGGCTGTTCTGGAAGATAAAGTTCAGCTGGCAAATATTGATCAGCTGTCAGACCAGGAAATTATTGATCAATTAGTAGAAGTTAAAGGGATTGGCCGCTGGACTGCAGAGATGTTTTTAATCTTTTCTTTAGTTAGAAGAGATGTAATTAGTTATAATGATTTAGGCATCAGGAAGGGAATTCAGTGGTTTTATGGTTTGAAATCTGAACCAGATGAAAAGGATTTTAAAAAATTTAAAAGTACATTTTCTCCCTATAATACGGCAGCTTCTTTTTATATCTGGGAGGTAACTACTCAGAATTTAGATCAAGATTTTAAGAGTGCAGCAGAACTAAAAACTGATAATAAAGTAGCTTATTATGATTCTCCTATTGGATTAATAGAAATTCAGGCTGATAAAGGTGAACTAATAAGTCTTCATTTTAAAGATAAAAAGCCTTATCAGCAGGATATGACAGCTGTTTTATTAGAGACCAAAAAGCAGCTGGATCAATATTTTGCAGGAGCAAGAAAAAAGTTTGAACTTCCACTTAAAATTGAAGGCACTGATTTTCAAAAAAGAGTCTGGAAACAGTTAATAGAGATTCCTTATGGAGATACTTTTTCTTATAAGGAAGTGGCAGAAGCAATATCAAATGATAAAGCATATAGAGCAGTTGGGAATGCTAATAATAGAAATAGTATTCCACTTATTATCCCCTGTCACCGGGTAACTGCAAGTAATGGTAAGTTAGGTGGCTATGGAGCAGGAATTTGGCGAAAGAAATGGCTGCTTAAACATGAAAAAGAAAATTTATATTTTTAATGATGAAACTGATATTTTCTACTTTTAAAAGTAGAAAATATCAGTTTTTTACTTTATTAGAAGAAAAAAATTAAAAAGTTGTATATTTAATTATTTTTTTATTTTATTTTGATATTTTGTATTAAAGTAATTAATCTCAAGTATGGAAACATAATATAATAATATTAAAAATAATAAAGGAAAAACATTTATTTTATTGAATCTTATATTAGTAATATTTTATTTAGAGAAACTTTATAAACTGAGTAAAGTAAAATTATAAAGTGAGAAAAGTCTTAATTAAATGCTTACTGGCAAAAATTGTGGGTGAAGTGAAATGGATATATTATTAGAAGATATCCGTGCTAAAAATGCAAATAAAATTACCTGGATTGGATTTTTTGTAAATCTTATTTTAACAGTAATTAAATTAATTGCAGGAATATTAGGGAATAGCACTGCAATGATTGCTGATGCCATTCATTCTCTATCAGATTTCACAACGGATATAGTTGTTTTAATCAGTTTTAGAATAGTTAGAAAACCACCTGATAAAGACCATAATTATGGTCATGGGAAATTTGAAACTCTTGCAACAATAATTATTGGTATCGCATTATTTATTGTTGGATTAGGAATTTTATATTCTAGTATAAAAAATATTTATTTAGTAATTATATTAAAAAATAATCTAGAATCACCTGGGATTATTGCAGTAATTACAGCATTATTATCAATGATAACAAAAGAGCTATTATTTAGATTTACATTAAAAATAGGTCAGGAGATAAAGAGCTCTGCAGTAATTGCAAATGCATGGCATCACAGATCTGATGCATTTTCTTCTATTGGAACTTTTCTAGGTATAGGAGGAGCAATTTTATTAGGAGATAATTGGGAAATATTAGATCCGATTGCAGCAATAATTGTTAGTATATTTATCATGAAAACCGCTTATGACATTTCAATAGGTAGTATCAAAGAATTACTCGAAGAATCCCTTGATGTTATCACTAATAAAGAAATATTAGAAATTATAGAAAATGTTGATAAAGTTAGATCACCACATGAACTAAAAACAAGAAAAGTTGGAAATAAAATCATAATTGATATTCATATAAATGTTGAAAATACTTTAAATATTATTGAGGCTCATAAAATTAATGATGAAATCGAAAGAAAAATTAAAGCAGTATATGGTAATGATACTATTATAAATATTCATACTGAACCTGAAGATGATTAAATATGATAATATGGGGGGATATAATGAAAGCAATAATTATTAGTGGGTCCCCAAGAAAAAAGGGAAACACAGAAGCAGTACTGTCTTTGTTTGAAAATAAATTAAAAAATCATGGCATTTCTACAAAAATGATTAGTTTGTCAGATAAGGATATAAATCATTGTTTGCATTGTGACAAATGTATAGGTATAAATAGCTGTACTCAAAATGATGACTTTAATAATATATATAAATTAGTTTTACAAAATAAGGGATTAATTATTGGAAGTCCAGTTTATGTAGGTGCTCCTACCTCATTAATATTGGCTCTGCTGCAAAGAATGACATATGTTTCGTTTAATAATAATCAAACATTGTCAAAAAAAATTGGAGGACCAATTGCAATAGCTGGGGAAACGGGGCACCTTACTGCAATAAATTGTTTAGTTGATTTTTATTTAGTTAATGAAATGATAATACCAAGTTCGAATTATTGGAATATAGGTACTGTAGTTAACGCGAGAGATGTATTAAAAGAGGAAAATGGATTATCATATCTAAAAAGATTTGCGAAAAATTTTGCTTGGTTAATTAGAAAAATAGAGGAGTGAATTTAGTGAAAAATGTTGATAGGTTATTTGTGAGAATAGATTATACAAATAATAATAAAGATTTTGGGAATAATGATTTTGATGATCATATAGATTACCTGACGAAAATTTCGGCAGAAAGATTTTTTATTGGTGGAGGGTTTGAAAATAAGAAAGGCGGGATGATAATTTTTAAAGCTAGAAATTTAAAAGAGGCAAAGAAAATAGCCAAAAATGATCCTTTAATAAAAAGAGGATTATATACTTATGAGATATATGAATGGAATTTAGTTTTAATATCTGAGGAATCAGGCAAGCTTTAGTAATCGGTTAACAGAAAGTGCAGATGGAAATCCTTAAAAAATGCCCTGACAGAAATAAATACTTCTGATAAAATCACGATTATTAATCAGCTTAAGTAAGATTATAATGCGGCAGAACTATGCCGAATTTTTAATTTAAAGGGAGGGATTACTTTTGAGTAATAAAAAAATAATAAATACAGAAATTATAAACTCCAGAGATGGTGTCTTCGATATGTTAGATATTTTGATGGAGGAAAGAGAAAGTGAATTTTGGGATAAATTTTATTCAGATCGAGAAAAAGAAATACCTTTTTTTAAGAATAAAGTAGATGAAAACTTAGTTGATTATATTAAAAATGACTATTTAAAACCTGGGAGAACGCTTGAAATTGGTTGTGGCCCGGGAAGAAATGCAATTTATTTGGCAAAAAATAATTTTGCTGTTGAGGCTATAGATTACTCGGAAGTTTCTATTGAATGGGCAGAGGATAGAGCAGAAGCAGCAGATGTGTCAGTAGATTTTCAATGTCTGTCATTTTTTGATTATGATACAGCAGAAGAAACGTTTGATTTTATATATGATTCAGGAGTTTTACATCATATAAAACCACACAGAAGGTTTGAATATTTGAGAAAAATATGGAAACTGCTTAAACCTAATTCTTATTTTGCTTTAGTTTGCTTTAACCTTAAGGGTGGTGCTAACATATCAGATTATGATGTTTACCGTAATTATTCAATGAAGGGTGGGTTAGGTTTTAGTGAATATAAGTTGAAAAAAGTTTTAAGCCCTTTTTTTGATATTATTGAATTTAGAGAAATGAAAAAGATGGAAACAGATCTGTTTGGTGAAGAATTCTTGTGGACTGCTTTAATGAAAAAAAGTCGTACCTAACTTTGATGAACAAATAATCTTGGTTTAACTTAAAGACAGTAACGATGTTGTTGCTTGTTTGAAAATGATCCATATAGCTATGGATGAAAATTATTATGATGAAAATAAAAAGGGACGATATGGTGACACAGGATATATTTATAATATTCATTCTCCCAGAAACCCAGATAATGGCGAGATTTTTAATACCAGTCTTGGTATTTTAAAGAAATATAAAGCTTGATGGGCTATTCTAAAATTTATTCCAGACCAGCACGTCAGATAGAGCTTTTTTAGAAGGCATGTTTACACTCTCTTCATCATAATAACCAACAGACATCAAGGTCATTAATTCCATATCCTGGGGACAATTAACCACTTCTTCCATCTGTTTTGAATGTTCTTTTTGATAGGAATTAACCCAGCAGGTACCAAGATTATGTGACTTAGCAGCTATCATAATATTTTCGGTAGCAGCTGATGCATCCTGTAGAGGAGTAGTAGCTTTATCCTGGTTTATAAAAACAGCTATACAGGCTCCAGCTTCTTCAATAAATCTACCATACCGAGCAAGGGAGGCAATTTTGCTTTTGGTTTTTTGATCAGTAATAACTAAAAAAGACCAGGCCTGTCTATTGTTACCGGTGGGTGCAAGTCGAGCACAATCAATTATTTCCTCAAGAATTTCCTCCGGTATTTTTTTATTAATATATTTCCTGACACTTCTCCGCTCTTTAATATTTTTAATAGTCTCATTTGACATAATCTATTCCTCCTTTTAAAATTTATACTTTATATTAGATTATCATTAAATAGACTGATTTTGCAAATTTGTTATAATTATAAAATAGGAGCTTAATATTTAAAATCTATAATCACTTTTCCTTTCTTAAAAGTCAATTTCTTGCTATAATAATTACAGTAATTAAAATTTTTATCAGTTTGGAAAGGTGATTAGATGAGTTTATCAATTATTGCAGCAATGGATCAGAATCAATTAATAGGGAAAGATGAAAAAATACCCTGGGATTTGCCGGCGGATTTAAAATACTTTAAAAAAACAACTATGGGAGCACCCGTAGTTATGGGGAGAAAGACTTTTGAGTCAATTGGCTTTCCCTTACCAGGTAGAAGAAATATCATTCTGACCAGAAATAAAGATTATGCAGCTGAAGGCTGTGAGGTAGTTCATTCTCAGAAAGAAATATTAGCTGAGTTTTTAGAAATAGAAGAAGAAGCTTTTATAATTGGCGGAGCCGAAATTTATAGACAATTTTTACCTTATTGTAATAAATTATATTTAACAATTATTGACCATGAATTTTCTGGTGATACATATTTCCCTGAGTTTGACCGGCAGAATTGGGATCAGATATCAGAAAAGGAAGGCAAGACTGACAGCAGCAATCCTTATCAATATTCCTATCATGTTTATCAGCGTAAAAATAAAAATTATAGGAGTGATTTTTAATGAAGCAGTATCTTGAAATGTGTCAGCATATTTTAGACAATGGAGTGGATCGAGAAGATCGAACAGGAACAGGCACCCGCAGTATCTTTGGCCATCAGCTGAGATTTGATCTGCAGGAGGGTTTTCCTTTAATGACAACCAAAAAAGTATACTGGAAGGGAGTTGCTTATGAGCTGCTCTGGTTTTTAAAGGGAGACACTAATATTAAATACCTGAATGATAATGATGTCCATATCTGGGACGAATGGGCTGATGAAAATGGAGATTTAGGTAATGTCTACGGTCACCAGTGGAGGAGCTGGGAAGGAAGAGAAGGTACAGTAGATCAGATTTCTCAGGTTATTGAACAGATTAAGGATAATCCTTATTCAAGGAGATTAATTGTTAATGCCTGGAATGTGGGAGATTTAGATAAGATGGCTTTACCACCATGTCATCTGCTGTTTCAATTTTATGTAGCTGATGGTAAGCTTTCCTGTCAGTTATATCAGCGATCCTGTGATACTTTCTTAGGAGTACCATTTAATATTGCAAGCTACAGTCTGCTGACCCATATGATAGCTCATGTTGTGGGACTAGAAGTTGGTGAATTCGTCTGGACTGGTGGTGATGTGCATATTTATCAGAATCATTTTGATCAGATTAAAGAACAGTTGAGCAGAGAACCAAGACCACTGCCCCAGATTAAAATTAATGCAGAAACTGACAATATTTTTGATATTGACTTTGAAGATATTGAGCTGATTGGCTATGACCCTCATCCTACTATAAAGGGAGAAGTTTCAGTTTAATTGAAAAAGGAGAATAGTTAATGAGACTATTAAGACTTAAAAATTGGGGTTTATCCCTGAAATTAAAAACTTTATTTTTAAAAGCTGTCTCAATTATAACTTCTCTGCTGTTAGCAGTTCTTTTGCTATTTGCATTTCCTTTAATAGCAAAAGATTCTGTAGCAGGGGGAAGCTTTTCAGATAAAAAATAGTCAGAATTTTGGCAAGTTAATATTTATAAACTATATTTTATTTTTTAACAGGGAGGACACAATGACTAAATCAATTAGAAAAGATATTAAAATTCGTCCGGAAACTCATAAAGACTATCAAGATATTATATCGCTTGTACTCCGGTCTTTTGCAGAAGGAACACCATATTCAGATGGTACTGATGTTTTAGCATTAATTGAAGAAATTAGAGATTCCAAATATTATATACCGGGACTATCATTTGTAGCTGAACTTGATAATAAAATTGTCGGACACTTTTTATTTTCACATTTTCCTTTATCTGCAGCAAAAGAAGGCGGATATAAAAATGAAGCTGAAACTGAAATAGTTATGCTGGCCCCGGTAGCAGTACATGCAGATTACTTTAAGCAGGGAATAGGTACTGCTATGCTGACTCAGGGAATTGCAAAAGTAAGAGAGTTAGGATATCGGGGAATAACAGTTGAAGGTGATTTTAATTTTTACAACAGGCTCGGCTTTAAGACTTCAGGTAAATATGATATTTATCCAACCAGCGGCTATCCTATGGAAGATCCAAGGTGTATGATGTGTCAGGAAACTTTTCCGGGTTCACTTGCAGACATTAAAGGTTATGTGGTCTATGATATGTATTATAATGCTTAAAAAAGTGTTATTAACTATCAGAAAAGGAGGTAATTATGAAAATCTCCAAAGAAATTAAAACTTTATTGAAAAACAATAAATTGTGCAGTATGGCAACCTGTTGGAATCAAAAGCCTTACTTATCATTAATGAATTTCACTTATTTAGAAAAAGAAAATATAGTGATATTGAGCAGTAGAAAAAACAGCAAAAAATATAATAATATTCAAAAAAACAAAAATATTTCACTACTGGTGTCTTCAGATTCACTTAACAAAAGTGCTACATTTTTGGGCACAGCTCAGATTATAACTTTAGAAGATGAAAAAGAAGAGTATTATAGAAAAATACATTTGAAAAATTGTGAGATGCCTCAATTTATTTTAGGAGAGAATATTAATTTAATAATTTTTAATATTGAAGAGGTTATTATTTCTGACAGTCAGGATAATGTTAAGTATATTGGTTAATAATCATAATATATTGGAATCATAAAATTGAAATAGTATAAAATTTTAAGAAAGTAAGTCACTTGAACAGGAGCTTTAGAAATTAATTAGATTGAATCCTGTAACAATCAGTTAGTAAATAGGACTCCCCTGGTAATAAAATATAATTAAATCCCTAACTTTAGATAGGTGTATTTTTTTATTTTATAATATATTATTAATTTAATGAATCTTTAGGAGGGGTATTATATGATGTTTTTATTAAACCAGTCAAATTTTTTGTCAGTTAAGACAATCATTTTATTTTCAGCAGTTTTTGTTTTTTGTTCACTGGGTTTGTTATTTTTATTTATTGTCTTAAAAAAACTTTTACAGGGAAAAAGAATTAAAATATTTGCTATCTGGACTGCTTTTTGCTTAATTACAGCACTGCTATTATATAATGCAGGTTTTTTTGGAAATTATATTGATGTACAGGCTGCTGAAAATAAAAACTACAGCAGAGAAGAATTAGTTCAGGATTTAAAACAGCTTGAAAATATTATTATGGATGAAAATCCTCTTATTTTTGCTAATAGAGAAAAATTGAAATCTGATTTTGCTGACAGTTATAGTCTGATTGATGAGGGTATGACAGAGTTAGAATTTTACAGGTTGATTAATCCCTTAATTGCTGATGTTAACTGCGGTCATACAAATTTATATATTTCTGAGGCATTAGAAAAAAATAGAGAAAAAAAGGCAAGATTTTTTCCGCTGCAGATAACACTTGTAAATGATGAACTTTTTATATTAGAAAATGATCCGAAAAGTGGAATTAAAGCAGGCGCTAAGATTAAAGCAATTAATGGTTTAAGCAGTGAACAGATTATTAAAAAATTAATTACAAATATTAGTGGAGATGGAAATGGTGAAGCAAAACAGAGATATATTATAAGCAGGTATTTTAACAGCAGATTTTATGATTTTGTTGATAATTCAGATGAATTTACAGTTGAATATCAAAATAGTGAAGGAAATAGAATTACTGCTAATTTAAATGCTGAGTATAATAGTGATTATAATTTAAATTCCTGGAGCCTTCATTTTGAAGCTTATCAAGATGGCAACTATTATGAAAGAAAAATATTTGATAATTATGCTCTACTCGATGTAAATGTTTTTATGCAGGAAAAAGAAGAGAAGTTTGAGCCATTTTTAGAGGATTTTTTCTTAGAGTTAAAAGAAAAAGAAATTTCAAAGTTGATTATTGACCTCAGGGGTAACTTTGGAGGTAATCCATTTATGTCAAAAAAATTACTTTCTTATCTGGTTAATAAAGAAAGTAAATATTTTACCGAAGAACTTCCTTTTCTCCAGCGTTTATTAGGTTTTACAGATCCTATTAAATTTGCTAAAAATAATTTTGAAGGAGAAGTTGTTCTTATAACAGATGGAGCAAATTTTTCAACGTCTGCTCATTTCTGTGCATTTTTTAAATACCACAAACTTGGTACTTTAGTGGGAAGTAGAACCGGTGGATCATATATCTGTACAGATAGTTCAAAAGATACCGTCTTAACTAATACCCGGCTGCGTCTCCATTACTCTACCCTGGCATATGAGCTTGCAGTAGAAGGTCTGCCAAAGAATCATGGAATTGAGCCAGATATAACTACTAAGAACAATATTAATGATATTATTAATAAAAGAGATTTTCAGCTGGAACGTTCTTTAGAAGTTTTAGGAATATAAAGTTTATTATTTTAAAAACTTCCCTTCAATAAGAAGGGATTTTTTTATTTTGAATGAAGTAAGTAATAATTGATAAATTAATATTTATTGTAGAATATTGTACTGGATTATATAAGAAAAAAAGTTAGTAATTCTATGGGGGCAGATTATGGAAGGTAGATTAAAGAAAATTTCAGATAATATTTTGTATATGCCGGCAAATTATGATACAGATAGACCAATGATTTAGGTGGAATAACCTGCATAATTGAAAATGTTGGAGGAGATCATTCCCCAGATTCTACAGTAATATATGTAAAAGAGGAAAAAGTTCTATTTTTGGGTGACTGTCTGGGACCGGATATATATAAAGATAAAGAAAGTTATGATATTGATAGATTGTTTTCTTTATTTAATAAGTTGAAAAGTTATGATGCAGAAAAATATGTAGAATCTCACTGGAAACCCGAAAGTAAAGAAGAGTTTTTTAGTTATATAGATAAAATGAAGTTGATTGCATATATAACCAGAAGAAATGAAGGTAGTTTTAAAAAAATAGAAAAAGAGGTAAAAGAAAAATTAAATAGAGAAATAAATAAAGATGATTATGAATTAATAAATTATTTTATTAATGGTCTTGTGTAGTTAGTGGGTAGTAAGAATTGAAACTGACTTATGAAGCTATTTAGACAGGCATTTAGATTCTGCCTGATCTCAGAGCTTATAAAAAATAAATAAGGAGGTAATTTAATGGGGGAAATCAAAAGAAGTGATATCAATGAGGAATGGGCACATTCTGGAATTGTTGAAGCAGGGGATTTTGTTTTTATAAATTATTGTGTTGGTAATGTTGGAAAAGATATTGAAAAGCAAATTAATGGATCTTTTGATCATTTAAGCAGCCGCCTGGAGAGCATAGGTCTGACATTAGAGTCAGTAGTAAAAATTGATTGTATGTTTAGAGATATCTGGAATATTCCTGTAATGGAAAAAGTAATAAAAGAAAGGTTTGCAGGTAAATATCCAGCCAGAAAATCAATTCAGACAGAGTTTGCTCACCGCGGTGGTCAGGAAGGCCTTTTATTTCAACTTGATGCTGTTGCTTTTAAAGGATAAGCTTATAAAATCTCAGGCAAAATTAAAAAAAGATGATATTAAATAATTAAGGTGATTAATGATGAGAACTGAAAAAGAAGTCTTATCTCAGTTTCAAAAATGGGCCAGAAATAATGAATTGATTAGAGCAGCAGTTTTAACAAGTTCTAGGGTCAAATCTGATTCAGAAACTGATTTTTTATCTGACTATGATATTGAGCTCTATGTATCTGATTTAAGCAGCTTTAAAAAAAATGACGAATGGCTTAAAGAGTTTGGATCAATTATGGTCCGCTGGCCTTTTAAGCCTCGTTCGACAGGATTTAAAAATGCTTCCTGGCTAACTCGGCTTGTTTTATTCAATGATGGGGTCAGGATTGATTTTCAGATTACAGATCAGCTGGAAATAGAAGAAGATGTTTATGACAGCGGCTATAAGGTTTTGCTAGATAAAGATGGAATAACTGAAGGGCTTTTGGAACCAAGTTATTCAGAGTATATTATAAACAAACCTGAACAATTAGAATATGAAACTCTGGTAAATGAGTTCTGGTGGGATGCTTATTATGTTCCCAAATATCTCTGGAGAGAACAGCTTCCTTTTGCTAAATACATGCTTGATTATTCACTCAGATATTCTTTTCTACATAAGGTTATTGAGTGGCATATCGGTCTAAAAAATGACTGGTCAGTAGAAACTGGGATTTTTGGCAAAAGGTTTAAGGAATATTTAGATGACGAACTATGGGCAGAATGGAAAAAAACATATGCTGGTGCTGATCTTGAAGAAAACTGGGAAGCATTTTTTAAGATGATTGATTTTTTTAGAAGACTTGCAAAAAATATTGCTAAAAAGTTAGGTTACACTTATCCAGAGGAGGTAGATAAACGGGTTAGTAATTTTTGTAGGGAAATACGAGAAAAGAAAAGGGAGTGAAGACTTTGATAAACTTGAGAAGGTATAAGCTTTTAGCTGATTTTGAAAAGGTAAGTCAATTTTTAGATGATAACTATAATTTAAAGACTCTAAATAGTTATCTCTTAAGACAGTTTTTTGAGTATGCTCATACTCATCCTTATTTTAATTATAAGAAAACTCATCATTTTGGTCTCTGGGAAGATGGAGATAAACTTGTTGCTTTAGCATGTTATGAGATGGAGCCTGGCGAATGTTTTTTAAGTGTGAGAGAAGGATATAATCATCTATTAGCTGAGATGATTGATTATGCAGAAGAAGAATTAGCTGCTTTGACTGATAATCAGAAAAAATTAAATGTCTGGACTACAGATAGCGAAAAGAAAATAAGAGAGCTTCTATCAGAAAAAGGTTATAAAAAAATATACACTGAACCTGTCACTATCTTTTCTTATGAAAAGGATTTTATTGAGCTTGATCTGCCAGCAGGTTATTCAATGTTTTCATTAGAAGAAGAAAATAACATAAAAAAGATACATTCATGTCTCTGGAAGGGATTTAATCATGGACCTGAACCAGATAATAATTATGATGGGAGGCTGTTGATGCAGAGTGGACCCAATTTCAGAAAGGATTTAACTACAGTTATTAAATCACCTGATGGTGAATATGTCTGTTATGCAGGAATGTGGTTTGATAGTCAGAATAAATATGCTTATTTAGAACCCCTGGCAACAGTACCTGAACACAGGAGAAAAGGACTGGCAACAATTGCACTTACTGAAGCAATGAAAAAAAACCAAAAAATTGGGCGCTAAATATTGTTTTGGTGGAATTTCTGATTTTCATCAAGCAATCGGTTTCGAAACTATTTGTCTAAGAGAAAAATGGGAAAAGATTTTGAAATGAGGTTAAAAGATGGAATCTGATTTAATTAATAGATTCAGCGGGACAGCAGAAGAAATTGGTATTTTAATTGGTAAATCTATTGGGGGCAAAAAATTCCTGAATAATATTTCGAAAATGATTGAAGCGGTTAATAATAGTTATGGAATAAATTATAAAAAACTTAAAAATGAATCAATGTTCTGGTTTGAAAATTTACCTGAAGATTATCAAAAAGAATTGGAGGGCATTTCCCGGGGAGCAAATTTTCCAATAGAAAAAATAGCTCAGTGGTATTTTAGCAGTATGTGTACAGATAATGGTTGTACAAGTTTTATTACTAAAACTAAAGATTCTTGCTGGATAGGTAGAAATAATGATTATTTGCTACCAGAATCATGGGGCCATATAAATATTATTGAAGTGGATAACAAAATTCCAGTTATGCTATTTGGTTTAGAGGGGGATATATTTTCGGGGACAGGTTTTAATAAAGAAAAATTATGGATTCACTATAATCACTTACCTGTCTGGGATATTCCTCTGGAGTATAGAAAGAAACTTTCTCCATTTGTTTTTATAAGAAAAGCACTGGAAAGCTGTAAATCAGTTGATGAAGTAGAAAGGTTGCTGCAGAATACGGTTAGAGATGGTGGAATGAATTTATTTGTTGTTGATGGAAAAAACAATCAAAGCTCTGTTTTTGAATGCAGTTCTCAGCTTTATAAAAAAAGGAGAATAGAAAGCTCATATATTGCAGGAGCCAATCACTATTCTGAAATCAAGGTGCCTGCTGGCTGTAATTTTGATTTTAAAGATTCAATTAAAAGACAGGAAAAAGTTGAAAATCTTTTGTTAAAAAATAAGAAAGGCTTATCTCTCCAGAAAATGATAGATATTTTATCCAATTCTGAGGTTGAACAAAATAACAATTTATCAGGTACTGTTTATTCTAATATAGTCTGTCCAGCTGATAATTTAATTTATTTTGCCTATGATGGATTTCCAGCTGCAAGTAAGGGTAACTGGCAAAAAATCGAATGGGAATGGTAATAGTTAGGAGTGAGAATATGAGTGCAGTAATACAGCAGATAGAAATGGGAAAAGCAAATTCTTATTTAATAGAAGCAAAAAACGGATATATTTTAGTTGATGCAGGGATGCCGGATCAGGTAGATATAGTAAGCAGGTTTTTATCTAAAAAGAATGCTGATCTAGAAGATATCATTTTAATTATAATAACCCATGTTCATTATGATCATGTAGGCAGTTTAGCAGCTCTGAAGGAAAAAACAAATGCTGAGGTACTGGTTCATAAAAAAGAAAAAGAACTATTAGAAAATGGTAAAACTGAATTTCCTGAAGGAACAGTATTTATATCAAAGATAATTTCTAAGCTGAGCAATTTGATTTCAGAAAGTAAGTTTAAAGCAGTGACACCGGATATTACAGTTGATGATTATTATGATTTAAAGCAGTATGGAATCAAAGGGGAGATTATCCATACTCCCGGACATACAGGCGGTTCTATAAGTGTTATAATAAATGGAGAAGATATAATTTGTGGAGATACTTTATTTAACTTTATGCCTCACTCTGTATATCCTCCATTTGCCAATAATAAAGATGAGTTAATAGAAAGCTGGCAAAAAATAAAAAGCTACAACTGTAAAAGATTTTATCCCGGCCACGGCAGTATTTTTACAGAAGAAAAATTTATCAAAACTCTGGAGAAAAAGTTGCAGTAGATAAATTAAATGATAAAAAATATTTTCACTTCGAAGTTCGCTCTGGAAATATCAAAATAAGAGTTGGAAGATGATTTTTCATCAGGGGACAATAATAGGTGAGGAAGTAATATGAATAGAAAATTAGCGTATAAAATAGCAGATGAATATTTTGTTTCATGGTTAGAACAGGATATATAAAAATTATTGTGATAAAAGGGAGAGAATAATTATGAAAGAAGATGATCTAATAAAGAAATATGGTTTAACTGAAGAAGATAAAGAAAAATTGCTTGAAGAAATAAAGTATTATTTTGAAGTAGAACGAGATGAAAAGCTTGGAATTATAGCTTCTGAAAAAATACTAGAATTCTTTTTAGAAACAATGGGAGATTATGTTTATAATAGAGCCCTTGATAATACAAAACAGTGGTATGACCAGCGGATGGAAAATTTGGAATCCGATTTTTTTGCACTTTATAAATATTAGGTTTATCCCTGGAGGGGGGTATATTGATGGATTTTAAATTTGTAGCTATTAATTTAGAATATCTAGCAGAAATAAAAGACTGGAAATATGATGGATTTATTAAAAAAATTTATGTAGATCCTTATTTTGAAAATACTGATGAAAATAATATTGAATTAAGGGGTCCAGGCGGTTGTATAGGTTTTGTAGCCTTAACTCAAAATAAATTGGCAGGATTATTTGAATATTATTTTAGGGGAGAAATTATAGAAATTGGTCTTGCTTTAAACCCTGCTTTTGTCGGAAAAGGATATGGAAAAGATTTTGTAGAACAGGGAATAGCTTTTGGAATAGAATATTTTGCTTATCAGGAAGAATATATTAAGCTGAATGTAAATATTAATAACAAAGCTGCAAGAAGAGTTTATAAAAAGGCTGGATTTAAAGAATATGATAGAGAAGATGATTCAATAGAAATGAGAAAATATATCTGAACTAATCTAAAAAATAGATAAAATTTTTAAAAATAAAGTTTTATATTAAAATAATCTGGAGGTAGGAAATGGACTTTACAATTGATGAAATGAAAAATAGTGACTGGGAAGATGTAAAAAGAATATATATTCAGGGTATCAAAACAGGAAATTCAACTTTTGAAACTGAAGCTCCTGACTGGGAGAATTGGGATCAGGGACATATTAAAGAATGCCGTTTAGTTGCCAGAAGCAGCGGCAGCGTAATCGGCTGGGCTGCCTTAAGCCCTATTTCTAGCAGGTGTGTTTATCGAGGAGTTGCAGAATTAAGTATTTATATTGACCAGGATTACAGAGGAAACGGAATTGGAAAGACTTTATTAAAAGAAATAATTAAATTATCTGAAGAAGAGGGTTTCTGGACTCTGCAGTCTGGAATTTTTGTTGAAAATAAAGCCAGTCTCAAACTTCATAAAAAGTTCGAATTTAGAGAAGTTGGTGTCCGGGAAAAGATTGGTAAAATGAAAAATGGTTCCTGGAGAGATGTTGCTTTACTGGAAAGAAGAAGTAAAAAAGTGGGAACCTAATCGTTATTATTTGCTAAGAAATACTTTCTAAATTTTAAAAAATTAGAAAAATATATTGATTGATAATAATATTTTGAATATATTTAATTTTTCTATTGACAAATAATTAAGTAATTGTTATAATTATCTACAGTGAAATTATAGGGGGAGAAGTTTGATGAAAGTGCGTTTATTAATTTAATCAGTCAACTGAATATTTTGTACTTCTTTAAAATTTTAAAATTAATTCCTGGGGATTTTTCTGTCCAATTTTAAAATATCCTTAAGGAGTGAATTTTAAAGAGTACAGTTAAATTAATAAACTCTAGTATAATAGTAAATATTAAATATAGATATATTATATATAGCATATTATTGGATACTATGGGATTATTGCCCATAGTTTTTAATTTTTATAATATAAATGATTTTTACTAGCATTTAAAATTAACTTTGTATTTAGAATTTTGAAAAATCACCTTTATTAATGGGATTTTTATATTAAATTATAAATATATCAATTAAGCCATGGGTTTATTAACTAGCCCATGGCTTTTTTATGTTTAAATTTAAAAGAATGGGGGGAAATAAAATGGATTATACACTGGTACTTAAAAATGGGAAAAGTTTAAAAGAGGTATTTAAATTCTAGGAGATTTTAATTATTAAAAGGGGGCGGTCATTATGATTATAATAATAGAGGGAAAATTAAAATAGTTGAAATAGAGATAACGACTGAAATAATGACTTTGAATTTACGAATTAATACTTGAATGGTGAGGTAATATATATGATAAAAACTAAAAAAGAGATTTTAGGAAAACATATTGTTCTTGAAATCAGTGAATGTAATAATAAAAAACTGAATGATGTTGAATTTGTTGAAAAAATAATGGTTAAAGCAGCTCTGACTGCGGGATTAGAGATTAGTGATGTAGTATTTAATCAGTTCAAATCTCAAGGGGTAACAGGAGTAGTCATGATAGCAGAATCTCATCTGACTATTCATACCTGGCCTGAACTGGGATATGCGGCAGTTGATTTATTTACCTGCAGTCAAAGTTTTAATACTTTTGCTGCTGTAGATCTAATTAAAGAGAAATTTGAAGCAAAAAGAACTGAAGTTGAAGAAATTAAAAGGGGAACTATAAAAGAGAATAAATTAAGTAGTTTAATTCATTTTTGCTAAGTTAGAGCAGCTTTGAATAACTTAATTTATATTAAATAGGAGGAAATAAGATTGAATTTAATAGATTTAGGTTGGAATCAGGATTTTGAAGATAAACTAGCCCAAACTAAAAAACGGGATGATTTTCAAATAGCTCGAGTAGCTATAGAATATAAAGGAATGTACAAGTTATATACTGAAGCAGGAGAGGTTTTAGCTGAGGTAAAGGGTAAGATGCGCTATAATAATAACTTTCCTGCAGTAGGAGACTGGGTAGTAATAGATCTGCAGGATAATGGAGCAAGAGCAATTATCCATGATATACTGCCCAGAAAAAGTAAATTTTCACGCAAGGTTGCAGGAGATGACACTAAAGAACAGATAGTAGCTGCCAATATTGATACGATATTTATTGTTACTTCCTTGAACCAGGATTTTAATTTAAGAAGACTGGAAAGATATTTAACAATTGCCTGGGATAGTGGTGCTAAACCGGTAATAGTGTTGAGTAAGGCGGATTTATGTGAAGATCCGGAGGCAAAAAAAGTTGAAGTGGAAACTGTAGCTTTTGGAGTTCCAATTCATATAGTTAGTTCACTAAGTGGAGAAGGACTGAATGAACTGGAAGAATATTTAGAGACTGGATATACAGCAGCTTTATTAGGATCTTCTGGAGTTGGAAAATCCACGATTATTAATCAGCTGATGGGCAGCGAAAAAATGGAGGTTAATGAGATTAGAGTCAGTGATGGTAGAGGTAAGCATACTACAACTCACCGGGAATTAATTGTTCTGGAAACAGGAGGTATTGTAATAGATACTCCCGGGATGAGGGAAATTCAGCTCTGGGATGGAAGTGAGGGAATCAAAGAGAGTTTTGAAGATATAGAAGCTCTGGCCCAGAGATGTAAATTTAATGACTGTCAGCATGATTCAGAACCGGGCTGTGCTGTTAAAAAAGCAATAGAAGAGGGAGAATTAACTGAGGAGAGATTGGAAAGCTATAGAAAATTAGAAAGAGAATTATTATTTATTGAACGCAAGAAAAAATATGGTACAGTACGAGCTGCTAAATTAATGAATAAAGACATATTTGGTTTTTAAACTTATAAGAAAAATCCTTCAAAATTTATTAAATTATTTTGGAGGATTTTTTACTTTATAATGGAAATATATCTTAGATTGAAAAATTGAAAAAATAAGTATTTGATAGTTTAGTATTGCTGCTAAATAATTATTCATTAAATTAAATTTATAAAGTGAAAGCTAAAAATATAATTATAAAGACAGACTTCAAGATAAGGATAGTGATTAAATGAGTAAAAAAGCAGAAAAAATGGATAATTTATTTGATGAAAGAGCAAATTCCTATGATGAACATATGAGAAACAATGTTGTTAATTTTGAAGAATTTTATAAAAGTATTGCCAGCCCAATTAGCAGAACAGATTAAAATAATTAATGATTCATATTTAACTGTAGATTTGCATCAAAAGGAATTTGATTATGTAATATCAGTAATGACTTTTCATCATTTATTATACAGTTCAAAAAAGAATTTATATACTAAAATTTGCAAATCGTTAAAAGTTGGTGGTAAATATATTGAAGGAGATTATATAGTTTCTGAAGAAAAAGAAAAGATTTTATTAGAAAAGTTTGAGTTAAGCAATCAAAATAAAAGCATAGAGGATGGCTTTTTTCATATTGATATTCCATTCTCACTAAAAACAGAAAAAGAACTGTTAAATGAAGCTGGTTTCCATAATTTTAATTTGATTTTTAAAAAAGATGAGGTAGCTGTTTATGTGCTCAGAAAGGAAGAGTAAAATGAAAAAAGAAAAGTTAAACGAAATTGAAAATACGTTCAGAAAAAGAGTAAAAAAAGACTCAAAAGTTAAAAATGCTTATTTGCTGCTTCATTCTGATAAATTAAATTTTCATTTAAATATTGCAGAGGGAAAAACTGCTGATTTAGATGCAGACCCTCAACAGCCCAATTATATGGCCAGTGTTGGCAAATTGTTTACTTCAACTATTATAAGTATTTTATATGAAAGAGGAAAACTTGATTTTAATGATAAAATCAGCAGTTATTTAGATGATGATTTGTTAAGTGGACTGCATATCTATAAAGGAAAAGATTATACTGATAGTATTACTATTAAACATCTGTTAAAACAACGCTCTGGTTTATATGACGATTTTTGGCCATTACTTGATAAAATAATTGAAGATAGCAATTTTAATATGAGTCCGCGAAAAGCTGTTATCTGGGCTAAAAACAATTTAAAATCTTATTCACCCCCTGGTAGAAAGACTAAATATACAGATACTAATTATCATATTTTAGGACTGATAATCGAAAATATAACTAAAAAACCATTTCATGAGGTACTAAAAGATGAAATTTTTCTTCCACTTGCAATGAAAAAATCATCAATGCTTCATTATTCTGAACCTCTGAAAGCATATTCCTTCCCGACTGCTCGCTTTAGTATTAACGGAAAGGTGCTTAATGATTCTAAGGCTTTTGCCGGACTTGATTTCAGTGGGGGTGGAGTTGTGGCAACTACTGAAGATTTACTTAAATTTATGCAGGCTTTAAATGCTGGTGAATTGATCAAAAAAGAAACCTTAAAGCAGATGATTAGTGATTCTAATAAATTATTTTTCGGTGTAGATTATGGCTATGGTATCTGGAAGTTTAAAACTATTCCAATTTTAATGCCAGAAAAATATTACTGCTGGGGTTGTGTTGGGGCAACAGGAGCCTTTATGTTTTATCATCCTCAGTTAGACACATATTTAATTGGGAATTTTAATGATGTATCTTATCAGCGTAAAGGGCTTAAATTTATGATAAATGTAATAAAAAAATTATTAAAGGCGGCATAAAAATAAACTTTATTGTTTAAATTATAAATTATAGATTTAAAATATAGATCTAGTCATACTTGGTTCTTTAAGAAGATTAAAAGTATTTATTTTAGAAAAAAGTTAATTTTACTGTTATAATAGAGATATTAAGTGCTTTGTTCTTACTGAGAATTAATGTTTAAATATTTTAGCTGATAAATATATTTAATTTAAAGAAGGGAGCCGATAATGAGTTATCCAGAACCAACAGTTGGAGCAGTAATATTTAACCCTGATGACAAAATACTTCTCTGTAAATCTCACAAATGGGGTGACAAGTATATTATTCCGGGAGGACATATTGAACTTGGAGAAAAAATGGAAGAAGCATTAAGGCGTGAAATTCTTGAAGAAACTGGTCTGGAAATATATGATATTAACCTAATCAGTATTAAAGAAAGTGTTTATAATGAGACTTTTCATGAAGAAAAACATTTTATTTTTATAGATTATATCTGCAGAACAGATTCCACCAGCGTGATTTTAAATGATGAGGCGGAAGAATATGTGTGGGTTGATTTAAACGAAGCAGATAATTACGAATTAGGTGGATTTATTAAGCCACTTTTAGATGAACTGAAAAATGGGCAGGGATCAGATTTTAAAACAGAAGTTTTTTATGGATATTAATAACTATCCACTATCCAGAGGTTAATTTAATCGTCGAAGTATACTTTAGTTATTAACTTATTGAAAATAGATTAGAATTTTTATAAAAGAAAGGTGTTCTCAATGATTAAAGCAGAGAAATTAAAAAGGGGAGATAAAATAGCAGCTGTCAGCCTTTCCTGGGGTGGAGCAGGTGATAAAAAATTTAATTATAGATATAGAATAGGAAAGAAAAGAATAGAAGATATTTTTGGCTTAGAAGTAGTTGAAATGCCAAATACATTAAAGGGTAGTGAGTATTTATATCAAAATCCAGAAGCCAGAGCTGAAGATTTGATGAACGCATTCGAAAATAAAGAAATAAAAGCAATATTTTCTAATATAGGTGGAGATGATACTTTAAGATTACTGCCATATATCGATTTTGATATCATAAAAAATAATCCTAAAATTTTTATGGGGTATTCGGATACAACTGTTAATCATTTTATGTGCTATAAGGCAGGACTGACAAGCTTTTATGGTCCGAGTATACTGGGAGAATTTGCTGAAAATGTAGAAATGCATGATTATACTGTAGAATGGCTTAAAAAATCACTGTTTACAGACAGTGCTCCTGGTAAAATTTATCCCAGTCAAAACTGGACTTCTCAATTTTTAGCCTGGGATGATCAGGAAAATAGCCAAATAAAAAGAAAAATGGCCGAAAACCGAAAAGGATATGAACTTCTGCAGGGAGAAGGGAAAGTTAAAGGTGGATTAATTGGGGGCTGTATAGAAGTGCTGGACTGGTTAAGAGGAACTGTTCTCTGGCCTGAACTCGATGAGTGGGAAGATAAGATACTTTTTTTAGAAAGTAGTGAAGATAAACCATCTCCCGACTATATACGCTGGTACCTGAGAGCAATGGCGGCTCAGGGAGTTTTTGATAAAATTAAAGCATTAATTATAGCAAAGCCCTATGCTGAAAAATATTATGAAGAATATAAAGTAGAATATTTAAGAGTTATTCGAGATGAAGCTGGACGGGATGATTTACCGATTCTTTATAATCTAAACTTCGGCCATACTGCTCCAATGTGTATTTTACCGTATGGAGTAGAAGCAGAAATAAACTGTTCTGATAGGTCTTTTGCAATAACTGAATCAGGAACTGTTTAATATTAGAAGTATAAAGATTTGCTACTTAGAGTTAGAGGAAATTAGAACATAAATTAGATAAAAGTTAAAGAATATATTTTGAAATATTAACAGTTTTACAGTAAAGTATTAAATAGATGGAGGGATTTTGATGTTTAAAGAAATGCGCAGAAAAGACAGACAGATTGAAAAAAAGAAAGCAGAAACAGTTTTAAAAAATGGAGAATATGGTGTTTTAGCAACAGTAAACGAAAACGGTTATCCTTATGGAGTACCTCTAAGTTATGTTTTTTATAAGGGATCAATTTATTTTCACAGTGCTACTGAAGGTCAGAAGCTGGCTAATATTGAAAACAATAATAAAGTTTCATTTACAGTTGTTGGTAAGACCGATGTTGTAGCCGAAAAGTTTACTACTAAATATGAAAGTGTAATTATCTTTGGTAGAGCTGTTGAAGTATCTGAAAATGAAAAAGAGGAAGCACTTTTAGAGTTGATAAAAAAATATTCTCCAGATTATGTTGAAGAGGGCAGCCAATATATTAAAAAAACAGGCAGTGCGGCTAAAGTTATTAAAATTGAAAGTGATCACATATCTGGTAAGGAAAGAGCATAAAATTTTAACTTA
This sequence comes from Halanaerobium kushneri, assembly GCF_900156285.1. Taxonomy (GTDB): domain Bacteria; phylum Bacillota; class Halanaerobiia; order Halanaerobiales; family Halanaerobiaceae; genus Halanaerobium; species Halanaerobium kushneri. The sequence continues at coordinate 48,981 of NZ_FTNC01000015.1, forward strand.
GATTGAATTTTAAATTAAAATTAAACTTAAACATAATATGAGGTGTTTTAATAATGGCAGGTTCAATATTAGGTGATATATTTAAAATTTCAACCTGGGGAGAATCTCACGGTAAGGCCCTTGGAGTTGTAATAGATGGTTGTCCGGCAGGACTTGAATTAAGTGAAGCAGATATACAAAAAGATCTGGATAGAAGAAAACCGGGTCAGTCTCCCTTTGCTACTCCAAGAAAAGAAGGAGATAAAATTGAGATTTTATCCGGAGTATTTGAAGGTAGAACAACAGGAACACCAATTTCGTTAATAATATATAATAAAAATCAGAAATCAAAGGATTACTCTGCTCTAAAAGATGTATATAGACCGGGGCAGTCAGATTATACATATGATTTAAAATATGGACATCGAGATCATAGGGGAAGTGGACGTTCTTCTGGAAGGGAAACAGCAGCAAGAGTAGCAGCAGGAGCAGTTGCAAAAAAACTGCTTTCAGTTTTAGGAATTGAAATAACAGCCTATACAGCTTCAATTGGTCCAATAGAGGTTGACCCTGATAACTTTGACCAGAATTATATAATGGATAACTTTTTATATATGCCTGATCAGGATGCTGTAAAAAAAGCAGAAGCATATTTAACTGAAATGATAGACGAAAATAATTCATCTGGTGGAACTATTGAATGTAATGTTAAAAATGTACCTGCAGGTCTGGGTGATCCTGTATTCGATAAATGTGAGGCTCTTCTTGCCAGGGCAGTTATGTCAATTGGAGCAACCAAAGGTGTAGAAATGGGAAAAGGTTTTAAAGCTGCTGAAATGAGTGGTTATGAACATAATGATTTTTATAGATATAATGATAGTGGAGAAATTATAAAAGAAACAAATAATGCTGGTGGGACTTTAGGAGGTATTACTGACGGCAGTGAAATTCAGCTTAGAGTTGCTGTAAAACCAACTCCTTCTATAGAGAAGACCCAGCTTGCAGTCAATAGATCCGGGGAAAATATTAATCTTAATATTCACGGCAGACATGATCCAATTATTGTTCCAAGAGCAGTTGTTGTTGTCGAATCAATGGTTGCTTTAACTTTAGTTGATTTACTATTGAAAAATATGACCTCAAGAATAGATTATATTAAAAAAGTATTTAATGCTGAAAATTAAAAGTAAAATTTTCTAACTATAAATTACAGTAAAAGTAATCGGCCTATATTTAACACTTTCCTTAAATTCTGATATTATTGTTATTATAAATTATTATTAAAACAAGGGGTGTTTAGCTATGGATAATATAAATTTTAAGGCCTTAGAAATAAGAGAAGTTGATAATAAATTTGAAAGAAATATTATAGAAAAAGAAATAAATGATCTTCCCGAAGGGGATATGCTTGTCAAAGTTAAATATTCATCCCTAAATTATAAGGATGCTCTTTCGGCAGCCGGAAACAGGGGAGTTACAAAAAATTATCCTCACACTCCCGGGATAGATGCTGCAGGTGTGGTGGTTGAAGATCAGAGCAGCAACTTTCAAGAAGGAGATAAAGTTATTGTTACTGGTTATGATCTGGGGATGGATACTGATGGTGGTTTTGAAGAATATATCAGGATTCCTTCAGAATGGGCTGTAAAACTGCCCCAAAATTTAACTCTAAAAGAGAGCATGATTTATGGGACAGCAGGTTTTACAGCAGCTCTTTCTGTATATAAATTGTTAGCATCAGAACTTCCTGGAAAAAAAGTTCTGGTTACTGGTCCTAGTGGTGGAGTTGGCAGTTTTGCCTGCAGTATTTTAGCCAAAAAAGGTTATCAGGTTACTGCAGCTACCGGAAAAACTGATGCCAGAGATTACTTTAATAATTTAGGAGTAAATGAGGTTATTAGTAGGTCTGAAATTGATGATAAATCTGGTAGAATGCTGCTTAAAGAAAAATGGGATGGGGTTATTGATACTGTTGGTGGAAATATGCTGGCAACAGCTATTAAATCAACTAAATATGCTGGAGCAGTTACCTGCTGTGGTAATGTTGCTTCGGCAGAATTACCGATTAATGTCTATCCATTTATTTTAAGAGGTGTCAGTTTACATGGTATTGATTCAGTTTTATGTGATAAAAAATTGAGAACTGAAATTTGGGATAAGCTGGCAGCAGATTGGAAGATAGAAAGTTTGGCTTCCATAGGTAAGGAAGTTGGTTTAAATAATTTAAGTAAGAATATTGATAAGATGCTTGCTGGAAATTCAAAAGGAAGAATTGTTGTTAAATTGTAAATAGATGTTTTAGATTTGTAAATATTATAAGAGGTGGAATATATAATGCAGGAAACACCAAAGGGGAATCGTCCCCATATTGGCGTCTTTGGTAGAAGAAATGCAGGAAAGTCAAGTTTGATAAATAGTTTAACAAATCAGGAACTGGCACTTGTTTCTGAAGTTCCCGGGACAACAACTGATCCGGTCTATAAGGCAATGGAGCTGCAGCCGCTTGGTCCGGTAATGATGATAGATACAGCCGGTATTGATGATAGCGGTGAACTTGGCAAACTGAGAGTTAAAAAAACCATGGAGGTCATTCGTAAAATTGATTTAGCTGTTATGGTTATAGATCCTGAACATGGAATTGAAGACTATGAGAAAGATTTATTAGCTAAATTTTCTGATGCAAATACCCCTGTTGTAGCTGTAGTAAATAAGACTGATCTTAATTTTAATCAGGCTGAGATATTCAGCAGTGTTGAAACTGAAACTGAAATTAAGCCTGTTTTTGTGAGCACTGTTGCCAAAGAAGGAATAGAAGCTTTAAGAGAAGAGATAGTTAATAAAATGCCAGCAGATACAGAAGAATCTTTTATTGTTGGTGATTTAGTCAATCCAGGTGATACTATTGTTCTGGTTACTCCTATTGATCTTGCTGCTCCCAAGGGGAGGTTAATCTTACCTCAGGTGCAGACAATCAGGGACATTCTTGATCATGACGGAATAACAATGGTCTGTAAGGAAAGAGAACTAAAACTTACTCTGGATAAATTAAAAGAACCTCCCAAGCTTGTTGTTACAGACTCACAGGCTTTTATGAAAGTAGATGCTGACGTACCAGATGATATACTCTTAACCGGATTTTCTATTTTATTTGCCCGCTATAAAGGTGATCTTGAAATCTTTTTGAGAGGGGCAAAGAAAATGGAGAATTTACAGCCAGGAGATAAAGTTCTAATAGCAGAAGCCTGCACTCACCGTCGGCAAGCAGACGATATTGGTACAGTTAAGCTTCCCCGCTGGTTAAGATCAAGAGTAGGTGGAGAGCTAGAATTTGATCATGTTTCGGGAAGAGAATATCCGGATAACTTAACAGATTATGATCTTATTCTTCACTGCGGCAGCTGTATGTTAAATAAAAAAGAAGTGCTGTCCAGACTTAAAGAGGCCGATGAGCTTGGTGTTCCAGTTATTAATTACGGGATGGCAATTGCTCAACTGCACGGTATTTTAGATAGAGCTTTAAAACCATTTACTTCTGCTTACAGAATGTGGCTGGCTGAAAAAGAAGAATTTTAATAAAATATACTGTTAAATTGCGAAAGCTTATATTTTATATTATAAAAATTTAGGAGATGGATTGATGTTTAAAGATACAAATCAAGAAGATTACGGTTCTACCCGGGTAGAAAAAGATAGTATTGGTGAAAAGAAGATAGCAGCTGATTCTTATTATGGGATCAATAGTATTAGAGCCCGGGAAAATTTTAATATTAGCAGGGAAAATGTTCATCCTGAACTGATTAGGTCAATTGCTGTTATTAAACAGGCAGCAGCAGCAACAAACTATGAGCTGGGGTTGTTAGAAGAAGGAAAAAAGGATGCTATTTTAGAGGCCTGTTCTGAGATAATAAATTCAAATGTAGCTGAGGAATTAAAGCTTGATGCTTTTCAGGGTGGTGCAGGAACTTCAACAAATATGCTGGTAAATGAGATAGCTGCCAATCGGGCTCTGGAAATACTGGGGCATAAAAAAGGTGACTATCATATTATTCATCCCAATGATGATCTTAATAAAGGACAGTCTACAAATGATGTTTATCCAACAGCACTAAGAATTGCTGTTCTAAAGCTGCTTGTACCTCTGACAGAATCGGTATCAAAACTGCAGAGTGCTTTACAGGCAAAGGAAAAAGAATTTTCTTCAATAATTAAACTTGGGAGAACTCAACTTCAGGATGCAGTACCTATTACTTTAGGACAGGAATTTTCAGCATATGCTGAAGCTGTAAATAGAGATCGCTGGCGTCTTTATAAGATTACTGATAGGTTGAAAAAAATAAATCTTGGCGGTACAGCTGTTGGTACCGGACTTAATACATCTCATTCCTATATTTTTAAAATTGCCAAACAGCTTAGAAATTTCAGTGGCTTAAGTCTTTCTCATTCTGAAAATATGATTGATATTACTCAGAATATGGATATTTTTGTTGAAGTCTCAGGATTATTAAAGGCAGCTGCAGTAAATTTAAATAAGATTGCCAGTGATTTAAGGCTGCTTGCTTCAGGTCCAGCTGGTGGGATTGGAGAGATCAGACTTCCTGCAGTACAGGCGGGTTCTTCAATAATGCCGGGGAAAGTAAATCCAGTGATCTGTGAGATGATCAACCAGCTTTCTATTGAAGTTATCTGCTGTGATCAGGCTATAACTATGGCAGCCAGAGATGGCCAGTTAGAATTAAATGCTTTTGGTCCTCTTATTGCCAGTAAAATATTAAAAAGCTTAGAGATGATGAAAAATGGGATAGATAAGTTTGTTGATAAATGTATTAAGGGGATTGAGGTAAACCAGGATAGATGCCAGCAAATTTTAGATAATAGTCTGGCTGTGATCACCAGCCTTGTTCCCTACATAGGTTATGATCAGGCGAGTATTCTGGCCAGGGAAGTACGGGAAAGTGATAAAACACTGCGGGAGTTAATTGTAGAAAAGAATATATTCAGCAAATCGGAACTGGAAGAAATATTAAAAATAGAGAATATGACTTCTCCAGGGAGAAAAAAATAAAAATTTGATTTAAAATATTAAAGGGAGGTTATTTAATTGCAAAAATTTGCTTTTTTTGCGTTTAACGGTAATTTAATGTGTTTTCAGCATGTGCTCCTTAATGTTCTTGATTTAGATGAAAAGGGTCATGAAACAAAGGTGATAATTGAAGGGGAAGCTGTAACCTTAATTCAAAAACTTGAAGAATCTAATAACAAACTTTATTTTGAAGCAAAAGAAAAAGGACTTATTGATTGTATTTGCAGGGCCTGTTCTGCTAAACTTGGAGTTCTTAAATATAATCAAAGCACTGAGATTCCCTTAAAAGGAGATATGAGCGGTCATCCTTCGATGAAATCTTACATAGAAGCTGGGTTTGAAATCATTACACTTTAAGATAAAAACAGCTATCTGCCATTAGATTAACAGGTAGTTGTTTTTACAATGGTCTGGGAAGTATCTCAACCATAACAAATTCTACTCCATTAATTGATGTTGAATTATCGTGACAGGCTTTATGAGTGTAAGTGGAGTCAAAAAGAATTTAAGGTTTGAAGTAATTTAGAGTATTAAAGAATAAATCAGAGTAATCAACTTATATTTAAATTTTTGGCTAGATAATCCATTTGAAAATGAAACAGAATTAATTTATACTAGAAAAGACTGCTAAAGTTAATAAGTAGTCTTTTTTTATTCTGCATTGAGAATGAATTTCATTTTCGCTGAATTGAAAAATTATGGAGGTGCATTTATATATTACTAAATACAAAGAATTTAAAAGTTGGATATGATGATAATCTTGTTGTTAAAGGTTTAGATATAGAGATTCCTGAACATAAAGTTACAGCTATTATTGGAGCAAATGGAAGTGGTAAATCAACTTTACTTAAAGCTATTACCAGGATAATTCCCTATAGTTCAGGAAATATTATTTTAAATGGCAAAGATATTTCTACTATTGATACAAAAGAACTTGCAAAAAAATTATCAATTTTGCCTCAAACTCAGGAGATTGCTGATGGTCTTACAGTAGGGGAACTTGTTTCCTATGGACGTTTTCCACATCAAAGTGGATTTGGCCGGCTTAAAAAAGAAGACTATGAGGCAATTAATTGGGCACTTGAGGTTACAGGTACAGAAAAGTTTAAATATCGATCTTTACAGGCTTTATCCGGTGGTCAACGGCAGAGAGTATGGATAGCGATGGCACTGGCGCAGGAGACAGATACAATTTTTTTAGATGAGCCAACAACCTATCTTGATTTAGCTCATCAATTGGAAGTATTAACACTGCTTGATAGTTTAAATCAAAAGGAAAGACGTACGATTGTTATGGTCTTACATGATTTAAACCATGCGGCCCGTTTTGCTGATTATATTATTGCAATGAAAGACGGTAAAGTGGTTAAAGCTGGAAGTCCAGAAGAGGTTATTTCAGCTGAGGTATTAAAAGAAATTTTCAATATTGATGCTCTTATTGGTAAAGACCCTGTAACAGATAAACCGATGTGTGTAACATATAATATTATAAATGGAGGTAATAATGATGAAAAAGAGAATTTTAGCGATTACGGTGATACTGCTTCTGGTTTCTAGTTTTACAATGCTCGCAGCTGAGCCTAAAAATACAATTACTTATCAGTCAGAAAATGGCCCGATAGAGGTGCCTGCAAATCCGGAAAGAGTTATAGTGCTGTCCACTTTTACAGGAAATGTTCTGGCTTTAGATGTTAACTTGGTAGGAGTGGACTCCTGGTCTAAAAATAATCCAAATTATGATCTGGAGGGAATTCCAGCAGTAAGTGATGATAATCTGGAAAAAATATTGGAATTAAATCCTGACCTAATTATTGGGCTGTCAAATATAAAAAACATCAGTAGATTAAAGCAAATAGCACCAACTGTAACCTTTACATATGGCAGGCTTGATTATCTAGAACAGCATCTTGAAATAGCTAAACTGCTTAATAAGGAAGAAGAGGCAAGAAAATGGATAAACGATTTTAAAGCAAGAGCAGCAGAAGCTGGTCAAAAAATTAAAGATAAAATTGGAGAAGATGCAACTGTAACAGTTATTGAAAACTTTGATAAAGAATTATATGTTTTTGGAGAAAATTGGGCCCGAGGTACTGAAATATTATATCAGGAAATGGAACTGAAAATGCCGGATAGAGTTAAAGAGCTTGCTTTAGAAACTGGATTTCATGCACTTTCATTTGAGGTTTTACCTGAAATTGCCGGTGACTATCTAATAATTTCAAAAAACTCTGATTCTGACACATCTTTTCAGGAAACTGAAACATATGAAAATATTCCGGCTGTTGAAAATGACAGAGTTTTTGAAGCAGATGCAAAAAAGTTCTATTTTAATGATCCAATAACACTTGAATATCAGCTTGAATTTATCAAGGATAGTTTTTTAAATTAAGACTAATTTTTATATAATGAGGGTTTTTAATGGAAAATGAAAAGAATAGAATGGAATTTAAATATCTTATATTGAGTAGTTTTGTCCTGCTCATTTTATCCTTTTTTGCTGCAGCAGCACTTGGAGCAGCTGAAATACCTTTTTCTCAGGTCTGGAAGGCAATCACTTTTACTGGCAGCTCAGATAATATTTTAATGATCCAGGAAATAAGGCTTCCCAGGATTACAGCAGCAGTTATTGTTGGAGCAGCACTTGCGGTTTCTGGAGCTGTAATGCAAGGAATGACAAGAAATCCCCTGGCTGATCCTGGTTTATTTGGATTGACAGCAGGAGCAAATGCGGCTCTTGCTTTTGCTATTGCACTTTTTCCAGCTCTTAATTATTTTGGAACAATGCTTGCCAGTTTTATCGGAGCAGCTGCAGGAGCTGGACTGGTTTTTGGAATAGCATCTCTTAATAAACGGGGATTTTCACCTTTTAGAATTGTTCTGGCAGGATCAGCAGTTTCTACTTTTCTTTATGCTGTAGCTGAAGGAGTTGGAATTTATTTTCAGATTTCTAAAGATGTTTCAATGTGGACAGCAGGAGGATTGGTGGGAGTATCCTGGAGTCAAGTTTTTACAATAACTCCTTTTATTATTCTGGGTCTGACTGCAGCTTTCTTTTTATCACGACAGCTGACTATTTTAAGTTTAAAAGAGGAAATTGCAATCGGTCTGGGACAGAAAGTTTTAAAAACAAAGGTAATTTTATTTTTGGTGATTATTATCTTAACTGGCGCTGCTGTTGCTTTAGTGGGTAATATTGTCTTTTTAGGATTAATGATACCACATATTGTAAGAGCTGCTGCAGGAAGAGATTATAGATATGTTCTTCCACTTTCTGCTGTTTTTGGCTCCACTTTTATGCTGCTGGCAGATCTTTTGGGACGTACTATAAATGCACCTTACGAAACCCCAGTTGTTGCAATTATTGCTATACTTGGACTGCCGTTTTTTTTAATTATTGTTAACAGAAGGAGAAGCGATTTTTAATGATTCATCCAGAGACTATAAAAAAACAGCGTTTAATAATTTTAATTTTGTTTTCATTAATAATTTTGACCTCAGTCCTAAATCTGGTATTAGGAAATTCTATCTTATCACTTGATAGAATATTACCAGTTCTAATGGGGGAGGGTAATTTTAATGAAAATTTTATTTTGTTTTCTATTCGCCTTCCCAGGCTTATAATTACAATTCTGGCGGGGATGGCACTTGCTCTTTCTGGTTCAATACTACAGGAACTGACACGAAATGATCTGGCTGATCCGGGTATAATTGGAATTAACTCTGGAGCTGGTTTTGCAGTTGCTTTATTTTTTCTTTATTTTCCAGTAGAAGCAGGAAAATTTATTTTTTTACTTCCTTTAGCAGCATTTGCAGGAGCATTAGTAACCGCTATTTTAATTTATCTTTTTTCTTACAGCAGTAAAACAGGTTTAAAGCCTGTTAAACTCATCTTAGTTGGGGTTGGTTTTTCCACAGCATTATCCGGTGCGATGATGGTTTTAATTTCTTCTGCAGATAGAGCAAAAGTAGAATTTATTTCTCGCTGGCTTGCTGGTGATATTTGGGGAACAGACTGGCCATTTGTACTGGCACTGCTGCCCTGGATTTTAATTTTACTGCCATCTGCATTTTACAAAGCCAACAGCTTAAATATTCTTGCATTAGGAAATGAAGTTTCAGTTGGCGTAGGGATGAAGGTAAAAAAAGAGCAGGGGATTTTACTGTTGATAGCTGTAGGTCTTGCTGCAGCAGCAGTATCAGTGAGTGGTGGAATTGCATTTATTGGTCTAATGGCTCCCCATATTGCCAAGACTTTGATAGGAAAAAGAAACCAGCTCTTTATTCCAGTAGCTGTTTTAACTGGAGGCTGGCTTCTACTTGCTGCAGATACAGTTGGGAGAAATATATTTCAACCAGAAGGTATAGCCGCAGGAATTATGGTAGCAGTAATTGGAGCTCCATATTTTGTTTATTTAATTTCGAATAACTAAAAATATTTTTTAGTTTTATTTGCTATTTTAACCAGAGTTAACATCACTGGAACCTCAACTAAAACTCCAACAACTGTTGCAAGTGCTGCCCCGGACTGCAGACCAAAAACTGAAATAGCAGTAGCTACAGCCAGTTCGAAAAAATTGCTGGCTCCGATCATACCTGCAGGAGCAGCTACAGAATGTTTAATCTTCCAGATCTTAGACCATCCATAAGCAATAAAAAAGATAAAGAAGGTTTGAATAGTCAGCGGTACTGCAATTAAGAGAATATGGAAGGGATTATTCAAAATAACATCTCCCTGAAAAGAGAAGAGTATAATTAAGGTTAAAAGTAGGCCAACGATTGTTAATTCACTTAAATTTTTCAGAAAAACATTTTCAAACCACTCTCTACCTTTATTTTTAATTAGATATTTACGAGATACATAACCGGCACTTAAAGGCACGACAATATACAGGATTACTGATAATAAAATAGTATTCCAGGGTACTGTAAGTTCATTTAATCCTAAAAGAAACATGACTAAAGGAGCATAGGCAAAGACAAGGACTAAATCATTTATTGAAACCTGAATTAAGGTATAAGCTGGATCCCCATCAGTAAGGTAGCTCCAGACAAAAACCATTGCCGTACAGGGAGCTGCTCCAAGCAAAATGGCACCAGCAACATATTCCTGAGCCAGTCCGGCCGGAATAAAATTTTTAAATATTATCTGTAGAAAAAACCAGGAGAAAAAATACATTGTAAATGGTTTGATCAGCCAGTTGCTGACTAAAGTTACAGTTAAGCCTTTTGGCTTTTTACCCGCCTCAAAAATTGAACTAAAATCAATCTGAACCATCATTGGATAGATCATAAACCAGATTAAAATAGCAACTGGAATAGATACTTGAGTATATTCAAAATTGCTTAAAGTATTAGGAAAGGCAGGCCATAACCTTCCAACTGCAACTCCAATAATAATGCAGAGTCCTACCCAGACGCTCAAATATTTTTCGAAGACACTTAAAGAATTATCATTATTTGTAGCTTCACTTGCATCTTTTTCGTTTATATTTTTTAAATTATCACTCATAGTTATTTCTCCTTCTTTATATCATTAGATTCGATTTTACTCATATAAAACTTTAAAAATATAGAACAGCAGTCTGAAGAATCAAAACTGCTATTCTGCTTATTTTATAATATTTTGCTTTTATATGAATTAAAATATAATATGATTAAGCTAGTTTTAAATTAGAGCATGGCTTAAACAGCTGTATTATATTTCATCATTTTTTACTTTTTCAATTAAATCTTTAACTTTTTGATCAATAATTTCTCTTGTCTCTCTAAAGAAATCCATTGGGTGACCATCAGGATCATCTAATCCCCAGTCTTCCCTGAATTTACACGGTACATTAGGACATTCGACCCCACAGCCCATTGTAATTACAATATCAAGTTCAGATGGGATTTCTTCCAGTAATTTTGGATAATGATCACTGATATCTATACCAACTTCATCCATTGCCTTAACAGCATTTGGCTTTACTTCTGAAGATGGATTTGTACCTGCACTATAAACATCCAGGATATCACCGGCATATTCTCTTGCGAAACCTTCTGCCATCTGACTGCGGCAGGAATTACCAACACAAACAAAAGCTACTTTATACTTCATTTAGTTTCTCTCCCCTTTAATTATTATTTTGAAAAATATCGCTGTCTGGAAGTGTCTCACAGCTTAAAGAACTGGATTTGTATTTTTCCAGCCTTTTTAAATCTTCTCTGGCATCTTTATAATTAAGCAGTTCTTCTTCAATTAATAGCTTAATAAAATCATGTTCAGCCAGCAGATCATCATTTAGGTGATAATATATCCACTGAGCATTTTTTTGGCCCTTAATTAAATTAACCTGCTTTAATTTGGCCAGATGTCTGGAGGCATTGGATTGATTTACCTGCATAAGATTTTCTAATTCGCAGACACAGAGCTCACTCTTGGCTAAAAGATTTAAAATTCTAATTCTATTCTCATGGGCCAGAGCTTTTAAAATTTCAATAATATCCACTTTTGATCCTCCCTATATTTGAATATTCGATTTTAATCATATTAATATTATATTTTTATTTTTAAATAAAGTCAAGATTTTTATAGTTATTTTTCAAAAGTTAACATAGAATTAACTTAGAATTTAAATAGCTTTTTTTATTGAAATTTGTGGGGAATAGTAGAAAAATTTTGTTTTATAATTACTATTAATAAATTTTATTGCAATTTATAATCAAATTAGAACAAATAATATTATTAAATTAAAATTTATTAATAAATAATTTTAAAATTATAGAAAGGAAACAATAATATGAAGAAATTTCATGACAAACCAAATAGATATGTAGGAGAAATTGTATTAAGAGTTAAAGACCTGAATAAATCTCTAGACTTTTATAAGAATGTTATGGGTTTTGATATTTTAGAAGTACAAGAAGAAAAAGCTATATTAACAGCAGATGGTTTAACTCCTATAGTAACTCTAATTTATTCTGAAGATATAATAAAAAAAATTTCCAGGAAAACCGGATTATATCATTTTGCAATTTTACTGCCGGATAGATTTCAGCTGGGATTGTTTCTAAAAAATTTAGATGAAAATAATTATCCCATAACAGGTGGAGCAGATCATGGTGTAAGTGAAGCAATATATCTTAAGGATCCAGATGATAATGGAATTGAAGTTTATTCTGATTTTGACAGTAGTGATTGGAGGAGAAGAAACGAAAAGATAGAAATGGTAACTGATCCTCTTGATTATATGAGTTTGCTGGCTGAAATTGGTGATAATAAATGGACAGGAATGCCTAAAGAAACTAAAATAGGACATATTCACCTTCATGTTAATGACCTGGCAGAAGCGGAACAATTTTATGTTAAAGCTTTGGGCTTTGATATTATACAAAAAATGGGTGGATCTGCTTTATTCTTATCGACAGGTGGATATCATCATCATATTGGGTTAAATACCTGGAATGGTGTTGGTGCAGATCCTTTACCAGAAAACTCAGCAGGAATGGAATATTACACAATAAAGTTTCCGGGTGAAAAATCAAGAAATGAAAGTATTAAAAATTTAAAAAAATTAGGATATAAAGTTGTAGAAAAGGGAAATAATATATTTACAGAAGATCCTGCCGGTAATTCTATAAAAATAGTTGTTGATTAAAAATTGTTTTAAAATCAAAATCTGTAAAATTAAATATATGAGAATTTAAAGTAAAGCTAAAAACCTTCAGAAAAGTTATTGACTTTAATTTAGAGTGGGAGCTGTGATAAAATAAAAAAAAGTATTATTTTCTGAACATGATTTCTGTGATCTTGCCCTAAGGTATATAAAAACAAGAGTAAGTTATCAAATTTAAGTTAAAGTAGTAAAACACAAATTATTTTTGAAATTTATTAAGATGCCAGTCATTGTAAGGAATCAGCTTTGATATTGAGGAGTAGATATTCATGACATATTTAATATTTAAGACGTTAATTTCTGCGATTATAATTGTTGCTGTCTCAGAAATATCCAAAAGAAGTTCTCTGTTTGGAGCAATTTTAGCTTCACTTCCATTAGTTTCTTACTTAGGAATCATCTGGCTCTATATAGATACTCAAAGTAAGAAGCAGGTGGCTCAGCTGTCAAAAAGTGTTTTCTGGATGGTTATACCATCTTTATCTTTTTTTATTGTTCTGCCAGTATTATTAAAGTCTGAATTAAATTTTTATCTCTCACTGGCTATTTCAACAGTGATTATGGTTGCTGTATATTTTGGCATGGTATTTATACTGCAGAGATTTGGAGTTAATATCTAAAAATTTTTAATTAGTTAAATCGCGATGGAAAATTAAATAAAATTAGCATCTCAATTGGAGATGATTTACCCTCAGAGAAACTTCATTTGTTTAGTAGATAATGGTTTTTCTGGGGGTATTTATTTTTTGAAATAAATATAACATAAAAAAATATTGACAAATATAATGTTATAACATATAATTAAATTATATAAATTAATGTTATAAATTTGAGGAGGAGGAATAATAATGAGTAAAGGGATCGAAGAAAAAAGAAAAGGACTGTTTATACATTTATTTGCTTATTTAATGGTATGTCTAATTACATTTACAGTTGATATGTTAACTTCACCTGGTTTCTATTGGTTTTACTGGCCAGTATTAGGAATGGGAATTAGTGTAGCTATTCACTGGTTTGTTGATTTTGGTTATTACAATTATTTTGACAATAAACTATAAAATTTTTTTATTAGTATTTTAAATTATTGGAGGTAATATTAATGAAAACTAGAATATCCCCTATGTTGTGGCCTTTTTTAGCTGTGACTTCACCTTTATTAATACCTTTTCTAATTAAGAAAAATAGTTATTACAAGAATAATAAAATTAGAGCAGATAAATTAAATGCCCAAAGAATTAAAAAGGCAGAATCGATTGAATTACCTGAAGTAGAATCACTTAAAATAAAGGTGTTGGTTGAATGGAAAACTAAAAAAGACTTTTCAGGAGATGCTGGAGTTTCCTATCTTTTCAGCACTGAATATGGTTCTATGTTATTTGATATTGGACATGGTGGAGAAAATGATGTATTAGTAAGTAATGCTGAAATCTTTGATTTTGATTTAAATCAGATTAAGGCATTAATAGTGTCTCACTTGCATAAAGATCACATGGGAGGACTAAAAGCAGCTAGAGAAAAAACTGTTAAAGTTCCTGAAGTGCTGCTGCCGGATAGTAAAATTAATTGTTACCTTCCAGATACTGCTGAAGTAGATAATTTGAATCCAGTAATTATTGAAAAACCAGAGCTTCTAAATGCTGGTATAGCAACTACTGGTCCTCTTGCAAGAAGTCTCTTTTTCTTAGGTTATACTGAAGAACAGGCCTTAATAATTAATATAAAAGATAAAGGACTCGCTATATTTACAGGTTGTGGACATCCTACTATAGAGCTAATACTGGATATGGTCAAAAAGATTAGTGATCAACCCATATATGCAATAGGTGGAGGACTGCATTTTCCTTTAACAGAAGGCAGAGGAAATAGTTTTGGTTTTGAATTACAGCGAATATTTGGAACAGGAAAACCACCCTGGGAAAGTTTAAGCGAATCTGATTTGAAAAAAACTATAGATACCATCAATAAGGTTGAACCAGAAAAGGTGTTTTTGTCTGGACATGATTCCTGTGATTATGCCTTAAACTATTTTAAGAAGAATTTAAATGCAGAGTTAAAAACATTAAAAGCAGGAGATGATTTAAGAATATAAATTACAGTTTATTTCATAATATTATTTGTTAAGTTTTCCAGATGAAATTCATTTAAACTTCAGATAGAATATTGGTCTTTGTAATACTTCCTAAATATATTAGAGCACATTTAGCTAATATTTTAACTTTAAAAATCATTTATTAGTATGATAAAATTAATAAAGGTAACTTTTAATAGTTAGGAGATGCAAAATGGATAATATTCAAAGACAAGAAAAAATGGATGATTTTTTAACAGCAGAAAATATGATCAGCATATGAAAAAACATTGATAAAGTTGAAGAATTTTATAAAATGATTGCTGGTCCAATTGCTGAATTAGATTTATTGAATTTATTTAGAAAGTATTAAGCAAGGTTTAAAAATAAAATAATTGTAGGGGGGTTATGATGGGGATTACTATAAGAAATAAAGATAGTGTTACTGGGATTGTCTTATTTATTTTTAATTTACTGCAGGAATATAAAGATAGATCAGCTATGATTGAACAGGGAGATTTAATTAGTTATTTAAAAGTCTTTGGTAAAAGTGAAAGTTCAATAAGAATGGGTTTATCTAGAATGTCAAGATCAAAAGTAATAAAAAAAGTGAAGAAGGATAATGATATTTATTATGTGCTGGATGAAGATGGCAATGAATATATTGATATCTTTAGAAGAGGATTGAAAAATTTTCAGTTAAAATATAAAAAGAGAAAGAGTAATAATTGGGATTTTAACTGGAATTTATATATTTTCAAAGATTTTAAAAAGAGTGAAGTAGAAAATACAGATTTAATTGAAATTTTAACTGAGATGGGCTATGCAGAGATTGAGTTAAATGTCTGGGTTTCTCCTTATAATATGGGAAATCAAATGGATTTAATTTTAAATGAAAAAGAAGTAGAATATTTAAATATTAATGGTGAAATAAATACGAAAATAGATATCAGCAAATTTTTAAAAAAAGAATTTAATTTAAAGAAATTAAAAGAAGAGTATAATAAATTAATATCTATGATAGATGAAAATAATGAAATAATAAAAGATAAAGAACTTAAAACTAAAGAACTGCTTCCTCTACTTGGCTATACAGGCTGGGAATTCTATTCTATTGTGACTGAGGATCCATTTTTACCAAATAATATTTTGGAGGATTGGATAGGTGATAGAGCAGTCAAATTATTTTTCGATTATAGAAGAAAATTATTTAATGAGATTGCAGGCGAATTATTTGAAAAAAACTAAATGTTTGAGCAAACTGAGCTTTCTAGAAAGTCTATTAATTTAGATTTGCTGGAAGCTCTTTTTTTATTTCTTTTATTTTTCTCTTGACATATTAAAAATAAGGGAGTATAATATCATAAATCGAACAACGTTCTAAACGGTGATTCAAACAATATTTTATTCTGGAGGAATGATTATGAAAAGAGAGGATTCAGATACAAAAAATAAAATAATCGATGTTACTATTGATTTAATTAAAGAAAAGAAAGATGTCAGTAAAATAACAATTCGTCGTATTGCAAAAGAAGCTGGAGTAGCAACTAGTATGATAAACTATCATTTTCAGACTAAGGTTAATTTAATCAATAAAGCGGTAGAATCTTATATTAGTAATATTATAACTAATGCAGGTGAGCAGTATCAGGATAGAGATTTTACTCCTGAAAAAAAAGTTAGAATGAGGTTAAAACAGGCTGCAAAATTTTTAGCTAAGAATCCAGGAATAGCTAGAGTATCTATTTTAAATGATTTAAATAGAGGAGATGAAAGTGATAACAGCAGTCAACTCCTACATTCTATTTTTGCTCAGTTAAAAGAAGTTTATGGAAGTGAAAAAGATGAGCTGGATCTTAAAATTTTAGCAGAACAGCAGTTAGCAACAGTTCAGCATATATTTTTGCGGGCTGAGATATTTAAGAAAGTGACTGGAATGGATTTTTATGATGATCAGGAGAGAGATGATTTGATGGATAAGGTTCTTGATAATATTTTGGTAAAGAAAGAATAAATAAATAAGAAAAAGGAGAATTCTGAGATGAAAATACTGGCTGTAATTGGAAGCCCCAAAGTTAAGGGGCAGGGGTATAAGGTTGTTGAAAAAGTGGAGAAAGAAATGAAAAGACTTGGCGACATAGATTTTGAATATTTATTTCTTAAAAAAGCCAATTTAGAATTGTGTCGTGGTTGTTTTTTATGTGTTGCAAAAGGAAGTAAGTTCTGCCCGATAGAAGATGATATGGCAGAGATTAAAGAAAAAATTGAAAATGCAGATGGAGTGATCTTAAGTTCACCAGGATATGTTTATAATGTAAGCTGGTTGATGAAAAATTTCATTGATCGTTTTGCTTACTGTAATCATCGTCCACAATTTTTTGATCAAAAATTAATGCTGATCGCCAATTCTGGAGGAGCAGGTATGAAGGAAACTATAGAGGCAATGCGCAACACTTTTGGAGTTGGACCGAAAATAGTTGATGAAATAACTTATATGACTCCCCCCCTGGGAGCTAGCTGATAAGGCAGAAGCTAAACAAGAAAAAACTGTAAATAAAGCAGCAAAAAATTTTTATAGTTCAATATTAAATGGAAGAAGAGAAGTGCCGGGTTTTAATAAATATTTCCGCTTCAAATTTTTTAAGAATGTAAGTTCTTCAGTAAAAGATTATCTTCCAGCTGATTATGAATATTATAAGGATAAAGATGAATATTATTATGAAACAAGAATAAGCATATTTAAAAAAATAGCTGTCTGGCTGGCATTAAAAGTGGGGATGATTTTTATGAGTGATCTATCTCCTAAGGATAGTTAAAAGGGAGTAGATATATGATGTTATTAGAATTGTTGAAAAAGAGATCCAGTGTACGTAACTTTTCAAAAAAAGTTATTTCAAAAGAAATCATTGATTATATACTCGAGGCGGGAAGATTATCTCCGTCAGGAGGAAATGAACAACCCTGGAAGTTTGGAGTTATTAATGATAAAAACTTAATAAAAAGAATCTCTGAAATAGCTTATAACCAGGACTGGATAGCAGAAGCATATCTATTAATTGTTTTATGTGCTGATGTAGTAGGAGATGAACGCGGGGGCAGGGATATTCAAAAGGCAAGATTTCCTGAATTAGAAGCTGAAATTGAAAAGATGGAAAGAGAGCTCTATTCTAAACTGAATCAAGAGGAACACCAAAGTAAAATAGCCGGAACGCATATGGTACTGGCAGCATTAGAACATGGTATAGGGTCTACCTGGATTTCTTATTTTAAAGTGGATGAGCTTTCTAAATTACTTGGATTACCCAGGAATTTTATTCCAGCAGAGATTATTGCTTTTGGTTATCCAGAAGATAAGAAAGAAGCCCGCATAAAAAAGAGTATAAATGAAATAGTATTTTATAATAAAGAACTTAATGATTAATTTAAAGAAAGGTGTTGTTAAATGGAGATTAGTAAACTTTTAAAGTTATCACAGAAGCCAAAATTATTTGAGAGGAGTGAGAATTTATTCTGGGATGACCCCCATATTTCTAAAAAAATGCTTGAAGCTCATCTCAATCCTGAGTGGAATGCAGCAAGCAGGAAAATTTCTATTATAAATAAGTCTGTGCAGTGGCTCAATAACGAAGTTTTTATAAATAAAGATCTTAAAATTCTTGATCTTGGCTGTGGCCCTGGATTATATGCTTCTCGTTTAGCAGAACTTGGCTATTCTATAACTGGAATAGATTATTCCAGGCGCTCAATAAATTATGCTAAAAAGAAAGCTAGAGAAGAGAATTTGGATATAAAATATATCTATCAAAATTATTTAAAAATTGACTTTGAATCTGAATTTGATGTTATTATACTTATCTTTTGTGACTTTGGTGCACTTACTAATGAGGAAAGAGATATTTTACTGGCTAAGATTTATAAAGCTTTAAAACCAGGGGGAACATTCATTTTTGATATATTTACTGATAAAAACAGAAATAAAGATGATTTAGGAAGAAGTTGGGAAATAAAAGAAAATGGATTCTGGAGTGAGAATCCATATCTTGCTCTAACAGAAAGCTTTTTTTATGCAGAAGCTGATACATTTTTAGATCAGACTTTTGTAGTGACTGAAGCTGAAGAAATTAAAATTTATAGGCTTTATAATCATTTCTATACTAAAGAAAGTATAAGTAATTTATTAAATAAATTTAGATTTAAAGACCACAGTTACTATTCTGATATAACAGGAGAAAAATATTCTAAAGAATCAGAGACAATAGCTGTGGTGACAAAGAAAGCTGAGGAGGTATAATGAGCAATGGGAAATATTAAATATTCAATTGCCAGTACAGTAGATGAGTTTGAAAATTTAAAAAAGCTAGTAGATGATGTATTTGATGGTGAAGTAAAGGAATTAGCAGATGACCTTTTTTATAAATCCTCAAATCGAAATAAAAATATATATTTTTATGCCTATGATGAAACAAATAATAAATATGTTGGGATTTTATCTTTAATAGATGTAGCTCTTAAATTATTTTTAGGAGAAAAAACAATGAATGAGATTAATAGTTTTTTACCTGATTGTCAGGTTATTCAGGAATATAAAGATTTGATAAATATTATATTCCCTGAAATGTCTTCTCACTTTTATATGAACTATTAATAGATAAATTAGGTATAGTTCTAAATTTTGATATTTAATTTCAGATATGTTATATTAAATTGTAATGATAATCATTATCAGATAAAAATTATATAAATCTGGAATTAAAATAATTAAAAGAAGGTGTTAATTATGAAAGCAATTGTTATTGATCAGTATGGAGATAAAGAAGAATTAGAAGAGGAAGAAATAGCTAAGCCAGAGCCAGAGTCTGATGAAGTATTAATTGAAATTCATGCTGCAGCAGTTAATCCTATTGATTGGAAGTTAAGATATGGCTATCTAAAAGAAAAATTGTCATTAGAATTTCCTATTGTCTTAGGTTGGGATGCAAGTGGGATAGTTAAAAAACTTGGAAAAGAGGTAGAGTCTCTTAATAAAGGTGATCGAGTTTTTGTTCGACCTGA
Source organism: Halanaerobium kushneri (assembly GCF_900156285.1). Lineage (GTDB taxonomy): Bacteria > Bacillota > Halanaerobiia > Halanaerobiales > Halanaerobiaceae > Halanaerobium > Halanaerobium kushneri. Next base: position 68,815 of record NZ_FTNC01000015.1, read on the forward strand.
ACTTACAAATCGTGGTACCTATGCTGAATATACTACAGCTAAAGAGAATCTGGTTGCCAAAATGCCAGAAAACATTGATTTTAAGGAGGCAGCTGCAGTTCCACTTGCTGGGTTAATTGCATATCAGACTCTTGTAGATGTAGGCAAGTTGGATTCGGGAGATAGAGTATTGATTCATGCTGGTGCTGGTGGCGTTGGTAGCTTTGCTGTTCAAATAGCAAAAAATATGGGGGCATATGTTGCAACTACAGCAAGCAGCAAAAATATAGAATTTTTAAAATCTCTGGGAGTCGATGAGGTAATTGATTATACAGAAGATGACTTTTCTCAGGTGCTGGAAGATTATGATCTTGTTATTGATACTCTCGGAGGAGAAGTCCAGGATAAAAGCTTTGATATTCTTAAAAAGGGTGGTAAGCTGGTTTCAATTGTTGAAGAACCTGACCAGGAAAAAGCAGCTCAGCTTGGAATTGAAGCTAAATTTCACTGGTTAATACCTGATGGAGAAGAACTTTCAGTTCTGGCAGAAATGATTGATGACAATAATTTAAAACCTGTTGTCGGGACGGTTTTCCCATTTTCAGAACAGGGATTAAAAGATGCACATGAGTTGAGTGAAACCCACCATGCAAGAGGAAAAATTGTTATTAAAGTTCGTTCTTAAATTTAAATACCTTTATAAAAATTGATAATTGTAATTGGGGTTATAAAAGAATATTTTAGTTTACTAGTAAAAAATATTATAAATTAAGGATTATCACCTATAGGAAGTTTAAGATAACTTCTTATAGGTTTTTTTATATTTTAATCTTAAATAACAATTTTAAATTGAAGGTATACTTTTATTTTGGAAGAATTATATTAAATATGAAATAATAAAATTTTATTTATAAAAAAATATTCATTTCATCTAAAACCAAATTAATTTATTGCGGGAGGTAATTATCATGGCTGGATTAATGTCAGGAAAAAAAGGAATAATTATGGGTGTAGCAAATAATAAATCTATCGCTTGGGAGACTGCAGAGAGATTAAAGTCAGAGGGAGCAGAACTTATTTTTACCTATCAGAATGAAAAAATTGGAGAAAAGGTTATTCCTTTATTTAAAGAAATTGGAGCCAAAAGCTATCACAGTTTAGATATCACAGATGACCAGGAATTTGAGGAAATTTTTAATAAGATTGGAGAAGAATTTGGAGGAGAATTTGATTTTATTGTCCATGCAATTGCCGGTGGTCCCAACAAAAAAGATTTAAAAGGGAAATATATGGATACTGACCGCAGTAGTTTTCTGCGCAGTATGGAAATAAGTGTTTACTCTTATGTTAAAGCTCTTCAGCTGGCTTATCCTTTTATGAAAGAAAAAGGAGGAGCAGCAGTTACCCTAACATACTATGGAGGAGAAAAGGTGATTCCTAATTATAATGTTATGGGAGTTGCCAAGGCTGCACTGGAATCTTCAGTTAAATACCTGGCTGCAGATCTAGGTCGGGACAATATTAGAGTTAATGCCCTTTCGCCAGGGCCAATTTTAACCAGAGCTGCCAGCGGTATTTCTGATTTTAGAACTTTGATGAAAAACTTCAAAGATAGGTCTCCTATGGGAAGATTGGTCGAGCAGAAAGAAGTTGCTGCAAGTGCTCTTTATCTGCTCAGTGATCTGTCCAGCATGGTAACCGGAGAGATTCTTCATGTGGATGGCGGTTATCATACACAGGGTTAATAATTTTAATTAAATGGTTTTAAAAACAAATAATGCCCCTGTAGAAGTCGAACCTAGGTTCAAGGCTTCAGAGAGTTTTGCAAAGTTCCTTATATTTGTAGTATTCTCTATTATCCCTGCCATAATAGCAATCTTGTGTTGAAAATATCAAATATAGTTGTAAAATACTGTATATTTTACTGCGGTATTTAATGGTGGCTGAAGCTCACTGCGGTGAAATCACGGTGGAAAATCGTATAAAAATAGCATCTCACTTAAAGATGATTTACCCTCAGAGAAACTTCATTTTGTTCAGTAAATAATGGAGCTTTTCTGGAGGTTATATTTTGTATAATATTTTCTTCAGGAGTATCTAATAATTAGATATTATTTCGAGTTTTATGTAATATAATAAGTTTAGACTCAAATAATAAGGTAAAATATCAGGGAGGTGCTGAAAAATGAAAGATAAGAAAAAAGTAGGTAAGAAAAAACCTGAGAAGAAAGAAATTGAAAAGAAAGAAGAAAAGAAATAATTTCTTTAATCAGTCAAAGCTAAACTATGTGTATTTTTCCCTGTAGACTAATAGTGACAGGGTTTTTTTTGTTGAGCTATTTGAGTAGTGCAGTTTATAAGTATTAAAAACCTCTTCACATATCTATAAGTGAGGAAAACTCTAACTGAATGAATTGTTATATGTTTAAAATTATTAAGTTATGAGGTGTACTCGATACGAGCACACCTCATTTAACATTGTAGAATAGATCTTAAAATTTATTCTAAACTGTTATAAAATAACCGCTTGATAGATTATTTTTTTGGTTATAATCTAAAGTTTTTAACAAATATGATATTTTTTATATCGATTTTTTAAAAGGTTAAATGTTATTATTTACTTGAATGAGAAGTGTTTATATTTTATTATATTTATAAACTATAAATGTCTTCTAAAAGCTAAAAATAAATAAATTATAAAAAATAAATCAGGAGGTTAAAATGGAATTTATTTCGATTGTTGATATTATAGGAACTATAGCTTTTGCAATGTCGGGAGCTCTTCGTGCTATAGAAAAGGAGATGGATTATTATGGTATTGCTATTTTTGGAATAACCACTGCAGTTGCTGGAGGAACTATTAGAGATGTTTTAACCTGAATTATTCATAGCAACCACGAAATAAATTGTCAGGCCCAGTATATCAATAATCTATTAAAATATTGTTTTCACCCAGTGGGTGAAAG
>NZ_FTNC01000010.1 GCF_900156285.1 Halanaerobium kushneri
TCTACCCATTTATCTACATAGACTTTACCACATCTGGAGCAGAACCTACTTTTACAGCTGAAGCTGACAATATGCTCTTCACCACAGTCCAGGCATTTATATTTAGCATAACCATTTTCTGGTTTACCACATTCCATTGATTTTTCTACCTGGTCAATTACATGATTTAACATATCAGCAGGCACTCTACCTGGAAGATGTTCTATCTTAAACTCTTCCCAGTGATCATTCAATATTGTTTTAACTTTAATATGATTTCTTCTTTGTTTTGGGCTCATAATATTTTTATCCTTCTACAAAGTTATCCACATTCCTGCAAAAGCATAATTTCCTATATAATAAAAATAGCCCAGGTAGGAAGACTCTACATTCAATGAGTAGAACCTCCCCGCCTGGGCTTTTATCCCTTCGGTGTGATATATCCATACCTGTACCGCTCGGACCAGCCAGTATATTTAGAATAAATCCTAAACAGAATAAATTAGACTATAAATTATCCCTCTAATACTGCGGAAACCTAGGTACACTTCCCTCATAGTCGAACAATTTACGGTGTCCGGTAGAGACTTGTGGGCCATATTCCCACTATTATATGAGGTACAAATTTAATTTTTGACTTTACAACTCAATCTTAACAGATGGAATTTTTAAAGTCAAGCGGGATTAAAATGTCTTATTATTCAGAAAGAACATTAACTTATTGTATTTCTACACTCTCATTAACAATATCTCCATCTTCGATCTTCCAGATACCGATTGCTCCCATACTGTCTCCTACGTCATTAAAGATAACCGGACCAGATGCTCCTTCATAGCGTATTTTCTCTCCAGCTGCAATTAGATCTTTAGCCTTGTTCCATTCATTAATATTGACTACCATTCCATCTTCCGCCAAGACTTCATTAATCGCATCTCTAATGGCTGGACCTTCTGTACTACCGGCTTTTTCAATAGCTAAAGCCAGAACAAAGGTAGCATCAAAACTGGTATCAATATAGGGTTTAGGTGGAATCTCACCAAACTCTTCTTCGTAAAGTTCAGTAAATAATTCCGGCCCGTTTCCACCAGGCATAGAAGTTGGTGCGGTACCATACATTCCTTCTAAATACTGTTCCACACCTTCAGTAATTTCGGGAGCTTTAAGTCCATCAGTAAAAATAAATTTATTAAAATAACCATTTTCTAGAGCCTGTCTGATAATTGTAATTCCACCATCATCAGTATAAGCAATTAGTAATAATGCATCAGGATTTTCGGAAGCAGCCTCCATCAGTTCACTTCTATATGATACTTTATTTGGTTCAAAAGCAATAGAGGCAGTCACTTCTCCTCCTCTTTTTTCAAACTGTTCGATTACTGCATCATTTAAACCCTGACCATAATCATTATTAACATAGATTATCGCCAGCTTATCATTGTTTAAATCTGCTGCCAGGTTTCCTGCAACTACTCCCTGTAAACTATCTGAAGGTACTGTTCTAAATACATAGCCGTTATCCTCTAAAGTAGTCAGTACCGGGGAAGTAGAAGATGGTGAAATCAAAACTGTCTCACCAGGAACTGCAACACTCTCAGCAACTGGTATTGTAACACCACTTGATAAGGCTCCTACAATTGCATTAATTCCATTTACAGACACCAATTTCTGGGCTCCATCAACACCAGCCTGAGGGTTAGTTTGAGTGTCAACATTGACAAGTTCCAGTTCTTTTCCACCCAGCAGTCCCCCCTGCTCATTAATAATTTTTTGGGCCAGCAGAGTCCCGTTCCGGGTAAACTGACCATAGGAAGCAAGTCCACCTGTAAGCGGCATTAAAGTACCAATTTTAACAGTCTCCTGAGCAAAAACACCACTAACAGTCAGTGACAGAAACAACATAACCAGCATTGTGATAAATATTTTCTTTTTAAACATTATTTTTCCTCCTCATTTTCTCGCTACTCATATTTAAAATACTCAATTAAGAGTAAAATTATTAACTAATTTATTTGCTATTAGCAGTTGATTTACTGCTATATTTCTTTTCACCAAATAACCCCTGTGGCCGACTCAAAAGTATAACTTCTAAAAAGATACCAATCAAAATCACTCTAACAGCAGCGGCCTGAGTTGTATAAGCAGCCGGAAGCATTCCTGTTAAAAATTCAGTTCCGGTCCAGATTCCCCAGGTTAAAAAAGCTCCAATAATAGAACCAAAGTTATTGGCACTGCCACCAATGATCAGCATTATCCAGACTAAAAATGTAGCCTGCATCGGTCTAAAGGCCTCCGGTGAAATAAAGGAAGTAAAGTGAGCATAAAGTGCGCCTCCAACTCCCATCATAAAAGCACCTAAAATAAAAGCTTCCATTCGATAACGAACCACATTCTTCCCGGCAGCTTTAACTACTTCTTCGTCTTCTCTAATTGCTCGTAAAACTCTGCCCCAGGGAGAATTTATTCCTTTTTCACTTAAATAATAAAAAATAGCAATGACTATAATCACAATCAAAAGAAAAAACAAATTGTAATTTGAACCAAAAACACCGGCCAGCGGTTTAGGAATAGCCGAGATACCTCTAACTCCATTACTCAACCAGGCCTCATTTTTAATTACCAGCCTAATTATCTCAGCAATACCAATGGTTGCAATCCCAAGATAATCTTCTCGCAAACGAATTGTTGGGATCCCCACCACCAGTGCCAGTATGGAAGCTACAATACCAGCAGCCAGCAAGCCTATAACAAAAGGCATCCCAAAGCCTCCAAGATGATCAGGAGATGGAGCTTTAGTCATGATTGCCGAAGTATAGGCACCAACTGCCCAAAATCCAGCAATTCCAATATTAAAAAGCCCGGCAAAACCACGCTGAATATTTAAGGCCAAGGTCATTATTGCATAAATACCGACAAAGATTAAAAAGAAAACAAGATATGAAAAAATACCAGCCAAAGTCATATTTTTACACCTTCTTTCCCATTAAACCAGAAGGCCTGATTATTAACATTAAAATCATAATTGTAAAAGCAACTGCAGGTTTATAAGCTGCAGAAATAATCAAAGTTGACATTTCCTGAGAAATTCCAATCACCAGGCCACCAAACATCGCTCCATATGGACTTCCTATTCCACCCAAGATAACCGCTGCAAATAATGGGAGTAATAAATTCCAGCCCATTACCGGTGTCAAATGGGTATCAAAAGCGAGTAAAATCCCGGCTGCTGCTGTAAGAACTCCACTCATTGCCCAGGTCCAGATAATTACTCTCTCCGTATTAATTCCTGTTATCTGAGCTAAATCAATGTTATCAGCCATAGCCCTCATTGCCAATTTACTTGATAAAGTAGTTGAGGGTGATGAACATAAGCTAAATCAATGTTATCAGCCATAGCCCTCATTGCCTTGCCCAGTTTTGTTTTACTTAAAAATAAATGGACTGCAATGACAAGTGATAAGGCCAAAATTAAAATTATGATCTGATTTTGTTTTATTCTCAATAAGCCATCACCTATAATTATTGGCATCTGAATTGCCTTCTCGTAAAATTTATTCTGAGGTCCCCAGACTAATAAAACAAAATTTCTAATTATTAGAGCTGCTCCCACAGAAGAAATCATTACGATAACAGAATCTCTTTTCCTTAGATGTCTATATAAAATAAAATTTAAGAGTACTGCTGTTCCTGCAGTAAAAACTGCAGCTAAAACAAAAGCCAGCCAAAAAGGTAGGGCTAGCTGTACCTTAAATAAAAAAGCAAAATAAGCTCCAAGAGTCATTAAATCCCCATGGGCAAAATGTCCAAACTTTAAAATTCCATAAATCAAAGACAATCCAATTGCACCAAGGGCAATAATCGACCCCAGTATTACTCCATTCAAAAACAGCTGTGCGACCATAGACTTATCCTCCCAAAAAGAGCTGCGCTACTTCTTCATTCTCAAGTAAGCCTCGCCCACTATCCTCATATTTTTTTTCACCTGCTGCCAGAACATATCCTCTATCTGACATCGCCAGTGCTTTTTTCGCATTCTGTTCCACCATTAAAATCGAAACACCAGTTTTGTTTATCTCTTCTACCTTTTCCAAAATAAGATCAATATACATTGGTGCCAGACCTGCTGTCGGTTCATCCAGAAGCAAAAGTTTCGGTTCTATAACTAAAGCCCGACCAAAAGCCACCATCTGTCGCTGTCCCCCACTTAAAGTTCCTGCTTTTTTCTTCCTTTTCTCTACCAGTGGTGGAAAAAGATTATAAATCAAATCAAACCTTGCTTGAAGTTTTTTCTTTGAAACATAGGCACCCAGTTCCAGATTTTCTTCTACAGTCAGGGTAGGAAAAACATTATCAGTTTGCGGTACAAACGACAATCCTTTTTTAATCATTTGATCAGTAGTGATTTTTGTTAGGTCACTATTCAGATAATTTATTTGGCCACCCATAATATCAACAAGAGAAAAAATGGATTTTAACAGAGTGGACTTTCCAGAACCATTTGGACCAACAATTGAAACAATTTCTCCTTCATTTACTTCCAGAGAAATACCGTGGATGATTTCTATCTCACCATAACCGGCATAAATTTCATTAATACTTAACAATAAGACCACTCCTTAAGCCGTTTTCTCTCCCAAATAGGCTTCTAACACCTTCGGATTAGTTTTAATTTCAGCAGGTGTCCCCTCAACTAAATGCTTGCCATCATTCATTACAATTACTCGATCACAAATATTCATAATCAGATCCATATTGTGTTCAATTAAAAGAATGGTTTTTCCTCTTTCTTTTAATTTTATAATGTTTTCAGCAATTTTATTCAATAAGGTAGGGTTAACGCCAGCTCCAGGTTCGTCAAGTAAAATCAGTTCCGGTTCTGCCATTAAAGCTCTGCCTAATTCAAGCAGTTTTTTCTGGCCACCCGATAGATTAACAGCCATCTCATCAGACAGATGCTCCAGTTCCAGAAATTCAAGAGTCTGATAAGCCTTAGCTTCATTTTCTTTTTCTTCACTATCTACTTTACTTCCTCTAAACCAGCTGTTCCAGATATTCTCACCACTCTGGCCTGAAGGAACAAGCATCAAATTCTCAAGAACAGTCATTTTCTTTAAAGTTTTGGGAATCTGAAAGGTTCTTGCTAGGCCAAGCCGAGCAATCTTGTGGGGAGCAAAGTTATTAACTTTCTGCTCTGAAAAATATACTTCTCCCTGATCCAGTTTTAAAGAACCAGCAATTAAATTAAACATCGTAGTTTTACCAGCTCCATTTGGTCCAATTAGTCCAGTTATAGTATTCTTTTCCACTTCAAAAGAACATTCGTCTACTGCCCTGAATCCACTGAACTCTTTTACTGCACTTTCTACTTTTAACATAAAAGCACACTCCTTTCTACTCAATTCGCATTAGCTTTATGTTAATTTGTATTAATCTTAATCCTTTTTTTGTAAGGTGTCAAGTAGCCCAGTTACAATGGGAGCTTTAATCCCCTTATACAGGTATACAATAGTAATTAATAATCTATATTTTAAAAGAATTGCTGAACCATAATTGCAATTTTAATTAATCTGCTTGTTAAATTAAATATCATTAAACCCCTGCCGATTAAAAGCAGGGGTGTTAAATTAAATAACTAAATTTTTAGTTTATATTGGTTTATTAAGAATATAAGTTATTCAGAAACAACAACCGGATTGGTCCAGCCTCTGGCTTTTTCTTTATTTTCTTCAACCCATTTTTTTGCAGCTGCTTCCTTCTCCATTCCATCTTCAATCCAGGCCATAACCTGACCTACTTCGTCAGTAGTCATTCTAAAGTCATGAAAGAAACTTACTACTTCTGGGTGCTTCTGGGCTAACTGAGGATGATGGAAGGTATAGACATTTTCTTTAGATCCATAAACATTCTCAGGATCTTCTAAAAACTTTAGATCAAATTTAGCAAATTTATAATGAGGTCTCCAACCAGTTACAACTATCCATTCTTCTTTTTTAATAGCACTTTCTAAAGATCCTACCATCGCCGGACCACTGCTGGTTAGAAGTTCAAAATCTAAATCATATTCTTTAATTGCCTCTCTGGTAGCTTTCATCACTCCTGCTCCAGGTTCAATCCCGGTTATTTTACCATCAAATTTATCCCGATACTTGTTTAACTCTTCTACAGAATCAATGTCAACATATTCCGGAACTACAAGCCCAATTTTGGCACCTTTATAGTTAGGTCCTGTTTTAATAATTTCTTCCTGGTAGCGTTCAACATAATTTTTGTGAGTCAGGGGGAGCCAGACTCCCATAAAAGCATCGATATCACCTTCAGCTAAAGCAGCATAAATCGGACCCACTCCCACCATTGTTGTTTCAACATTATAATCCATTATATCTTCTAAAACCACTTTAGCAACCTGAGTTTCCGCAACTGTTCCTGCCCAATTAACATAACCAAGTTTTACTGTCTGATCCTGAGCCTGTGTCTCCTCCGGCAGTAAAGCCATCCCAGCTATGAGCAGTGTTATAATAATTAATGAAGCAAAAATTGTTCTAATTCTTTCCATAAGCAAAAACCTCCTCAAAATTTTAATCTTTTTAAGCATTTTTGAGCATTTTTAACTTTGTATAAGGTTGAACTATGTTTAGAAAAGATTTATTCTTTCAGAGAATAAATTGCTTCTATTTACTCCAGTTACCATAATTTATTATAACAAACCTTAAGATTATATCAAGTAAAAGTCAGAGATCAGATCTTTTATAAAATACAAATTTTAATAAATCAAAATTTGAGCAAAATTAATCTGAATATTTAATTTCACTGCCCATTTTAATATTTTTGATTAATTTCTTTAAACTATTAATTATCTGAACCAGCCCTTCAGACTGCTGATCAATTTCCTGAATTTCTTTTAACTGGTCTTTACTTTGAAGCTGAGCTTTAGCCGACAAGTTAGTATTCTCTTGCGAAATTTTAGAAATATTACCCATGTTTTTTAAAATGTTTTTAATATTTTTATCAGCATCTTCCGCTGAATTATATGATTTATCTATCGCCTGATTTACATTGTCCAGTGATTTTCTGATCTGTAAATAGCTTTGGGTATTTTTGCTAACCGTCTTAATCCCCGTATTTAATTCCTCTTTACCTGCTGCCATATTTTCTCCAGCTTTATGAGTTTCAGATTTAATCTCTCTAATCAATTTAGAAATTCTTTCTGCTGAATCTCTTGACTCTTCGGATAATTCTCTGATTTCTTCTGCAACTACTGAAAAACCTCTCCCAGCCTGCCCTGCCCGGGCTGCCTCGATAGAAGCATTTAAAGCAAGCAGGTTTGTTTGTTTAGAAATTCCATTAATCACATCTAAAATATTATCAATATCATCTGAAAGAGAAATTAAAGCTGAAATATCTTCAGAAACCATCTCTATTTTTTCTTTTATAACCAGCATCTGCTTTTTTACATCCTCTATACTTTCTCTACCTTCTTCAGTACTCTTATTCATTAAAACTGAACTTTCACTTAAAAGATCATTATTATTTTTTAATTTTTTAATATCTTCAGCAAGCAGCATTGTTTTTTGATGAATCTCTTCAATATTATTTTCCTGAATATCTGCTCCTTCTTTAACCCGAACAAATACTTCCTGATTTTCCTGAGTAGAAAGCATAATTTCTGAAGTAGCAGAATTAATGCTGTCAGAAGAAATTAATAATTCTTCTGACAGCTGCTCAACATTTTTTAATATTAGACTAATTTTTCTTAACAAATTTTGAAAACCGGAGGACAGTTTACCTATTTCATCCTGCCTGTTTAGGTCTAATTTAAGCTCAAAATTACCTTTTTCAGCTTTATCCAATTCCTGTTCAAGAAATAAAATCGGCTTAATTAAAGTCTTACGGATAAAAACAAATAAAAGCAGCACAAGCATTATCAGAATTACAAATGCAGAAGTAATAACAGTATTTCTAATCTTATTCATTAAACTATAAGCCTGAGAACTGGGAACCTGGGCCAGCAATGCCCCATTTATTTTATCTATTTTAACATATGACAAAAGAAATTCTTCGTTTTCATAATTAATTGTCTTAATTTCTTTACTTACTAATAATTCTTCCATATTAAGGTGCTCACTCATATCAATCCTGTTTTTTAATAATCCCTGATCAGTATGTGCTATAACTTTTCCGCTGCTATCTGTCAGATAAACAAACCCCGCTTCTCCGATCTGCCAGCTTATAATTTCACTTAAGTTTGTTGTAGAAATATTAGCTGCCACAATTCCAATAAAATTATCAGAATAATCGCGTACAGGTCTGACAGCTGTAATTGTCAATCTATCTCCACTGATATCAGAATGAGTAGCTGTCCAGAAAGTTTCCTTTTTTTCTCTAGCCTTAGCGAGCCATTCTTCTTTTTGAGAAAAATTATAATCAATACTTTCCCCTTCAGATAAAACTGTATAACTTCCATCTGCTCCTAAATAAAACATTGTGCTAAAGTAATCATAGTTTTCCATCTCTTCTCTAAATTTACGCTTTGCTACCAGCTCAGCCTGATTATTTGAACGCAGTCCATAATCTTCTGCTACCCTGCTGAGTGATTTTTCTGAGCCAAGAAAAAATTTGCTGCTTTCTTTTTTTATTAATTCCACAATATCTAAGTTATTTTGATGTGTTTCTTCCTTTAACCCCTTAGTTATTTCAGAGTTAATAATATAGCCGAGAGAAAAAAGAGAAATACTTACCACAATAATTACTACAGCAATTAATTTGAAATTGATGCTATGTATATACTTGTTTAATTTAAAGTCTTTTTTTAGCCACCTAAAATTAATCTTAATCATCTCCTCTATTTATATTTATGTTTCAGAGAAAAATCAGCTCATAGAGCTAGAGCAAATTAAATCAATAAACTTTTCTACTACCAGGGGATCAAACTGACTGCCAGCTGATTTCTTAAGTTCATTAATAATCTCTGCATCTGTCATTGCATCTCTATAATTCCTACCATATTTCATTACATCATAGGCATCTACAACAGCAATTATTCTGGCAATCAAAGGTATTGCTTCTCCCTCTATTCCCAAAGGATAACCACTTCCATTCCACCATTCGTGATGGGTTAAAATTCCTTCAGCAACATTAATTAAATTTAGCGAATTATAGGCCATCTGAAATCCGACCATTGGATGTTCTTTAATTTTAATCCACTCTTTATTATTAAGAGGTCCGTTTTTATTCAAAATTTCTTTATCTATAATGCTTTTACCTAAATCATGCAGTTCAGCTAAAAACAAAAGATCTCTTATATCCGGACGCGAAAGTTCCATTGCTGCTGCCAGTTTTAAAGCAGGTCGTTTTAATCTCTGACTGTGTTTATAAGTCTCTGGATCAGAATTTTTAATTATTTTTTTCAGTATTCCTGCATAATTGTAATCATACTTTAAGTTTTTTGCATAATTTATGTTTTGCATTATTCTTTTTTTGCCTCCTATTTTTAAAGTAATTACTTCCAGGTTTTTCTTTGACAATTTTTTTGAGTTCAGCTGCTCTGTCACTGACTTCAACATGGCTTTCTATTTTTTTAAATTCGTTTGTCACAATAGCTATTGAAACTGAAGTTAAGGGACAGTTTACTATCTCATGCTGACGGTTATAACAAATAAAATGGCCTTTTTCTAAATCTTCCGGTTTGAAATATTTTTTAATTCCTTTATCAAAAGAATCTATAATTTTATCTGCTACCTTTTCATCATTTTTAGTTTCAATAATTACCACAAAATCATCTCCACCAACATGACCCACAAATGCATTTTCTGAAACTTTAAGTGCCGATCTCTTTAATACTTCTGCCGTGAATTGAAGAACTTCATCTCCTTTTTGATAGCCATAGTTATCATTGTAAGCTTTAAAATTGTCCAGATCTATATACAATAAAGAGAACTTTTTTTCTTCATCTATCGCTTCTTCAATTTCCATTTTAATAGAATTGTTACCAGGAAGTCCTGTTAAAGGATTGGCATCTCGAGCTTCTTTAACTTTTAACTCAGAAACTTCTACTAATAAATCTTTAATTGAAATTGTTGAATAATAATCATTATTTTGAGTAACTATTACAGAATCATAAATATTTTCCTGAGATCTCTCTGTAACAAGTTTTGAAACCTCAAAAATACTCTGATTATAGTCTATAATTAAGGGGTTGGAGTCCATTACTTCTATAATACTCTTCTGCATATATAAGTTATAACCAAATCTGCTGCCCAAACGATAAAATAATTTATCTCTCATTACTAAACCAATAGGTTTAGATTTATCCAGTACAACTATACTCTGAATATTATTTTCATTAAAAATATTAACCAGAACTTTTGTTTTTGCATTTTTAGATGTAGTAAAGCCATTATTTTTTTCTGAAAGCAGACCCACTTTATCTAATCTCAAACTTATCACCTCTCTAGACAATATTTACATATTTACATAATATCATTTCTTAGTTTCCAGACTGTAAATTTTAGATTAACATCTGGTAAACAATTATCAGTAAATGTTTTTGAATATTTAAATAAATATCTGTTATAATTAGTTATAGATTAGTCTTAGTTTATAGGTTAAGGGAGGTATTAAATAAATTATGAGAAAAATATTGATCTTTATATTTAGTCTTTTCTTTTTAATCCTTTTAACTTTTTCAATTCAGGCAGAAATAAGAGTAGGCGAGTTTCCGCAAAATATAGATGACGAATATCTTCAATCACCAGACAATATAAATGTTGAAACCTGGCAGCAGAATTTAAATGTCCCTTGGGAGCTGGTTTTTTTGCCAGAAAGCAATAGAGCTTTAGTTACAGAAAGAGGGGGAAGAGTTCTTGAAGTCATTGAGGGAGAACTTCAACCGGAAAGTTATCTAACGATAGATATTGTTTCCAGAGGTGAAGGTGGACTGCTGGGGATGGCCCATCACCCTGATTTTTCAGAACATCCCTATATCTATTTAATGTACACCTACACTTCTGATTCAGGTGAACAGTATAATAGAGTTTCCCGCTTTAAAGACCAAAGTACTCAGGCTGGAGAGGAAGAAATAATAATCGATCAAATACCTGCTGGAAATTATCATGATGGAGGCAGAATAGCTTTTGGCCCTGATGATATGCTTTATATAACAACTGGAGATACTTTTAACAGAGAAATTGCCCAGGATTTAAATAATCTTGGTGGAAAAATCCTGCGTCTAACTCCAACAGGTGAAATACCTGAAGATAATCCATTTAATAATTCACCTGTTTACAGTCTTGGCCACCGCAATCCTCAGGGACTGGCCTGGCATCCGGAAACAGGAGATCTTTTTATATCTGATCACGGACCTTCTGGTGAAGATGGTCTGAGGGCAAAGGACAGAGTTAAAGTTGTAGAAGCCGGCAGCAACTTTGGCTGGCCGGATAAGATAGGATATTTTGAAAACAGTGAATATGCTAACCCATTAATTATGTGGGAAAATGCCGTTCCTCCTTCTGGTATGATCTTTTATCAGGGATATTTATATCTTGGAACACTGCGCAGTCAATCCTTAGTCAGAATCTCTTTGAAAATAGAAAATAATAATTATTCAGTTAAAAAGATTGAACATCTATTCAATGATGGCAGAGGTGATTCTATCTATGGAAGAATTAGGACTGCAGTTGTTGGACCTGATGGTTATTTATACTTTTTGACAAATAATCGTGACGGCAGAGGTAGTCCTCGCGAAAATGATGACAAAATTTTAAGGTTCAAATTAGATTAGTTTGTTAAATTTATTAATCAGATTTATCAGAATAATTTTATTTAGACATATTTGACTCGACTTTAATAATTCTAAAATATTATTTTTATTAATTAAAATCTGTAATCTTTAAACTGGAGGTTATAAAATGTCTTCACAATTGAAAAAAGCTATTATTGATCATGACCTGGACAAAGTAGAATCTTTTCTAGAAGAATTAAAACAACAGGAAAACTTTTCTCTTGCTTCACTTATTAATGATTTACTGGAACTAATGTTAATGGAATGCAGTCTTCGTTATGGTTCTTTCCACTTTGTCAAAATGAGCCTCTTTTTAAGAGAGTTTTCTTTAAAAAATTATTTTTCTCGTCAGACAGAGTTGAAAATTGCCAGAGTAGTACTGCTTGGTCTAGCTGAAAGACACTTTATTAATCTTGAAGCAAATAACGGTGGTTATAAAGAAGAAAAGATAAATCAAAAAACCTATGACAAGCTTAATGAAGAAATAAATCAGGGGAATACTCACAATGCTTTTTACTATGCTCTTGGAATTTTAGAAAAAGAACCTGAAAAGTTAAAAGAATTTCTTTTAAATCTGGGTATGGAAAGAATACCAGATAGTCTGGGCCACAGCGTCAGCTGCTTTTTCCCGGTAATGAGGGATATTGTTAGTCACTCACAGGATATTTCTGCAACTGCCATTTTAAGCTATGTTATGTACCTCAGCCGCTACAGCTATCAGAATAAATATAATTCCAGTCAGCCAGAACGAAAAGATCTATCTCAAACCGAGTTGGAAGATCTGGGCTTAAAGGCAGCCTCTGGTAGCGGAATAGTTAATCTGCACCACATGATAACCTACTATACATTTTCGATGCTGGAAGATGGCTCCTTTTATCAGCAGCTTCCACCTTATAGCATCTTAGAAAACTATTTTGGTAATAAGAATATTGATCAGTCAAGATTAGAACTAGCTGAAGTAAATAATGAAAAAACTGAAGTTGCGGAAAACTATCAGCAGTTTAAGGATAATTTTTCTCTAGATAATTATCAGGTTAACTTAAGTTTTCTCTTCAGCAGTTTAGATAACAACTATCAGGAAACGGTAAATTATCTCCACAGTTTATATGCTGAATACTATAATTCACACTGGAATCCTCATTATTATACTGGTCTCTATTGTGCTCTAGGTATTTATAAGTCTAAAAAAATTGCTGATAAAAAGGTAAAGAAAATGGCTGTTATTCAGGCAGTAGAATATTTTGCAAGTAACGTTCTTTAAAAAATAGAATTTCTAGTTTATAACATCAAATAATTAATAATAAGCTAAAAAGCCTTCTTTTATTTATTATAAAAGAAGGCTTTTCGATTTTATTCAACCTCCAGAACCAGAGTTTCAAAAGGTCTAAAATTGTATTTTATTTTATCTCTATCTGACTTCAGTCTCTCTTTACTATCAGGATAATTACTCAAAATTAACTTCTTTAATTTATAATTCAGCTCTAACTCTATATTTTCATCTCTAAAATTAGCGATAACCATTATCTTTTTATCATCTTTTATTCTTAAATAAGCCATAAAATCCTGGTTTTTCTCCAGAATTTCTTCGTATTTACCATCAATCAAATTTTTAGAATAGCCACTTTCTTTTCGGAGCCTAATTAAATCCTGATAAAAATAATATAAAGAATCAGGATCAGCAAGTACATTTTTAACATTTATATCTTTATAATTCGAGTTGACCTTAAGCCAGGGCTCAGCAGAACTAAAACCTGCATTTTTACTGTCATCCCACTGCATAGGTGTCCTGCTGTTATCTCTACTTCTATTCCAGACAGCTTTCAGAACCTCATCTTCTTGATGACCATTCTCTAAAGCCATCTTATATTTTCCAATCGAAGCTGCATCATTATAGTCTTCAATTGACTCATATTTAACATTGGTCATTCCAATTTCCTGGCCCTGATAAATAAAGGGAACCCCCCGCATTAGCATAAAGACTGCAGCCAGCATTTTTGCTGAATAACGGTTAATATTTTCTTCCGCTAAATATTTATTCAAACAGCGCGGCTGATCATGATTTTCTAAAAATAAAGCCACCCGACTGTCCTCATCATATGTCTGCTGAATTTGATTAAAAATCTTTTTTAATTTCATTAAGTTCCATTCTTTTTCCCGCATCCAGTTGCTGTCAGGTCTCATTACCAGATCAGTATGTCTAAAATCAAAGATAAAATCAAAAGGACCTCCTTCTCCAACAAATTCTTTCATTCTTTCACTTTTATCAGGATATATTTCTGCAACTGTCACAATTTTATAATTAGAAAATGTTTCTTGATTAAGCTCATTTAAATAAGCAAGTATTCCTTCTTTGTTGGCAGTCAGAGAATGAATTTCAGCCAGCCCATCTTCTCCATCTGGTGTCAGATTTTTATATTCACCTTTTTTGATAAAACTAATAGCATCAACTCTAAAGCCTGCCAGCCCTTTATCAAGCCACCAGTTAACCATCTTATATAATTCCTGACGCAGTTCTTGATTCTCCCAGTTTAAATCAGGCTGTTCCTCTGCAAAAGTATGGAGATAATACTGCTCAGTCTGCTGATCAAAAGTCCAGGCAGAACCTCCAAAAACAGAGCGCCAGTTTGTCGGAGGACCACCATTTTCAGCTGGATCTTTCCAGATATACCAATCTCTTTTAGGATTATCTTTAGATTTTTTTGATTCTTTAAACCACTGATGCTGATCAGAGCTGTGGTTAATCACTAAATCCATCATAATTCCAATATCCCTTTTTTTAGCTTCAGCAATTAATTTATCCATATCTGCCATTGTTCCAAACTGTTCTCCAATAGCATAATAATCAGCTATATCATAACCATTATCCTCCATCGGAGAACTGTAAACTGGACTCAACCAGATGATATCAATTCCCAGTTCAGCTAAATAATCAAGCTTTTCTATTATACCTGGAAGATCACCGATTCCGTCCCCATTACTGTCATTAAAACTTTTTGGATAAACCTGATAAATAACTTTGTCATGCCACCACTTTTTTTCCATATATAATCACCCTTATTTACTTATAATTTTTATAGTCTATTTTCCTGCTCCTTCAATTACTCCACTTATTATCTTATCCTGCATTGAAATATAGAATATTATTACCGGTATAATAGCCAGAATCAGTGCTGCCATTGCCTGGCCATAATTTGATGTATATTGACCGAAAAAGTAAAAAGTTGATAAGGGAATAGTCCGCATACTTTTAGATATTAAAACCAAAGAAGGTAAGAGAAAGTCATTCCAGATCCAGAGTACATCTAAAATTGCAATGGTTGCAGTCACTGGTTTTAAAATCGGAAAAATGATTTTCCAGAAAACCTGTAATTTTGTGGCTCCATCTATCTTAGCTGCTTCTTCTAATTCCAGGGGTATATTTTTAATAAAACCGTGGTACATAAATGTTGCCAGGCTGACTCCAAAGCCAAGATAATAAACAGCAAGTAATAAGCGGCTATTTAACATATTAAATGATCCGTAAATATTGACAAAGGGAATCATTAATGCCTGAAATGGTATAATCATTGAAGCTACCAGAATCATAAAAATTATTTTATTGATCTTCCAGTCCCATCTCACTAAAAAGTAAGCAAGCATTGAAGAAAATACAATAATTAAAAATAAAGATGCTGTAGTGATAATAAAAGAGTTAGTTATCGCCGAGGGATAGCCCATTGTATTAAAGGCATTGATAAAATTATCAAAGTTAATACTTTTAGGTAAAGCAATAGGATTACTTAAAATCTCCATTTTAGCTTTAAAAGAATTTATCAGCACTAAAAAGAAAGGGAAAATATAAAATAAAAATAAGAGAGTAGAGATAATCATTAAAGGTATATTACTTTTTTTTAGTTCTTTTAGCTTTGCTTTCATTATGCTTCAACCTCCATCTTTTTCATTATTGAAACCTGTGAGACAGCAATTACTGCCACTATCACAAATAAGATAAATGCTTTTGCCTGCCCTGAACCAAAGTTCTGACTTAAAAAGGCGTCATTATAAATATGAAGAGTAATTAACTCAGTCATTTTAAATGGTCCACCATTTGTAAGTGATATATTGATATCAAAAACCATAAAACTTCTCTGCAGGGTTAAAAATAAACTGATAGTAAATGAGGGAATCATCAACGGCAGTTTTATCTTAAGCAGCTTCTGAAGGCCTCCTGCTCCATCTATAGAAGCAGCTTCCATCACTGATTTAGGTAATCCCATTAGACCAGCAATGTAAATCAGCATCATATAACCTGAATTCTTCCAAACCCCTACAATAACCAAAGCCCAGAAAGCTTTATTCGGATCAACCAGCCAGGATTCGCTTAAAAAGGGAATCTGCATAAACTCACCTGCATGGATTAAAATTCTGCTGAAAACAAACTGCCAGATAAATCCTAAAATAACTCCACCGATTAAGTTTGGAGTGAAAAAACCTGCTCTAAAAAAATTTTTAGCCTTTATTTTACTGGTTACTATTAAAGCCAGAGTAAAAGCTAAAACATTGGTAATAATAACTGAATAAACCACATATTTAAAAGTTAATTTTAAAGAATTCCAAAAATCAGGATCACTAAAAGCTACCCGATAGTTTTCTAAACCAGTAAAATTAATTGTCTGTCCAAAACCTGTCCAGTCAGTAAAGGTCATCATTAAACCAAAGATAAAGGGGATTCCCACAACAGCAAAGAAAACTAATAGAGGTATCATAGCAAAAATTGAAAAAGATTTTAATTTGGCTAAAAAGGTATTATCATTATACATTATCTCACTCCCTGTTAGGTTGTTCTAAATTCAATTAAATTGAATTGATTTTTAAGGCTGCAGGCTTTGACTGCAGCCTTTTATTTTACTTTTATTCTTGCCAGAGATTCATAAACTCTTCTGCTAACTGTTCTTTATCAGAATATCCAGCCAGATATTTCTGTAAGGATGATCCCATTTCTGGAAAATATCCGGAAGGATAATAATTATTCATCCATTCTAAAGTATTTCCCTTGTTCATGTATTCTATAATCGAATTAGAAAGATTGTCCTGTGGTGAAATCTCAAAATTATCAAAGGCAGGTATGAAATTCAACTGATTGATATAGTAGTCCTGACCTGTCTCTGAAGTAACCAACCAGGTTAAGAATTCTTTTGCTGCCTCCTGCTCAGCTTCTGTAGACTGAGATTTATCAATAACCCAGTATGAAGGTACACCTACTGATATTTTGTTATTTCCATAATCATCAGGATTATTGCTGATTGGATAAGGTAAAAATCCATATTCAGCCTCTGCATTAACTTCATTTAACTGAGGTAGAGCCCAGTTGCCCATAAACCAGAAGGCGGCCTCTCCATTTGCTAATTCCATTACTGCATCATCATAAGTTGGAGATAATGGTGAACTCTGATGAAGATTATATTCTTTAATTAAATCAAATGTTTTTAACCAACCATCAAATTGTTTATTATTTACCAGATCTACTTCTCCCTTTTTCATTGAATCCAAAAATTGATGTCTTTTACTGCTTTCAGCTGATTGGGTTGTGAACATTATATTTGTTAGATGTGCTCCTAAAGACCAGTCCATTGGTGAGAGTGTTACTGGAGCAACTCCATCGGCAGCTTTAATTTCTTTAAATACTTCTTCCAGCTCTTTTCTGGTATTTACCTTGCTAATATCGTAGTCTGAGCCAAATACATCTTCTATAACATCTTTATTGTAAATTAAACCAAAAGCTTCTACTGTTAGTGGAAGAGCGACTAATTTGTCATTATAAGTATAGGCAGTACCTTCAACTAAATAATCAGCAATTTTCATATCACTTAGGTCGAGCAGCCTGTCACCAAATTCATCTATTTCTCCACCCATATTAATTATTGTTGCAGCATTACCAGATGAATACATAGCAGTCATTTTCTGATAGGCATTCTGTCCGGCGAGGGGAATTAACTCGAGATTAATATCATCCTTCTCCTGATTAAACTTCCCTACCATTTCTTCTAATTGTTTTGCAACCTCCGGTTTTCCTATTAAAAGCTGAATCTCTGTCACATCATCCTGAGCCATAACTCCTGCATTAATTGAAAAAACTAAAGCTAAAACTAATACTACCATTGATAATTTTTTTAACATTTATATTCCTCCTAGATATTTTTTAATCCCTTAATTATTTAATCCCCAATAATAATTCAACTTTTCTTTTTACCACCACCTCTCAATGATTATAAATGTATGAAACGCTTTACATAAACTTTAAAATATTAAACTGACTCCCTTAAAAGTATCTGATGCTCAAATAAATATTCATCTTTTTCCAATTTTTGTCCTTTAATTAATCTCAAAAGCAGTTCTACTGATTTTTTTCCTATTTCAAAATACGGCTGATCAACTGTACTTAGTTCCGGAACTGAATCCTTCGAAATATCTATATTATCAATACCGATTAAAGCGATATCTTCTGGTATTTTTAAATTTATATCCTGAGCATAGCGCATGGCTCCTAAAGCCATCTCATCATTTGCTGCAAATACTGCTTCTGGCACTGAATAATTTTCAATAATTCTTTTTAAAGCCTGATAGCCACTATCTAAATCGTATTCTCCTTTTTGTACGAAACCTTCTTTAATCTCCAGATCCAGATCTGTCATTGCCTTTTCATAGGCTAGAAGTCGACTTGATTTATGTTCCTCAAGAGGAGATCCACTGATAAAGGCGATCTTTCTGTAATTATTTTTATAAAGTAGATTTACTACCTCATAAGCCATCTGATAGTTGTTAATATTAAGATTTGGTATTGTTAAATTTTCATGGTTTCTGTCTCTAAAAATTTGTATTAAAGGAAGATCAAAGTTCTTAATTAACTCTTCTTCTTTTTTATTATATTCTCCACTGATAAAGATCAGTCCGTCTGCTCTCCTTCTCTCTAAAATATTAAAGAAATTCTCCAAACGAGAGTATTTAGAAGCATAATTAAAAATTAATAGATCAAGATTATTCTGATCAGCTATCTTTTCTATTGCTCTTAAAGTCCTTCCAAAAACTGTGTTTAGAATATCGGGAATAATAACCCCAATTAAATTTGTCTGTTTTTTTCTTAAGTTTCTGGCATTAACATTTGGAGTATAGCCTAAACTCTTAATTGAGTCCAAAACTTTTTCTTTAACTTCTTCAGATACATATGCATCTCCATTTATCACCCGGGAAACTGTGGCTGTTGAAACTTCTGCTGCTTGAGCAACATCCTTGATTCCCGGCTGAGAAGATTTTTTCTTTTTATTTTTGTAATATCCGAGTTCTTTTATTTTTTGCTTAATTATTTTTTCTTTAGCAGCAGAAACATTTCCCTTATTATTTATCACTCTAGAAACTGTCGCTGTCGATACTTCTGCAGCTTCTGCTATATCTTTAATTGTTACCATTTTAATCACCTTTTTCAAATCACTTTGTTGATTCTCTGACTATCAGCTGATGTTCAAGAACAACATCTTTAAGCTTTAGTTCTTTTTGAGCAATCAATTCAATCAGCATCTCTGCCAGTTTTGTCCCTATTTCATTAAGTGGATGACTGATAGTCGTCAGACGCGGATTAGTGAAACTAGCATATCGGATATTATTAAAACCTGCAACTGAAATATCTGCCGGTATCTGAACTCCATTTTTCTGCAGATAATTCATTAATTCAATTGCAATCTGATCTCTGCTGACAAAAACCGCATCAATCTCTTCTTTCCTTTCTAAAATATAGCCAAAAGTTTTATCTTTGTCCTGCTCCAGTTCTATTATCTGATCTTCCCCTACTTTTAAACCATTCTTTTTATGAGAATCGAAAAAAGCATTTTTCATTATCTCTTTTAAATGCTTATTTTGATAAGTATTAAGAAATGAAATATTTTCCTGCTTTCTCAGCAAATAAGAATTCATCTCATAAACTGCTTTATAAAAATCTATCCCAGCTGAGGGAAAAGATTTTTTTTGCTGAAAATTTGCAAATTGAACAACTGGAAATTCACATTTAGATAAAATATCATAATATTTGTCAGGTAAATTTTCTGAGATGTAAATTAAACCATCGACCCTTCGCTGCTGCAGGATTCTAATAGTTTTATCAATAAAATCTTCTTTTTCTATTTCATTAAATAAGATTACATTATAATTATTATTATCAGCCTCATTTTCAATAACTGCTGCCAGTTGATCATAAAATGGATCCGAAATATCTGGCATCACAAGTGCTATCAGCTTTGTTTCATCTCTTCTTAAATAGCGGGCATTCATATCCGGTTTGTAATTCAATTTCTCCATGGCTGCAATTACTTTCTTTTTAGTTTCTTCCCTTACAATTTCTTGATTATTTAATACTCTAGAAACTGTACTTTTAGAAACACCGGCTAATTTAGCAACATCATTTATATTTGTCATAACTATTTATCACCTTTTGTATGAAACGCTTTACATAAAGTATAAACTTAAATTTGTCTTTTGTCAAGTGATTATTCAGATTTTTTTGTTATTTAGCAAATTTAATGACCTCAGGTGATAATAATAAATTTTTAATGCAGTTTTACTTTTCAATTTTGACATCTGTTAGTTAGATATGATATATTTTTATTAATACTATAGATTTATTCGGTTTTATTGTTATGTCATTACTCAGGAGGTTAAATAAATTGGAAAAGTTAAAAAATAAATTTTTAAAGCTTAAGGAAATATTAAAAGAGCTTGATTCAGCTGCCATCGCCTTTTCTGGAGGTGTAGATAGTACTTTTTTACTGAAAGCAGCTTTAGAAGTTCTGGGAAAAGATAATGTGCTTGCTGTGACTTCATGTGCAGAAACTTATCCTTCCGAAGAGGAAGAAGAAGCAAAAAAACTTGCTCAGGATATGGGAGCTGAACATCATTTAATTTACACTACAGAATTAGATAATGAAAGCTTTGTCAAAAATGATCAAAAAAGATGTTATTACTGTAAAAAAGAACTCTTTTCTGAAGTTATTAAAGTGGCTGAAGAAAAAGGGTTTAATTATGTTTTGGATGGTTCTAACTTTGATGATCATCTTCATGATTACCGTCCAGGAATGCAGGCAGCCAGAGAAATGGAAGTTAAAAGCCCGCTTAAAGAAGCTGAAATGACAAAAGATGATATCAGAGCTTTATCTAAAGAATATAATTTGCCCACCTGGAATAAACCTGCTTTTGCCTGTCTTTCTTCTCGTTTTCCCTATGGTGATCAGATCACTATAAATAAATTGGAAATGGTGGACAGAGCAGAAAAATTTATGAGAAAGATGAACATCAATCAATTCAGAGTTCGTCATCATGACCAAAATACTGCAAGAATTGAGGTTCTTCCTGAAGATCTACCCTTAATGTTAGAAAAACGGGATAAACTGCTCTCCAAATTTAAAGATATTGGTTATACATATGTGACTCTTGATTTAGAAGGATATAGAAGCGGCAGTATGAATGAAGTTCTGGAGGGATAGTTCTGGGGTTAGTTTTTATTATTAATAAAAAAATCCCAAAAGCACTTTACTATTCAGCTAAAAGTAAAGAACTTTTGGGTAATTAAAAGAATAATATCAGCATGTTAATTTAACAATTTTAACTTACCTCAGCCATAAACTCTTCTCTTGACATCAAATCCTCTTCTGCGTCTAAAATTTCTTTTTCATAAACATTAATCTTATAATCCAATCGCTCCAGTGTTTCCTGAAGCTCATCTATTTTATCAGCAAGTTTATCTCTCTCTTTTGTCAGGAGTTCTTTTCTGGCTTTAACTGTAGAATCACCCTGCCGATATAATTCTATATATTCTTTTAAAGTATCAATGTGGAGACCAGCACTGCGCATACATTTAATAAATGCTATCCAGCCACAGTCCTCTTCTCTATAATCACGGTTACCACTGCTGTTGCGTCTTATTTCTGGAATCAAACCAATTCTTTCATAATAGCGAAGAGTATCTTTTGTTAAATCAAAACGTTCACTAACTTCTGAAATCTGCATTATATTTCACCTCTTTTAAACTGTCTATTTTAAACTAAACCCTAAAACTATTCAAATTCATCAAACAATACTTCAGCACGGTCAGTAGCTGGGGCCGGTGTTGGTGAAAGCTCAGAGATTTCTTTTCTCATTTCAGCAGACATTTCAAATTCTGCCGCTGCCAGAGAGTCCTTTAACTGTTCTAAATTACGACCAGCAATAATTGGAGCTGTAACTGCAGGATTGGATTTAACCCAGGCGACAGCAAGTGTAACTGGGTGAACATTCTTATCAGCTGCATATTGAGTAAATTTCTCTGCTACCTCATAATTTATTTTGTCGTGATAGCGAGCAGAATAACGCTCCTGATCAACCAGTCTTCCTTTGGCTGGCTTTTTATCTACTCCATATTTACCTGTCAGCAGACCACCACCTAGAGGACTGTAAGAGATAACTCCAAGATTATGAGCTTCTGCCAGGGGCAGTATTTCGGTTTCTGCCTGACGTTTAGCAAGATTATACATTGGCTGAATAAGCTCAAATCTGGCCAGAGATTCCTTAGCTGAAATCCCCAGAGCAGTTGCTATCTGCCAGGCTGCCCAGTTACTTACTGCAGGATAGAGGATTTTGCCATCTTTCTGCAGCTGGTCAAGAGCTCTTAAAGTTTCTTCAATTGGGGTGTTCTGATCAAACATATGCACAAAATAGAAGTCAATATAATCAGTACCAAGTCTTTTTAAGCTGCCTTCTACTTCTCTAATAATATTGCGCCTGCTTGCTCCCATAGCATTAAGATCTTTAGACATTGGATAAAACATTTTGGTAGTTAGTATAATTTCTTCTCGCTTATCTTCTGAAATACATTCTCCCAGTATCTCTTCTGATTTACCACCACTGTAGACGTTCGCAGTATCAAAAAAATTGATTCCAACTTCTCTGCTTGCTCTATACATTTCTTTAGCAGTTTCTTTATCAGCATCTCCACCAAATGACATTGTTCCCAGACATAAATCAGAAACCTTAATACCTGTTCTACCTACTGTAGTATAATTCATAATTACCTCCTTATAATTTTAAAACACTTTAATAATCTTAGTCATTAAACTGAATTAGCCTTCTTCAGGAATTATTTCGTTTACACAACTTAAAGCATTTAAAGTTCTGGGATATCCAATGTAGGGAAGCAGCTGGGTTAAGACACTTAAAAGAGTTTCTTTGCCATTACCAACACTCTGATTACCTCTAACATGTCCCTTAATCTGTGATTCACAGCCTCCAAGAGCTGCCAGCATAGCAAAAGTTATCATTTCTCTTTCTTTTAAATCAAGTCCATTCCGGGTGTAATAATCTCCAAAACAATTTGCTGATAGATAGTTCTGAATGTGTTTTTGGTTTTCTGGAGCTCCCTGATGCATTTTATCAATTACATCACCAAAAATAGACTTCTGAACGTTAAGCCCCTTATCAAATCTTGTCTCCTGATCTGTAGTTGACTGTCCTTTTAAAGGTAGTTCTATTCCTTCTTCTCTAAATATTTCATTAGTGATTTTTAAAAAGTCATAGCTTTTAGCCATCCCAACGTAGGCAGTGGACTGATAAACTACTTCTTTAATCTTAACAGCTGTTACTCCAGCATTAAGAGCAGCCTTTAGCATTAGCTTATATTCTCCCTGAGTCTGAGCAGCAATTAAAGCTGCCAGAATTGACAACATTCTCTCTTCTTCAGTTAAATTTCCATATTCCAGCACTTCATCAAAAGCAAAATTATCATATATCTCCATCATCTCCGGATCTGTATTTCTAAGTTCAGACTGATAATTTTCACCAAAAAGTTTTTTTAGTTCCTTTTCCGCTTTTTCTGTAATATTCATTTATATTTCCTCCTTTTAAATCATGCTGCCCGCTGTTCTTCTTTTTCACCATTATCCTTTCCATGCACAAAGTAATATAAAGCCATGGCTGAAATAACTATAACTGACATGGTCAGATAGAGACCGCGGAAACCCACTAATGGAATCAGCATTCCTAAAAAGAATGGCCCCATTCCAATCCCCATCTCTGAAATTGAGATAAATGTCGAGGTAGCTATTCCCATCCTGTGTTCCGGAACTAATTTAATGGCAATTGCCTGACCACAGGAGGCAAATGTTCCAAAACCGATACCCATAAAAACTGCAGCTGCTAAAATTGTAAAACTGTTATGTGCCTGACTAATAATAATTAAACCAAAAGCAAAGCTTAAAAAGGCCGGATACATAACAAGATTTTCTCCTTTGGAATCAAACCAGCGCCCGGTTATTGGTCTGGAAATCAGCATTGCTACCGAATAAACAATAAAAAACACACTACCTGCCCTGACTAGATTAACCTCATTTACATAAGAGGAAAGAAAACTTATAATACTTGCATAAGCAAAAAATGTCATTAAACCAACTACTGCCAGAGGCAGTACTTTAACTTCAAATAACTTATTTAGCTTAAAACTTGTCATCTCTGCTATCTGTTCCGAGCTAAGTTCTACCTCAGGAACTTTAAGAAATAATGTAGCAAAAAATCCTGCCACAAGCAAGATGCTACTTATTAATAATATAATAGAAAAACTGCTGTAATCATAAAGATATATCCCCAGTGATGGTCCTATGGCTGAGGCAAGAGTTATACTTAAATTAAAGTAACTCATTCCCTCTCCCCTTCTTGAACTGGGAATAATACCTGCAGCAATTGTCATTGCAGATGTGGTGGCTATTCCAAAACCAATACCATGGATTATTCTAATAATAAATAAGAGAATTAGATTTTCGGCTCCAAAGTACAAAGCTGTTGCAAACAAATAAAAAATAATACCAGCTAAAAACATCCGTTTTCTTCCCACATATTCTATAAATTTCCCTGAAAAAACACGAGCAGTAAGAGCTGCCAGCATAAAAATTCCTGCAGCCAGTCCAGCAGAACTGCTTGAAGCACCTAAATTATCTACTGAATGCATTGCTATTATTGCCATTAACTGATAATAAACCAGCATTACAATAAACATAATCATCGAATTAATTAAAAACTCTTTAGTCCATAGCTTATTTTTATTGATTTTTTCATCATCCTTCCTCAAAAACTCTACACTTCAAAGGAAAAACCTTTATTAATAACTCTATACTTTCTAAAATTTAACTTTAAAATATAAATAATAACAATTATTTAATTCTATAAATAATTATAAGACCTTAAGTTAACTCCAGGTCAAATCTTTTTTTACCCAATTTTATTTTACCATTTCAGTTTTAATATTACCAATACTTATTAGTTATTGTTTATGATGCTTAAATAGTATACTTTAGCTATAAATAAAACTCTATTGCCTGTTTCACAACAATAGAGTTAAAATTTATTAGATATATATTATTATTTTTAAATTAAAACCTCTTTATTTAATCTAGAGATCCACTTGTCAGTCCCGAAACTATTCCCTTTTGAGCAACAAAGACTAAAATTATCATTGGTAAAACCATTGTTACACCAAGGGTACTAATTAATTCCCAGGGTCTACCATAGGGAGTTCTAGCCTGAAAAATTTCGGTAATACTAACCGTAAGTGTTTTTGCTTTAATTGAAGAACTAAAAACAAGAGGATAAAGCAAATTATTCCAGGCATTGATAAAATTAATGATTGTTACAGTTACTAACGAAGGTTTCATTGCCGGAATTACAATATAAAATAAGACCTGTGGTAAGGTGGCACCATCAACTATTGCTGCTTCTTCGATCTCAACAGGAACTCTTTTAACAAAAGTAACTAAAACCCAGACAGAAAAAGGAATTAATACACTTCCCATTACTAAAATAAGTCCTCTAATTGTATCTATCATATTAAAGTTTCTGAGTATCTGAAATAGTGGAACAACTGTTACAATTTCAGGAATAGCCATTGTTAATACCAGGGCAAATAATAAAATATTGCTCCCGGGAATTTCAATTCTGGCAAATCCATAAGCTGCCAGAAAACTTAAAATAACTGAAACCAAAACTGCTCCAACGGAAAATATCATGGAATTAGTTAAGTATGATAAAAAAGGTACCTGTGATGCTAGATTAATAAAATTATCAAAAGTAAAATCCGGAAAATAATTGGGAGGAACACTAAACAATTGTGTTCTAGGGGTTAATGCAGTTAAAAATAACCAATATATTGGAACAAGTATAATAAATACAAAAACTGAAATTCCAAAATACAAAAGTATTTTATTACGGGTTTTCTGAGACTTCATCTTAAGTCCTCCTAATTCTTTTAATTTTATGAAGTAAATTCAAATTTTCTATATAAATATAAAGCTATTGAACTTATAACGGCTACAATTAATAATAGATATACACTCAATGCTGAAGCTCTACCCCAGTTAAACCATTGCATACCCAGCTGATAAAT
The DNA here is from genome assembly GCF_900156285.1 of Halanaerobium kushneri. Taxonomy (GTDB): domain Bacteria; phylum Bacillota; class Halanaerobiia; order Halanaerobiales; family Halanaerobiaceae; genus Halanaerobium; species Halanaerobium kushneri. Next base: position 26,179 of record NZ_FTNC01000010.1, read on the forward strand.
TCTATAAGCAATCACTGTAGTTGAACTTCCAGGCCCCCCTTGAGTTAAACCTAAAATTATATCAATATTTGCTATCTGCCAAATTATATTAAAAAGACCTAATGTTACAATTGTAGAACTGCTTGCTGGTAAAGTAATATTTAAAAATCTCTGAAACCAGTTAGCCCCATCAATTTTAGCTGCTTCATATAATTCTTCAGGAATACTTTGAAGTCCAGCCAGTAAGACTATTGCCATAAAAGGAGTATTTCTCCAGACATTTAATAATATTAGTGATCCTCTGGCCAGAAAAGAGTCAATCAAAAATTGAACTTCCTTACCACTTAAACGGAAAACCCAGTCAGTTATTAACCCGTAATCAGCATTTAGCATCCATCTAAATACATAGCCACTTACAATTACAGGGATTACCCAGGGCAAAAGATTTAAAGTCCTGACAATTTTTCTCCCAATAAATTTGGTATTTAATAAATTGGCAACAACCATTCCCAATACTAACTGCATAATCACCGAAATGGTAATAAAAGCTAAAGTAAAACCAATAACATCAATTATTGTTTGATCATTTAGTAAAGAAGTATAATTATTTAGACCAATATAACGGTGAACCTGTTCCATCAAATTATGATCAAAAAAACTTAAATATATTGTTCTAAAGATTGGATATAACGAAGTTGAAAATCTTAGTAAAACCGCTGGTCCAACTAAAATAGCAAAAATCAAATATTTCTTTAATTTACTGTAATTCGTAAACAATTTTATCCCTCCCACTTAAAAATATTGATATCCCCCGAAGCATAAATGATCTGCTTCGGGAGGATAATCATTATCTAAAGTTATTCTTCAAGTGCCTGCATCTGCTGCTGTCCTCTTTCAATTACCTCATCTAACGAGATTTGATTGGTCAAATAAGCTGAAGAAAGTTCTTCTACTATGCTTGATGCCTGTCTAAAATTAGGATGGAAAGGACGTGAAGATATTACACCTGCGTCAGAATATTTCTTTAGATTTGAAGCAAGTCTGCTTTCTTCAACATTAATTTCCTCCATTATAGAATGTCTGGGGCTTAAAAACCAGGTATTCATTTCAGCTAGTTTAGGTGCATTTTCGACTGAAGTCATAAATTCTATAAATGTCTTAGCTGCATCAATTTTATCTGATGTATTTGGTATTGCCCATCCCCAGGAAGCTACAAAAGTACTTCTGCTTTCTGGTCCTTTAGGAGGTAAAGCAACTCCAACTTTATCATCACTGTACCAGTCTTCCTGTGCTTCCTGATAATCAAAGAAGTAAGGCCACATTCTCATCATAGCAACTCTATCATTTACAAAGTCATTATTAACCTGGTCAAAGTCCTTATTTAAGGCAGAACTTGGGAAAATTTCATACTCATAGATCATGTCATGAATAAACTTTAAAGCTTCTCTTAGTTCTGGGCCAAAATCAAAAGGATTTCCCCCAGCCTGCTGGGTTAAATAAGAAACATAAACTCCCAGATAGCCGCCTTTTGCCAGACCATCAGAGAATGCATACATTTCATCTGTTGTTAACTCTTTCCCTACTTCTATCATTTCTTCCCAACTTTGAGGAACTTCCAGTCCTTTTTCTTCTAAGATATCTTTACGGTAGAAGAAATACTGAGTTTCATAGTTATGAGGAATTCTAAAAAGTTCACCCTCATATCTATTCCAGGTATCTACCATCTCTAACATGCCAGGTGTCCAGTCATCCCAGAATTCTTCGTCATAAATCGGATCAAGATCCACCAACCAGCCTGAGCGTGAAAAGTTAATGGCTGCATCATCTTCTAAATCAATTACATCATATGGAGTTTGACCACCAAGAATTGAGCTTGTCATCTGAGAAATAAATTCTGGAGGTGAACCCGGTCTTGTAGTAACTGTTACTTCTATCCCGGTCTTTTCTGTAAAATTAAGTTCTTCCAGTGCTCTTTTTGTAGGTTCTACAGCCCAACCACCAACACCAACAACTAATTCATCAGCCGCAAAAGTTACCAGATTAACCGAGACCAATAAAATAGCTAAAACAACTAAAGTTACTAAAAACTTGCCTTTTCTTTTAAACATCATTACCCTCCTTAAGTTTTTATTACATCAATTATCTCAACCCTTAATTCCTGTTATTTATCCCTCCCTCTTTAAATTAATTTGTTTTAGAATTGATAATAATCTTCTAAAACTTATTTATTATATTCTCGTAACCAGACCCTCATTTGGCCTGGATCACGGTGATCCCAGAGATAATAAGGAACTGCTTTAAATTTTAATTCCTCATAAACTACTTCTCTTTTTTCTATATATAATTTATTTTCCCAGTTAGAATGTTTTTCGGTAAATGCTTTTCCCTCTAAATAATTAAATCCGTCAAGATCAGCGTCATATTTAACTTTAATTTGAGAATCACCAGGAATGATAATTTCATCTAGAGAAACATTATTATCTACCTCTTCTAAACAGTAAACTAGAGGACCTCTTATCAAAGCAAAATGATTTCTGTTCTCCTTGACTGCCGGATGAGATTTTACCCTTTTTACCGGCATTTCAAATACTATTTTTAATTGATCATTATCTTTCCAGTTCCTATCTATAATTAAATAATTATTTTTAACTTTTACTCTCTGTTCTCTACCATTCACAAAAACATCAGCTCCATCAGCCCAATCCGGAAAACGAATATTAAGCTTGAAATCAAAACTCGTTTCCAAACTGATTTTATAATTCATAGTACTGTCCCAGGGATAATTTGAGTTTTGCAGTAAAGTAACTTTATGTCCCATTATTTCAGCATTTAATTTACTGGAAATAAATAAATTAACAAATATATTTTTTTCTTTTTGTAAAAAAATATATTTCTGTAATGAAGCAAGTAATCTTGCAATATTTGGAGGACAGCAAGAGACATGGAACCAGCCTTTGCGGTGATGATCTCCATCACTGGCCAGTGGATTAACATAAAAGAATTTATCACCACTTAATGCTACACCCGAAAGCAAACCATTATACAGAATTCTTTCAATTAAATCTGCAAACTTAGCGTCTTTCTTTAATTTTAGCAGGCGGTGATTCCACATTATACTGCCAACTGCTGCACAGGATTCTGCATATGCACTTTTATTTGGAAGATCATAATTTTCTGTAAAGCCTTCAAAATCATGAGTAGAACCGATACCACCAGTAATATACATCTTCTTTTTAGTCATGTTATGCCATAAATTTTCTAAGGCTTTTAAAAGTGACTTCTCGCCTGTTTCTAAAACAATATCAGTAACCGCAGAATATAAATACATTGCCCGAACTGCATGTCCTTTAATTTCATTTTGTTCTCTAACCGGCAGATGGTCCTGGGCATAACTTCCATCATATTTATTATTCTCATCTAAAAAAAATTCCTGATAATACTTACTCATCGTAAAATTGTCAAAGTTCTCAATATTCTGTTCAAAATTTATTCCAGCTACATTGCTTAGATTTTCAACTTCTTTTTTAAAATAATGCTTCCCTCTATTATTAATAAAATATTCCGATAGTTTTAAATAATTATCATTTTCTGTTACTCTATATAGTTCTACCAAAGCTAATTCAATTTCTTCGTGTCCAGGAACTCCTTTGTGTTCAGATAGTCTAAATTTTGCATCAATTAAATCTGCAAATTTACAGGCTATATCTAATAACTTTCTTTTCCCGGTAGCCCTATAATTAGCTGCTGCTGCCTGAAATAAGTGGCCTGCACAATATAATTCATGCATCATTCCAAGGTTTGTCCATTTCTTATCGGGTTCTTCTAAAATAAAATAAGTATTTAGATAGCCATTATCTTCCTGAGCCTCTGCCAAAAGTTCAACTACATCTTCTACCCTTTTAGAAAGTTTTAGATCATTTATATTAGCAAGAGTATAACTCGCAGCTTCCAGCCATTTATATACATCAGAATCATTAAAAAACATTCCGTAAAAATTACCAGTTTCCAGACCGGCTGCTTTTTTGAAATTTTCTAATCTTCCTGTCTTTACTAGCTGTTGATATTGATGTTTCAGAGTTACAGTATGATTTTTTTCCAAACGTCGATTCCAAAACTGGTCATCAATTCTTACATCTTTCAGAGAAACTTCTTTTAATATTTTTTCTTTATTTTTCATTAATAACCTCCTTAATTTATTTAATCGATTAAATAAAGTTTAAAATTATATTTTTGAAATATTAATTTATTTAATTATACCGCTTACTGAATCCCTTTCAATTAAACTACACTCTATTTTGCAGGGATTTTCTTTAATTTTATAGCCATTAATTAAATCTATTAACATTTTAGTTGCTTTTTCTCCCATTTTATTTAAAGGGAGATCTATTGTTGTCAGCTTAGGCTTAAAAAAATGACTAAATTCTCTATTATCAAAGCCAATTACTGATAAATCATTAGGAACCTGATATCCCATTGAACTAACACCATCTATTACCCCAACAGCCATTAAATCATTAAAGGCAAAAACTGCTGTAGGAGGATTTTCACTCTTTAATAATTCCTTGCTTAAATTAAAACCAGTATCATATTCCCAGTTACCTGTTCTAATCAATGCTGGATCTAAATTTAAATTATTATCAATTAAAGCCTGCTGATAACCCTGCAGCCTTTCGTGAGAAGGCCTGGAATTAATCATACCACTAATTACAGCGATTCGCTTATGACCAAGACTAATTAAGTGACTGGTTGCCCTATACGATGCTAATTTATCATTATAATTAACAGAATAAGTATCCTCTTTTGAACTATAACAATAAGTATAAACAACGGGCTTATCAATATTATTAATTATACCGCTTACATCTCTTGGATGTTCTCCGATATATATAATCCCATCAATTTGTCTGGTTAATAAAACGTCAATTGTTTCGTTGATTTCTGCAGAATACTGAGCTGCCTTTTCAAAAGAGTTTCCAATTTTTTTATTTAAGCGCAAATTACTTAAAATAATATGAAAACCATGCTCTTCAACATATCTATTAATTCCATCTATAATTTGTGGGGAATTAAAAACAGTCATATCTTCTACTATTACTCCAATAGTATTTGTTTTATTTGTCCGCAAGCTTTTAGCTATATTATTTCTCTTATAGTTCATTTCATCAACAATTTTGAGTACTTTTTCTCTTGTTGCTTTGCTTATTTGAGCACTATCATTTAAAACATAAGAAACTGTAGCTGTAGATACACCAGCTTTTTCTGCAATATCTTTTATAGTTGCCATTATAATTCTCCTTAATCGATTAAATAAGCTCTGTTATATATATTAAAGACAATTTAAAGAATTCCTTCTTTTTTTTAAAAGAAATTTATTTTTTTGAGAAATTAGAACTTTTTTATATACAAATAACTTTAATATATTATTTTATAAATGTCAAATACTCATTTTTTATCAAATCTATAAATGCAGACGCAGTGGAATTAAAAATCTGTTTGTTTTTCCAGATAAAAACACAGGAAGAATTTAACTCCGGAGATAATGGTCTAAAACATATTTTATTACTCTGACCAATTTTAATTGAACTTTCGAGAGCCAGTGCATACCCGAGACCGCTTTCTACCATCGTAAGAGCATTATATATCAAGTTATAGGTAGCTATAAAATTAAGTTCAGAAAAAGAACCAGCAAAAAAATTAGCCATTTTGTTTTCAATAATAGATCGTCTGCTGATAATTAAATTTTCATCAATTAAATCTTCAGCTTTGATTACTTTTCTTGCAGCTAAGGGATCATCTTTTAAAAGAAGTATCCCCCACTGCTCTTTTTCTTCTAATTCTATTGAGTAATATTTTTCTGTATCTACTGGATTAATTAACAGACCAATGTCAAGAAGTCCTTTATCAACTTTTTCCTTAATATCACTTGCATTTCCAGTAAATAAATCAAATTTAACTCTTGGATATTTACTGTGAAATTTTTTTATTAACCTGGAAAGCACCTGAGAAGTCATTACTGACTCTCCACTACCTATAGAAACCTGACCTGTTACCAGATCAGAAGTGATTTCACTCTCTGTTTTATTTACTAAAGATATTATTTCCTCTGCTCTTTTAACAAGCAATCTTCCAGCTTCTGTTAATTTGATTTCTCTTTTACCTCTCACAATTAGCTGGGTATCCAATTCTTCTTCAAGCTGCTTTAACTGCCTGCTTAAAGTCGGCTGAGTAATATGCAGAGTTTCTGCCGCCCGTGTTATATTTCCTTCCCTCACAACTGTTAAAAAATAACGCAGTACTCTTATTTTCATCTTTTTACCTCCAGACGAAATTATAAGTTTAAAAATAGATCATATAAATTTCAATAATAAAAGCAATTTATAATTTTTAAGCTGATATCATATTATTTACAGCACTGAAGAGAGCTTTAACAGAAGATGTCATAATATCAGTTTCGATTCCACAACCCCAGTAAATACTGTCGTCTTCGGCTGTAATTCCTACATAAGATATAGCTTTTGATTCAGAACCTATTTCCGGAGCATGCTGTCTTTAAAATATCCAGTATTTCTTCCTCTGTTAGTTTTTTATAGCCGCCAAGAATAACTGTAGAATTCGCAATCTTAGGCAGCATTTCTTCTGTTGCTCCAAGTTCTTTTAAATTAAGAACTATACCGCAGTCTCTGGCAAATTCTTCTAAAGCATCAATACCAGCAATAGTAGAACTCCACATCAGATTACTTCTTGCTTCATAATCTTCAGGATCCTTCACTGCAGCTCTGGCGCTATTAATAATAGAACGGAGTAATCCTTCAAGTTGTTGGGTTTTGATATGTGAAATCAATATTCATTTTTCCAACTCCTCATTTTTTCATTTTAATTCTTTTTTTATTTGGTATCTTTCTATTTTAATTATACCCGATAAAGAAGCAATATTTTCGCCACCAGAAACAACCTTACCCAGTTCATATAACCCTGATGCTGAACCGAAATCACCATAGAACATAATTACGTCTCCCCAGGGCGCATAATATCCCAGTGTACCATCTTTGGCGTCGGCAGCTGGAGTATCGGATACATCAAGTTTATTCTCTGGATAAAAAATCTTTTCATTATTACTATAATTTTCTACCTCAATAGTCATTGGGAGCTGTTCATAGAGTGATCTGGCAGCTGTACTTTCATTTAATTTAAATACTATAGTTTTTCCATCTGACTCAACTCGAATACCCATCTTAATCTCTTCCTCCTCATTAGTTAATGAAACTTCTTTACTTTCTCCACTTAGCTGCTCATCTTTTGTAATTCTCTGCTGAGCATGGACTTTCTGATTAAGACCTACCTCAGTAAATCCAGCTAATAAAATCACAGCAGCTGCAATTAACAAAAATAGATTTGAATTTCTAAACATTTTTAGCATATCAAATCACCCACTTTATTATTTTTCTTATTTCAAATTATTATATTCTTCATCACTTACAGGCTCACACCACTCATTGCCTGTATCTTCTCCAGGGACACCAAAAGCAAGATGACTGAACCAGGAATCTGCCTTTGCTCCATGCCAGTGTTTCACCCCGGTAGGTATAGTGATTACCATACCTGGTTCAAGACTTACTGGCTCTTCTCCTTCTTCCTGATACCATCCACTTCCAGCTGTACAGATTAAAATCTGTTCTCCACCTTTTGTCCCGTGATGGATATGCCAGTTATTTCTACACCCTGGTTCAAAAGTGATATTTGCTATAAAAACTGGGTCTTTTCCGTACTCTGTCAGCGGATTTAAAAAAGACTCCCCGATAAAATACTCAGCAAACATTGAATTTTCCTGACCTTTGCCAAAAGTATTTTCTTTATTAAATTCTTCTTCATTCATAATTTTCATAATTAAATTTATCCTCCTTTAAATACTTACCTTTTTCTAATATCGTTAATATTTAGATCCAAAACTTCTACTTGACCTGTCTATAAAATAATCATATCACCTGGAGTTAACTTCATGTCAATTATTTTTAACGGAAGATAGAAGCAATTCTTTGAAAAATATATGAAATAATTGATTTCAAATTAAATCCTCCACCATAAACAGGCATTATACTGGCAGCACCATAATCTTCAATTTCTTTCAGATTTTTTAAAATTTCCATATCTTCTTTAGAAATAATAAAATCAACTTCTGAGTTATTTTTAATATGCTCCGGATTTTCACTTTTTGGCAGAGGCAGAAGTCCTAGCTGAAGGTCATAACGAATACATAACTGTGGTACTGAAACACCATATTTTTCTGCCATTTCTACTATTTTTTCATTTTTAAATAATTCGCCGTGTCCAATTGGCGAATAAGCCTCTACAAGTATATCTTTATTCTGTGTATATTCGATCAGTTCTTCTGGTGTATTGCTTATATGGGCCAGTATCTGATTTACCATCGGTTTAACTGAACAGTTCTCAATAATGTTATCAATATCTGTTTTGTTAAAATTTGAAAGCCCAATTGCTCTTAACTTTCCATTCTTATATGCATCTTCAAGAGCTCTCCATGCTTCCCGATTTCCTTCCAGATAACGATCATCACCACCAAATTTTGACCACGGTTGAGGACTATGAATTATCATTAGGTCAATGTAATCCAATTTCATTTTTTTCAATGACTCATCAATTGAAGATACTGCCTCTTGATATGACTTTATACCTGCATCAAGTTTTGTAGTCACAAAAATTTCTTCTCTTTTAACTCCACAGTTTCTAATTCCTTCGCCAACTCCACTTTCATTACGATATGCCTGAGCTGTATCAATATGACGATAACCAATTTTCACAGCTTCTTTAACTACCCCTGCTGCATCTTTATTGCTGATAAACCAGGTCCCAAGTCCTAATTTAGGAATTTCAACTCCATTAGAAAGAGTATAGTTCTCATCTAAAACCATAAATATTCTCTCCTTTCTCCATTCTAAAGACAAATGGAATCAGAGAATAGATATACACCCTGCTCCCATTTATCATAGATATCTTAGATATTACCTTTAAAGAATGTTTCCAGTTTATCAAATGGTATTACATCTATTCTGTCATATAGATCTACATGATTTGCTCCTGGAACTACATATAATTCTTTTGGCTCTGCAGCCTGTTCATAAACACTTTCACTGAAATAATTTGAATGTGCATTTTCACCTATAACAAATAATATTGGTCGCGGTGAAATATCGTCAACATAACTTAATAGTGGAAAATTCATAAATGCCATCTGACTCACTTTAGTAAAGGCTCCGATTGAATTTGGATGAAATCCACGTTCAGTTGCATAATAATCAAAGAACTCTGCTGCCACAGGATTGAGTCCTTCTGGAACTTCAGGTACGGGCTCATTAGGGAATTGACCACTCAATTCTGCCCCTCCACTCTCAAAATCTTCCCAGCGCTGCTGTGAAAATTCTGCCAGAGTTTGATCTCTTCTTTCTTCAGTCATTGTTTCTCCCAGTCCATCACGAATATATCTGCTTATATCATACATACTAGCTGTTGCTACAGCTTTAATTCTTTTATCAACCTGAGCTGCAGTTAGAGCAAAACCACCACTGCCGCAAATACCAACAGCACCTATTCTTTCTCTATCAACATAAGGAACTGTTCCTAAAAAGTCTACTCCAGCACTGAAGTCTTCTACAAAGAAATCAGGAGATGAAGTATGTCTTGGTTCCCCACCGCTCTCACCATTAAAAGATGGGTCAAATGCCAGTACTACAAATCCTCGCTGTGCCAGCTGATTTGCATAGACTCCAGGACCCTGTTCTTTAACTCCTCCATATGGAGGTCCAATAACTAAAGCCGGATGATCTTCAGACATATCTAAGTCCTTTGATCGGTATAAATCTGCAGCAATTGTAATATTATATCTGTTCTTATAATTTACACTTGTCCTGGTTACCTGGTCACTTAACTCAAATGTGTAATAATCTGTTGAATCTGCAAAAGCATTCCCAGCAAAAATCAATAACAGCGCCATAACCATCAAAACAATAGTTTTTTTCATCTTTTACACCTTCCTTTTCTTATTTAATTATTTTAAAAACCTTTAAATATCGAAGTTCTTAAATTTACTATACCACTTTAAGTTAACTCTAAGTCAAATACATTTTGTTATTTTTTAATATTTATTCCTAATAATCTGACCTCTTATCATTTTGAGCACATACTTAGTTTATTATATATCTTAACTTAGTGTACTATAAATTTTGAGAATTTCATAAACTATTTTTTCTAGAATTAACTTTTCTATATTTAGAAGGTGATAAGTCATTATGCTTTTTAAACATCCTGCCAAAATGAGATAAAGTATTAAAACCTACTGCTTCACTAATTTCGGTAATGTTTAAATCAGATTCTTTAAGTAGTTTTTTAGCCTCTTTTAATCGGATCAGGTTTAAGTACTCTATAAAAGAAAATCCACTTATCTCTTTAAATTTAGTACTTAAATAACAGGGGTTTAAAGAAAATCTATCAGCAGTTGAGCCTAAACTAATCTCATTTTCGTAGTTTTGCCCAATATATTTTGCAATATCCGAAATTGTTTTATGAAGTGAACTTGTATGTTTAAAATCTCTATTTTCACTTTTCCTGATCTTTTTTATCCTGTAAAGAAGTTCTGCCAGCATAATTTTTAAGTGGAATTCATTTTCTTTTTTACTATCACTAGTTATTTGATCAGTCATAATCTGCTGGCTATTATTTTTAACCGCTAACTTAAAGCTGTTATATTCAGCCAGTAATTTTAATAATAGCTGCTTTATAATTTCCTGATTTTTAATATCCAGGCTAATAATATTACTCTGATGCTGGAAAATAGAAAATAAATCTATCATCTTTTCGGGATTAAACAAACTGCTAATATATTCTTCTTTAAAATAAATCATAATTTTTTCATGCTGGAAACCATTGGCATTTGAAGTGTGATGGAGAGCATTTTTATTTATCAATACAAGATCCCCACTTCTAACATGATAACTTCTATCTTTAATAAAATAGTATCTTTCGCCACTGAGAAGGTAATATAATTCATAATGATTATGATAATGTCGATTTTCCATTTCATAAGATTCTTTAAATTTTTGTTTCTGGATCCAAAATGATTTATCCTCCATAGGATCATATAACTCTTTCACAAAACCACCCCTAAATTTATGCAGAAAAATTACTTAATATTATCTTAATATGTTAATACTATGCATATATTTATCTTACAGTTTAAAAAGAAAGATTTCAACTCATTAAATTCCACATTTCTAAAAATATGCGGAATAATCTCTTAATAACTAAAAAAATACAGAGATTTTCTGCTTATATTTATGATAAAATAAAATTGAGTAAATATTTTAGGACTTTTATTGATTTAAATTATTTAGGGAGGTATTGATGTGATAAGATTATTTGACCGTCATCAGTTTAGAAAACAAAAAGAACTTACAGGTTTATGGGATTTTTCTCCTATTGACAGCAAAAAAGAATGGCCGGAAGACTATAACTATCAATTAAATGTACCAGGCTGCTGGGAAACACATCCGGATCTTTTGAATTATAGAGGTCTGGGAGTATACAGGAAAAAAATTAATGTTTCTGAAAAAACTAACCTGCGCCTAGTTTTTAAGGGAGTCAGTCATACTGCAGATGTTTTTTTTGATGGAGAAAAGGTTGCTCACCATTATAATGCTTATACTCCTTTTACTGCAATTGTAAAGGATGTCGAAGCAGGTGAACATGAGTTAAAAGTCAGGGTAGATAATTCTTTTTCTAAAGAATCTGCTCTGCACACTCCAAATGATTACTATACTTATGGTGGTCTGATCAGAGCAGTTGCTGTAGAAGAAATCAATGATGCTTATATAAAAAGAATAGAATGCACATCTTATCAGGAAGACGGCAGCTGGAAAGCTCAGGTGGCAGTAGTTTTAGAAAATCTGAGTGAAAAAGCTTTAAAGTTTAAAGTTGAGGCTGAACTGAATAAGCAGAACTTAGATTTTGCAGAAGTTGAAATTGATGGAATGAGCCAGCATAAACTCGAAAAAGAATTTTCTTTCCCGGAAGTAGAAAGCTGGTCTTCAGAAAACCCAAGTCTTTATTTATTAAAGACCCGCCTTTATTTAGCTAATCAATCTTCAGGGCAGGGAAGCAGCTCAGAAGATAAGATTCAGCTAATTGATGATCTAATAGAAAGAGTAGGTTTTAGAGAAATTAAAGTTGAGGGAACTAAGCTGCTGTTGAACAACGAAGAAATTGAACTGCTTGGTTTTAACCGGCATGAAGACCATCCAATGGTTGGTGCATCATTTCCTTTTTCTTTAATGAAAAAAGATCTGGATCTACTGGAAGATATGGGATCAAACACTGTTCGTACTTCTCACTATCCTAATGATGAGTTGTTTCTTGATCTCTGTGATGAAAGAGGAATTTTTGTCTGGGAAGAAAACCATGCCCGTGGACTTAGTTTAGAACAGATGTTAAATCCCAATTTTGACAGACAGTGCGAAGATTGTAATCGAGAAATGGTGCAGAATCACATTAATCATCCTTCAATTGTAATCTGGGGAATTTTAAATGAGTGTGCCAGTGCTGCTGAAGAAGGAAGAGAAATTTATAAAAAGCAATTTGAACAAATTAAAAAAATGGATCAGAGCCGCCCTTTAACTTTTGCTACCAGAGAACACTTTAAAGATATCTGCCTTGACCTTGTTGATATTGTATCTTTAAATATCTATACTGGCTGGTATGACTGGTTTTCAGATGACGTGGCTGACTACTACCAGCGGGAAAAGAAGTGGATAGATAAAAATGGAGGAGCTAATAAACCAATAATCATCAGTGAGTTTGGAGCCGGAGCAATTTATGGTTTCCGTGAACCCGGTCGAGTTAAGTGGACTGAGGAAAGACAGCAGGATCTTTTAGATGAACTTATCTCCTATTATCTGGACCAGGAAGAGATTGTAGGTACTTTGATCTGGCAGTTTGCCGACTGTAAAGTTAGTGAAGACGGTATCCCGGGAGAACCTGGCACTGCAGGTACAGCCTGGTTCCATACCAGACCACGCAGTAAAAATAACAAAGGTATCGTAGATGAATACCGCAGACCAAAACTTGCCTATGAGACTGTTAAAAAGCTTTTTAGAGATAGAGACTAAATATATTTTTAAAAGCTTATCTGTAACTATTAATCTATTATGACAGGCAAAAGGCACGTATAAATTATTTATACGTGCCTTTCCTGGCTTAAAAATAATTAAAAAAATCACTTCAAAATATATTTACCACTAAACCTGTAACAAGTGCAAATAAAATATTATATGCTAAATACATAATAAATTTATTAGCACCAAGGACAATTTTAACCGCTCCAAGATTGGTAAGTTTTGTTGCTGGCCCGGTTATCATAAAAGAAGCTGCTGCTCCAATACTCATTCCACTGTGCAGCCACTGCATTAAAAGCGGGATAGTTCCACCACCACAAAAATAAAGTGGTACACCAAGTGTTGCTGCCATTAAAACACCAAAGCCTTCATTACTCCCAAAAAGATTTACAAAGGAATTTTCCGGTACATAACGCTGAAACATTGCTGTAAGCAAAATCCCGAAGAAAAAATATAAGCCGGTTGCTTTTACATTTCGACCAAAGTTTTTTAAAAATCGAAACAGGGAATTAGGATCTGTATCTCGATTCCTGGCTTCTCCAAAACTTGAAAAATCAAAAAATGATTTATCTCTATAAAAAATATAGACAAGTAATCCTGCAGTAATCCCTGCCAGAAAAGCAGAAATAATGCGAATAAAAAAAGCATTATTTCCCAGAGCCATACTGTATACTATAAGCTGTGGATTAAGCAGAATAGAAGAAATCATAAAAGCAGCCAGCCAATCATCTCTCATTCCTTTTTCCGAAAAAGAAGCGGCAATTGGAATGGTACCGTACATACAGAGAGGTGAGGCAATCCCTAATATACAGGCTGGTACAATACCAAATAATCCCCATTTCCTGGACTGCATATTTGAAAGCAAAAGCTGTATCTTCCCTTTGCCAAATACTGAGACTAGAGATCCAATCATCATCCCGATAATCCAGTAGGGGAAAATCTGTTCTAATAGTACAGTAAAGTAGTACCAGAGATAAATAAATTCACGCTGTAATATATCAAATATGGGATCACCTCCTTTACTCAATAATTACCTTACTTTCAATTTAACTATTAATCTTAATTGTCAATTGAAACCAGCCTATAATTACGTCTTCCCAGGTTAATTTCAGCAGCATGTTCCAGAATATGAGTTCCGTTTCTGGATTCTATTCTCTCAACCACTGATCCACCATCTGGTGCAGCATAAATTAAATCAACACTTGCCTGATCCAGGGCAACAGGATCAAGCGAAGCTAAAATACCAATGTCATGCATATCCGGTTCTGCAGGATTTGCAACACAATCACAGTCAACTGAAATATTATTGACTACATTGATATAAAGTATATTGTTTCCATTATCCAGATAATCAGAAACAGACTTTGCTGCTTCTGCCATAGATTCTGTAAAAACATCAACAGGGGTATTCCAGCCAATTCCTGATCTTTCAGCACCACCAGTATGAATCAGAGATTTTCCTTCAGAAGATGCAATTCCAATTGCAGTATTCTTTAAAGCACCACCAAATCCACCCATGGCATGTCCTTTAAAATGAGAAAGGATCAGGAAGGAATCATAATTGTCAAAATGCGACCCTACCAGATTTGTCTGCAGATGGCTTCCTCCCTGAACTGGAATCTCCATTCCTCCATCAGCATCCATAATGTCAACTTCAGCAATTTCTGTATAACCGCGATCTCTAGCAACCTGCATATGCATAGCTGTGCTGGCGCGATTACCACCATAAGCAGTATTGCTCTCAACTATAGTTCCATCTACCGTTTGAATAAGTTCTTCTATAAAATCTGGCCTGAGATGATTACTGGCTTCTCCTTCACCAGTATGCAGCTTTACCGCTACATTTCCAACAGGAGTACGACCTAAAGCTTCATAAGCTGCCATCAAACCTGCTGGACTAATATCTGTAGTCATATAAACAGCAGGTGCAGCTTCTGAAACTACAAGATGTTCTAGCTCTCCAAATTCCGGCAGTATTGATTGTAAAGATTCCTGTGTAATTACCTCAGCAGATACTGGGACTGTTAGAAAAATTAACAGCCCCACCAGCAAACAAATAACTTCCTTTCTCATTTATCAACACTCCTTTTTGTCTTTTCTGCTTATTTAATCATCCTAGTCTAATTCTCCTCCATATACCGGGAACATACTGGCATCTTCATAATCTATATTTTCTATTCCTTTTAAAACTTCCATATCTTCTTCAGAGATAGTAAAATCAAGCTCAGCATTACTTTTAATATGATCCGGGTTTCCACTCTTAGGTAAAGGTAAAAGTCCCAGCTGTAAGTCATAGCGAATACCAAGCTGTGGTACAGAAACATCATATTTTTCTGCGATTTCTACAACCTGATCCTTATTAAATAATTTTCCATGTCCAATTGGAGAATAAGCTTCAACAAGAATTCCCTTATCCTGAGTATAGTTAATTAGTTCTTCTGGAGTATTACCAATATGAGCCAGTATCTGATTTACCATCGGTTTTACAGAGCAGGATTCAAGAATGTTATCGATATCTTCCTCTTCAAAGTTAGAAAGTCCAATTGCCTTGACTTTTCCAGCTTCATATGCATCTTCAAGTGCTCTCCATACTTCCTGGTTGCCTTCCAGATAATGATCATCACCATGGAACTCTTTCCAGGGCTTTGGACTGTGAATAATCATCATGTCAATATAATCCAGTTCCATTTTTTCAAGTGTTTCATCAATTGAGGCAGCTGCTTCATCATAGCTTTTCAATTCTGCAGCAATTTTTGAAGTCACAAAAATATCTTCTCTTTTCACACCAGATTCTCTAATACCTTTTCCAACTCCACTTTCATTTTGATATGCCTGAGCTGTATCAATATGACGATAACCAATTTCTATAGCTGATTTAACTGTCTCCACAACATCATCATTGTCAATAAGCCATGTTCCTAAACCTAACTTCGGAATTTCCACACCATTAGCTAAAGTATAGTTTTCATTTAAAATCATAAATAACATCTCCTTTTTGAGTATTTTATCTAATCCCATAATTATTAAGCTAACTCTTATAGGGATAAATTAAAATTTACAATTATTAATAATTGATTACTAAACATTCTTATATAGTTTCACAGCTCTTTTAAAACGCTGCAGCCCATCTTTTAATCTTTCTCTAGGACAGGCTATATTCATTCTGACAAATTTCCTTCCATCTCCACCATAAATTTTTCCTGCTGAAAGATACAGACCAGTTTCAGCTCGAATAAAGTCACATAATTCTTCTGTATCCTGAGTAATAGAACTGCAGTCTATCCACAGTAAATAAGTTGCATGTGCAGGCAGCAGGTATAAATCTGGAAGTTCTTTTTCTAAAAAATCACCTGCTATTTTTTTATTTTCTTTCAGATAAATGCGTAATTGATTCAGCCATTCTTCTCCAGATTCAAAGGCTGCTACAGCAGCTTCCACAGCAAAAACGTTCGGTTCAGCAACCTCATCTGTATTTAAACCCCTATCCACCCTGTGGCGCAGAGCCTGATCCGGCACGACTACAGCTGCTGTATGAATTCCTGCCAGATTAAAAGCTTTCGATGGAGCAAGACAGCTAACACTGTTCTTTCTGCATTTTTCCGAAACTGAAGCAAAGGGAATATACTCATATTCCGGATCTGTCAGATCACAGTGTATCTCATCTGATAGAACAATAACATTATTCTCATAACAGAGTTCACCTATTCTGGCAAGTGTTTCTCTATCCCAGATCCTTCCAATAGGATTATGTGGATTACAGAGTATCATCATTTTGGTTTCAGGATCAGATAGTTTTTCTTCCAGATCTTCAAAATCAACTTTATATTCTTTTCCATCAAATATTAATTTATTTTCCAGTACATGTCTGCCATTATTGACTATAGAGTTAAAGAATATATTATAAACTGGAGTCTGAACTACAACATTTTCTGCTACTGTTGTCAATTTTCTGATCACACTTGAAATAGCAGGCACAACTCCAGTAGAAAAAATTAGCCAATCTTTTTCAATCTTAAAATTATGTCTCCTATCCCACCAGCTGCTGACAGCCTGATACCACTCGTCAGGTACAATTGTATAACCATAAATTCCTTTTGCGACCTTTTTTTGAATAGCCTCAGTAATCTCTGGTGCTGTCTGAAAATCCATATCTGCTACCCACATTGGAAGTTCATCTTCTTTTACATTCCACTTTAAAGAATTACTTCCTCTGCGGTCAGTCATTTTCGAAAAGTCATAACTCATACTTTAACTCCTTCTAATATATCTAATTCGATCTCTTCCTTAAAATTTCCTTTATCAGCTGTAATTATTTCTGTCTTTTCTGGATCAATCTCCTTTTCATCCATAATCACTTCCCCAATTGCCTTTGCTTTAATAGTACCACCAAGTGGATTTTTTATGCTTTCAATTTTTGTACTCACATCTACCTCGACAGTTGAATATTCAAAAGCAAGATTGGTATTTAATAAACGACAGTTTTCTAACTTCAGGTTTTCAACATAACAAAAACCCTGTAAACTCTCAATAGTACAGTTAACAAAAGTAATATTCTTAGAATTCCAGGCTATATATTCACCTGAGATAAAAGAATCATAAACTGTGACATCTTCACAATTCCAGAATGCATCTTTTGAAAGCATTTTGGCATTTCTGATTTCAATATTCTTACAGCTATCAAAGGAATAGTTGCCAACTAGATCAAAATTTTTGATATCAAGGTCATTACTATTCATGGCAAAGTAATCACCCTTAGCTGTTACATTATCTAATTTGATTCTATCACAGTTCCATAAAGTTTCTTCAGCTTCCGGAATTGTTACATTTTCTAATTTGATATCACTGGAACGCCTGAATGTTTTTGGGGCTCGAATAGTACTGTTTTTAATAGTGATATCATTTGAATACCAGATACCTGCCCGTGCCATTTCAAAAAGAGTGCTGTTTTCAATCTCTACCTTATCACTATACCACAGAGGGTATTTCCATTTAAACAAATCATTTTTTAATTTTAAATTACTGCTTTCTTTAAGAGGAGATTCTCCATCAGCAAAGGTTGAATATGATATTTCTAAATCCTGACTTCCAAATAGGGATCTCTCTCCTTTAAACATCTTTTCTTTTATTTCTTTCATTACTTTCTCTCCTAACTGTTGCATTGAACTATATTTATATCAGTGAACTAATATTTAGGCAGGCATTAATTATTTTTTATACCTGCCTATTTATTAATTTTTATATTTATTGATTTATCCGACTTAAGAACTGGCTTAAAATTTCTCCAGCATTATCTGCTTCTTTCTGTCCTACTCTGGCTTCAATTGTAGATACTATCCCTTTAAGTTCCTCCGGAGTTACTCCTGTATTAAAAGCCATGAAGAAATGTGACTGCAGCTGAGAATTAACTCCGTTCATACTTGCAAGAGCTGAAACAGTAACAATTTCTCGGGTTTTATAATCCAGAATATCGCGGCCAAAGAGGTCACCAAATAAATGTCCTTTTAAAAACTTGTCCATAGCAGGAGCAAATTCGTAATCAAAAGGACGCCCTACTAATTCAGTCTGAACTTCTCTTCCCAGCTCAAAACTACTTTTATCTTCTGGTAATGGACTTGCTGTTTCTCCAGCTTCATCGTTAACTCCCCTTGCTTCTCTTGCTTCCAGAACAGATTGTAAAGTACCTAAAGCATTTAAACTGCGTGGGAATCCTGCATAAGCATAGACATGAACTAATACTTCCTTTATTTCATTAACAGTCAGCCCAACATCTAATCCTTCATTTAATACTGTTCTCAGATTTTCTAAATTACCACTGGCTGCAAAAGAAGAAATCAGTACAATTTTCTGCTGTTTGGAATTCAACTCTCCTACCTCTAAATCTATTTTTTTAGCACCCTCACTCTCACTTTCCTGAGCAACAGCTACCCCACCTACAAAAATCATCATTGATCCAAGCAGAAAAAATGCTAAAAGTATTGTTATTATTTTTCCCATTATATTCATTCCTTTCAATTTTATTTTTGATATCTACAAAAATCTTTTAAGCAATTTTCTATTTTTATAATATTGCTATTTATAAATAACTGATACACATTCATTTAATTTAATAATTTATATTAAGGTCCTTCAACCACTGCAGTAAATCTGGTCTCGCTGTTTCTACATAAGGTCGATAAACATTAAATTCTTCTCGAATATCAGCCTCACTTAAAATCCTATTTAAATCTCTGATACTTCTTCCTATTCCACCTGTTCCATGAGTACAAAAAGGAACTACAATCTTGTCAGAAAAATCATGATTATCTAAAAATGTTAAGACAGGCATTGGTAGTGTCGACCACCAATTGGGGTAACCCAGGAAAATGATATCATAATCTGCTATACTGTCTAGATTATTGCTTAATTCAGGTCTTGCATTATCTGCAAGTTCATCAGCAGCTCTTTCCAGGCATATATCATAATTACTGGAGTAGAGATCCTCTACTACTATTTTAAATACATCTCCTCCTGTTTCTTCTTCAATATGCTGGGCCAGTAATCTCATTTTTTAGTCACCATTTCTTTAACTATTATTAGTTATCTGACATAAAAACACTTTAAGTTAACTCCAGGTGGAATAACTTTTTATCTACTTTAATTTTAACAATTAAAGCTATGCATTACTAATACTTATTTGTAATCGTTAAAAATACTTAAAAAGCATATTTGGTTTGAATTCAATTCTTTTATTATTTCTTATTTAACAGCTTAACACTTTAAGTTAACTCAAGGTCAAGCTATTTTTGAAAATAATTTTTAAAATTGCATAAAAAAATCCCAAAAGTCCTTCATAATTTAATCAGCAATGAAGTTCTTTTGGGAAAATAGTTTTATATAAATTTATATTTTATTATAATTTATTTTTCTATATTAATAACGTCTCTTTCCAGATAACTTTTAATGCTTATTTCTACAGTTTCTCTGGTTGAATATTGAGGCTGATAGTCAATTAACTGTTTTGCATTCTCAATTGAGAAAAATCCGCTTCTGGCCAGATGATAGTAACTCTGTTCAGTCTGTTCTTCATCATCTATATAATCACACCATTTTCCCCAGTCTAAAAAGTCAATATCTGCTTCCTGACCAAAAAATTCGTACATAGCCTTTGCATAACCATATAAAGTGAAGGAATCTTCAGCAACTGCATGAAAGCTTTCTCCTAAAGCCTGATTTCTGTGAGTAATAGCCTTAAAAAACATCTGAGCAACATCAGCAGCATGGACATGATGCAGAGTCTCCATTCCGAAATTGGGCAGATGAATTTTTTCTCCCCGGGCAATCTTTTCAAATACTTCTGGATCTATATTACCAAAGGGACTAATAATTAACCAGCCTGGGCCAGAAATTTGTCCGGGCATAATAATTGTTGCCGGGAAATCATTTCTGCGATATTCTTCTTTTAAGTACTGCTCACTGTGAAATTTATTTAAGCCGTAATTATCCAGAGCTTCTTTTTTAACGGTATTTGGATCAGCTGCCAGTAACTCTGTTCTTCCGTGAGCCCAAATAGATGAGCAAAATAAATAATGTGATAAATTTGTCCCTTTTAAAGCTTCTACCATTTCCTTTGTCTCTTCTAAGTGAAAATTAATTAAATCAACAACAATATCGGCATCCATTGCAGCAATTTCTGCCGCAAAATCATCCTCCTGATCCCTGTCCATAAAAACCTGCTCGACTTTATCCCAGGCTTTATCCTCAACATAAGGATCACTTTTACCTCGAGAAATATTTATAACTTGATGTCCGGCCTTAACTAAATCTGGAATAAGATAGGAACCAATGTGACCACTACCACCGATAACTATAGTTTTCATAGATTATTCCCCTCTCTTTAATTAAAAGTGTTTCTGTACCAAATTACTGCTCTGGATTATAATAAATGCTCTAAAGTATATTTAGTCAGAAATTTCATTTAATTTAATTATAACAGAGACAGAGAATTTAGTTAAATTTTAAAAAATAAAACAACTCTTTTATTATAAACAGCACTTCTTATACTTCTTCCCACTACCACAGGGACAGGGATCATTACGCCCCACATCCCATTTTTCTTTGTGAATTTTCTGCAGCTCTTTTTTCATGACAATTGGTGATTTCCTCTGTTTAACCAGCTGAGCTAATTTTTTCATAAACGGATCTATATAAGCAAAAAATAGCTTATATCCCTCACAGAGGTAATTGAGTTTGTATTTATCACCTGTATCTATAATCCTATTTTTAGGACAACCACCATTACAGATAAATCGGTAGTCACATTCAATACACTTTTGATTTAACTCTTTTCTTTTATCTCTGCCAAATTCCTGCTGCTGATTAGAGTTCATCATTTCTAAAATGCTTTTATCATTAATATTACCCAATTTGTATTCAGTCTCAACAAAATGATCACAGGAATATAAATCTCCATTATACTCCATTACTGGCCCCTTACCACATTCCTTACTAAATACACATAAATTGGTTCCAAAACCTGACCAGGCTGATACTGCCTCTTCAAATATCTGCACATAAACATCTCCGAGATCATTAACCCACTCATTGAAAACTTTAATTAAAAACTTTCCGTAAGCTTCTGCTTTTACTGATCGGGAAGATATATCCCCGTTTTCATCCATTTCTACTATCGGAATAAACTGAATAAAATCAGCTTCTATATCTCTAAAAAAATTATAAACTTCTTCTGGTTTTTTCGAATTAACATTATTAACTACTGCCAGAATATTATATTCTACACCATATTCTTTTAACTTTTTTATTCCGGCCATCACTTTTTGATGTGTTCCTTCAGCTTTTTTATCTTTTCTGTATCTATTATGCAATTCTGCTGGTCCGTCTAGACTTACCCCCACCAGAAAATTATTTTCCTTTAAAAACTGTGCCCACTGATTATCAATTAAAACTGCATTAGTCTGAATTGAATTTTCTATCTTCCAGCCTTCAGGTGCATATTTTTTCTGTAATTCAACTGCTTTTTGGAAGAACTCCAGGCCTCTCAAGGTTGGTTCTCCGCCCTGCCAGCCGAAATTTACCACCGGACCAGGCTGAGCCTCTAAATACTGTTTAATATATTTTTCCAGAGTCTCTTCTGACATCTGAAAATTATCTGTATTTGAATAAAGTTCTGTTTTTTTAAGATAATAGCAGTATTCACAGTCTAAATTACAGATTGGACCTGCAGGAAAAACCATTACATTGAAATATTTACTAAACATTTTAAAGCTCCTGATAAAATCATTTTCTGTTTCTGGAATTATTTATTCCGATAGATTTTCTATATTTAGCTATAGTTCTTCTATTAATATCAACTTTATACTTATTAATCAGGACTTCTGCAAGATCACTGTCAGTTAAAGGACTTTTTTTATCCTCCCCTGCTATTCCCTTACTTATAATTGCCTTAATACTGACCGATGAAAGATCTCCAATCCCACTATTAAAAAATATCTTTAAACTAAATGTCCCATGTGGAGTCTGCATATATTTCCCGGTTCTTGCTCTACTTACAGTTGACTCATGCATTTCAATTTCCTCTGCTATGTCCTCCATTGTCATAACATGTAAATATTCTAAACCCTTATCAAAAAATTCTTTTTGTTTTTCTACTATAGCTTCTGCAATTTTTTTGATTGTTTCTCTTCTTTTAACAATACTTTTTATTAACCAGATTGCAGCCTGATGTTTTTGCTTCAAATATTCCTAACATTCCTGATCCTCTGAATTTTTAAGTAAGTTGTAATAATAATTGTTTATTTTTAAAGTTGGAGAAAATTTTTCTTTATAAATTATCTTATATTTATTATCTGCTTTTTTCACAACTATATAAGGATCAACATAATCAACCTTATTTTCGAGAGAATTCAGTTCAGTAAAATCAATATCAAGAGTCTTAATTTTATTATAAATTTCTTCAATTTCAGCTAAACTGAAAGAAAATAATTCAGCAATAACTTCCAGTTCAAGAGTAAGCTTCCCCTTTTCATTAAAACTACCAATAATAAATTTTCCTGCTTCAATTTCATTTTCATTCAAAACTTCAAATAATTGATTTTCTAATGATTCATAGAAGCCAGGCTTATAAGAAATAAATTTTTCATATTCTATTCTGTCTTTAGTTACAGAAGAATTATAACTCTTATTTTACTGTTATAATCTTCTAATCTTTCAAGTAAGGGATTTTCCTGTATTTCCTTGTCTATAAATTCACTTAATTCTAAAGTGCTTTATTGTAATATTTCAATTGCCATCTTTAACTGTGGGTTAAAATAACTTCCTGTTTTTGCTCTAAATTGATATTATAATCTAAATTCATATAAATCCCCTTTTAATTATAAAGGATTAAACCAAAAACAAAGTAATGTACAATAAGTTGTGTAAATTAAATATCGATACTTTTTTAAAATAAAAAAAGAGGAATCCTTCTTTAAGTGGTTGAATATATTTATCGACGAAAATAAAAAATCAAACCACTAGGAGGACTCCTCATGAAAAGTATAACTGATAACCCCAATAATGGTCAAGGTAATTTTGACGATATGATCAATGATTTGATCAAAAATTTTATCGAAAAGCTTCTTAAAGGTGAATTAACTGAATTTCTTAATTACGATAAATATGATTCTGCTGGTAAGAACTCTGGTAATAGCCGCAATGGCAACTATTCTCGTAATTTCCAAACTAAATACGGTGTCATTGAAAAACTAGAAGTCCCAAGAGACAGAAATAATGATTTTCAAACTGCTCTTTTTGAGCCATATAAACGCCGTGATGACTGGTTAGAACAGACTGTAATCCAGATGTATGCCAGAGGTCTATCTACTCGTGATATAGCTAATTTGATTGAGCAAATGTATGGTCAAAAATACAGTGCTACCAGTGTCAGCAATCTGACAGATATAGCAGTTAAAGAAATTGAGCAGTGGAAAAACAGACCCTTAGAAAAACGCTATAGTGTGCTCTTCATTGATGCTCTAAGCATCAAGATTCGACGAGAACATGTTGGTAATGAATCAGCATATATCATCATTGGAATCAATGAAGAAGGCTATAGAGAGATTCTGGACTTCTACATTGGTGTAACAGAATCAGCTGCACTCTGGGAAGAAGTACTGATGAACCTGAAATCCAGAGGCGTAGAACAAGTGCTTCTGGGTGTTATGGATGGCCTACCAGGATTAACTGACTCATTCCTGAAAGTATATCCAAAAGCTGATGTTCAACGCTGTGTAGTTCACAAGGTTCGCAATACTCTTCATAAGGTTAAAAAGAAACATACAGATGAAATTGTTACAGATCTTAAGAAAATTTACAAAGCTCCCAGCATAGAGTTTGCAGAGCAGGCCTTAAATGATTTCAGCTCAAAGTGGGATAAACTCTATCCTCGCTTAGCTCAAAGCTGGTTTGAAGATAAAGATGAACTATTTACTTTTTATAAATATCCCGATAGTATTCGGAAGTCAATTTATACAACTAACTGGATCGAAAGAGCCAATAAAGAAATCAGAAAAAGACTTAAAACAATGAATAGTTTACCAAATGAAAAGGCAGCAGAAAAAATACTATATCTTAAAATCTTAGACTATAATTCTAAGTGGTCAGAACGAAGACTAAAGGGATTTTTAGCTGCTAGAGATAAACTAATTCAACTATTTGAAGAAAGATATTAATTTATTTACACAAAATACTTGACGTTACCCCAAACAAATCCCCGCCTCATTAATTATCATCGACTACTTATAATTATAAGTAGGTTAAAATTAAAATGCAAACTCTATTTATTTTAGATAGTAAAATTCGCTTTAAATAAACACTTTTTATATAGAACGCAAAAGAGATTTATATATACGTATTGAGTTATAAATTATCATTATTAAAATATATCAGTTCTTCGCTAATTAACAAGGTCTCTTGATTATACAAACAAAAAAAGCTTCCCTTCAAACTAATCTTAGGAGAAGCTTTTATCTTCAATCTTTTTAATTTTATACCTTATTTTCAGGATCATTTAAAAATATCCAGGGACAAAAAATTCTTTCCACAAAATCAACAAATAAAAATAAGATCAGTCCTAAAAAACTTAAGGCCATTATTCCTGCAAACATTTCACTGTAATTCACTCTTGTCCAGGTATCCATGATAAAAAAACCCAAGCCTTCAAACGTTGCAAAAGTTTCTGTAAAAAATAAGACAGCTACAGCAGTTCCTAAACTTATACGAATTGCTGTAAATACTCTGGGTAAAGAAGCAGGTAAAATAAGGTGCCAGAATAACTGTGTTTTGGAAACTCCCAAAGATTTTACAGATAATATTAGTTCTGGGTCAATAGACTTTGCCGCATCTCTTGTATGAACCAGAATCTGAAAAAAGACTATAATTGCTATTAAAAAAACTTTGGACAGATCTCCAAGCCCAAAAAACAATAAAACTATTGGAAGAAAGGCAATCTTGGGTACTGGATAAGCAAGATAAATAAATGGAGATAAATACTTATCAAGAGATTTAAACCTACCAATTATTAAACCAAATGGGACTGCAATTATCAAAGCACTGCCTACACCAAAAATAATCCTTTTCAAACTGGCAAGCATATGAAATAATAATTCAGATTTTAGTTCTACAACTGCCTCAAATACCTCAATAGGAAGAGGTAAGATTTTACTACTGATAATTAAAGCAGCCAGCCACCATAAAAACACAACAATAATTAGCGATAACAGATACTTCAAAACTTTATTCATAATGATCACCAACTTTAAGCAGGGAACCAGCTTTTTTAATTAATTTAAACAATCCAATCCCCCTTAATAAAATACAAATAACTATTCAACAAAACCTTTTTCAATAAGATCCTGATATGTATATTGCCCTTCAATTAAATCTTTTTTCTCCATCCAATTTATCACTAATTGAACAGTACTTTCCTGAGGTAAATGCGGTTTGTCATACTCTGGAAATACAAAGCTTTCTTTTACTTCTTCTGGAAATCCTGCTTTATTAATCAGCAGATCACGATAGCTGTCAGATTTATTATTTAGAAGTTCCACCGCTTTTGAATAAGCAGCATAAAAATCTCTAATTTCTTTCTCCTTTTTTTCTAGTGCCTCATCTTTGAAAAGCATAATTCCGGGTGCCTCTCCTAATTCTGTACTTTCTCCAATTTTATTGGCTCCGTTCTTTATTAAAACACTTGCTAAAGGTTCAGGTAAACAGGCTGCTTTAACCTTTCCTTCTTCAAGCATCTGAAGCCTAACCGGTATTTTAGGAATAGCAATTTTTGCAATTTCCTCATCCTCTAAACCATTACTTTTTAAAAGTCTATCAGTTATGTATTCAATTATTGTATTTGATGAAATAGCTATTTCAACATTCTTTAGATCTTCATAACTTTTTATATTAGAGTTTTTCCCTGATAAAAGAACATATCTACCATTTGTAAGTGACGTTATTTTAACATTCCGCCCATTATCAACAGAAAATAAAACTGCCAGTACATCAGAGATTGCTCCATCTATGGCCCCTGCCTGTAAGGCACTATCTCTTTCAATAGGATTATGAAAACTAACAATCTCTATTTCTGATCCAGTTTCAGAGAAAAGCCCTTCTTCCTGAGCTACAATTAAAGGTATCGAATCTGCGTCTGGTAATATTCCAACCTTTAAAGCTGCAGCAGCCGGATAAGTAATTATAACTAGTAAAATAAAAATAATAAAACTCATATTTAAAATTTTCTTCATTTTTGTATTCCTCCTAATAATATATTTATCCATTAATATCTATTTAGATCCATTCCACTTTTTATATAGTGAATGGTTAATTCCAAGATGTTCTAAAACTCTTCCTACTAAAAAATCTGCCAGATTAGATATGGAAGCAGGCTTTTGATAGAATGCAGGCATAGCAGGAATAATATCTACACCCAGTCGACTTAATTTTAATAGATTCTCTAAATGAATCTGGTTTAATGGAGTTTCTCGGGGAACTATTATAACTTTTTTCTTTTCTTTTAACATCACATCAAATGCTCTCTCAATTAGATTTGTTGATACCCCCTGAGCAAAACGAGCTGCACTTCCCATTGTACAGGGTATTACAACCATCACATCAGCTGCATTTGATCCACTGGCTGCAGATGCATTAAATTTATCTACTTCTGCAATTGTTATTAAATCAGGATTAGGAATATTCCATTCTTCTATAATATATTTAAAAATCTTGTCA
This sequence comes from Halanaerobium kushneri, assembly GCF_900156285.1. GTDB lineage: Bacteria > Bacillota > Halanaerobiia > Halanaerobiales > Halanaerobiaceae > Halanaerobium > Halanaerobium kushneri. The sequence goes on from NZ_FTNC01000010.1 coordinate 53,592, forward strand.
TTATTCTCCGGAAATTTAGAACTAAGCTCATGTTTCAAAACTTCTTTACCAGGATTACTAATAATTATTGTCTGTTGATTACCAAAGTTATTAATTATTTCAATAAATTTCTTAGCATAAAGAGCCCCACTGGCTCCAGTAATAGCTGTCAGTATTTTTTTCATCTATTTTTTCCTCCTGAAATTTTAAAATATTAAAGTAAAATATCTATTGCTCCCCCTAAAAAAAGAAGAGGACTTATTATCTGATTAATACTATAAGAAGCTATCTTAACCTGGCTTAGATCATCAGGACTTACAAGACGATGTTCATAAATCAAAAGAAACGTTACTAAAATTACTGCTATTAAATAAACAAATCCTAGATCAGGGAAAAAATATACTAAAGAAAACATTATTATAACAGTTAAAAAATGTAACCCTCCTGCAATTTTAAGAGCTTTTTTAATCCCAAATTTAGCGGGAATAGATCTGATAGAATTTTCTCTATCAAAATCATAATCCTGAGTTGCATAAATAATATCAAAACCAGCAACCCATAAAGCATGAATTGAAGCCAGCATAACTGATCCCAGGGTTAAGCTGCCTGTAACAGCAATCCAACTCCCTAATGGTGCCAGAGCAACTGCTGCTCCCAAAACTAAATGGCAGGCCCAGGTGAAACGCTTGGTATAAGAATAAAACAACACAAATAAAACAGCCAGCGGCATTAACTTTACAGCTATTGGATCTAAATTAAGTGCAGCAAGCAAAAGTAAAATAAAACAAAAAACTGTCAGTAAAAAAGTTTCTTTTTTACTCACTTTACCCACCGGAATTTCTCTATCTTTTGTTCTTGGATTTAATTTATCAATCTTATAATCTGCAACTCTATTCCAGGCATTAGCACCATTCCTGGCCCCAATCATTGCAACTGTTATCCAAAAAAAATTATTTAAAGATGGCCAGCCACCAGAAGCTAAAAACAAAGCAAAATAGGCAAAAGGAAGGGCAAAAATTGTGTGTTCAAACATAACTAGTGAAGAATAATCACTAATCTTCTTTCCAACTGATTCCATACTCATCCCACCTCTTATCGACAAGATCTTTTATATTATCACTCATTTCGATTTCTGGCGGCCACTCCCTTGTATGCCCTTCTTCCGGCCATGCTTTTGTAGCATCAATTCCCATTTTATTTCCAATTCTGGCTCTGGGTGAAGCATGATCAAGAGCATCAAGTGGACCTTCAACGATTTCAACATCTCGCCCGGCATCAATATTATTAAAAACCTTCCAGGCAACTGTTGATAAATCATGTACATCAACATCACTATCAACTATAATGATCATTTTTGTGTACATCATCTGTCCCATTCCCCAGAGTGCATGCATTACCTTTTTGGCCTGACCGGGATAACTTTTATCAATAGATATTATCGCACAGTTATGGAAAACCCCCTCTAAAGGCAGGTTCATATCAACTACTTCTGGCAGAGTCATTTTTAAAAGCGGAAGAAAAATCCGCTCTGTAGCTTTAGCAATATAACAATCTTCCATTGGTGGCTTACCCACAATCGTTGCATTATAAATAGCATTTTTGCGGTGGGTAATTGTTTTAACGTGAAAGGCCGGATAATCATCTGCAAGAGAATAATATCCAGTGTGATCACCAAAAGGACCTTCTCTTCTTAGTTCTTCTGGATCAACATAACCCTCCAGAATAATTTCAGCATTAGCAGGAACTTTTAGGTCCACAGTTTTACATTTTACCATTTCAACAGGTTTTTTTCTTAAAAATCCTGAAAATATCATTTCATCAATCTGAGCTGGCAGTGGTGCAGTTGAAGAATAGATAGTTGCAGGATCAGCTCCAATTGCCACTGCGACTTCCATTTTTTTGTTTTCATTTAAGTAATTCCTGTAATTTGCTGCTCCATCTTTATGAATATGCCAGTGCATTCCAGTAGTATCCTTGTCGTAAACCTGCATTCTATACATTCCCATATTCTGCTGTCCTGTTTTTAAATTTTTTGTAAAAATAAGGGGTAGAGTAAAAAATTTACCACCATCTTTCGGCCAACACTTTAAAACAGGAAGCTCTGCCAGATCAACATCTGTTTTTATAACTTCCTGACAGGGAGCGTTTTTAACAGTCACTGGAAAAAAATCGCTGACTTCTTTTAAAAGCGGAATAGTTTTCAGTTTATCAAATATATTTTCTGGCACTGGGGTATTTAAATATTCTTCTATCCTATCAGCAATTTGATCTAAATTTTCTACTCCAAGAGCCAGTTCCATTCTTTTATATGAACCAAAAGCATTAATTAAAACCGGCATATCTGAATTTTTGACATTCTCAAAAAGCAGTGCTGGACCATTCTGCTTTACTACTCTATCAGCAATTTCGGTTATTTCTAAATCAGAATCAACTTCAGTTTTAATTCTGATTAATTCATCATTTTTTTCAAGCACTTTAATAAAATCACTAAGACTTTCAAAACTCATAAATACTACACCTCTTATTCTAATAAATTTTTTATTTAACTACAGATTATGATATTTTTTTCACGTATATTACTAGATTCAATATAAATTTTGTTTTTCCTACCTAAAAATAGAAAAAGCCTCAAAAAGATTCTATTTCTTTAAATATAAATCTTTTTAAGACTTTGAAATATTATACAAAGTTATTTAGTTAAAAACTTATCTCTATATCTTTTTTCTCTCTTTTGGCTTTATACATTGCAGAATCGGCATCTTTAATTAAAGCTTCAAGTTCCTGACTATCATCTGGATAAAAACTAACACCGGCACTAACATTAATAAAAATTTCTTCTCCGTTCACAATTAATGGCTTTTTAAGTTCTTTGATGAGTCTTTTAGTTACCTTAATTATTTTATCTTTAGAACTTAAATCAGCCAGAGCAATAACAAATTCGTCTCCACCCATTCTAGCTTTTAAGTCTTTTTCTTTTAAATTATTTTCCATTCTAAAAGCAATATTTTTCAAAACCTGATCTCCGATATCATGGCCATGATTATCATTAATTGTTTTGAATTTATCAATATCAATAAAAACAAGTCCAATATTATTCCCAGCAAAATCAGCTTTCTCTTTTAATTTTTTAAATTCTTCTACAAAATATTTTCTATTTGCTAAACCAGTTAGTTTGTCATGATAAGCTTGATGTTCAAATCGCTTTAGCAAGTAAACTACAATAGCTATAAAACTGGCAAATAATGCTGCCAGTAGAACTATGTTAACTGCAAATAAATTTCTGTGACCGCTTATTTCTTCTCGCATAACCTGATCATTATATACGATTCCTACTACATAAGAATTCCATCCCTGCTCAGTTTTTTTATCACTAACTAAAGCCGGAAAAAAGCGATAACTATAATGAACACCAGCTATTTCCTTTGAATTTTCTTGAAGTGAATTGTTGAGCACAGCCTCTCTTGCCAATTCTTCTTCAAACTCAGGTACATCTGGATTTAAATAAGGCTTTTTACTGTTTCTGAGTTTTGCTACCTGGTGATTAACAGGCTCTACACTGTAAAAAGCAATGTCTTCTACCAACTCATATTCTTCTGTTAAAGCAGTAGCATCTTTAAAGAGATTCAAACTATGAAAAGAGGGGTACTGATCTTCAATACTAACACTGAGCTCAAATAAATATTGATTATCTGGACTTGGCATATAACTATACTTCTTGATTTCTCCAGCTTGAGTAGAAATATCAATTCTATCGACTTCAAATTTATCGCCTGCCATTCTTTCTCTTAAAATAGTGGCAAAACTCCCAAATTTAGAGAAGTCAAGACCTAGATCTTCCTCATAAGTGGTTTTTATAATTTTTAAATCTTTATTTACAATATATATATCATAGCCACCAAAATTATTCTGCACCCTATCTAAATCCCAGTTCATTACCTCTGGATTTTCCCGATATTTTGCCACCAGCTGCTCAGAATATTCCTCCATCTCCCCATTTAACTGCTGCTCGGCAATTTTATAAGCATTATTAATATAATTGACAGTCTGCAAAATATTTTTCTCGACCAGCTGCTGCTGACTGTTATATTTACTCTCTACTACTTCTCTAATATTGGTATATTGAGTTGAAAAAATATAAATCATGATCAGGGCCAGAAGTATTATTATTATGTACTTAAATCTACTCAGTAATTTTTCCACCAGTTCCCCTCCTACATATGCTAATTTTCCCGACTTTTCTTCTTAAAATAAAAAAAGTAAATAAAATCAATCATTTTACTATATTATAACATAAAAACAGAAAAAAGGCAGCCAAAAAAATAAGGTACCAGCCGCTCTGAAAAATAATCCAGGTGCTGATACCTTCACTTTTTAGGCAAAATTATATTTTAACCAAATAGAAAATCTTAGCTTATAATCAGTTAAATATAAAATTTATTTATGTCTTTTTTTAAGTTCTTTTCGAATCTGAGCTGGGTTAATCCCTCTTTCTGCAAGCAGAACCAGCATGTGATAAACTAAATCTGCTGTTTCAAAGATCAGTTCATCATCTGGCTCATTTTTAGAAGCAATTATCACCTCTGCAGATTCTTCCCCTACTTTCTTTAAAATTTTATCTATTCCCTCTTCAAAAAGATAGGTAGTATATGAACCTTCTGGCATTTCTTCTTTACGACTTAAAATTAAGTCATATAAAAAATCAATAACCTGATCTTCCTCAAATTCATCTGTGATATTCTCTATCTGCTCTTCAAAAACAGACGATTTTTCTTCATTACTAATATTTTCTGCAATTTTCCTATAAAAACAGGAAGTCTTACCTGTATGGCAGGCAGGGCCAGCTGGCTCTACCATAAAGAGAATAGTATCCTGATCACAGTCATAAAATATCTCTTTAATCTTTTGAGTATTACCTGAGGTCTCTCCCTTATGCCATATCTCCTGACGTGAGCGGCTGTAAAAAACTGTTTCCTCTTTTTCCAGACTGAGCTTAAGTGTTTCTTCATTTACATAGGCAACCATCAGCACATCTTTTGTTTTATAATCCTGAACAACAGCAGGCATTAACCCCTGCTCATTATATTTAAAATCAATCTCATCTAAATTATCGATTATTTCTAACACTCAACCACCATATCCTTTCTGATAAACAACTTAGAGTCTATTAATATCCTTAATATACTCTCATCTCATTTATTTTAAACAAATATTTTATTATTTATTTTCTTCAATTCTGACTGGTATTTCAGCTTTTTCTAATTCTTTTTTAACATCCTTTATTGCTATCTCTCCAAAATGAAAAATAGAAGCTGCCAGAGCTGCATCTGCCCCAGTTTTAGTAAATACATCTTTAAAATGCTGAATATTACCTGCTCCACCTGAAGCTATAACCGGGATATTTACTGCTTCAGTTACAGCTTTAAGCATCTCCAGATCAAAACCATCTTTAGTACCATCAGCATTAATACTTGTCAGTAAAATTTCTCCTGCACCAAGCTCTTCCAATTCTTTAACCCATTCAATTAAATCAATACCTGTCTCTTTACTGCCACCATGAACAAAAATTTCCCAGCCTTCTCCGTTTTCTCTTTTGGCTGCATCAACAGCTCCAACTATACACTGAGAACCGAATATCTTTGCTCCCTCTCTAACCAGCTCTGGATTTTTAACTGCAGCTGAATTAACCGAAACTTTATCAGCTCCAGCCCGGAGAATAAACTGCATATCTTCTACTGTTCTGATTCCTCCTCCTACAGTAAGAGGAATAAAAACCTGTGCTGCCACCTTTTCCACCAGTTGAGCCAGAGTCTTACGCTTTTCTTTAGTTGCTGTAATGTCAAGGAAAACAAGTTCGTCTGCACCCAGATCATTATATTCTTTAGCAGATTCTACCGGATCTCCAGCATCTATTAAGTCAACAAAGTTTACCCCTTTAACAACTCTACCGTCTTTAATATCAAGACAGGGAATAATTCTTTTTTTAAGCATTTTCTTCACCTAACCTTGCTAAAACTTCTTTTAAATCAACTTTATCCTGGTAAATAGCCTGACCTGTAATTGATCCATAAAAGTTTTCTGCAGCCAGATCATATAAATCCTGATTAGAACTTATTCCACCTGAAGCAATAATCTTTAAATCAGTCTCAGCTTTTAATTTCCTTAAACCCTTAAAATCTGGGCCGCTGAGCATGCCATCACGCCCAATATCAGTATATAGTATGTATTTTACTCCTAATTCTTCCATCTCTCTGGCAAAGTCGAGCATATCTTTTTCACTTGCTTCCAGCCAGCCTGAAGTTGCCACCTTACCATCTCTGGCATCAATACTGACCAGAATGCTCTCTGCTCCAAATTCTTCTATTATTTCTGCCAGCAGTTCAGGATTTTTGACAGCCAGAGTCCCAATAATTACTCTCTTGACTCCCAGATCAAGCAGACGCTTAACATCTTCTTTTTTTCTAATTCCTCCACCTGTCTGAATCTTAAGCTCAGTTTCTGCTGCTATCTGCTTAATTACAGCAAAGTTTTGACTTTCTCCCTGAGAAGCTCCATCCAAATCGACCAGATGCAGCCATTTTGCACCTTTTTCTACAAATTCTTTAGCAACTGCCAGTGGATCCTGGCTGTAAACTGTTTTCCGATCGAAATCTCCCTGTTTTAATCTGACTACCTCACCTGCTTTTAAGTCAATTGCCGGTAATACTATCATCTATAACAACTCCCTAAAATTCTTCAAAAGCTGGATCCCATTATCTCCACTTTTTTCTGGATGGAACTGGAATCCAATTACATTATCCTTTTTAACTACTGCCGGAACTGTAGTACCATACCCAACTGTAGCCAGTACATCTTCTGTTACCTGATCAAGCTGATAGGAATGAACAAAATAAAAATGAGGACTTTCAGGCAGCCCTTTAAATAAGGGATCATCTTTTATAATCTCCAGCTGGTTCCAGCCCATATGTGGAATTTTATAGTGGCTGTCCATTTTAACAACATTACCTTTTAAAAGCCCAAGCCCGGAAGTTTTTTGATCTTCATAACCCCATTCAAATAATAGCTGCATTCCCAGACAGATACCTAAAAATGGCTTTCCTGTTGCTACAAATTGATCAATAAAATCTATAAATTCATCTTTTTTTAACCTCTCCATAGCTCCGGGAAAAGCACCTACTCCCGGTAAAACTAAAGCATCATATTTTTTTATTTCTTCTTTTTTACCAGTTTCCAGAATAACTGTTTCTTCTCCCACAAACTCCAGTGCTTTTTGAATACTATTTAAATTGCCTGCTCCATAATCAATTATTGCTATCACTTAAAGCACACCCTTTGTGGAAGGAATTTTATCTGATTCAATCTGGACTGCATCCTTTAAAGCTCTGGCCAGCGCCTTAAAGACTGCCTCAACCTGATGGTGACAATTATCACCATGCAGAATCTCCAGATGAAGGGTAATCCCGGCATTAAAAGCAAAGGCCCGCATAAACTCTACCACCATTTCTGAGGGAAAATCTCCCACCATCTCTCTTGAAAAAGGTAAATCTGTATATAGATAGGGGCGGCCACTGATATCAACAACTGCTCTGACTAAAGTCTCATCCAGAGGAACTAAAGCACTGCTAAAGCGGCTAATTCCTTTTTTATCTCCCAGAGCCTGAGCAAAAGCTCTACCAAGAGCAATCCCGGTATCTTCTATTGTATGATGCTGATCAATATGAAGGTCCCCTTTTACCGAAAGCTCTAAATCAATATCACCATGACGGGCAATCTGATCCAGCATATGATCAAAAAAACCAACACCTGTTTTGATATCACTTCTACCTTCTCCATCCAGATTAACACTGGCAATAATCTCAGTTTCTTTAGTTTTACGCTGTTCCACTGCTACCCGATCTCTACTCATTATAAATCACTCCTAATTTTTCGCTTTAAATTCTTCAAAAGCTTTGAGTACAGCTTTATTTTCTTCCCGACTGCCAATAGTAATTCTAATTGCTGCCGGTTCTTTACTATAAGATCTAATTTTAATTCCCTGCTGATTTAAAATGTTTTTAAACTCTTTAGTTTTTTCTCCCTCAATATAAATGAAATTAGCCATTGAAGGATAAAGCCGCCATCCCTGATATTGATTTAATTTCTGATACATCTTCTGCCTCTCGCTTTTGATTAAATTAATTCTTTCTTTTATAATATCATTATTTTCAAGGATTAAACAAGCCAGAATATCAGTTAGGCTATTTAAATTGTATGGTTTCAAAACTTTTTCTAATTCTTCAACCAGCACCTTATTCCCATATAAATAACCAAAACGAATACCGGCCAATCCAAATGCCTTGGAGAAAGTCCTGGTTACTGCCAGATTGGGATGATTTTCAACTTCAGGCATCAAATCAAAGTCATTAAAGTCAGCATAGGCCTCGTCAATGATCAGCGGTCCCGAAAAATAATTTGCTAAACTTAAGATCATTTCTCTAGAAATAATTTCCCCGGTGGGATTATTGGGAGAACAGAGAAAAATTAGCTTGGGCTCAAACTCATCAATTTTAGCCTTTAAATTTTCAAATGTAAAATCATCATTCAGCGGTACTTCTTTATATTTACCGCCACTTAATTCTGTAAAATACTGATACATTGAAAATGTAGGTGCCTGAGATAAAACCACATCTCCTGGTTCGACAAAAGTTCTTATTAACATATCCAGTAACTCGTCAGAACCATTACCGACAATTATTTCTCCTGTACTTACCTCTTTATTTAATTCCTGACTCAAATAACTGGCCAGTGTCTGCTGCAGACGCTCAGAATAAATTTCCGGATATCGGTTAATATCATGCTGATCAAATTCTTCTTTAAATTTCTCCTTAATTTCTACCGGCAGATCAAAAGGAGATTCATTACCAGATAAATTTATCTTTACCTCAAAATTATCCACCTCTCCTCTATATGGAGATATCGCCCTAACTTCAGGCCTCAACAGCTCTTTTAAATCCTCTTCCTTCTTATTTAAATTATTACTGCTCATTATTTCCTCCTTTAATATTGCTGGTTCAGGATTGAATGTAGCTTTTACCTAAGTTTGAATCTTAAATTTTATTGATCCTGCTTTCTTATTTTTATCGAATTGGCATGAGCATCAAGACCTTCTCCTTCTGCCAGACAGATTACATCATCACTTGCTTCCTTAAGTGCCTCTTTACTGTAGTGAATAAAACCAGAATATTTAACAAAGTCACGCACAGATAACGGAGAAAAGAATCGGGCTGTGGAATTAGTCGGCAGAACATGATTGGGCCCTGCATAATAGTCACCAATTGGCTCCGGTGTATATTCCCCCAAAAAAATTGAACCTGCATTTTCTACCGCCGGCAGCAGTTCAAATGGATTTTTGACTGCTAATTCTAAGTGCTCTGGTGCTACCAGATTAATCATTTCTAAAGCTGCCTCCTGATTTACGACCTCAATCATCAGACCAAAATTCTCCAGTGATTCTTTGATAATATCCTTTTTACTCATTTCTTTAATCTGCTTTTCCAATTCCTCCTTCACTTTTTCTATTAACTCTGGAGCATCTGTAACCAAAATTGAAGAAGCAAGCGGATCATGCTCAGCCTGGCTCATTAAGTCAGCAGCAATATAGGCCGGGTTAGAATCTTTTTCTGCCATGATCATAATCTCACTTGGTCCTGCAATCATATCAATTTTAACCTGGCCAAAAACCAGTTCTTTGGCCATTGAAACATAAATGTTGCCTGGACCAACAATAATGTCAACTCCCGGAATAGTCTCTGTTCCATAGGCTGCAGCTGCAACTGCCTGAGCCCCTCCAATTTTAAAAATCCTATCTACTCCAGCAATTTTTGCTGCTGCCAGAATTACTGGACTTACTTTACCTTCTTTGTCTGGAGGGGTAAGCATAATTATTTCTTCCACTCCTGCAACTTTAGCTGGAATTACAGTCATCAACACAGATGAAGGATAGGCAGCTCTACCGCCAGGAACATAGACGCCTGCTCTTTTGAGAGGCTGACAGATCTGTCCGGTTATAATCCCTGGTTTTTTCTGTTTCTGCCAGGATTTATCTTTCTGTTCAGCATGAAAATCCTTAATATTTGCTGCCGCATTTTTTAAAGCTTTTATAAAATCTTGATCTACTTCTTTCAGAGCAGCTTCAATTTCCGCCTCTTTTACCTCCAGCTCTGAAGCTTCAAAGTCTACCCCATCAAAGCGAGAAGTATATTCTAAAACTGCCAGGTCTCCATTTTTTTGCACATTCTTTAAAATCCCTGCTGCAGTCTCTCTATATTTAGCCAGATTATCACCGGAACGACTGTCTAAAAGTTCTTTAACCTGTTCAACATTTTTACGACCATTGCTAATTTTTTTTAACTTAAGCATTACTATCATCCCCACTGACTACTTCGTCTAAAGCTTCAATGATTGCAGCTATCTCATCCTGTCTGGTCTTCATACTCACTTTATTTACAACCAAACGAGCAGATAAATCCCTGATACTCTCATAAATCACCAGACCATTTTCTTTTAATGTTCTACCTGTTTCCACAATATCTAAAATAGTATCCGCCAGACCTGTAAGTGGGGCCAGCTCAATCGAACCATTAAGTTTAATAATTTCCACTGGTTCTCCTTTACTGCGGAAATAACGTCGGGTAAAATCTGGATATTTAGTCGCTACTTTTCGTTCAAGCAAAGTATCTTTTCTGTCCGGTAATCCCGCCAGGGCAAACTCACAGACTCCATATTCTAAATCAAGCACCTCATATAAATCTCTATTTTCCTCCAATAAGGTGTCTTTACCTACAATTCCCAGGTCAGCTGTACCATATTCTACATAAATTGGTACATCAGCCGGCTTAACCAAAATTATTTCAAATTTTTCGCTCTCAATTTCGAAAATTAATTTGCGTGATTTTAACATATTTTCAGGTAAGTCATATCCAGCCTGACGAAAGAGTTTAACTGCTTCTTTAGCCAGCCTCCCCTTGGCCATAGCAATACAGAGATTGTCCATTATTCCCACTCCTCTATTTTATTTAAAATTAAGTACTCCAGTGCTTCTTTTTGGTTTCTTTCAATTACAGCACTGGCACCACCATTTTGCTTTAATTCCAGTTTATCAGCTTCCAGGCAAATTTCGAAATTTACCTGCTGAAAATCTAAATACTCTTTATTCGCACCATTATATATTTCAGCTACAAAGCCAGCCCTTCTTAAATCTTCTGCTAGCTCAAAAGCAAGCCGCATATCTGAATCTGACTGATAAGAGAGCAAAAATCGTTTTTCCTGATCCTCAGCAAAGTTCTCCGTTCTATTTAAATAATCAAGCAGATTTTCAATTTCAAGAGCAAATCCAACAGCCGGTTCTTCTACTCCAAATTTTTCAGTTAGATTATCATAACGACCACCACTGGCCAGCAAATTACTGTATCCCCGGGCATAACCCTTAAAAATCAGTCCTGTATAATAACCATGACGCGAAATCAGCATTGGATCAAAAGTAATATAATCCAGTAATTCCAAGTCTTTTAATCTGGCAAAAAGACTGGACAGAGTTTTTAAGACTTCTTTTGTTTCTTGAGATAAAGGCATTTCTTTCATTACTTCAATTACCTTTTTAGGAGAGCCGAAAAGGGAAGGAAGTCTCAATAATACATCTTCTGCATCCTCCGCAAGCTCAACTTTTCTCAAGTAATTCTTTACACCTATTTTATTTTTAGCTGCCAGCAATTTGCGCAGCTCCACTTTTTCATTTTCAGCAATCTTTAAGTCTGCAAAAATTTCATTAATCAAATCTGCATGGCCTATATCAATCAGGGGAGCTTCAACTCCCACTTTCTTTAAAGTCTTAATTAAAAGCATAATCATTTCCAGATCAGATTCCAGACTGGCAGAACCAATTAGTTCTACACCGGCCTGAGTCTTTTCCTTTAAACTTAAACTCTGAGAATTTTTTGATTGGAAAGCAGAACTTAAATAAGAAAATTTTAAAGGCCGGGGGCTATCCTGAAAGCGACTTGCCGCCAGACGAGCTATTGGCATTGTTAAATCAGGTCTCAAAACTAAAATCTGTCCTTTATCATCTACAACCTTAAACATCTCACTTTTATCAACCAGTCCCTCTATACCTGCATACAATTCTAAAGATTCCAGAGTTGGTGTAATGACTTCCCGATAAGCACTGGCTTCAAAAACCTCTCTGATAGTCTGATAGATAACTCTTCTTTTTCTAAGTTCTGCCGGCAAAATATCTCGAACACCTTCTACAAATGCATTCATCTATAGCAACCTCCTGTTTAATTTAGTCCTTTATCATATTAAAGTATTAAAATGTTGTATCTATTATATTGATTATGATCTCTACTGTCAAGTCTTTTAGCAAATTTCCTATTCTGTCTTAATTTTAACACTATTTAGGCTAAATTTAAAACTTAAAAACCTGCTGGAAAATATCAGCTCCAGCAGGTCTCCTTTTAAAAATATTTAGCTTTATATCTAGCAAAAATTTATCATTTTAATAATCAGAATTCACTTCATTACCTTCGATAATTTGCACACCGGAACTGGCTCCAATTCTGGTTGCTCCTGCTTCAATCATAGCTTTCGCTTCTTCCAGACTGTGAATTCCGCCTGATGCTTTAACTCCCATTTCTTTACCAACAGTTTTTCTCATGAGAGCTATATCTTCCACAGTAGCTCCTCCACTGCCAAAACCAGTAGATGTTTTAACAAAATCTGCTCCAGCTTCTTTTGCCAGTTCACAGGCTTTAACCTTTTCCTGATCTGTTAAATAGCAGGTTTCGATAATTACCTTGACAAGCTTATCACCGGCGGCCTCAACAACTGCTTTGATATCATTTTTAACCAGTTCGTAGTCTCCTTCTTTTAAAGCTCCAACTTTAATCACCATATCAAGTTCATCTGCCCCTTCGGCTGCTGCTATTTCGGCTTCTGCAACCTTAGTCATAGTTGCATTGACTCCAAGGGGAAAACCAATTACTGTACAGACTTTTACCGGAGAATCAGCAAGTTCTTCAGCTATTAAAGTCACCTGGTCCGGGTTAGCACAGACTGAAGCAAAATTATATTCTTTCGCCTCTCTGCATTTTTCCCTCACTGCTGTTTTCGTTACTTCTGCTCCTAAAATGGTATGATCAATCATCCCTGCAATTTCTTTTTTAGTCATTAATTAAAACCTCCTGTATTTTAGTAAATATTAATTTCTCGAATAATCATTTTATTAAAAATAACTGATATTTTTTTGTTCCTCTAATCTGTCTGTTGCCGGTGGAGGAGTAATGGAAAGCTCTGTAATTTCTTTTCTCCAATCCTCTGTCATCTCGATATCTAATGCCCCCAGTGAACCTTTTAGCTGTTCAAGATTACGAGCCCCAATAATTGGAGCAGTAATAGCCGAATTGGACATTACCCAGGCAACTGCCAGCGAGGCTGGTTCGACACCTCTACTATGAGCATGATTGCTGAAATCTTCTGCTATCTGATAATACTGTTTTAAGCCATAGCGGGTAGCATAATCATCTCTCTCTACCAGTCTCCCTTTGTCAGGACGTCTGTCCTTACCGTACTTACCTGTCAAAAGACCTCCCCCAAGAGGGCTGTAAGAGATCACTCCCATATTCTCAGCTTCTGCCATAGGCAAAATTTCAACTTCCGCCTGTCTTTTGGCAAGATTATACATTGGCTGCACCAGTTCAAAGCGGGCCAGACTTTCCTGACGGGAAATGCCAAGAGCCTTTTCTATCTGCCAGGCTGCCCAGTTGCTAACAGCTGGATATAAAATCTTACCCTCTTTAACCAGAGCATCCATAGCCCTTAAAGTCTGCAGCATATCAGTTTTACTATCAAAACTGTGAACAAAATAAAAATCTATGCGGTCAGTTTTCAACCTCTTTAAACTCTCTTCTACTCCCAGTTTTATGTGGCGTCGTGAGAGCCCCTGAGCATTAACATCTTCAGCAGTCTTACCATATACTTTAGAAGTAATTACCAGATCATCTCTACAATTATTTTCCTGCATAAATTTACCGAGAAGTTCCTCAGATCGTCCTTCATTGTAAACATCAGCAGAGTCAAAAAAATTAACACCTCTATCTAGAGCCGCCTTAAACATCTTGCGCGACATCCCTTCGTCAGCTATCCCACCAAAAGACATCGTTCCAAAACAGAGCGGAGAAACCTGAACTCCTGTCTTACCAACTGTTCTGTATTCCATTATTTATCCCTCCCGAATTTGCTGTATTCTTTCTATTACCATTATATTCAATTTGAAAGTTAGATACAAATAATTCTTTAAATTTTAAAAAAATTTAATTTGAATAAAAACTATGCTATGATAAGGTTAAATATAAATAACCTGGAGGAGATTTTTAATGTATACTTTTGACTATCACCTGCATTCTAAATTTTCAGCTGACTCAGAAATGACAATGGACGAATTATGTCAGACAGCTGTTGATAAAGGCCTGGATGAAATAGCAATCACTGATCACCATGATATAGATTATAAAGACAACACAATTGAGTTTTTACTTGATAAAAATAAATATTTAAAAGAAATAGAAAAGTGTCAGCAGAGATATAAGGGAGATTTAGTTATTAAAAAGGGAGTTGAAATAGGTCTGCAGTCTCACATACTTAAAGAATGTAATAATTATTTAGATCAGGATTTTGATTTTATTATTGGATCTTTTCATACTGCAGAAAAAAAAGATCTTTATAATGGAGATTTTTTTAAAAATTACAGCCAGTGGGAAGCTTATATTCAATATTTAAAATCCGTGCTTGAAGTCGTCCGAAACTATGATAATTACAGTGTAATCGGTCATCTGGATATTATCCGCCGTTATGGAGACTTTAATACTCAACCGGATTTAATGGAAAACAACAAAGCTGCTGAACTAATAAGAGAAATTTTAAAAATAATTATTAGAAAGGATAAGGGACTGGAAGTTAATACATCCGGTTATAGAATTGATGCTAAAAATCCTCTCCCCAGTTTTGAAATTCTGAAACTATATTATAAACTGGGAGGAAAAATTTTAACTATTGGTTCGGACAGTCACACACCGGACAAAGTAACTAATAAATTTAATTATACAAAATCAAAACTGAAGGAGATTGGTTTCAAAGAACTTACAACTTTTGCAAAAATGAAGCCAGTATTCCATAAAATTTAACAAAAAATCGCAGGAATTTAATTCTCTCCTGCGATTTCTACTAATAATTCTGCTGTATCTTCCGGATCATAAAGATAATATTCTGCTTCAGTACTTAAATCATCTTCATTTTTTACATAAATTGTAATACCATTTTCTATAACTCTAAAAACATCTTCATCTGTACTATCATCACCAATATAAATCTGCAAAGTGTTGTCTATCCCCAGTTTCTTATTAATCTGATTACTTATATATTTTACTGCCTGACCTTTATCCCAGCCAGCAGGTCTGATTTCAACAATTTTTCGCCCTGCTAAAACCTGATAAGCAGTGTTTTTAAATAAAGCTTTTAAATCTTTTTCTGCTTTCAGCTGCTTCTGTTCAGATTCAAAGTGTAGAGCAAAACCAAAACCTTTATCCTCCAATCTAACCCCCGCTTTCGCCAGATACTTTTCTTTGCTTTTCTGATAGTTCTTTTTGCTTAAAACATCAATTTCATTAGTCTGATAGGGATAGATAACCCCTTCCGAAAAAAAGAGCTCGATTTCCAGTCCATGACTGCCAGCAAAATTACTCCGCTTAAGATCGATCATCTTTTTAAGCTCAGCTAACTTTCTACCTGAAACCAGGCTTAAATAATAAGCTTCTTTTTTTTCCAGTTCTTTTAGATTAGTCTCAATTTCTGGTAAAGCGAAAGCAGAAAGGGGATCAGGCTGAAAAGGAGCCAGAGTTCCATCATAATCCAGAAAAAACAGCACATTATCTGCTTTTTTGATTTGAGCTTTAATATTATTAAGATTTAGATTGTCCAGTGCATATTTTTTATTCATAACAATCAATCCAATTTTCTAGAAAATAATCACGCCACCAGTTAATATCATATTCTTTTAGATCAGCTTGAGCCTGCTCTAATCTCTCTTTTTTCTCTGCTGCAGGCATCTCCAGACCCTGATAAATACCATCTGCGAGCTCCTCAGTATTATATGGATTCACCTGGATAGCACTGTCTAAATATTCAGCTGCACCTGCAAATTCAGAGAGCAGCAGAACTCCGGAATCCTGAACTGCCAGATATTCTTTAGCAACCAGATTCATCCCATCAATTGAAGCTGTAATCAATGCCAGATCAGCCGCTTTATAGTAAGGAAGCAAATCTTCCTGAGGAACTGAACCATAAAAGTATTTTACAGGCTGCCATTTATCTTTTTGATATTTTCCATTGATTTCCCCTACCTTTTTTTCAATTCTTTCTTTCATCTGCTGATATTCTTCAATTCCTGTTCTACTGGGGGCAACTCGCTGAACAAAAGTTAGTTCACACTGATATTCTGGATACTTTTCAAAAAATTTATCAATCCCTGCCAATCTTTCTTCAATTCCTTTGGTATAGTCCAATCTATCAACAGCAAAAATCAGTTTTTCAGTTTCATAACTCGACTTGATTTCTTTTGCTTTTGCAAGGTAATCCTCATCCTGAGCTAGATTACTAAATTTCTGATAATCTATTCCCAGGGGGATACTTTCCACTCTAGTTTTTGCTCCCTGATAATATACTTCTTTCTCGGAAAAATTGACTTCTGCTCCAATCTTTTCAGCACAGCTTAAAAAATTATAGACAAAAAGATCTGTATGAAAAGCCAGAAAATCAGCAGCCAGCATTCCTTCTATAATCTCTTTTCGCCAGGGAATAGTCCTAAAAGCCTCCCAGGCCGGCCAGGGTATATGCCAGAAAAGTGATGTTTTAGTTTCCGGTTTTTCTTCTTTTAATATACCGGGAACCAGAGCCAGATGATAATCATGAATCCAGACAAGATCATCTTCCTGCAGTTCATCCAGCACACTTTCTGCATATTTCTGATTTACCTGTTTGTAATTTAGCCAGTAATCCTCCTTATAATTTGCTTTCGAGATAAAAGTGTGGCTAATTGGCCACATAACTTCATTCGAAAATCCGTAATAAAAACCATTTTTCTCTTCTTCACTCAACTTCACTCTTTTTAATGTGTAGCCATCATTATCAGGAACTTTTACCTTATTATCCTGATCAACAACCTCAAAATCAGCCTCACCTCGACCCCAGGCAATCCAGAGCCCATTATCTTCCTGCATCATTGGATCGAGACCAGTTGTCAGTCCACCGGCAAGTTTCTGCTGCTTAATTCCCTGATTTTGATAAACGTGTTTATACGGTTCTCCATTGGAAACCAGAACAAGTCTTTTCTGCTTTAATTCTGCTTCCATAATTATTACCTCCTATTTTTGCAACTTCTCACTTCTCCTATATTAAAAAATAACACAAAACAGAGGTAATTAAAGTAATCATTTAACAAAAATCAGTTTAATTAAATTTTGCATTAATATTCAGTCATTTTAAAAGATCATTTAATGAAACATCCAGAGCCTTAGATATTTTTTCTAAGTTTTTTAAGGAAGGGCTCTGAAGTCCATTTTCAATATTACTTAAAAAAGACTGGGCAATACCTGCTTTCTCTGCCAGTTTAAGCTGAGTCAGCTCTCTTTCTTTTCGAAACTTTTTGATTTTCCTTGCTAACTTTGCTGACATATTTCTTCCTCCCTTAATATTTTATTCACTATATACTATACTATCACTATAATAATTTATCTTCAATAATTATAATGATTAATAAGTTATATATTAATATTTTTTATAATCTTCAGAATTAAATTTATAAAATTTTATCTTTTTACTATTTTTTGCAAGAAATAAATGGTATAATAGTGTTAAATTATCATTATAGTGATATAAATTATTTATTAACTATCTGGAAAGATCACAAAAGAATATCTGCAGGGAGGTATTGATTATGAATATCGGAAAGCGTTTAAAAAAGTACCGTAATGAAAGACATTTAAGTCAGAAGAAGTTGTCACTTCACACAGGAATCAGCCAGTCATTTATTAGTTCAATTGAATCAAACAAACAGTCACCCACAATTACAACTCTGGAACGAATATGTGATGTTCTGGGAATTACAATTGCAGAATTTTTTTCTAAACCAGATAATGCTGTTCCTGATTCATTAAAACCTCTGCTTGATAATGCTCGCCAGTTGAGCCCTGTTCAAAGGAAAAGCTTAATAAATTTTTTAGAAAGTCTAAATAGTGATTAATCGTTTTTACATAAAAACCCTCAAGAAAGTTAGAAATCCTTTCCTGAGGGTTTCTTAGTTTTAGTTATAGAGGTTATAAATATAAAACCAACATTAAAAAAAGACCTGCATCTAAGGCAGGCCAAAAATTAACAATATTTATTGAGTATAATAAGAGTTATATCTCCAATTCTTCCCCAATTTCTATTACTCTGGACTCACAGCCAATCTGCTCAAATTTACTGGACAGTCCTTTTGCCTGCAGCAGTTCCTGTCTTTCTTCAGGATCATAATGATAGGGAATAGCCATTGCTGGATTTAACTTAATAACCTTTTCTAAGTAATCGGAAAAATAGTCATTAAAACAGGCTGTAAAAAGCAATTTAATCTCATCTCCGGGATCAGGATAATCAGAGGCATCAGCTGTCTGATATAAACCTTTATAAAAATAGGCTACAGACCCCTCAGAATTATAGCAGTCAACATCTAAAACCTTAATTTCATCCTCTATTACATCTCCTGCCTCTACAACTTCTCCCTCAAAATCAAACTTGTCATAAACAGATTGTGGAGCAAAAACTTTAGTATCTTTCCCGCTTATAGCTGCCAGATCATCTAAATTAATGTGATCATCATGCTCATGAGTAATTAATACAATATCTGCTACAAAATTGCTTTCTACTTTAAAGCTGGGGTCAATGACAATTTTGTTATCATCTTCAATTAAAAGAGCCGAATTTCCTAACCACTTAACTTTGATAATAATCATCTCCTGTTGAATTTATTAGATCTAACAATATTAATTTTAACACAAATTTTTCAATAAACAAAATAGCCCCCCACCAGAAGCAGGGAGCTTATAAATAACTTTTTATTAGCTTTAAGTATTTAACTCTCTTACATGAGCTTCGTCTCCAGCTGCAACCTTTTCTCCTATTTCAGAACTAATCGTGCTGCCACTTGGGATTTCTTTATTTTCAAAATCATCTACTCCCACATAAGAGAAAATACGACAGTTTCGTCCAATAGTTGTTCCTTCAGGAATAGTAGCTCTTTTGGCTATCACATTCAGCCCATTTGCTAAGAGGTCTGGTTTATCCTTATTTGGTGTATAATCATCACCAGAACCTATCTTACAGTTAGCCATTACCTCAACTTCTTTATCAATAATAGCTTTTTCGACTACAGAATTACTCCTTATTATTGTATCATTAAAGATAATCGAGTCTCTAACTACCGCCCCTTCTTCAACATAAACTCCAGGACTAATAATTGAATTTTCTACAATTCCATTAATAATTGAACCATTGGAGATTAAACTTTTCGAAGCACAGGCATCCTTACCAAATTTAACTGGAGGTTTTTCTTCACTTCTGGTATGCAGTTTCCAGTCTTCATTATATAAATTTAGACTTGGAACAGGTTCAGTTAGCTCCAGACTGCTCTCCCAGTAAGCCTCAAGTGTACCTACATCTTTCCAGTAATCATCAAATTCATAGAGATAAACACCTTCTTTTTCAATCATAGGTGGAATAATATGATGACCAAAATCAGAATCCTCTTCAGTACAATATTTTTCCAGAACTTCCAGC
This sequence comes from Halanaerobium kushneri, assembly GCF_900156285.1. Lineage (GTDB taxonomy): Bacteria > Bacillota > Halanaerobiia > Halanaerobiales > Halanaerobiaceae > Halanaerobium > Halanaerobium kushneri. The sequence goes on from NZ_FTNC01000010.1 coordinate 73,467, forward strand.
AGTACTTCTTTTTTGAAAATATAAATCCCCATTGAAGCTAAATTACTCGGTGGATTTTCCGGTTTTTCTACAAAATCTGTGATTCTCATTTCATCATTATAAGCTAAAATACCAAAACGATTTGCATCCTCATAAGGAACAGGTTGAGCTGCAATTGTTAAATCAGCTCCCTTTTGACGGTGGTAATCTATCATTTTACTGTAGTCCATCTCATAGACGTGATCTCCAGATAAAATCACTACATCTTCCGGATCTTTATTTTCAATAAAACTAATGTTTTTATAAATAGCATGAGCTGTACCCTCATACCAGTCTGTTTTCCCCGGCTTACCTCTATAGGGCTGTAGGATTGTAACTCCACCCAGTCGGCGATCTAAATCCCATGGTTTACCAATTCCTATATGATTATTTAGAGAAAGTGGTAAATACTGAGTCAAAACCCCTACATTATAGATTCCGGAATTAACACAGTTGCTTAAGGCAAAGTCAATCAATCTAAACTTTCCTGCAAATGGGACACTCGGTTTAGCTCTATGTGCTGATAAAATATCAAGCCTGGTTCCTCTGCCACCTGCTAAAATTAATGCTAGTGTTTTCATAGAATACCCCCTATTTGTTAGAACAAAACTATATTATTTTTTTCATCTTATATTTATATATATTAGGCAAAATTAGGTAAAATCCTTTATTTTTTTGAAAAATTCCGACTTGAAAAAGTATTCTCTTTTATCAGAAATCGTTTTAGTATTTAACCGGCTAAATATAGTTTGTTCCTGCTATTTATGCTATAATATAATTAAAGAAAGAAGGTGAAATTTATGCAGATAATTACAATTTCACGACAGACAGCAAGTGGAGGAGAAGAAATTGCTGCAGAACTTGCCAATAGACTTGGCTTAAAACTAATTGACCGTAATTTTGTTCTAGAAAACTGGCTGCCCGAAGTTGCTGATGAGCATCAGCTTCATATGCTGGAGCAGAGTTCTAAATTCTACACTAAGATACTAAATCCTGATGCTGAAAAAAAAGAACAGCTATCTTTTGCTGACTATATCGCTCAGAGGCTGAAAAAAGAAGCTGAAAAAAATAATCTTCTGATTTTGGGGCTGGGTGCACAAATTATTTTCAAAAAGCATCCTTATACTCTTCACTTTAAAATTGTTGCCAGTGAAGAATACAGAGTAAACGAATTAAAACAAAAATATGGGCTCCACCAGGAAGAGGCAGCAAGAGAACTTGAGCTGGCTGACCGCAAACACCGTCGTTATGTCTGGCGGATCCACAAACAGGACTGGGAGGAAACAACACTCTATCATCTTACTTTAAACAGAGACGGTTTAAATCTGGAAGAAAGTCTCTCAGTTTTAATGACTCTGGTTGATCTAAAAAAAGAAAATCCAAAACCACTGGAAGATAATATTGATATTAAATCGGAGAATATTGAAAGTGAGAGTCAGCGCAATTTTGGTCACGAAAGCGAAAAAGAATTTGCAAAAATTTTGGATATGCATCATATTAAATGGGAGTATGAGCCAAGTGAATTTCCACTGGAATGGGATCCAGAAGGTAATGTGGTCATGGCCTTTAGACCGGATTTTTATCTGACCGAACATGACACTTATGTTGAACTAACAACTATGAAAAGAAAATATACAACAGAAAAAAACAAAAAAGTAAGACTGCTGCAGCAGCTTTATCCTCATATTAAGATAAAAATTGTTTATAAAAAGGATTTTGAACAACTGGCTGATAAATTTGAACTCAATGGGAGTGAGGATTAATGAAAAAAGATAGTTTAGGTAAAATAATTCTTTCCGAAGATTTAATAGCAAGAAGAATTGAAGAACTGGCAGTTCAACTTAATCAGGATTTTAAAGATAAAGAAGTCATTCTAGTCAGTATCTTAAAAAGCTCTCTCTATTTTATGACTGACCTGAGCCGCAAACTTGATTTCCCCGTTAAACTTGATTTTCTGGAGTTGAATCACTACGCTGATCAAGATAACTCGGGTATTATCCGGGTAACCAGAGATTTAGAGTTTAGTATCGCCGGCAAAGAAGTACTGATCATTGAAAATATAATCAGAACTGGTTTAACCCACAGCTATCTGCTCAAAAATCTTGGTTCCCGCAACCCGAAAAATATTAGCATCTGTACACTACTGCATATTAATGAAAATAAACTGTTAGATCTACCCGTTCAATATACTGGCTTTGAAATCGAAGACAATTTTGTGGTAGGATATGGCCTTGATTATCAGGAAAAATATAGAAATTTGCCCTATATTGCAAAATTAAAGGAAAACCCTCAGCTCTAAGCCAAGATTCTGAATTATTTATATAATTCTGCTTCAATTTGTTTCATTGCCCGACTGGCTTTTTCCTGAATAAATAAATTTGTAATATCATTTGTAAAGTTAGATTCCTCTATATTAATCTCAATTATTTTAGCACCTTTACTTCTGGCAACTACCGGAATTAAAGATGCTGGTTGTACTTCACCAGTCGTTCCTATAATAATAAAGAGATCTGCTTTTTCCGCTTCCTCAAATGATAACTTTTCTGCTCTATCCGGGATAGCCTCTCCAAAAAAAACAAAATCTGGTTTTAATATTTCTCCACATTTTCTGCATTTGGGCGGCAGCTCTGCAAGGATTTTATCTGTTACTGGATATTTTTCTCCACACTCTGTACAGACAAGTTCTCTCGAATTACCATGGAATTCAAATACATTTTTACTTCCGGCCCTCTGATGCAGATTATCTATATTCTGAGTGATTACAGCCTGAACATAACCATCAGCTTCCAGACGAGCAATTATCCTGTGAGCATCATTGGGTTCAGCTTTACCAAAATAATCATAAAAAATTTCTTTTATAGTAATCCAACTTTCTGCGGGATGTTTATAGAAATTTTTAAGGTCTAAAATTATTGGATCATATTCATTCCAGAGACCATTTTCTCCCCTAAAAGGTGGTACACCACTCTCCACTGAAACACCGGCTCCTGTAAATACTGTCACATGCCGGGAATGCTTTATTAAATCAGCAGCTTTTTGATATTCATTCATATCACTCACCTCACATTTATTATATCATATTTTTTCGATAAATAATTAATTTTTTAACTAAGCTAATCCAGAAAGTCATCCTTATCGTCTTCAAAAGTCCGCATAAAATCTACAGCTTTTTTGCTGATATCAAAAAATTCTCCTCGCTGTCTTTCGCGAAAATAACTGCTCTGTTTAAAGCTGACAAAATTATCCTGATCAAGCTGATAGATCTCCATTAAACTCCAACCCCAATCATACATTTCTCCAATTTCCTGTCTAAAAATTTTTTTAGAGTTCAATATAGTTTTAACCCTGTAGTTAGTATGATTAAAAGGCTTAACTTTTTCATCAGCATTATAGGTAATCATATCTTCGATTTTAGCCCGTTTTTCATCCATCAAATTTTCAAATTTTAGGTGAGCTGGATCCTTTTCTACTGCCTCAATTTCTTTTTTGCCGAGATAATGGAGATTAAAGTCATACAGCACTTTCATTTTTAAGTATATATATTCTTTTACATCCGAAAAACGCCCTTTAATTTTTTTTACCGGATAATGAACAGCTTTTCTCTTTTTTATGTCATTATCTTGATTTGTTCTAACCAGTAATACTATATCTCCTACAACTGCAGAATTATTAAGCTTGTTTTTATCTAAAAACAACTTTTGGCTTTTGCCCTTAAGTAAACTTTCTATTGCAATCTTTGAATCAAAATCTATAATTTTATATAAGTCAACTTTTTTAGTTAAAGTCATATTTCCCACCTCAATTTTTATTATAACATAATAAGCCAAAAGAAAAACCCTGCTATTTAAGCCAGGGAGTAAAAATTAACATTATTTTTTATCAAATTTATCTTTTATAAATTATTATTTGCAGATAATTTGTAAACAGCTTCCTCTAATAAAGTTCTAACAACAAGATTAATAACTTCCTGTCTACCTTTTCCAGTTTCAAACTCTACTATATTATTACCCATAAATGAAAAAGCCTCAAGACTAATTTTTTCTCCAATAATTTCTTTTTTTAAACTTTTAGCCCAGACTACTTCTCCAGAACTTGTATCAGTAACTCTTAAATCAACAGCAGCACTGGCTACTGCGTACTCCTGCTGACCACCTTTGCCCGCAATTCTCAGTCCAAGTCCACCAGTTTTTTTATCAATTTGATATTCTGTAATCGCTCCAGATATAACATAATCAGCTCCTGTAAGCTTCCCAATAACTGGTCCCTCATTGTCTATAACTCGATCATTAGCTACTAAGTTTTGCTCAGTCATAAAGTTGTTAAAATCTGCTCGATCAAGAACTTTATACTGTCTGGACCTCATCAGTGCTGTAATCAACATTTCTGTAGCTCCCTGAGAAACTACAGGAGAACCACTTTCACTATACTGGCCAGTTTTATCCTGAATATCATAAATTGCTATTTTAAATTTTTTTTCTATTTCAGGTAAAGAAGCCAATAATTGAGTGGCTGTTGTTACATTTTCCTTTGAAGATAAAATCCGATCTGCAGATAATGTAACTTCGTTTATCAATTTAGCAGGTGCCTGTGCTTCAGTTAAATTATTATTCTCTACCGCTTCATTCTCTACTGCAGCCGGGGCACCTCCTGTTAATAGTGAAACAACTAATAATACTGCTATCATTCCTTCCATAATATTTCACCCCACAATATATTTTAAAGCATCATTGAAGATCTTCTGCTGAAGGCCAATCATCTGTTGAATATTCAATTTCTGTAACTTCACCTGTAGTTTTATTGGTTAAAATTATAGTTACAACACCAGTTATTTCATCTTCATTAACTGTTACTTCTAAATTCCCAACATCATAATTACCTTCTGCCAGACCATCTTCAACCATTTTATTTACTATATCCTGTTGAATTAAACTCATAATCCTGCCATTAAGACCACTAATGAACTGCGCTATAGGATCTTCTGATAGGCTCATCTCATGCTGAGTAGATGCAATGTTTTGAGCCACCTGCCTGGCATCCGGATCATTAAAAGTTTGAAAACTCCAGCTTGTAGTAGAATCTGCACTTATAAAATTTGAAAAAAGAAAAGTAATTAAAAAAGATCCTAATAAAATGTATAATATTGTTTTTTTCATTATCAGTGAAACCTCCTTCTAAAAACTCATTTTAAAACCAACAGCCGAATAAAAATCTCCCTTATTGTCAGAATCATTTTTATCATTTATAAATTTTGTCTCCACAAAGAAATTATCTGTTAAATTTAGACCAACAAAAGCCTGATAATCAGCTTTTCCCATTATTTCTGCTCCTGCTCCAATATAGGGATTAAATAATTTTTCTTTCAAAGCAGCCCTGAGGGATAAAAATCCTGCCAGATTTGTATCTTCTCCTGCTAAATAAATACCTTCTATAACATAAGCAACTGAAATCATTGATTGGCTTTTATTTTTAAATAATTCACTCTCAAATTTAGCCCCCAGATTAAGTTCTTTATCTCCAGAATGATAAGTTGTCATAAAAAGGCTGACCGCTGAGACTGCCTCTTTTTCCTTTTTCTGTTCCAGATGCTGGGAAGCTTTAATTAATTTTATTCTTTCTTCTAATTTTCTATCATCGTTTTTCTGTTGAGCTAAAACTGTTGCTGGTAGAATTGAGGTCATTATCAAAATTAAAAATATAGCTATAAAAAAACTTCTTTTTATATTCATATTTTTCACTCCTTAAAACTTGATTTTAAAAAAGACAGTCCGAAGTAAATTATATTCATTACCTCAGACTGCCTTACTACTAAATACACAGCTTAACTTCTACTGTGCTGTAGTATATTGTGGAGAACAATTTATAGTTGAGTAATTGATGCGTTATTACCAGAACCCATCTGGTTTATAATTGCCATATCTTTTTTGCCTCTCTGATCTGTTCGGGCAGTATTAGCAAAACCAGCCTGTTCAATTAAACTAACATTATATTTTCCTCTCTGTAGTTGAGTGGCTCTATTAGAAGATCCATGCTGAAAAACGGTAGCCACTAAATCTTTACCTCTTTGATTTTGGTTAACTACATTGCCATATCCGAAAGATTTTACTACAGCAAAGTTATCAGATCCTACTTGAGTTAAACTGGCATTATTTCCCCATCCCTTCTGAAAGATGAGTCCAACATTGTCTCCACCATGTTCATGATACCAGCCGTTCCCCTTCTGATAAATTGAAGCATTATTAGAAGAGCCAAGCTGAGTAATCATTGCAAAGTCTCCACGACCATAATCTCCATGACCGGGGCCACCATGTCCTGGTCCTTCATTACCATTACCAGGATAGTCATTACCATAATCACCATTTGCTGCAACCATTGCTGACATTCCAACCACCAAAACAACTGCCATGATAAGAACAAATAATCTTCTCATTTCTAATACCTCCTTTATTATTTTAGTTCTTCCAACTACAATTTATTAAATTAAGCTTTATCTTAATTTAATTAAGATAAAAGCATTAATTTTGTCTAACTTTTATCTCCCGATTGTTACCAAACTGCGAAACTTTTAAATTGTTATTCCTACTGAACTGCTCAATTTCTGCTTTATTATTATATCCATATTGTGCAATTAGAGCCGTATTTGATCCTGTAAACTGTTTAATTAAAGCCTGATTATTATTGCCAACCTGAATTATTAATGATTTATTAACTTCGTTAATAATAGACTGATTTTGCTGCCAAATTTTAGCCTGATTAAAATTCCCTTTTTGTTTAATTAATGCTAATTGATTATCTTTTTTTAATTTAGAATAATTAAAATAATTAAGCTCATTATTTACTTTAAAATTATAATCTGTAAATTGATCTTTATTAAAATAAGACTTGTTTTGGTATTCCTGACCAAAAACTGAAGCTGAGAAAATCAAAATCAGCAGCACTAAAGATAAAATTAATAATAAGTTAATTACTTTCATTTGTTCACCACCTTTCTTTTTTACTCACCTCCTTTTGCAATAATAATGATAATCGTTCTCATTCGAAAAGATTCAGAACAATTCTCGAAAATTAATCGAAAATAGAAAAAAGCCACCTTTTTAGGTGACTTTTTTAAAAAATTCCAGCTATATTTTTTTAATTATTTTATTTCCTTAATATCTAATTTTGGTTTTTTAGGAAAATTAGTTTTATCAAAAAATTTATTGAATCTTTTAATAATTATTCCACTACTGTCAAGACTCATATCATGTAAAATTAGATATATTCTATTCTGAGCAGGACAGATATAATCTCCAAGTCTCATAATTGATTTAAACTTTGAAATAATTTGATCAAAAGCACATTTTACATCTTCAGTAGCTAAAGTGCCATCTTCAAACTCTAATGTAATTAGTAAAAATGCTTCCTCATCAATTCTCTGAACCTGACGCAATTCAAATTCAAAAATACTTTTAAATTCATTAATATTAGCACATTTCATAGCACCAGAATCAAAATTAATTTTTTCTTCAATATTTGTGTCAATATCTTCTTCTACAATATCTCTACTTTCTTTTATTCGATTCAGTTCAATCTTTAATTTCTTCTGCGGTGCGACGCCTAAATGCTCATCTAATATCTTTTTGCATTTCTTATAACAATTAATTGCTTCTGCAGTTCGACCAAGTTGATTAAATGTTTTTAGTTTTAATAAATAAAAGCTTTCCCGATAAGGATCATAATCTATTCCTTTATTTAAATAATTTAACGCATCTAAATATTTTTGAGCATTATACATTTTTCGGGACATTATTTCAATTAAATTAAGATATTTTTGTTTCAACTGCTCTCGATATATTTCTGTCCAGGAGGCATAACTTAAATCTGTAAAAAAATCATCTCGGTATAATTCAAACAATTTTTTTAGATCTTGAATAGAAAAGTCTCCTTTTCTATTAATTAATAGATCAGTTTTGTGACCAAAACAATCCCAATCTGTCCAAACTTTATAGTTTGAATTAATTGTATAATACCCATTATTCGACTCTACAATATCCTTATCCAAACCATCTCTGCTCAAAGATTTTCTTAACAAATAAATTGTGTCATATAGTTTCTTTTTTCCACGTTCAAGTACTGACTGCTGCCAAAAAATATCTACTAATTCTTCAGAACTAACTTTTCTTTTTCTTTCTACAAGCAAATACATAAATAAATACATTGCCTTTTTAGAAACCCAACTATCTCCATTAAAAACTCTGCTGCCATCTGAAAAATAAAATGATCCCAGCCCATAAAATTTAAGGTGTTTTCCACTCAATTTTATCACCTCAGAAAAAAGTCAATACCATTAATTAGATATAGTAACTATTTTTATTATATCATAATAGAATTAACTTCAAGTAAAAGGATAACAAATTAAAGATATTAAAATTCATAATCAGGATAATATTTTCTGATAAAATAACTGGGGGTACAGCTCCAGGCATGACAATAACTATTGATTAGATTGCTTCCATAAGGAGAAAAACTTTTATCTTCGGGATCATATAACTCCCAGAAACAATCAGCCCCATCATCTATCATTGCTCCCCAGTAATAATTTAGAATTTCTAACCCTTTTTCTTTATTATCACTCTTTATAAAGGCTTCAACTAAATGATGATACATATAAGGAGTTGTAATTTTTAAAGCTTCTGAGTAATTCATAATTCTATTTAACAAATTATTACTTTCCTTTTTATCCAAAATCCCAGCTAAAACCATCCAGATCTGAGAAGCCCAGGATGTTTGTTTTTCTTTTCCGCTTATAAATATTTTTTTATTTTCATCCCATAAGTATTTATGAGCTGCCTGAGAAGTTAATTTAATTTTTTTTCTATAATAATCAGCCAGTTCCAACTCATTTAATTCTTCTGCAATTTTAACCCCTCTTTTTAAGCTGTAAATTAAAATAGCCTGGGCAGAAGCCTGCTTATTTAAACCTTCTGTCCAATCAATAAAAGCCCACCAATTTTTACTATCCTCAACAAGATAATTATTATTTAATCTTTCCAAACCAAGTTCAATCTGTCTTTTTGCAGTAGGCCATAGTTCCTCTAGTGTTTTTAAATCATTACTATAAAGATAATAATCATATAATGTGACTGCAAAGAACAGAGAATAATCATAGAGCATGGTATCATCAGGTTGCGGCTCTGGCTCCATAAAAAGATTGGCTGCAACTTCTCCATTTTCTAAAGGCAAAGCTGCAAACAAATAAAGACATCGTTTAACCAGATCATAATTTTCAAAAGTATGATAATTTGCCAGAGCCTGCAGCCGTAAGTCTCCCAACCATAGTCTTCGGTCACGTTTGGGGCCATCTTCAAAAACAGACTGCATACAATTTTTTAAAGTTCGATTGGCTACTTTATCAATTTCTTTTAAATTTTCAGAAACAGCTTCGGGCAGTTTCTTAACTTTATTCTGATCTGCTGTTGTAACTGAAGTGCAGCTGATTTTGTCAAAAACAACTTCATATTTTGAGGAAGTATCAATCACTTCAAGCTGAAGATAACGAAATGCATATCTTCTGGGTAGAGTAATTTCTGTTGGTAAAACATCTATAGTTTTTATTTCTTCCTGCAGCCAGGAAGAACTCAACCAGCCATCATAATCAGCAAAATCTTCACCTATCTCACAGGGCATTTCTCCAAAAGTTAGTTTAAATCTCAAAGGAGCATCAGGCGGACTGCCTGCTGTTTTTATTGATAGATTAAGATAACCTACCTGATGGGTTCCAAAATCTAAAATAATACTATCCCCCTTAGCAAAAGATTTCTGATTTAGCTTTTCTATATCTTCTTTTTTTTCTATTTTCCAACCCTGAAAATATTTTTCATTTTTTTTAACTTCTATTATAGATTCAGGATAGGTTTCCTCTTTAATAAAATCTGTTTTTAGATTTTTTGCTTTATCTAAAAACACCATATTTTTTTCTCCTGCTAAAACAAGAACCTGTTTTTCTCCATTATTCATATAATACCTCCCTTCTGATCAAATTACTTATCCTTTAACTGAACCGGCTGTTATTCCACTGATAAATTTCTTCTGCATTAATGAAAAAGCTACAATTAAAGGTAGAACAACCAAAATACAGGCTGCAAATAAAATGTTCCACTGGGCTGGATTGTCCTTACTACCTAAAAATTGAATCATTCCTAAGGGTAAGGTATAAAATTTTGACTTTGTTAAAAATACCATGGGAAAGAAATAGTCATTCCAGATCCACAGACCCTGAGTAATAATTACGGCAACATGAGCTGGTTTTAAAAGAGGAAAAACTACATCCTTAAGTCGAACCCATAAACTTGCACCATCAATATAGGCAGACTCCTCTAACTCCACTGGAATTTTCTTTAAAAATCCTGTATATAAAAATGTACTAAAGGGCAGACTACAGGTTATAAACATAATCATTGGTGTAAATCTTGTTTCTGGTATGTTTAAAGTATTAAACATCTGAGTAACAGGTACTATTACCATTTGAGCAGGTATTACAAGACCTGCCACAAAGAAATAATAAAGCCAGCGCATAAATTTATTTTTAATTCTGGATATAGGATAAGCTACCATTGTTCCAATCACTACTATAACAAAAACTGAACCCCCAGTAGTAATAATACTATTGATAAATTTCATCGGAAAATTCATTGTATTAAATGCTATTCTATAACTTTGCAGATCAATCTCTGTAAATAATTTTAAATGAGACTGCATATTTGAAGGAGTTCTAAAAGAACTTGATAATACAATTATTAATGGCAGAGCAATCACAGCTGTAAAAAAAGTTAAAACTGCATAAATTGCTATTTTCCTACCAAAACTTTTATTCATTATAATTCTACCTCCCTTTTATTCATAAAAATTAGCATAATAATTGTTATTGTAATTATTACTAAAAATGCTACAACTGCCAGAGCACTTGCTTTTCCCATCATCTGTTCTGAAAATGCAATATTATATATCTGATACATTAATGTATTAGTTGCTGTTCCTGGGCCACCATTTGTCATCACAAAAATATAGTGAAAAGCTTTAAGACCATAAATTACTGATAAAACAATGTTAATTGTAATTGAGGCAGAAATTAATGGGAGCTTAATAAATCTAACTATTTGCCATTCATTACAGCCATCTATTCTGGAAGCTTCAATCAAACTAGTATCAATTGTCTGTAATCCTGCAAGATAGATAATCATTGTCGTTCCAAACCGCTTCCAAATCTCTACTATTGCAACTCCGTAAATTGCCCAATCATAATTGCCAAGAATATTAAAATTTATTGCTCCAAAACCAAAAGCATTTAATAAAGATGCAATAAGACCTGAATCAGGCATATATACATAAGACCAGATAAAACCTACAACAATCGGACTAAACAATGCAGGAAGATAGGCTATAGTTCTAAATAGCCCTTTAGCTTTAATTTTAATATTTAATAAAATTGCCAATCCCAGTGCTAGAATATTATTACCTAAAACTAAAACAATTGTATAAATTAAAGTATTTTTACTTGAATTTAATATTGTTCCCTGTCTTAATAAAAATTTATAATTGCTGAGTCCCACAAATCTAAAATTATTTGTAATTCCATTATAATTAGTCAAACTATAACGAAACAGCTGAAAAATTGGCAATATCCAGAATACAGTAAACATTAATAAAGCGGGAATGATAAACCAGTACATTTTATTAGGAAATATCAATGATTTGCTATCAAACCACTTTTTAATTTTTTTCATATTACTCCTCGCTTTCTTTAAAATCTGAAATTTCGGTTTGATTATCAATATAAAATACTGGTCCTCATCAAAAACATAAAAAGATAAAGACCAGTATTTAATTAAGTTTAAATAATGAATATTTTAACTTTATTGATACATCAATAGTTCTTCTAACTTAAGCTGCATATCTTCAGTAACCTCATCAATAGTTTTTCTTCCATAAACTGCTTCAGTAAATGATTCCTGCATCTGATCATTTACACCAGAAGGCCACTGCTGGTTAAACCAGTAGAAAGATTTACCTTCCTGATATAAATCAATAAATGGCTTAAACAATGGGTCAGACTTATCGGCTGCATAACCATAAGAATAGATGAATCTACCTGTATCAATATATTCTTTAAAGATTTCTGACTGACCATCAAACCAGAGTTCTAAGACTTTTTTCGCTGCCTCCTTATGTTCTGAGGAAGCAGTAATTGCTGGTCCACCTGATATGGAAACTGAAGCATAAGTATCTTCTCCCTCTGGATTTGCGGGAAGAGGAAAATAACCTCTTTCAAAATTAGCTGATCCTTCAGCTCTAATAGCACTGGCATTAAAACTGCCATCAAAGATCATAGCTGCATTACCATCAACAAAAAGCTGAATAGCCTGCTGGGCACTCAAACCAAATGAAGATTCTGTAATGTAATTATTATCATATAAAGTTTTATATTTAGCTAAAATATCATCCCAGGTGCCATCATCTGTAAATTTAGATTCTCCGTTTACAAGTTCTTGATCATAGTCAGGATTATCTTTATAATGTCCATTAGCTCCAATCTGATATAAGCCAAACTGCATTACATAATTATCTTTATCCCCCATAACTATTGGTATTTCTCCGTTATCCTGCAATACCTTACATGCATTTAAGAATTCCTGCCAGTTGGAAGGCACTTTCAAATCATATTTTGCAAACATATCTTTATTATAATATGTTCCCAGAATACCTAAACCACCAGATATTCCATATACTTCTCCTTCATAAGTATAGACATCTCTTGCCTGAGGACCAAAGTTATCTAAAGCTTTTAAGTTAGTTATCGGTTCCAGTAATCCAGATTCCGCAAGAGTTAAAACACCATTCGCTCCAGCCATACCAGGCTGTACAAGAATAATATCTGCTGCTTCACCAGAAGCTAGCTTTGTTTTTAAAACAGTATAATACTGATCATCAGGTAATTTAGTAGACTCTAAGGTGATATTTGGAAACTTTTCTTTAACTAATCTTGGTAAAATTTCTGTTTCAAAGTCATTTTCATAAGCTGTACCACTCCAGAGCATTGTAAGTGTAATTTCTTCAGAATCCTGAGCCAAAACTACAGCAGAGAATATTAACATCATCAATAAGCTAAGAGCAACTATTTTTTTCATTTAAATTTTCCTCCTCTAATTTTTGTTTAAAATTAAAACAGCAGAACTATCATTACTCACCTCCATCAGCATTTTATTTATTTCAGTTACCCGGGTAAATAAGTGCTATTATAAAATTTTAGTTACGCGGGTAACTATTTCACATAAAGACATCTCCATCAACCTCATCATCTAACTCGGCCAGTACTCTCCCTTACCACTAATTCTGTTGGCATTTCAATTTTAATATTTTCGACATTATTGGTGACCATTTCATCTATTAACTGCATTGCTTTTACTCCCTGTTCCTTTTTATCAACATGGAGAGAAGTTAATTTTGTAGAAGAAATTTTAGAAAATATTGTATTATCAAAGCTAACAACTGATATGTCTTCTGGTACTTTTAATCCAAAATCTTTAATTGCTTCTAAAGCACCCACAGCCATATAATCATTAATTACAATTACAGCAGTAATATCTGTATTTCTTGCTAAAAGTTTTTTCATATCTCGATATCCCTGTTCATAGTTACTAAAATATGGTGGCTGGCCAAATACTAAATAATTTTCATTGTATTCTAAATTAAACTCCTTTAAATAGAATCTATATGATTCATATCGGGAAGTATTTTCTTTAACACTTGGTTCAACAAAATCTATGTAACCTATTTTTTTATGTCCAAGTTCAATTAAATGTTCAAAAATCTTTTTCATCCCACCAAAATAATCAACACAAATAGAAGAACTATTTATTTCAAAAGGATTTTCATGAAAACTATTAACCATAACTGTTCCGTTCTTAAGCATTTCATTTATTTGTTCCTTCGGAATATTACTTAACTGTACAACCATATAGATACCATCAATCTGCCGACTGTAAAGATCCTGATAATATTCCTCCGGACTATTATTACCAATTCCAATATTAACAATATAATTTCTTTTCTTAGCCTCTTCTTCAAAACCCAAAATTATTTCATTAAAATAGGGATTAGTAATGTCATCAATTAAAATAGCAACCTGCTTACTCTGTTTTGTTGTCAGGCTTTGAGCAACTAAATTAGGTTTATAGTTCAATTCTTTAATAGCCTTTTTAACTTTTTGTGATAATTCTTCACTTACATACTTGGTTCCATTTATTACATTAGAAACAGTCGCTGTTGAAACTCCTGCTTTTTCTGCTACATCTTTTCTGGTTACAGTCATAATTATCTACTCCTATTTCTAGTTACCCGGGTAACTAAGGGTCAAAAAAATATTTTTCTTATTTGTCTGAATTATATTACATTATAATTCTTTTGTCAATAGTTTTCTTTTATTTTTTTGTTTTAGTATTTTATTATTTTGTTTTTTATGTTTTGGGTTAGTTTTAAATAAAAAAGCTCTATCCAGATTTTATAAAGGATAGAGCTTTTTCTTTAGCTATTTTTTTGAAATTAATGTTCCAATAACTCAACTTCAATAAACTCTGTTAAACCCTCAATTGCTGCCTCAGCATCTTTACCATCTGCTTTTAAAGTTATTTCATCACCTTTGCCAATACCTAAACTCATGATTCCCATAATACTTTTGGCATTTACTTCTTTATCTTCCATTAAAATCTCAACTTTCGCTTCAAATTGACCAGCCTTTTTTACAAACTGTGAGGCAGGTCTGGCGTGGAGGCCTGTCTCATTGTTAATTATTAGTTTCTTTTCTACCGTCATTTAATAATCCTCTCCTTATCAGATTATATTAATTATAATTTTAAAGTTCTATTTCAATTCTTTCTTTATTTCTTCAGCGATTAATTCTGCTTTGGTTCCTACAACAACCTGGGCGTTATTTTTATTAGCTTTCAAAATACCAGAAGCCCCTAGCTGCTTTAATTTAGCTTCGTCCAATTTGCCGGAATCTTTAACTTCGAGTCTTAACCTTGTAATACAGGCGTCAACACTTTTTAAATTTTCAGCACCACCTAAGGCTTCAATATAGCGAACGGCCTTAGTACTGCTGCTCTGAGCTGTACTATCTTTTTGCTGTGTCTCGGGCATTACACTCACATCATTCCCGCTGACTTCACCTTCAGCCCTTCCTGGAGTTGGAATATCAAATTTCTGAATAGCGAAACGGAATAATGAATAATAAACTACAAAAAATGCTATTCCAATTGGAATGATTAAAAATGGTTTTGTAGCCAGTCCATAGTTTAAAAAGTAGTCAATTGCACCGGCTGAAAATCCAAAACCGTGCTGAATTCCTAAAACATAGGTTACAACCATTGACAATCCTGTTAAAAGAGCATGAATAACATATAATACCGGAGCTAAAAACATAAATGAAAATTCAATTGGTTCTGTAATTCCTGTTAAAAATGCTGTTAATCCAACACTTAAGAAAATACCACTTACAGCCTTTTTGTTTTCAGGTTTAGCTGAATGATACATTGCCAGAGCAGCTGCAGGTAGTCCAAACATCATCATCGGAAAAAATCCGGACATGAAAAAGCCGGCTGATGGATCTCCCGCAAAAAATCTTGATAGATCTCCAGTAACAACTTCTCCTGCTGCAGTAGTAAACTCACCAAAAACAAACCAGATAAAACTGTTTAATACATGATGCAGACCAACAGGTATTAATAATCTATTTAAAACTCCATATACAAAAACTCCAATTGGACCAGCATTAATAATCCATTCGCCAGTAAGCTGAATAACATTCTGAATTGGAGGCCAGATATAACCAAATAATCCTGCCAGCAGAACACTTGCAGCACCAGTTATAATTGGAACAAAACGCTTACCACCAAAAAAGCCTAAAAAATCAGGTAATTCAATATTATGATAGCGATTATATAAATAACCAGCCAGTAAACCACCAATAATTCCGGCCAGAACTCCCATATTAATATCCGAATTAATTGCCTGAGTTCCATTAGTGATTACAAAATAACTTACTGCACCTGCAAGTCCAGCAGCCCCAGAACTATCGTAGGCAATCCCCACAGCAACACCAATTCCAAATAGCAATGCCAGATTATCAAAAATTGCAGAACCAGCCGCCATTACAAAGGGAATATCAAAAACATCTCCCGCACCAAGTCTGAGCAGTAGTGCTGCTGCAGGCAGTACAGCTATCGGCAACATCAGAGATTTACCTATTTTCTGTAAGTTAGAAAAAATCTTTTTCATTTTTAAAACCCTCCTGTTTTTTGTTAAACTAATTGTTAAATAAGACTATTACAGAGAATATTTTAGAGAATTTCCTCTCCATTGATCTATATAATAATTACAGTTAAAACTGCAATTTTATTTTTCGAAATTCTAAAAGCAATAGAAAAGCCGAAGAGAATCTACTACTCCCCATGTAAATAAGGAATAATAATTTCTCTTCGGCTCTTGCCTGATTGAACAGTAACATGCCTCAGTGAATATTTAATTTAAATTAACATATTTTAGTCAAATCTTTTAAATACAAATTTATTTAATTAAATTCTCTATTTAATCTGTGTAAATGCAGAGCAAGATAACCCTTCTCATCTTCAGGCACCTGATAATCGAACCTGGATTCAATAATCTCTGCCAGTTTATTTGCCAGCTGATAGCTTTCTTTAAAATCTTTTTTGATATTTTCTAAAAGTGGATTAGTGTTATTTTCTCTGCTCTCAATTCTCTCCAGAGCAAATCGCAGATGATTGACCAGTCTGGCATAATTTAAACTGTCATATTCAAGTTTTTCGCCCAACTCCTCTTCCACTTTTGCCACCAGCTGCTTAATTATTGAAGTGTTTTTAACTGTTTTTGAAACTTCACTGTTATTAATCGCTCCATGAATGTGAAAGGCAATAAAACCAATCTCACCTTCTGGAATTGAAATCTCAAAATGTCTCTCTAAAATTTTTACAGCCCTTCGAGCAAGCTGAAACTCCTTTTTATATAAAGTTCTAGTTTCCATTAAAAATGGATTTATAATCTCCAGACCCTCTTTAATCCTTTTTAGAGTAAACGCAACATGATCAGTAAGTCCAATCCGGATATATTGATTTATATCGTCATCAAGCTCTTCGTTGACCATTGTAATAATCTCTTCTGTAGCTTGAATAATCTGACTGTCTACCTCTTCCAGTAATTGAAAATAGTTGCTGCGTTTGTCACCAGCAAGTGGAACAAATTCCTGTTTGATCTGATAATCATTTTTTGTAAAAAGATCACCTTTGCTGGTCGAAAAACCAATACCACTAGCAATCAGAATCAATTCCTGCTTTTCATCACCTTTTTCAGCTAGAATCACATTGTTATTAAATATCTTTTTGACTTTATACTTTTCTTTAACAGCTGACATCTGATTCCTCCTGGAAGTAAAAGCTAAATTCTTCAGCAACAAAAAGAAAAATCTAGAAAAAAATATAAAGTCCTTCCCTTAAATAAAAGCAAATGGTTAAGAAACTTATATTCCCCTCTAGATTATGCCTGATTTAACAGTAACACTCTCTTTACTTTAATTGAGTTTTTTTAATTGTAACACTATTTTTCTCGTTTTTCAAGCATTTTTGAATAAAATTTTTCAGCTGCTGTACCTTATCAAATGATCTCCTTCAACTTTAAGCAGCCTCTTTAGCCAGTTTTTTTGCCAGTGCCACAATTGTTAAAATTGGCGGCATACCTGGTGAAGTTGGAAAAACACTTGCATCACAAATAAATAAATTATTAACTTCTGTCTCTAATTTAGTATCTATAACGCTTCCTATTGCTGCAGTACCTCCTGGATGAGCTCCCTGAGGATTAGTAACTAAAATACTATTCTCATCTGCTCCTGCTTTTATCAAAATTTCTTCTGCTTTTTTTATTCCCTGTTCCAATTTGATTTTATCATCGCCCGTCACTTTCTTTGATACAGATCCATCCTGATTAACAATTCCTCCAGGTGTATCAGAAATTTTAACCATAATACCAATTAAATTCTTTTCTTTTAACCTCATTCCCTTTAAACCCGCTTCAATAAATCTTATCATCTTCTGTCTGTTAATAAAGGTTGACAATATAAATCCTTTTTCTTGATGAAACTCAAGATCGACAAACTCCATAGGTGGTTCAGAAATCTGATTCAGTCCATCTGTTATTCCATATACATTAACAAAAGTATCTATAAAAAGATTTTTACCAATAGCGTCATTTTCCAACTTAGAATTTTGCAGTATAACTGGTGTACCTAGACCACCTGCTGCCAGAATAATATTATCCGCCTCATATTCAAATTTTTCTTTAACGGCTATTCCTCGAACTCCATAAGCTCTTTTCTGATTGATAAGAACTTCTTCGACATTACTATCATATTTAATTACCGCTCCCTGTTTGAGAGCTTTATCCAGATATTCTTTTGCAGTCCACTTAGCTCCCTGTTTACAGCCATAAATACAGAGGCCGCATTTAATACACTTATTTTGATCAATAGCTTTTGGCATTGCTTCAATCTCATATCCCAGACTTAATGCTGCTTCATAAATTGCTCTAGATCCTGAAGCCTGAATTTTTTCAGTCGAAAGTTTTACCTTGAGTTCATTTTCAGCCTCTTCAAATTCTTGACTGAGATTAATCCCCATTTTCTCAAATTCTTTTTCATAACTTCTGACTATATTCCCGGTAGCAACGAAGGTTGTACCACCACCCATAAAAGTTCTGTAAATAATTACTCCTTCATTTGATTTTTTTGGAGTTCTGGTATATCTATTACAATCATAAAAATTTAAAATATCACGAAAAGTACCAACTCTTGTTATATCTGCGCCTCTTTCTAAAACAAGCACTCTTTTTCCTCTTTTGCTTAACTCCCAGGCCAGGGTAGATCCACCAGCACCCGAACCAACAATAATGAAATCAAATTTAGAATCTTTCATTTTCTTTAAGTTACCAGAATATTAAGAATGTTTTATTTGGAGAAAATTATATATTTTAAACAGTAACTTACCCCTCCCTTCTTAAAGTTTTCCTTAATTTAATTATACCATAAGTAAAATAAATATTACCAGTTTTAAACTTAAAATACCCGACTCAATTTGCTCTTACCAGCTGGAATAAAGAGAGGAGTGCCAAAAACGGGATCAGGAATTATATGATAATTTAAATCAAAAGGTGATTCACTAATTAAAGGTTATTTATTTCTTTTTACTACCTTAAGAGCTTCTCTTTCTGCAAGTGTTGAAAGCTGGTGTGTATTTGCAAATTTAACTATAGCAATTGGTTCTATTTTAGAATATTCTCTTAAAGCCCAACCAATCGCTTTTTGGATAAAAAATTCATCTATCTCTTTCAGCTCTTCAATTACATCAAATAGAAGCTGAGCATCTGTTTCTTCTTTATAGCCAAGCTGAAACAATAAGGCCGTTCGCTGCAGCCAGATATTTTCGCTTTTTACCCATTCAGATATTTTTTCATCTTTTTTTGGAGGAAATAGTTTAAAATATTCGCCAACAAGCTTTTTGGCAATATGATCTACAGTATCCCACCAGGATTTATTGAGAATCATGTATTCAAAAAGATTTATTATATCCTCAGTATAATCTTTTTGGTATTTTAAAATTAACTCCTGAGCAAAGTATTGAAACTCTCTTCCCGGCAGCTGCCAGAGTTTTTTGATAACAGGCTCCAGCTTTTGATATCCCGGCTTATTTTCTCTACGCATATATTTCCTCAAAGTTTTTCTTCTTTCAGCAGCCTGCAGACCATAAAAGGGGAATTGATCCCGCATATAGCTGGCCATCCCTTCTGCTTTTTCAGGATTAGCTTCCTGAGTCAAACTCAGTCTGATATCAGCTAGATAGTTAAACATCCCTTCCTCATCTATCTGCTCCCAGCTATCTAATTGTTCAGCTAAATCAAAATTACCATCAATTAAATATACTCTTTCTGACTCAGCAGGTATTTCAAGTTCCTCAAGGTAGTTTTCTAACTCTTCTTTACTATGACTGTATAAATTAGATTCTCTCAGCTCTGATTGAGAAAGTTCATCTCTCTGCTGCTGTCTATTTTTTAACTCTGTCAGGCTACTTTTCAAATAATATACTCTTAATTCTGCTGCCTGATCAGAAGCAATTTGACCATAATTCTTTCTAATCTGATATTTGTCTGCATTTGTATCTGCAATTACAGAATAACCTTTATTCAAATAATAATTTATCAGTTCATCAAAAATTTCAAAAGTCCAGTTATAATTCTCAGACTGATCAAGTCTGTAGTCCAGAGAAATTTTATCTGCTGCAAGATAAATGCTCTCTTTTCTAGTTCTTTGATATAATTTTTCTGCCAGAGTCGATTTACCACTGCCAGGAAGACCAAAGAAAATAAATAATGTCTTCTTTTCTGCTTTTTCCTCTGGCAGCTCTATATCTTTTATAATATCTTTTTTTATTTTTTCTTTATTCATTATAATCATTCCGTTCTATTTTTTTGGAGGTTAAAATTACAGTACCTATCTCTCCTTTAAAACAGCGCAATTTATTCCCCAATTATTTTAACTAAAACTCTTTTCTCTCGCCGTCCGTCAAATTCTCCGTAGAAAATCTGCTCCCAGGGACCAAAATCAAGTTTACCCTCTGTCACTGCCACAACAACTTCTCGCCCCATAATCTGCCTCTTTAAATGAGCATCAGCGTTTTCTTCAAAGCCATTATGAGCATACTGCGAAATTGGCTCATGCGGTGCCAGTTCTTCCAGCCACTCCTTATAATCCTGATGGAGTCCACTTTCATCATCATTAATAAATACACTGGCCGTGATATGCATTGCATTAACCAGACACAATCCTTCCTGAATCCCGCTCTCTTTTAGAATCTCCTGAACCTGTCGAGTGATATTTATCAGCTCAACTCTATCATCAGTGTTAAAATAAAGATACTTGCGAATTGATTTCATTTTTCTCACTCCCCATTTTTATTCTCAAAAAATATTAAAACTTTTATTATCTAACAAAATTTAACTGCTAAAAAACACTAAAAACTTCTGTAAAATAAATATCCTGCCATCAAAAACACTGTAATCGTTAAAATTAATTTAACCAGTTTTTCTCCTTTTTCCACTGCCAGGGTACTGGCTAACCAGCTACCTGTCCCATTACCTAAAGCCAACAAAATAGCTATTATCCAGTCTACTTTGCTATTAAAAATAAAAATACTGAGAGAAGTAAAAATATACATAGCAACAACAAACACTTTAAGGCTGTTAATTTTGACTAAAGAAAAATTGGTTAGGAGTGAGAGGGCAGCAATAATAATTATTCCCACTCCGGCCTGCATAAAACCTCCATAAATTCCAATTAAAAAAAATACCAGGGCGGAAATAAGCTTTCTTTTCCTGCTAAAAATTTTCTCACTACTTTTCATCTTTTTAGCTGGATTCCAGAGTATTAAAATTAACATAAAAAACATTATTACCGCTAACAGCTGATTAAATAGCTGCTCAGAAATAGAGACAGCTATCTGAGCCCCAATTAAAGAACCAATTACTGCGGGAAGTGCAAGGAGCAAACCAAATTGATAATCAAAATATCCCTTAACTTTAAAATTAGTGACTGCTGTAAGATTTTCAACCAGGAGAGCCAATCGATTTGTCCCATTAGCCACAGCAGCCGGGAGGCCCAAAAAAATTAATAAGGGTAGTGTAATTAGAGAACCCCCACCGGCCATCGTATTAATAAAACCAGCTGAGATTCCCGCTAATAAAATCACTATAATCTTAATTAATGACAATTTAGCTCCCCCTTCTGAGATGATTCCTGCTAAAAACTAACTATATATAAAAAAGCCACTGCAAAAGAAATTAAAGGTGCTAAAACGGTCACCATAAAATAATCAAAATACGTGTCTCTAAATTTGAGTCCGGTATATGCCAGCATAGCCAGATAAGCACTGTTGTGAGGTAAAGTATCCAGACCTGTTGAGGCAATTATTATAATTCTGTGTAACTTCTCTGGATCCACCATCGTTACAATATTTTCGCCAACTGTGCTGAGAGTTAAAAGCATTCCACCAGAGGCGCTGCCTAAAAGACCTGCAGCAATATTAGTTATAATTCCCGTCAGTAAATAGGGGTTCAATGGTAAATTAAGCAGAGTCTGTAAAAAATCTTTAAAAACAGGCAGAGATGAAATAACCTGACCAAATCCCATCGCAGATGCAGCAAACATCAATGGCAAGATTGCATTTGAGATACTGTCATTTAAAATTTCTAAAAGATCAATTTTTTTGATGTTTTTTATTATCGAAAGCACAACCCCCAATAATAATGCAACTACTGGTGGTTTGGAAAGTGCCGCCAGAAAAATAAATACTACTAAAAGCGGCAGCATTGCTGTTAAAAAATTGACAAGTTTGTTTAAATCAGGTTTTTTTAAAATCCTGTCATTCAGTTTACTGCTCTCAGATAACATCGATCTACTTCTATATCTTAAATATGCAATTGCAGCTGCAGAACCAGCTGAAATTCCAGCCAGACCCAAACCAAAACCTGCCAGAGCAGATGTGTTTAAATAATCCATCATAATTAAATTATGAACCTGGGGACTTCCCGGCAAAGATAGACCCACAATAACATTTCCACCTGCAATCGAAGCAATTATCAATGATTTGGGTAATCCTGCTTCTTCAAAAACCTTTCTGGCAATCGGATAAATAGTAAAGATCAGCACAAATGCCGAAATACCCCCGATCGATAAAAGTACACTGGCAAAAAAGATACCAACTGCAGCATAGCGATGTGACAGGACATCCAGCACAAATTCTCCGATTGCTGTTGCATCGTCAGATTCTTCCATAATCTTGCCCAGCAGAGCACTCAACAGAAATATAAAAAGGTAATCCTGAACAAAAGAAGCAAAACCTGGTAAATACTGATTATTTAAGATTTCTAAGATATTTAAATTATTTAAGAATAAAATTACTGCTGATGATATTGGAGCAGCAACTACTATACTTACTTTTAAGATTATTAAAGTTATTAAAATTATAAAACCTACTGTAATACTTAGCAAGATTATTCTCCCTCCAGAAAGCTCCAACCCATTTTAGTTTTCATTTCATCAGATTTAATTAATGCATATTCTGTTGCCAGCGAACCAAAAATTTCAGTGAAAATGGAGGTAAATAAAATAACATTTAAGATTAACATTGAAATATTGGCAACATTACCTGGTATATGGATAAAATCTTTCTGAATTATAAAGGCTAAATCAATTGTGATCCCAATCTGAGGGATCAAACCAAACCCTATATAGTCTTCTACATGCCTGGGGGCTGACGAGAGCTTTGCACCCAGATGAGCTCCTCCAA
This sequence comes from Halanaerobium kushneri, assembly GCF_900156285.1. Classification (GTDB taxonomy): domain Bacteria; phylum Bacillota; class Halanaerobiia; order Halanaerobiales; family Halanaerobiaceae; genus Halanaerobium; species Halanaerobium kushneri. Next base: position 96,920 of record NZ_FTNC01000010.1, read on the forward strand.
CTTTTCCAATTACTCTCATAAAAGTATAAGCAAAGGCAATTAGCAAAAAGCTCTTATTAAATAAATTACTAATATCAATTTTGGTTCCAGCCAGAATAAAGAAAGTTGCCAGCAGCGGCACAGTTAGTATATCAATCTTATCAGAAACATTTAACCTTCTTTTGGGGATATTCCTATAAACAAAGCCTACCGTTAAATTAGCAAACAGGGGTGAAATACGCAAGAAAACAGCAGCGGCCGTGGTACCAATTATCGTTGCCAGAATTAATAAAATTTTTCTGTTTTCTGAATCACAATTAACCATCAAATGCTGAGAAATATAACCTAGTATCAAACCGAGCAAGATTGCCGCTACAACTCTAACAAAAGGTTCAATTAGAATATTAGTGATTGTTAGTTCTATTTCTGGAGAAGCCAGGATATAGGACAGAGGTTCCATAAAAGAAAAAATCAATAAAGCAAGAAATTCATCCAGTGCAAGTACAACCATTAAAGTTGCGGAAAACTCTCCCGGTATTCCATATTCTTTTAAAACCATTACTGTGGCCGCTGGAGCTGTTGCAGTAGCAATCGTCCCAAACAGAATAGCCACAAAAAGATCTTTACCTAATAAAAGCATTATTCCTGATACTAAAACAAAAGCACCTATGGATTCGAAAATAACTATCAAAGTTAATTCAAACTCCAGCTGTTTTAATATTTTTATGTAAAGAGAGGTTCCAATTCCAAATGAGATAAACGAAACTGCTAAAACTGTAATAAAATTTAGTGTGTTTAGCAGATAATTATGCCAGGCCAAAAATTCCTTAGATATAAAACTTAGATTACCAACCACACTCTGACTAAAAAGTGTCCCTAAAAGAATATAACCAACTACACTGGGAATTCTAAACTTATCTGTTATTGTCTTAACTATAAAAGCTGCTAAAAATAAAAGCCCAATTAAATAAATCAATTTATGACTTTTGTGATTAAGCAGCATCCAGTGCTGTAAATTATTTAAGCTGCCCAGTACATCATAATTGTTAATCATTATCGCCCCCAATTCTAAGAATATTTATTTATAAATTTAAAATTAATTACATTATTGATTATAGCATAAAAACTCCACTTCTGAACACCCCTATTTTTATATTTAACTATAAATTGAATATTTTAGCTAAAATTGAAAGAGGATCTGCCTCTAAAGACAAATCCTCTTTTTGCAAAGTGTATTATTTAATTATCCTTAAACTAGGCTTTCAGCGCTCCAGCAGTCATTCCCTGAACTACCTTTTCCTGTAACAAAATAAACAAAATAATTAGTGGAATTGAAGCCAAAGTTAAGGCTGTCATTACATAGGGTACATTAAATCCGTGTTCTCCCTGAAACCTCCATAAACCAAGAGTTAGGATCCATTTTTCTGGAGAAGATATCAGTATTAGTCCATAGACAAACCTATTCCAAATCTGAACAAAATTATAAATTAAAATTGTGCTTATTGCTGGCTTAGAGAGGGGTAAAATAATTTTAGTATAAATTTGAAAATAACTGGCACCATCCATAAAAGCAGATTCTTCAATTTCTTTGGGGATACTTTCCATAAAACCTGATAGAATAAAAATTGAAACCGGCAGCATAAAAGCAATATAGGGTCCTGCCAGACCAATTAACTTATTATTTAAATTTAAAAATCTGCTTATTTTATAAACAGGTATTAAAGTTGAATGTATAGGTATCATCATTCCAGCGACAAAAGTTGCCAGAACAAATTTATTCATTCTAAAATCTATTCTCGTAATTATATAGCTGGCAAGAGTGCTTATAAAAACAAGTACTACCAGTGAGATAAGAGTAACAAAAATACTATTATAAAAATATTGATAAAATCCGGAATTCAAAACATCTAGATAATTAATAAACTTATAAGTATCAGGAAGTGACCAGATTGATTCCTGCAGAAACTCCATATTACCTTTCAGACTTGTACTAACCATAAAAATGAAAGGATAACCAAAAATTATGCTAAATATTGTTGCTATTATATAATATACTATACTGCTTTTTTTCATGGTATTACCTCCATATCTATAAATCGTCAAATAAAAATCCTGGATTGCTCCAGATTAGACTATTTCTTTCTTTTACTAAAAAATAATACTGTCATTGAGATGCTAAAAGCAATTAAAAATAAATAAATCCCAATTGTACTTCCATAACCCATTTCCATATCGGTAAATGCTGTTTTGTACATATAAGTTGCCATAAGCTCTGACGCATGGTTGGGTCCTCCACCTGTCATGGTAAAAGCAAGTCCAAATGCCTTTAAGGAACCAGTTAAAGATAAAATGCAGGCATTTATTATTGTAGGTTTTATCATTGGTAAAGTTATACTAAAAAATCTCTGCCAGCCTCTGGCTCCATCAATTCTAGCTGCTTCATAAATACTTTGAGGAATACTTACCAGAGCCGCTGAAAAAAGAATCATATAAAATGGTGTAAAACGCCAGCTGATTGCTCCAATAACAGAAAATATGGCAAGACTTCTGTTCCCCAACCAGGCAGACTGCAGAGAACCTAAACCAATCATCTGTAAGAGATTATTTAAAAGACCAAAATTGGGATCGTAGATATACGAAAAAAGAATACCTACTGCCACCGCTGACATAATATACGGTAAAAAGAAAATAACTCTAAAAATTTTATAGCCTTTAATCTTTTTAGATATAAAGACTCCTAATAATAGGCCAATAGGAATCTGAATTAAAAGTGATAAAATTACCAGCAAAAAATTATTACTTAGAGCTTTCCAGAATATTTCATCCTGTAATACCAGCTGCCAGTTCTCCAGACCAACAAAAACTAAATCCTTTATACCACTCCAGCTAAAAAGAGAATAATAAAATGAAAGTGGTATCGGAACAATTAAATATAATAAATAGAATATATAGGCAGGGATAAGTCCTAATAAAACAAATCGTAATTTTTTCTGGGTTTTTTCACTAAAAAATTCTGTTAATCCAAAATCATTTGAATCCATATATCTCTACTCCTTCCGCAATAAAAAATATTCCCTCCCCCTTATTTATTAAGAAGGAGGGAATATTATATTAGTTATTCTTCACCATATACTTCTTTAGCTAAATCTTCCCATTCTTTTGTCATTTTTTCTGGAGTAAGTGAACCGTCTAATACTCCCTGCAGACTTTCTTTATGGAAAGAACCTAATTTAGGAGGTAAAGTTTGATCATAAGCTGTTTGAATATGTGGTGCTGCCATAAATAATTCTTTCATTTTTACAGGAATCCTGCCCTCAACTTCTACTCCTTTTTGAACCGGAACAAGTCCAGCCTCTTTAAGAGCCATTCCAGCCTTTTCAGTTGAAAGATTTCTTAAGAATTCCAAAGCAGCTTCTTTATTTTCTGTATTTTTATTAACTGTAAACCATGAACCACCTGGAGAACCTAAAGCATTATTTGGATTACCTTCGCCACCTTTAACTGCTGGGAAAGTAAAGATATCTGTTGCTTCGTAAACAGATGGTGCTTCATTTTTCATATTAGGAATAAAGCTTGGTGTCTGAATTGTTATTGCAGCTTTACCTGAATAATATAGCATATAATCTTGAGCATTACCATGTTTTAGACCATTAAATCCATTCGGGAATGCACCTAAATCAACTAATTCCTGAATTTTTTCTGCTGCTTTAACAAATGGTTGATCAGTAAAATGACCCCCAGTTCTATTTAAAACACTCTGGAAAGCATCATAACCACCAATTCTGTCTACCAGATACATGTAGTAGAAAGATGCTGGCCATGCTTCTTGATTTGCCAGAGCAAATGGAATTATATCATTTTCACGTAAAACCTTAATTACTTCTTTAAGATCCTCATATGTTTCAGGAACTTCTAAATCATACTTTTTAAAGATCTCAGTATTATAATAGGTTGCAAAAAGTTCAATCCCATGCCCAGGAACCCCATATACATTACCATTAAAGGTTGCTGGGTCAAAGACGGTGCTGCTTACAAATCCATCAGCTACATCCGGGTTTTCATCCAACCAGGAGTTCAGATTTAGTGCCATGTCGGCATCAACATACTTTTTAAGTGAACCTCCACCCCAGGACATAAAAACATCTGGTAGTTCATCTGAATTAATAGCTACCTGAACTTTTGTTTTGTAGGCTCCATCTTCCATTGGTGAACTAACAATTTTGAGATTAGGAAACTTTTCTTGAGTTGCCTTAACTGCCTGATCGACGATTTGCTTGCCATCACTATCAGTTGTATAAACATGCCAGATTGTTAAAGTGTCATCTGCCAGAGCTGATACAGATAATACAAAGATAAAAGTAACCAACATTAAGCTAACTAAAGTTTTCTTTTTCATTCGTTTACACTCCTTTTTTTAGTTAAATAATTTATTCTACTACAAATAATTAGCTGGTTATTATTGGTAGTTATCACCCCTTTCAAGTAAACTAACTTTTTTTACCAGTCATGAACACTGCCATCCAGGCGTTCAGCAACCGGCAAATAAGCTTTTTGATACGAATATTTTGCGGCCATATCTTCATCTATATCACAGCCCAGACCCGGCCTGTCAGATATTTTCAAATAGCCATCCTCAAATTCCGGTTTCCCAGTAAACACCTCGTCAACTTCCTCCGGAAATTCTGCCAGCTCCTGTATACCAAAATTAGGGGTTGAAAAATCAAGGTGTAAATTGGCCATATGAGCAATAGGCGAAATATCTGCAGGCCCATGCCAGGCTGTTTTTACCTGAAATGTTTCTGCAAGATGTGCGATTTTTTTAGCCTCTGTAATTCCACCAATATGACTTACATCACATCTAATATAATCAATTAATTTTTCTGTAATTAATTTAACCGCATCCCACCTGCTGTTAAATAATTCTCCCATTGCCAGAGGCATTGCTGAATTATTTTTAATAAAGCTAAATCCATCTTTATTTTCAGGTTTTAAAAGATCCTCTAAAAACAAGAGATCATACTTTTCTAATCTTTTTGCCAGCTTCACAGCTTCAGAAATTGTCAGCCGCTCGTGTGAATCATGTATTAAATGTATGTCTTCCTCAATTTCACTTTTTAAATACTCAAATAATTGAGGAATAGTATTTAAATAAGGTTTAGAATCCCACTTTTCTACAAAAGGTAATTCTTTGGCATCATCTTCCACAGTGCCATAGGTTCCATCCAGCCCAGGTATAGATACCTGAACTCTTAAGGCTCTGTAGCCCTCATCAATCTTTTTTAGGGCCTTAGCTTTAACCTCTTTAAAACTCTGACCGGAAACATGAGTATAACAGAGTGCTTTATCTCGACATTTACCTCCAAGAAGAGAATACACCGGGAGACCAGCCTTTTTACCCTTAATATCCCATAAAGCCATATCTATCCCTGCCAGAGCAGTCATAAATACAGGCCCACCGCGCCAGTAAGCACCACGGTATATGTACTGCCAGATATGCTCTATATTATCCGGGTTTTTCCCCATAATAATTGGAGCCAAATACTCTTCAATTGTTTTGGCAACTGCTAACTCTCGTCCATTAAGGGTCGCATCCCCTACCCCATAAATCCCTTGATCAGTTTCAATTTTTACGGTAACATAATTTCTGCCTGGATTTGTTACTATCACTTTAACATTATTAATTTTCATCTTATCACCTTAATTCTTTATTATTATTGTAGAAAATTCTTATTTGAAAATTTATATAGTTAATTAATTTAGTTGTAGGTTGTTAGTTGTAGGTTGTAGTACAAGTTAAAATAAAAAAATTATATTTTTTTTAAGTCCTTAAATCTTTCGCGATCATCTTCCTCAGATAAATTAACTGCTAATTCAGGATCTTTATTTTTAATTGCCGAATAAAGTTTTTTATGTCCTTCTATACTTTTTTTAAAATTACCCTCTTTATTCATTTCTTCTAAATGATGAAAGAGTATATCTTTTAATCTTAACATTGTCTGATGCAGAATTTTATTTTTAGATGCCTTAGCAATATTTAAGTGAAATTTATAATCCCACAGCGAATACTCTTTATAATCATCCTGATGTTTTACCATCTGATCTAGAGCTTTCTTTATTTCCTGAATGTCTTCTGCCTCTGCTCTAATTGCAGCCAGTCGGGCGTTTTCTTTCTCAATTACACTTCTAAACTCTAAAACATCAAGCATTTCATCGTTACTAAAAATCATATCCGGTATAATACTGCTAACTATACTGCTGTTTAAGTTTTCAGATAGAAATGTTCCCTGGCCCTGTCTGGTTTTTATTACATTTAAACCTTTTAATTTCTGAATCGCATTTCTGATAGTATTCCTGCTTACTCCAAACTTCTCTGAAAGTTCATTTTCTGAAGGTATTTTTTCCCCTGGCTCCCATTCACCACTCAGAATTTTTTCTTTCATTTTTTTATAAACCTCATCAACTAAATTAATTTTTTTTATAGTATCCATAATATCTCCCCACTTTTTAACAAATTATAAGTTGTAGGTTGTATTACAAGTTGTTAATTTAAATTATAGCTTAAATTTTTTATAATGTCAAATTAAAATTTAAAAAAATATATAAATTAAGAAAGAGGGGTTGCCCCCTCCAAATAAATATTTACATTTTAAATTTTTAGCCATCATTGCCTATTGCATCAACAGGGCAGGCATTTAAGGCACTCTCACAGGCTTCCCGTTCATCTTCATTTTCAGGTTGTTTAAAAACATAGGCATAATCACCAGACATTTCAAAATTATCTGGAGCCTCACCGACACAAACACCACAGGCAATACACTGATCGTCAACATAATATTCCCCTTCAACATTTTCAGAAACTCTGTTTTCTACATTTGCCACAACAACCACCCCTTCTATTGTGAGAATATGAACCTAAATAAATTATAATAGTTCTCTTAATATTTGTCAAAATTTTTCGTTTATTCATAATTCAAGTCATTATTAAGTTGAATCTCAACTAAAAACCCTTCTGCAGCCTATTGTTTTTCGAGCTGAACCCAGACAGAATAACCTTCTCCTGCTGTTCCTCTAACCTTAAAGTTACCGTTTCCCTCACTATCTGTTTTGACTTTCTCTTTTACATTAGCTGTAAAATCATAATAACACGTATTTGCTTTTCCTGTATTTATAGTTTTTTCTACAAGCTCTTTGTTTTCTCGCTGAGTTATCATCATTACCAGTCCACTTCCGGGATGTTTTTCATCACCTGTTCTAATATACGAATATGTTTTTTGATCATTTGTTTCACTCTCAAAAGCATCACCATAGGCAAATTTCTTGCGAGCAGAAATTAACTTATCTATTTTATCTTTTAAACCATAATTATAATAATCTTTCCAGAATACAGTTGGAATTCCATCTCTCCGCATTAGAATATATGTATAAGCCTGCATTTTTCGATAAACAATAGTCTCTATTCCATATTTATTGGTACTTTCATGATCTGTATCATGATTTTCTACAAAAGTAACTGCTCTATTTTTATAATCTTTTTGATTTACCAATCCTCTGCCTCCATACCAGCGCATATCAAGATTACCTTTCATCATTTCTACAAAACTCTGTCTTAAAGGAAAATCAAAGGCACAAAGCTTTTTATTATCAACAATGTTTAAATAATCCATTAAAGATTTTGGACTATTAACCCAGGCTTCACCAATAAAAATTAAATCCTTCTCTGTATCTGCAGTAACTTCCTCAATAAAGTCATGAATCATTTCATTATCAATATGAGTACTGGCATCTAATCGAAAACCATCAAAATCCATTTGATTAATTATCCACTTTCCCCAGTTTATCACCTCGGCTTTAATTTCCTGATTATCATAATCTATATCTGCTCCCATAAGATAGTCATCTTCGTAAGAATCATCCCACTCTTTACACTGAAAGAGAAATTCTCCTGCCCTTCTGGTTCGTTCGTTCCAATCAACCCCATCAAAATGAGTCCAGTTAAGTTTTAAATTGCTGTATTTATTTTCGCGCCCTGGAAAATCAAATTTTGTCCAGACGTCAGCCTGACTGCCATCTTTTAAGGTAACTGTTTCTTTATCATCTGCACCCAGTCTGTGATTTAAGACAGCATCATATATTAGCTTCAGTCCTTTACTATGCAAATTTTCTACAGCCCTTTCTAATTGTTCTTTTGTGCCGTATTTAGTTCTTATACTGCCTTTCTGCTTAAACTCACCTAAATCCCAGAGATCATATGTACCATAACCAACATCCTCTATCCCCCCTGCACCTTTATTAGCAGGCGGAAACCACAGATAATCAAATCCTGCTTCAGCTATTGAATCAGCTCTTTTGTCTATTAAATTCCAGAGATCTTTTTCTTCAGGAAAATTTTCTGCATATTTATTGCTGTTCATTTCCCAGTAAAAAGTCTGTAAAATAACTGGATTTTCCACTATAATCACCTCAAAATATAAATTTCAAATATTTTTTACTTTTTTATTTTTTTATTTACCAGCATAAATAACAGATGTTTATTTTTTCTTCTTTAAAATATATTTGAGTAAAACAGTAATTTCCTCTTCTTTAATAAAAAAATAATGAATTCTCTTGACAGTAATCTATTTCTATAGTACAATATTATTCGTGACATAAGTGGAGAGATGTCCGAATTGGCTAAGGAGCCGGACTTGAAATCCGGTGAAGCCGAAAGGTGTCAGGGTTCGAGTCCCTGTCTCTCCGCCATTGAATATTAAGGGCCAACGCCCATTTTAAGAAACCTGCCGAGAGGCGGGTTTTTTGTTATTTAGGGGTAAATCCTGACAAAATCCTGCCATTTTTAATTAATATTGATAAAGGTGTTTTAGATATAGATAGAGGTGATATTATACATGGTAACTAAAACGTTAAAAAGATAGGTCTAAAGAAAGTGCAAGTACTATAAGACACGGGGAAGACTAAATACAAAGAATAGATAAAAAAAGCTAATATCAGAGAAGAGTTTGGGCCCTGAGAGATAGAAAAATCATCTAAAAGTAGTACAGCCAGTATTATTATGAGGCATGCTATACTGGCGGAGAGGTTCAAATAATTTAATATAAATTTTGATCTATCCAAAATCCAATTTTGAATTTCAGATTCAATTATAGATAATATCTTTTTATTTTTACTAATTATCTTACACTTGAATAAATAGATTTTAAGAAATTGCTTTATTTAAGTAATCACTTATTTTATCTGCAGCTTCTTCAATATTAAAATCTTCTTCACTTAAAATAAGTTTCCTCATTATTACACTTTCCATAATACCTAAAAAGGCAAAAGCAAAATAATCAAATTCAATATCTTTTGAAATATAATTATTCTCTATCAAAAATTTATATAAGTCCTGTAACCGACGGAAGCGTTTTTCTTCCATTCTTTTGAATTCATCTCCAAATTCTTCGTTTACAGCAACTGCTTCTCTCAAAATAATTATAGAAAGGTTTTTATGTTTTTTATAAATCTTAAAAAAACCGAGCAACATTTCTTCTAAAAATATTTTTAGATTTTTATTATTTGTATCAAAAGTATAATTATCAAATACCTCTAAAAAAATTTTTTCATGCCTTTTTATTAGAGAAATAAAAAGATCCTTCTTACTATTAAAGTATAAATAAAATGTCCCCTTTGCAATACCGACTTTTTCGACTATTTGGGCTATATGAGTATTATAATAGCCTCTGGCTGCAAAGACCTCTATCCCCGCCTGAATGATTTCTTCTTTGCGATCTGCCACCTTGTTACCCCTTCTTTTTTCATTATTTTATTCTTTTTAAGTATATCATATTTTTTTGATTATTTAAATAAAAAGCCATAATAAAAAGCTCAGCTTAAAAGCTGAGCTAATTTAATACTTTGAGGCAAAGCTGGACTTGGCCTATTTTATTAAGTCATCAATTAAAATTGTTCTTTTCATAATTAATCCCCCACTTAGATATTACCTTACTTTAAATTTAAGTTTAAAAAAAAGCCGGAGGAAGTCCTCCGGCTTGAATTTGGACTTAGATTTTAAGCTTATCAATCAACTTATTTAGAAGCTAATTGATAAGGTTGTGGTAATAGCATGACCAGTACCCTCAACATCATTTCCATCCACATTATATGCTGGAATAGAAATTTCACTATTTGTACTACCAGTGTTTCCTTGTGCAGTATCAAAAGCATCAAAGTCAGTTTCACCATCAATATACATTGCTTCTGTGATCCAACTTATATTATCTTTTAACTGTTTATCAACAAAACCAGTTAAATAATTGTAGCTTTTGATATCGCCATTATTATCTTCTTCACTCTTATTATTTAAATTAGCACCCAGAGTAATTGTTTCATTCCAAGCATATTCAGTACCCAGGCTAATTAAAGTGTATTCGTGTCCATCTTCAAATCCATCATTATCAGCATATTCAACAGAGGCACTATTAGTAAACTTGCCATAATTGTTATCAAGGCCTATATTAAATACAGTTTTATCTTCATTAGGAGTATAAGAATCTCCTGGTTGCACTACCATTACAGAACCATTAATTGAATTGTTTGGATTAAGTTGATAGTCAGCTCCAACTTTAAATAAGTCATAATCAGCATTACTTTCTTCTAAATCATTACGTGCAGCTACAAAATCTTCACCTGCAATTTCAACCATACCATTTAAATTAAAGGTATTAGTAACTGCATAGTTTGCTGTTAGATTAAATAAGTTACCAGTTTCATCATAACTTTCATCATCAGTTACAGTATCAGAGAATACAACTTCGCCAGTCATGCCAAGGGCTTCAGTTAGCATATCATTAGACCATGCTAAAGCAACTAATGTATTATCATAAGGATTTGTTGCTGAACCAACTAACTCATCAACAACACTCCTTGCATGATAAACTTTACCAGTTAATGTACCAAATTCCATTTCACTGGCTGCTGTTAAACCAAAGTATTTTTCGTCTGCCATCTCATTATTACCTGAATTATCTAGATTATCTTCTCCATTACCACCGGCAAAAGCTTTGAAGTCAATATTATACATATTTGTATTTACTTCAATACCTTCTAAGTCTTCATCTAAGAAGTAAGTTTCTGGATAATAATCTGGCATGTCACCAATTTTAACATTAGTATTATCAAAAGCTACTTCTAATAAAGCAGCATCCATTAAAAACTCATTCTCATCATTTTCAGTATAATCTAAGACATTTCTTTCATCCATAAATAAGTTAGTAATTGTATCAACATCTAAATTGAATTTTGCACCATTTAACTCCCCAGCAATGTTAAAGTTATATTCCTGCCAAAATCTCTCTTGTGCTGGGAATAGATCAGGGTCATCCACAAAATTCTCATCAATCGCGTCTCCATCAGAAAGTAATTCTAAAACTGCTCTTTCTTCCAGTTCATTTTCACCATAATAAGCTACTTGTGCCTTAGTCACAATATCCATACCAAACTCAATGTTATCTTTTGGAATATCTAAAGCGTCTACCTTGGCTTCTAATTCGTCCATATCTTTGCCTAAAGCATCGATGTCAGCACCTAATACTTTAAGTTCAGCGCTTAATTCGAATGTTAAAGCATCAACGATATCTGCTACTTCTTCAGCTTGAGCGTCTGAAAGCTCATCCTGAGAGTTCTTTTCCATTAAAGACTTAACGATAGCAGTTACGTCTTCAGCCTGACCTGTAGTTAGACCTTCGCCCATTTCGTCAACCTGGTTAGCTAGAGCTTCTTGCTCAGCAACAATGTTGTCTAAAGCGCGGCTAACCATAACAGCCATTTCGTAACGAGTCATTGACTGCTGACCTTTGTACTCGCCATCAGGATAACCTTCAACGATACCAGCAGCAACTAATTTATTAATTGCATCATATGCCCAGTGATCACTTGGCACGTCAGAGAATGACTGTGCAAATGCAGGCATAGCTAATGCTACGACTAAAAGTAAAGCAATTGTAATTGTAAGTTTTTTCATAAAAATTAACACTCCTTTTGTTTTCTTTTGAATTTTATTTTTCTCTTTCTGGATCTGAGAAATCAACTCTCATTTAAGAAAACAATAAGTGACCTAGTTTCCTTATCATTTTCAACTTAAATGATTATTATTTTTTCCAGATCCTATATATGTTATTCTACCTTAGATGTTTTCAAATCTTCGAAGTGTTTTTTCACCTCCTTTTCATTTTTTGAAAAAGGTAGATTAACAGCAATAAAAGTAAACCAGGAGAAAACCGGTGCCCCCCGAAATGATTTCTCAGTAGGAACAACAAGGGGTAACAAGTCGCTTACTGAGAAAATCATTTATGAAAATATTTCACGCTTTCTCCTAGTTCAAACCTAAAGTCAAATTTCTAATGACTGACCGGTCATTCATAATATATCATAAAAAATTATACTTTGTCAACAAAACTATCATTTATTTTTTTGAATTCCGATTCCAAAATTAATTTCTCACTTTTAGTTAAGCTATTTTCAGAACTAAATTCAAAGTTTAAATACCTTGATAGCAGGTATTCTAAAGCCAAACCTTCTCCAAAATTGTTATTTGTATTAATAAAATCATTTAAAATCAATTGATATTTTCTAGCATTATCTAAATTATTATTTTTCACTTCTATATTTATTTTTTTAAAATAATCTGGCAGTAAATTGATATATCTGCTAATTGTTTTAACCCCTTTGTTAAGATTTAAAAAATACAAGTCATCAGCAGATGCTAAAAATTCAAAGCGTCCATTATATTTATTTTTTAAGGTAGTAAATTTCTCAAAGTCTAAATCATAAGGATAAACTGGATTAGTTACAAATCCTTTAACAGCCTGAAAATCTTTAGTTTTTTTTATCAATGTTTCACCCTCAATTAAAGATAAAAGTCTGGTATTAAAACTTATATAAAAATTTCGGCTGCTATTACTGCTTAAAAAATTAAGATAAGACAGATAGTCTTTAAAATAGGACCCCATTGTTTCTTCAGTAATAGATGGACTTTTGAGTACTAAATCAAATTTCTTCTCTGTTTTATTTAAATCTTTAATAATTTCCTGTATATCACGAAGAGAATTAAAGTTAAGCTCAATTTTAAAATCTGACTCTTCTGGCATTAATTTAACCATTTTTTTATAGTATTCTTTTTTATCACTGCAGCTTAATTGTGAATAATCAAGATTACTATCTTTAATATAAAAATTCTTCTGACCAAGTTTCAAATTATTAGCCAGCAAAAGTTTAACTTTATGATAGTCAACTCTATTATTCTGATCAAGAAAATTAATTAATAAAGTATAAACATTATTCACCTATACCACCCCTTACCCAATCTTATTGAACAAAAAGTTTTTTAGTATTGAATCATTATTTTTTAAAGCCGGGAAGTTCTCTAAAACTCCCCGGCTCTAATATTTGTTAAATGTGTTTAGCCGCTTCTTCCTTTGGTATCCCTTTTATTTTTGCAACTACAATTGTTCTTAAATCTGTAACTAAAGAATAAAAAATAGGAATCACAAAAAGAGTCAGGAATGTAGCAAAGGTTAAGCCACTAACAATTACAATCCCCATCGGCTGGGTTGATTCGGAACCTTCTCCAATACCCATTGCTATTGGCAGCAGACCCAGAATTGTTGTCAATGCTGTCATCATAATTGGCCTCAATCTTACAGTTCCAGCTGTAATAATAGCTTCTATTTTTTCGGTACCACTTCTGCGCAGCTGATTAATATAATCAACCATAACTATCGCATTATTTACAACTATACCAGCCAGAGTGATTAAACCTAATATCGATGCCACCGAGACTATAGAGTTAGTAATATACAATCCGAAGATAACACCAATCACTGCCAGAGGAATAGAGAACATAATTGTAAAGGGATGGATCAGCGATTCAAACTGAGAAGCCATAACCATATAAATCAGAATTACCGCCAGTCCAAAAGCCATCGCAAGACTGCTAAATGATTCCTGCATATCAGCAAATTCACCTTCATAACTAAATCTATATCCGTCCGGTAAGTCTAGCTTAGATAAACGAGACTGAATCTGCTCCATAACTGTACCAAGATCCACACCATGTATGTCAGCAGTTATTTCAGAATAACGTTCCTGATCCTGACGTAAAATTTCTACAGGTCCTTCATCAATTTTCAGACTTGCTATCCTATTTAATGGTATCATCTGTCCACTGGCAGCTTGAATGTTAAGTTCAGGCACCTGAGACATCTGTCCTATTTGATCTTCTTCTAGACGAACTCTAATATCATATTCATCACCTGCAACCTCGTATCTTGTTGCAGTACTTCCATTAATTGCTGTCCTGACTGTATTTGCAATTCGACTTACATTTAAACCAAAGCGACTTGCAATAGAGCGGTTAACCTTTATTCTATATTCCGGCTGACCTTCAGAAAAACTATCTTCAATTTCTCTTAAGCCTTCAATATCTTCTATTGCGGAAACAGCTTTGGCAGTTTCTCTCTTCAATATATTTAAATTATCTCCAAGAAGTTTTACATTGACTGGAGAACCTCCCCCACTCATACCCTGCTGTTCTTCAACAGAGATGTCTACATCAGGAATGTTAATGCTCTGCCGTACTTCTTCCATTACTTCCGAAGTTGATCGATCTCTTTCAGCTAAATCTACAAGCTGAACACTTATATTGCCAAGGTGACTGCTGGTAGAAGTAGACATCATCTGACCACCAGACCCAACTGTGGCAATTATTGTTTCTACTTCATCTATTCCTGTCAATACAGACTCAATTTCAGTCGAAACTTCGTTAGATCTAGATAAAGCAGTCCCCACTGGTAGTTCGTAGCTAACCGAAAATGCACCCCGATCATTATTCGGCATAAACTCAAATCCTAACTGAGGTATTAAGGCGAAACTGCCAACTAATAAAACTATCAATAAAACAACAAAGACCCAGCGATGTTTAAGAGCTCTGCTAAGTGCTCCCCGGTAAATTCTTTTTATCCTACCTTCTTTTTTATTTCTATCTAATTCTTTCTGCTTAACTTTTAAGATCTTAGAAGCCAGCATTGGAATTAAGGTTAAAGCGACCATCAAGGAAGCAATTAGAGAAAAAGCTACTGTTAAGGCTAAATCCTGAAAAAGCTGGCCTGCCATTCCTTCGACAAAAACAATAGGTAAAAAGACTACAACAGTAGTAACTGTAGAAGCGGCAATAGCCATTCCAACCTCAGAAGCCCCTTCGCGAGCGGCTTCAATTTTACCTACTCCCATACTTCGATAACGATAAATATTTTCCAGTACAACTACAGCATTATCAACCAGCATACCTACCCCGAGGGCAAGCCCCCCCAGCGAAATAACATTTAAATTAACATCAGCAAAATACATTAAAATAAAGGTACCAATGATAGAAATCGGCATTGCTGTTGCTATAATTATTGTACTGCGGATATTTCTTAAGAATAAGAAAAGTATAATTACGGCCAGAAGACCTCCTAAAATAGCATTCTGACTCACACTGGCAATGGAATCCTCTATAAATTCCGATTGATCCATTGCTATTGCAAAATTATAATTAGGATAATCATTTCTGATTCGGTCCATTTCTTGCCTAACAGCACTTGCTACTTCAACAGTATTTGCATCAGTCTGTTTCTGGATTGAGAGCGTTAAGCTGCGCTTCTCATTAGTCCTGGATAAAGTTGTCAGATCAGAAAATCCATCTTTAACTTCTGCAACATCAGATAATTTAATATGGCCATTTCCAACTGGAATATTTATATTTCTTATCTCATCTAGATTAGAAAATTTACCAACGGTTCTAACTAAAAATTCTTTATCTCCCTGGCGAACATCACCTGCCGAAACATTTACATTTTCAGCCCGTACGATATTGGTAATTGTATCAAAGTCAAGATTGTAATGACTTAATTGATCTCGCTTAAGAGATACAATTATTTCTCTTGTCAATCCCCCCTGCATATTTACCTGGGCAACACCCGAAATTCTTTCTAGTCGGGGAATCAGCTCATCTTCAACCTCTTTTTTTAGTTCATCAATCTCTAAACCCTGAGCTGAAACACCATAATTCATAATCGGCATCATGGAAGGATCAAATTTGAAAATCATTGGACTGTCAGCATTTTCAGGTAAAGCCATACTGCTGATTAAATCTACCTGTTCTCTTAAATCCTGCACAGCAAAATCCATATCTCGACCCCAGTTAAATTCTACAACCACTGTTGACGATCCCATTGAGGAAGTTGAGGTGATACCTTTAACTCCTTCAACAGTAGCTACTGAGCTTTCTATCTGCTTTGTAATTAAATTTTCTATTTCTTCAGAACCAACACCTTCATAAGTTGTAATTATTGCCGCTCCCGGAAAAGTAATATCAGGAAAAAGATCGAGACTTAAGCGGGAAAGTGCTACTGATCCAATCAGCAGCACCATTAAAATAATCATAGCAGTTGTAACTGATCTTTTTATCGAGAAATCGGATAACTTCACTGATTTCTCACCTCAACTTTCTGGCCTGCTTCTAAGTTGTTTTGACCTCTAATTATAACTTCCTGGTTTGCTTTTAACCCCTGCAGAACTTCAACTCTGCTGTCAGTACTGATCCCAATACTTATATCTCTTCTTACTGATTTCCCATCTTCTACAACAAAAACATGAGGATTATCACTGTTTAAATTAACGACACTTTCGATTGGAATCACTACCGCAGAACCCGACTTACCTTTAGTAATTCTTACATCAGCAAACATACCAGCTCTTAATCTGTGATCCTGATTGGGAATTTTAATTTTCACCAGAAAGGTTCTGCTGGCTTCATCTGCTGCGGGAGCAATATTAGTTATTTCTCCTTCAATGTAATGCTGCATTGTCTCACCTCTAACATCAACTGTATCACCTTTTTTAATTGCAGAAACAGTCGCAGCAGTAACATTTATTTCAGCAAATAATTGATCAATATTGATTAGATTAACCACTGTCTGACCTGCGGGAATCATTTCTCCTGCCTCAACATTGACTCTATTTACTAAACCAGAAAAAGGAGCATTAACCTTTGTTTTATCAATTTGATCTTCAATTTCAGCCAGGCTTGCTTTTGCCTGCTTAACCGAGGCCAGACCGGCCCTTACTCTTTCTTCGCGAGGCCCTCTTTCTGCTGCTTCTAAATTAGCTTTAGAAACTTTGAGATTTGTGCGGGCACTATTAACCTGACTTTTGGCATTTTCCAGCTGTTGTTTCAATTCTGTTGGATTATTATAAGTTGCTTTGGTCAGCTTATAATTCTTTTCAGCTGCTGCAAGTGCAGTTTCAGCCTGTTCAACTGATATCTGGGCATTTTTATAAGTTGACTCTGCATTTTCAAAAGAAGTTTTTGCATTTTCATATTCTCTTTCCGAAATCACATTATCATCATACAGCTTTTGCGAACGCTCATATTCTCTTTTTGCCTGATTAAAATTAACTTCAGCCTGATTAAGATTCTGCTTTGAAGTCTGCAGCTGCTGACGTGCATTATTAAGCTGCTGCTCTGCATTTACAAGCTGCTGTTCTAATGTCCGTCTTTCCTTATATAATTCCTGCATTAACTCTAAATTTGTTTCTGCACTTTCCAGACTGGCCTGGGCATCTTCGTAAGCTGCTCTGGTTCTGGCCAATTCTTCTTCAGTGGTTCCATTTTTGAGCTCCTCATAACTGGCCTGGGCACTGTTTAAAGCTGCTTCAGCACGATTTTTTTGAATCAGCAGCGCCTCTTCATCTATTTTTATTAATTGAGCATCTTCGTCTACCTGATTACCCATTTCAACATTTACCTGAGCTATTAGTCCACCCGTCTGAGCAGGAATATTAACATCCTGAATCGGAGTTAAAGTACCGGTAAAAAGTTCGTTTAGGCTTATATCATCAGTAACTGACTGAGCGGTTTCAACAATCTGGGCCTCCTGAGCCAGCACAGGTGAAGCCGTTAAAAATAAGATCAATAATAGACTGAGTATTTTATATCTATTTTTCATTTTCTACCACATCCTTAAAATATTCTTTTAAACGACCACTTTTATAAATTGTTCTAAATAATTCTATTTCATAATTATATTCAGCCTGCAGCAGAGATGTTTGAGCCTGATTGTAAGTACTCTGAGCATCAATAACATCCGTATTGCTGGCTACTCCAGCTTCATAACTCTTGTTGGCAATTTCTAAATTTTCGGCGGCATTTTTCAGGGAAAGCTGTTCTAATTCCATTGCTTCTTCAGTTTCTTTAACAGTTAGAATAGAATTTTCAACTTCAATATCTAAATTTTCCAGCAGATCCTGGCGATTATTAGCAATCTTTTCTAGTTCGTTTTCCTGTTTTTCTGCATTTATACCACCCTTACCTCCATCATAGAGGGGAACACTGACTCCCATAGTCATGGACCAACTTTTCTGATCCATAAACTCCGGTCCCTGCCAGTCATAAGATCCATTGAGCGAAACACTGGGGCGATAATACTGTCCTTCAAGCTTTTGATTTAATTTTACAATTTCTTTATTTAACTCCAGAATCATCAGCTGGGGTTCATTTCTGACTGCAGTCTGAAATAACTGCTGCTGTTCTAAATTAAGATCAAATGAAATCTCTGGCTGAGACGGATTATAACTTTTATCTGTTGTTAAAATCTGTGCCAGACGTCTTCTGGCAATCTGCAGGTCATTTCTGGCTGCTGTCAGCTCCTCTTCTGCATTTCTCTGTTCAATCTGACTCTGCAGTAAATCACGTCTGATCGCAATTCCGGCATCCAGATTATTTTTGACTATTCTTAAATGTTCATTTACTATATCCAGAGCTTCTGTGCGAATTTCAACCATCCCCTGAGCCTGCAGAACCCCATAATATGCCTGAATCAAAGAAAAAATCTGATCTTCTAAACTCTGCTCATATCTGGCTCTGGCAATTTCCAGACTGTAACTGGCAATTTCTTTCTGCATTGAAGCTCTGCCACCCAGCCAGATTGGTTGAGTTAAGGATAGGGAAGTACTGTAATTTTCATCAGGACCTTCAACAGTACTTAATGTTTCAAAGTCAAAGCTCTGCTGTCCTTCATCTAATTTAGTATAGGAAGTCTGCAGGTCAAGACTAGGAAAATATGATCTCACAGCAAGTTCGATGTCCTTTTCTGCATTTTCAATATCTTTACGTGCATTTTCTAGAGTCCTATTTTCTGCTGCCATAATTTTTACCGCTTCTTTTAGATTAATATCTTCTGCTGCAACAGCTGCAGAAGATGAAAGCAAAAGCACAGCAGCTAAAACTATGGTGATAACTTTCTTATTTTTACTCATCAGATTGCTCCTTTCTACTAATGCCATTCATTATAAAATCATAAATAAAATTTACTTTATTTTCTACAACCTCGTCATCATCTAATATTTCTTTTGTCTGGGGCGTAAATAAAACTGATAGGATTAAAGAAGCCATATTATTCGGATTTTCACTCCTTATTAAACCTTCTGCTATTCCCTGTTCAACAATTCTAGTCACAATTTTTATATTTTTTTTATGTTTGGCTTCAATAGCATCTTTAAAATCACTGCTGATTAACTCCACATTATTTCTAAAAACTTCAAGCATATCTAAATGTTCTATCAATGTCTTTAATACACATTCAATCAAATTCCTAATTTTCTTGTAACTGCTGATTTCCTTCTCAGCAATTTCTTCAAAAAGTTCATAAAAATAATCCAGTCCATTAACTGCAGTTTCTCTAAACAATTCCTCTTTACTATCAAAATACCAGTAAAGTGTTCCCTTGCTGATCTCTGCTCCTTTTGCAATCTGAGTCATGGAAACAGCATGATAGTTGTTTTTGGAAAAAAGATGAAAGGCTGATTCTAATATTTTATTTTTCGTATCTTCGGGCATATTGAACCCCTCCTAACAAAATTTTAATCTTTTGACTGACCGGTCAGTTAGTATTCTAGCATAAAATATCTATTTCTGTCAACCGATCGGTAGATTAGAATTAGATTAAATTATTATGAGTAAAGCTATAAAATATTTTATTTGACAAAAAAGAAAGAATTAAACTTATAAATAAAAATAGCTATTAGCGGTAGATGTAAAATCAAAATTTATCAAAACAATTTATAATTAAAGAAGGATTTTTAAAAGATTTAGGGAAAATAAGATATAACACGAAAAAAAAAATCGTGTTACTAAAAGGAGGAAAGATAATTTATGCATATACCCGACGGCTTTTTAGATTTAAAAACCTGTTTAACTACATATCTCATGTCTGGAGCGGCTTTAAGTTATGGGATAAAAAAATTAAAAAATAATTTTTCTGAAAAAAATATACCTGTTTTAGGAATTCTGGGTGCTTTTATTTTTGCTGCTCAAATGATTAACATTCCAATCGGTTTTGGAACTTCCGGTCATCTTATGGGTGGTGTGCTTGCTATGCTGGTCTTAGGTCCCTGGTCAGCCAGTTTGATTATAACTTCGATTCTGGTTATTCAATCTGTTTTTTTTATGGATGGAGGGATTCTGGCTCTGGGAGCAAATGTTTTAAATATGGCCTTAATTCAGGTATGGGCTGGCTACTTTATTTATAACTTTTTAACTAAGCTTAATTTTTCTGAAAAATTAAGCATTATTATAACAGGTTTATCTGCCACTGTTATTTCAGCAGCATTTGCAGCATTTGAATTATCATTTTCTAATATAGTTAACTTAAATCTCATTCTGGGAGCCATGGTTGGCTGGCATACACTTATTGGTTTAATGGAAGGTGTAATTACAATGCTTGTACTTTCCTATCTCAATAAGACAATCTCAACCCAATTTGAACTTGCATATCAAAAAGGAGGCGTTAATAATGCTTAAAAATAATAAATATCTTTATCTCATCATAGCCTTCATTGCTTTTCTAGCATTTTTAAATCCTATTTTAAGCTCTTCTTTTCCTGATGGTCTGGAAAAAGTAGCGGAAACTAAAAGTTTTATAAATCAAGCTCAGTCTAGTTTCTCTTTGTTTGAAGATTATTCAATTCCAATCAATAATGATTTGTTAAGTGGCGGCGCTGCCGGTTTGCTGGGAGTTATTGTCTCATATCTATTATTATTAAAAATAGGAAAAATACTTTCTAAAAATTAGTTGTAAATTTTAAATATGCTAAATATAACGATAGCGGTGAGGAGAACTTATTTTGAAAAATACAGCAGGTGGTAAATTAATAGTTTATTTAATTGGTATTATTACCATTTTAATTGTAAAATCTATTTCTTTACATTTTATTATGGCTATTTTTTTGCTAACTATAGATCTATACCAGGGTTTACTGGATAAATTAAAGCGCTTATTTTTGTTTTTTTTACCATTTTTAATAACTGCTGCTTTACTTGTCTGGTTTCAAAATGAAAAAAACTGGATTCTGGTTCATAGATTAATAACTATAATCATGTGGAATGTATTGATTTTAAAAAACTTTGCAGAGCAGGATCTAAAAGAAGGGCTTGCTCAACTTAATTTTCCGGACTTGATAATTTTAACGATTTTTTTTATTCTAAGGTATTTTAGAGTCATAAAAGAAGAAATTAATAGATTAATGAGAGCCCGAAAATTAAGAGGAGCCAAAATCAAAAATAAATTTTTTAACATTAAAGAATATATAATTATAGCTCAGATTATAGGCAGCAGCTTAGAACGCTCCTTAAAAAGAAGTGACCGTATTTACAAAGCAATGAGGCTTAGAGGACTAAAAAGTGAGACTTTTGTAAAAAGTAAACAAAAATTAATTATCAGCTGGCAGCCAATATTTCTAACAATTTTTTCTGCAGCTTTGATTATCTTATTAGATAGAGGATGGTAATAATGGTAGAATCGCTTCAAGCAATTTTGAAAGTTAAAAATCTTAATTTTAGTTATCCAGAAAATAAAAATAATGTTTTAAAAAATATATCGTTTGAGATTTTATCAAAGCAAAAAGTTGTATTACTTGGCCCTAATGGTGCTGGTAAAACAACTTTAATGAACAACATTTTAAAAATTAACGAACCTCAAAATGGTAAAATATTTTTTAAGGATAATTTATTAAATCACTTTGAAGAAGATGAATTAAGACAGTCTATTTCCTATGTTTTTCAAAATCCTGATGATCAGATTTTTGCATCTACTGTGCAGGAGGATATATTATTTGGACCAGAACAATTTTCTTTTCCAGAACATTTAAAGAAAAATAGATTTAACCAAGTTGTAGAACTGCTGGCTCTAAAAAGTATTCTTAAGAGAAATCCCCGTAATTTAAGTTATGGTGAAAAAAGGAAGGTAGCTCTAGCAGGAGTTTTAATTCTAGAACCAGATTTGATTTTATTCGATGAACCTCTGGCATTTTTAGACCCCCCTACTCAACAGCTTTTTATAGATGTCTTAAACCAAATTTCAGCTAATGGCAAATCAATTATGATAGCCACTCATAATTTAAATTTCGCGGCCGAATGGGGAGAAAAATTTTTGCTGCTCAATAAAAACGGGGAATTAAAGGTCAAAGAAAACAAAAATTTCTTTAGAACTGGAGTAAAGAATCTGGGTAATAGCTTAACAAACAGCAGTAAAATATTTAAAGGATTTGCAGCAGAAAATGCTTTACCGGTAACAACTAAAGAAAGTAGAAACTTTTTAAAAAATTTGTTAGATCAAAAAATGATTTGAGTATCTAAAATAAGATAATAAATCAATCAAATAAAAGTCATTAAGAAAGGAAGGTGCAGAATGAAAATAATCTTATCTCCCAGTAAAACTCAGAATCATGAGAGGAAACGCAAAGATAAAGGTAAAAATATTTTAAAAGAAGCTAAAACTAAAGAATTATTCAACTATCTCAAATCACTCTCCAAAGAAGATTTAGGAGAAGAGCTTGATATTCAGGGTAATCTCTTAGATAGAACCTATGAGCTCTATCAGGAACACAGTTTTGAAGATCAGACTCTGCCAGCTATTGAATGCTATAATGGCTCTGTTTTTAAACAGCTTGATTTAGAAAGCTATGATCAAAAGCAGTTTTCTTATCTGCAGGAAAAACTTATTATAATTTCTCCAATGTATGGACCATTACATTCAGATACAGAAATCTGGCCTTACAGACTGGAAATGCGGCTCAAACCAGATGGAATCAATCTTTATGAATACTGGCAGGAAGTTATGAAAGATTATTTTGCCAATGTTGATTTGATTGTAAACCTGGCCTCAAATGAATACAGCAAAGTTGTTG
Organism: Halanaerobium kushneri; assembly: GCF_900156285.1. Classification (GTDB taxonomy): domain Bacteria; phylum Bacillota; class Halanaerobiia; order Halanaerobiales; family Halanaerobiaceae; genus Halanaerobium; species Halanaerobium kushneri. Next base: position 120,155 of record NZ_FTNC01000010.1, read on the forward strand.
AAAAAAATTACCAGGGAAAAATAATTGATTTTTATTTTAAAGAAGAAAAAGAGGACGGCAGCCTGAAAACTGTTGGCTATTATGTCAAGCAAAATAGAGGCAGGATGCTTGAACAGCTGATAAAAAAACAGGTTGAAAGTCTGGAAGCAGTTAAAAATATTAATCTTGAAGGCTATGTTTTTAATGAAGATCATTCTTCTGAGAATGAGTTCTATTTTATTAAACCTTTCGAAAAGTAAATTAAGTTAATGAAACCCGCCTGAAAAGGCGGGTTTTTAGTTTAGCTATTGATTTTTTAAATAGAAAATTGATTTTATTCCAAAGCAGCTTCAATCTTGGCTGCAACTTTTTCTGCCTTAAACCCTAAGTCTGCTCCTACTTCTTCTCCTTTTCCGCTTAAGCCGAAGCGGTCAAGGCCGATTACCAAACCATCTCTGCCAACAAGCCTGTACCAGCCATCTGTTACTCCTGCTTCTATGGCAGCTCTTAATTTAACTTCTGGCAGTTTGTGTTCTGCTGCATATTTTTCGAACTTTCTTCTCTCCGGTACTGATACTACTGCCGCTTTGATACCTTTTTCCGCTAATAGTTTGGCACTCTCTTCGGCCAGGTTAACCTCACTACCGCTGGCAAAGATAATTGTATCAGCATCTTTGGGACTGCTGACAAAATAACCGCCATTATTGAAGTTATCAAGACCCTGATATTTTTGAATATGCTCTAAGTTCTGTCTGGTTAAAATTAAAGCTGTCGGCTGATCTGTTGTCTCTAATGCTTCTACCCAGGCAGCTTTGGCCTCTTCTTCATCACCAGGTCTTAATACTTTTAGTCCCGGTATAATTCTTAGTGCTTCAACATGTTCTACCGGCTGGTGGGTTGGTCCATCTTCACCAACAAAGATAGAATCATGAGTAAAGACATAAATTACAGGCTGTTTCATTAAAGCTGCCAGCCTGATTGCCGGGCGCATATAGTCAGAGAAAACTAAGAAGGTTGCTGCAAATGGTCTAAAACCCTGATGCAGGGAAAGACCATTAACAACTGCTCCCATCGCATGTTCTCTAACCCCAAAGCGCAAGTTGCGGCCGGAATAATCACCCTTCTGCACCTCTCCGTATTCTCCGTTGTAGGTTTTAGTTGAAGGTGCAAGGTCTGCTGAACCACCAACTAAATAGGGTACCAGCTCAAAAGCTTTACTCAGTGCTGCTCCAGCTGATTTTCTGGTAGCTATTGGCGCCTCTATTTCTAAGTTCATAATCTCTTCTTTTAAATCTACCGGCAGTTTTAAGCTCATTGCCTGCTCCCACTGTTTTTTTAGCTCAGGATTGGCTTCTGCCCAGGCCTTAAATTCTTTTTCCCACTCTATTCTCTGGTCCTGCATCTCAGCAGCCCGGGAGCGGAAGAATTCCTTGACCTCATCTGAGATATAAAACTTCTTATCTACTGGCAGTCCGAATTTCTCTTTTAA
>NZ_FTNC01000016.1 GCF_900156285.1 Halanaerobium kushneri
AAATGAAGTTTAAATACACATTTGAAAGATAAATCCCTACTAAAGAAATATTAATTAACTTCTATAGTAGGGTGGCCGTCAGGCCATTTTGTTCTTTGTTTAATTTTTTAAAAACCAGAGCTCAAAATGAGGTTAATAGATTGAATCTTTGAGTATACGATAATCCAGTTTAAGGCTGGAAATATAAAAATGGGAGTGGATAGAATGAACATTCTTCTCATCGGAAGTGGTGGAAGAGAAAATGCACTCGCCTGGAAGTTAGCACAGAGCAGTAGAGTAAAAGAATTATATATAGCAGCAGGTAATCCAGGTACTGCAGAATATGGTGAAAATCTTGAATTTGATGAAAGTAATCAGGAAGCACTATTAGAATTTGCCTTAAAAGAAAAGATTGATATTACAGTAGTTGGGCCTGAGGCACCACTGGCAGCAGGAATAGTCGATTTATTTGAGGAACACGGCTTAAATGTTTTTGGACCTAAAAAAGCAGCTGCCCGGCTGGAAAGCTCAAAAGCATTTTCTAAAGAGCTGATGTACAAATATGGGATTCCAACTGCAGAATACAAGAGTTTTACTGAGGCAGCAGAGGCAAAAGCTTATATTGAGGAAAAAGGAGCACCAATTGTAGTTAAAGCTTCTGGCCTGGCAGCAGGAAAAGGTGTTATTGTGGCTCAGACAGTAGAAGAAGCAGTAGAAGCAGTTGAGACAATAATGCTCAATGATAAATTTGGAGAAGCTGGCGAAAAGGTTGTTGTAGAAGAGTTTTTAGAAGGGGAAGAGGCAACAATACTTGCTTTCTGTGATGGAAGAACAGTAGTGCCGATGATACCTTCTCAGGATCACAAGCCTGCTTATGATGGTGGTAAGGGTCCAAATACTGGTGGAATGGGAGCTTATGCTCCAGCACCTGTAGTCACAGATGGAATTATGGAAGAATTTAAAAGAGAAATTATGAAACCGACCTTAGAAGCCCTGCAGAGTGAGGGACTTGATTTTAAAGGTATAATATACTTTGGTCTGATGATTAAGAATCAAAAAGCAAAGGTTTTAGAATATAATGTTCGTTTTGGTGATCCAGAAGCACAGGTTGTACTGCCTCTTTTAGAAACAGATCTGGTAGCTATAATGGAAGCTGTATTAAAAGAAGAGCTGGATCAGGTGGAAATTAAGTGGAAAAACCAAAAAGCACTATGTGTGGTTATGGCTTCTGGCGGTTATCCGGTTGAATATGAAAAAGGTAAGGAAATTACAGGAATTAAAGAAGCAGAAACTGGTGAAGATATAATTGTCTTTCAGGCAGGAACAAAGATGGAAGCTGGTAAACTGCTAACAGATGGCGGCAGAGTAATTGCTGTGACTGCTCTGGGGGATAGTTTTAAAGAGGTAATTGACAAAGCTTATGCTGGAGTAGCAAAAATTCATTTTAAAGATTTTCATATCCGAAATGATATAGGCTATAAAGCACTGACTAAATAATTATAATTTAATTTTTTATTAAGATGAAGAATTTTGAAAATTAATATACAATTTAATTAAGAGATAAGACGAATCAAAGTTGTAACTGGGAGGTTATAATTTGAAATTTAATGATAAAACCAGACAAAAAATTGGAATTATCGGTGGTGGGCAGCTGGGTAAGATGATGATTCTGGAAGCTAAAAAAATGGGCTTTTATGTTAGCATTTTAGATCCCACAGAAGCCTGTCCTGCTGATAGTATTGCTGATGAGCATCTTATTGCGGATTTTGATGATCAGCAGGCAATTAGAGAACTGGCCCAGAAATCTGATTTAATAACCTATGAATTTGAACATATAGGTGTAGAAGTTCTAAAAGAGCTGGAAGCAGAAGGATATAAGATTTATCCTACTGCCAGCAGCCTCGAGATTATTCAAAATAAATATGAACAGAAAACTGTTTTGAAAAAGAACGGAATAGCTGTACCGGATTTTATTAAAGTAGAAAGTCCAGCAGATATTAAAGAAGCAGCTAAAAAATTTACCTATCCATTAATGCTAAAAAGCTGCACAGGTGGCTATGACGGCAAAGGTAATGCAGTTGTTAAAAGCGAAGAGGAAGTAGAGAGTTCATTTAAAGAACTTGGAGCAGGTAGTACACCGTTAATGGTAGAAAAATATATTCCATTTAAAAAAGAGATCTCTATAATTGCAGCCCGGGGTTTAACTGGTGAGATGGAGGTTTATCCGGCCGGCGAAAATGATCATCAGGATAATATACTTTATGAAACGAAAGTCCCAGCAGAAATTTCAGCAGAACTTGAAGAAGAAGCAGAAGAGTTTGCCAGAGAAGTACTGGAAGTTTTCGAAGGGATAGGAATTTTCTGTGTGGAAATGTTTGTAACTGAAGCTGATGAACTGTTGATTAATGAGATAGCACCAAGGCCTCATAATTCTGGTCATTATACGATTGAAGGGTGTGTGACCTCTCAGTTTGAACAGCATGTCAGAGCAATTGCAGGTCTTCCACTCGGAGATACAGCTTTACTCAGACCTTCAGTAATGCGCAATATACTGGGAACAGGTGATCAGGGTAAGGCAGAAGTAGTTGGTCTTGAGCAGGCACTTGCTATTGAAGGAGTTAAAGTCCATGTTTATCAGAAGACAATTTCCAGACCAGGACGAAAAATGGGACATCTTACAGTGACTGCAGAAAACTTAGAGCTGGCAGCTAAAAGAGCTCTGAAAGCAAGTCAGCTGGTTGAGATAAAAGGAGAAATTTAGAATATATTTGGAGTGAATTTGTTAAAAATTTGGGAGGTAAAATTTTATGAAGCCTAAAGTAGGAGTGATTATGGGCAGTGATTCGGATCTGCCGGTAATGAAAGAGGCAGCAGAAATTTTAGATCAATTTGAAGTAGAATATGAGCTGACAGTTGTTTCAGCACATCGGACACCGGAGAGATTGTATAAATATGCAGAAACAGCTGAAGAAAAGGGATTAGATGTAATTATTGCCGGAGCCGGGGGAGCAGCTCATCTGCCGGGAATGGTAGCAGCTGTAACAACAGTACCTGTAATTGGAGTTCCAGTTAAAACTTCAAAGTTAAGCGGACTTGATTCACTTTATTCCATAGTCCAGATGCCGCCGGGAGTGCCAGTTGCAACTGTTGCTATTAATGGAGCTAAAAATGCTGCTTTACTTGCAGTACAGATTCTGGCCCGCAGTGATGAAGAATTGAATAAAAAGCAGAAAGAATACAGAAAAGACATGAAAGAAAGTGTTTTAGATACAGCAGAGAAATTAGAAGAACAGGGATATGCAGAATACCTTGAGAGGAGCGAAAAATTTGCAGACTAGAGATATTTTTGCCAATATAAGTCCTCTTGATCACCGCTATTCAAGAAGGAAAGAAAATTTTGAAGAGCTAGGAAAATACCTTTCGGAAAATGCAACTATTGAATTTCAGGCTGAAGTAGAGCTCGCACTGGTTAAAGTGCTTGCTGTCAGGGGAATGGCCCCGAAAAAAGCACCGGCTGAAGTAGAAAAAGCGATCGAAGAGTTGACTACCGAAGAAGTTTATGCAGAAGAGGCTAAGACTAAACATAATATTCGGGCCTTAGTTAACTGTATTCAAAAAAAGGTAAGTGAGGAAACCCGCCCTTATATTCATTTTACAGCTACTTCTTATGATATTGTTGATACAGCAAATTCCCTCCGCTATCAGAAGGCAGCTAAAGAATTAATTCTACCTAAACTTAAAGAATTACATAAAAGCTGGGCAGAAATTGCTCTGCGTGAAAAAGATAGAGTTCAGATCGGAAGAACTCACGGCCAGCATGCAGTGCCGGTAACCTTTGGTTTTACAATAGCTGAATATGTGGCCCGTCTGGGAGAAAGAATAGCAGAGATTGAAGCTAAATCGGAAAAACTGGTTGGTAAATTTGCCGGAGCTGTGGGAGCCTATAATGCCAGCGGTATCTTTTTTGAAGATCCGGAAGAGTTTGAAAAAGAGGTATTAGCTGAACTGGGTTTAAAGCCGGGAGAGCATTCAACTCAGATTGTCCAGGCTGAACCTATGACAGATTTTGTCCACGCTCTTGTTTCAACTTTTAGTGTGCTGGCGGCTTTTTCTGATGATATGCGCCATCTGCAGCGCTCAGAAATTGCAGAAATTGGTGAGCATTTTGGCAAAGACCAGGTTGGATCTTCGACTATGCCTCACAAAAGGAATCCAATAAATTATGAGAACGTAAAAAGTTTGTGGAAGGCTTTTATGCCCCAGATGACAACAGTTTACATGGATCAGTTATCTGAACACCAGCGGGATTTAACAAATTCAGCTTCTTCTCGTTTCATACCGGAATTAATAGCCGCTCTGCTTTCTGCAGTTGCCAGATTAACCAGGGTAAGCTCTAAGATGGCAGTAGATCAGGAAAATATAAAGAAAAACTTTGAACAGAACAAAAAGATGATTGTAGCAGAACCTTTATATATACTTTTAGCAGCAGCCGGTCATCCTGATGCCCATGAGGCAGTACGGAAACTAACTTTAAAAGCTCAAAAGACAGACCTTTCTTTAAAAGAATTAGTTGATCAGAGTGAGGAACTCCAGGGATACTGGGGTAAATTCACTGAAAATCAGAAAGAATTAATTTTAGAACCTGAAAAGTACACCGGAATTGCGGCTCAGAAAACAGAAAAGATAGTTAAGAACTGGCAGCGCAAATTCAATTATGATCTCAAAACGGAGGTTTAATTAAGATGAAAAAAAAGGAAATGATCTATGAAGGAAAGGCAAAGCAGATTTTTAAGACTGACAAAAATGATCAGGTGATTGTCCACTTTAAGGATGATGCAACAGCTTTTGACGGTCAGAAAAAAGGTCAGATTGCAGAAAAGGGAATGATTAATAATAAGATTAGTAATTTCTTTTTTAAGCTTTTAGAAGAAAAAGGCATTAAGACTCATTTGATTGAAGAACTCAATGAGCGCGATTCACTGGTTAAGAAGGTTGATATTATTCCTCTGGAAGTTGTAATGCGCAATGTGGCAGCCGGAAGTCTGGCAAAAAGAATTGGTCTTGAGGAAGGGACTCCACTTAAGCAGCCGGTAATCGAGTTTTATTATAAAGATGATGATCTGGGAGATCCTTTAATCAATGTTTCGCATATTGAACTTCTTGGTCTGGCTGGTAGGGAAGAGCTGGAGCGTTTAATCGCACTTGGGCACAAAATTAATGATATTTTAGTTAAGTTTTTAAAAGAGCGAAATGTAGATCTAGTTGACTTTAAACTTGAGTTTGGAAAAACTGCTGAGGGAGAAATAATTTTGGCTGATGAAATTACTCCTGATACCTGCCGCTTTTGGGACAGTGAGACTAAGGAAAAGCTGGATAAAGATCGTTTCCGTCGTGATCTTGGTGATGTGGAAGAGGCCTATCATGAAATGTATAAGCGGATTACCGGCCAGGACTGGAAATAAGCAAAGGGAGGAAAATTGATGAGAGAAAGTTGTAATTTCTCTAGTAAAAATATTAATCAAGATAAGCAGGGTTCAGCGGATTTGAATTTAACTCAAGCTGAATTTAATGAAGATAAAATGAGCGAAGAATGTGGGGTTTTTGGCGTTTTTAATGCTGATGGAGAAAGCAGTGCGGCTGAACTTAGTTATCTTGGTCTAATTGCTCTTCAGCATCGCGGCCAGGAGAGTGCCGGTATCTGTTCAAATCACAACGGAGATTTTAATCTCCATAAGGGCATGGGTCTTGTTGAAAGTGTTTTTGAGGAAAAAGATATGGAAAGTTTAAAAGGGGAAATGGCAATTGGCCATGTCCGCTATTCAACCAGTGGCTCCAGTAAGCTTTCAAATGCTCAACCAATTTTAATTAATAGTATTAAAGGGGATCTAGCACTGGCCCACAATGGTAATTTAGCCAATGGAGCAGAACTCAGAAATAATCTGGAGCAGAATGGATCCATTTTTCACTCTACTTTAGATACAGAAGTAATAGCCCATCTTGTGGCTCGTTCGTTTGAAGATAATATTGTTGAGGCTCTGGTTCAGAGTTTGCACCAGTTAAAAGGAGCTTTTTCTCTGGTGGCAATGACAGAAGATAAGTTGATTGCAATTCGTGATCCTCGTGGCTTTAGGCCACTTTCTTTAGGAAAAGTAGATAACACTTATGTGGTTGCTTCCGAAAGCTGTGCCTTTGATGTGATTGGGGCAGAATTTATTCGGGATGTAGCACCGGGAGAAGTAATTGTAATTGATCAGGATGGAATTAAAAGCAGGCGCTATACCGGAGAGAATGGGACCAGTCTCTGTGTTTTCGAATATATATATTTTGCTCGACCTGACAGCAATATTGCTGGTCAGAATGTACTTTTGGCCAGAAAAGAAATGGGAAAACAGCTGGCCCGGGAGATGGATGTAGAAGCAGATATTGTTGTTCCGGTTCCAGATTCCGGAATCGCAGCAGCTCTTGGTTTTGCGGAAGAATCAGGTATTCCCTATGCTCAGGGGATTTTGCGGAATCGCTATATGGGCAGAACATTTATTCAGCCAACTCAAGAAATTAGAGATTTAAAAGTTAGATTAAAATTATCGCCGATTAAAGAAATTATAAAAGATAAAAAAGTAATTTTGATTGATGATTCTATTGTCAGAGGAACAACCAGCAAACAGATTATTGGACGAATAAAAGAGGCGGGGGCGAGAGAAGTTCATATGGCTATTTCATCTCCTCCAGTAGAGCATCCCTGCTATTTTGGGCTCGATACCTCTCGCAGACAGGAATTAATTGCCAGTAGAAATACTGAAGAAGAGATTGGCGAAAGTATTGGTGCAGACAGCCTGCATTATTTATCACAGGCGGGAATGCTTAAATCAATCAAAACTGATGTAGAACTTGGTTTCTGTACTGCCTGTTTTGATGGAGATTATCCAGTTGACAGCAGGTACTTAAGTGAGGAGGAATAATTTTGGGCTTAAATTATAAAAAGGCCGGAGTTGATATAGATGCCGGCAATAAAGCTGTAGAATTAATAAAAAAAGATGTACAGTCCACCTTTGGTCCGGAAGTTATGACCGGATTGGGGGGATTTGGTGGACTTTTTAAACCTGATTTAAGTAAGTATAAAAATCCAGTTTTGGTTTCTGGAACTGATGGTGTGGGTACTAAACTAAAACTGGCCTTTAAACTTGATATTCATCATACAATTGGTATAGATCTAGTTGCAATGTCAGTTAATGATATTCTGGCTCAGGGTGCTCAGCCTTTGTTTTTTCTTGACTATCTGGCAACAGGAAAACTGGAGCCGGAAAAAACTGCAGAGATTGTTAAAGGAATTGCTGCTGGCTGTAAAGAGTCAGGTGCAGCTTTAATTGGTGGAGAAACTGCAGAGATGGCAGGTTTTTACCGGCCCGGCGAATATGATCTTGCAGGTTTTGCAGTGGGAATAGTTGATCAGGATCAGATAATTACCGGAAGTGAAATTAAAGAAGGAGATTTAGTGATTGGCCTTCGCTCAGATGGCCTGCACAGCAATGGTTTTACTCTTGCTCGAGCCGCTCTATTTGATAAGGCGGGCTATGACTATACTGCAGAAGTTGAAGGTTTAAAAAATAATTTAGGGGAAGAATTGCTTATTCCCACTAAAATTTATGTTAAAACTGTAATGGCTCTGCTGGAGAAATTTAAGTTAAAGGGTATTGCTCATATTACAGGTGGTGGCTTAATTGAGAACTTACCCCGAATTCTGCCAGACGGTTTAAAAGCTGAAATTAAAAAAGACAGATGGGAGCCACAGCAGATTTTTAAGCTTATTCAGCAGGCAGGAGAGATTGAAGAAAGAGAAATGTATCGAACATTTAATATGGGAATTGGAATGACCCTTGTTATTGATAAAAATGATAAAGAAAAAATACTGAAAGAACTCACAGAAATGGGAGAAGAAGCCTACCTGATTGGTGAAATTAAAGCAGGAGCTCAAGACACATCTCTCGAAATAAAATAAAGAAGGTGCAAAAATGCTTAAAATAGCTGTTTTTGCCTCAGGTAGAGGCTCAAATTTTCAATCAATAATTGATAATATAAAAAGTGGAGACATTGAAGCTGAAATAAAGATTTTAATTAGTGACCGCCAGGATTCTGGAGCCTTAAAGAGGGCTGAACATGAAGGAGTGGAGAATGTTTTTATAAATCCTTCCCACTTTGAAACTAAGGCTGATTACGAAAAAGAGCTGATTGATCTTTTAAAAGAAACCAGTGCAGATTTAATAGTTCTTGCTGGTTATATGCGAATTTTATCACCATTATTTGTTAAAGAATTTAAAAATCAGATCATTAATATTCATCCTTCACTCTTACCTGCATTTAAAGGTCTGAATGCCCAGAAACAGGCAGTTGATTATGGGGTCAAATACAGCGGCTGTACAGTTCATTTTGTTGATCAGGGGATGGATACAGGTCCTATTATTTTGCAGGAAGTAGTGGAAGTAAAAGAAAATGATAGTGCTGATGATCTGGCAGCAAGGATTTTAAAAAAAGAACATAAGATCTACCCTGAAGCAGTTAAGTTAATTGCAGAGGGCAGAGTAAAAATTGAAGGACGAAAAGTTAGAATCTTAAAGGAGGAAAAATAACTTTGTCTAAAATTAAAAGAGCATTGTTAAGTGTATCAGATAAGGAAGGTATTGTAGATTTTGCAGCGGGTCTAAAAGAATTTGGAGTAGAGATTATTTCAACAGGTGGAACTGGTAAACTCTTAAAAGAAAATGATATTGAGGTAACTGATATTGATCAGGTTACTGATTTTCCAGAGATGATGAACGGAAGAGTTAAGACTCTCCATCCAGCAGTTCATGGTGGGATTTTAGCAGTCAGAGATAATGATGAGCATTTAAAAGAAATCGCTGCTCAAAACATTGAACCCATAGATTTAGTTGTCTGTAACCTCTATCCTTTTGCAGAAACAATTGCTAAAGATGATGTTACTTTAGAAGAAGCAATAGAAAATATTGATATTGGTGGACCAACGATGATCCGTTCTGCTGCCAAAAATAATAATGATGTAGCTGTTGTGGTAGACACGGCTGATTATGATGAACTTTTAGCAGAGATGAAGGTTGGCAGTGGTGCTTTAACAAAAACTAAAAAATTAAAGCTGGCCTATAAGGCTTTTCATCATACAGCAGAGTATGATCAGAGAATACAGAAGTATTTAGGTGAAATTGTAATGGACGAAGAAGAAAAACAGCAATTACCTGAGACACTTCTTGACCGTTATGATAAGAGAGAAGATCTTCGCTATGGAGAAAACCCTCATCAAAAAGCTGCATTTTACTTAGAAGCAGAGCAGAATGAACCTTCAATTTCGACAGCAGAAAAACTGCACGGCAAAGGAATGTCCTATAATAATATTAATGATACAGATGGTGCTTTAGAACTTGTAAAAGAATTTGAAGCTAAGCCAGCAGCTGCCGTAATTAAACATGCTAATCCCTGTGGTATGGCAACAGCTAATACGCTTAAAGATGCTTTTGTTAATGCCCATGCAGGAGATCCATTATCTGCTTTTGGTTCAATTGTGGCAGTAAATAGAAAAATTGATGCTGAAACAGCTAAAGAAATTGCTGATCAGGATAAGTTTATAGAAGTTGTTATAGCTCCCGATTATGAAGAAGAGGCATTAGAAATTCTTAAAGCTAGATCTGAAAAAATGAGGATTTTAAAAACCGGTGAGCTTTCTATTAATAGAGAAAAACCTGGCTACAGTATGAAAAAGGTAACAGGGGGTCTTTTAGTTCAGGATAGAGATTTAGCTCAGACTGCTGCTGAGGATCTTAAAGTAGTGACCGAAAAAGCTCCAACTGAAGAGCAGATAAAAGACCTATTATTTTCCTGGAAGGTAGTTAAACATGTTAAATCAAATGCAATTGTAATGGCTAAAGATGAGATGGTAGTTGGTGTTGGTGCCGGTCAGATGAGCAGAGTTGACTCAATGATTATTGCCGGCCGTAAAGCTGAAGGCCGCCAGGAAGGTGGAGTTGTTGCTTCAGATGCGTTTTTCCCATTCCCTGATGCAGTAGAAAAAGCTGCCGAACTTGGCATTAAAGCAATAATTCAGCCGGGGGGTTCAATCAGAGATGAGAAGGTAATTGCAGCCTGTAACAAATTGGGAATTGCAATGGTCTTTACTGGCAAAAGGCATTTTAGACACTAAATTCACTTTATTTTAGATTAAATTTATTTTGTTGTTATAAGTAGTTATTTGGAAAAGATAATTATTAGAAAAACCCAGTTTATGCTGGGTTAATATAAATTTCCCTAATCAATTCTCCATTCTTTTTAATGGTCCCTACTCAGCCATTAAGATAAGAATGGGGAATTTTTATTTTTGTTTAAAAGTTATTAAAAATAATGCTTTATAATGATATAAATATTCATCTTTAGAAAAAATTGACTTTTAAAAAGGGATTTTTATTTTAATCTTGAATATTTATATAATAGTAGTAATTACTTTAAAATCTAATAATTTATTCAAAGGCAAAATAGTCGAAAGGCTGTGACGCAAAAATCTGAGTCTAAGGATGTTAATATTATCTATGATTGTCAGATCTGCCTCGGGAATTAATAGCCAGTGATTTTTATTGCTGGCTATTTTTGATTAAATAATAAAAACTTAATTTTTTTACTGAACTTATTGTTTTAAGTTGAGTGGATATTGAAGGAGGTCCATTTTTTTAATGAGTAAAAGAGCAGTAGATAATTTGATCGAAAAAAAGGTTAATGAAAATATTGTTAATAATCTTGAACAGAAAATCTGTTATTATAAAGACCCATATACTTATAAAATGGCAAATTTGAGTTATGCAAAATTTCTGGGAAAAGATCCTGGTGATTTTTTGGATGAAGATATTTTTAATATTCTTGCGGCTGCTGAAGCAGAAAAAGTAATTGCAGAAAATATAGATATATTTGTGGATAAAAAGATTATTGAAAAAGAAATATGGACTAAAAATTCTAGAGGAGAAAACAAACTGCTTTTAATCAAAAAAATTCCAATATTTAATCAGACTGGTGATGTAGAAAATATTTTTTGTCAGGCAAAAGATATTACAAATCACAATATTTTAGAGAATGAACTCAGGCGTAACCGAGATAGCCTGAAGCGAATAATAGAGACGATTCCAGATATTGTTTTTTTGATAAACAAACAGGGTGATATTCTTGACCTCTGGACGGGAGATGAGTCAAAACTTCTTTATACTAAAGAGGAGGCTTTGAATAAAAATTTAAAAGATTTTTTATCTCAAGAAGCATTTAAAAGATATAAAGAGAAAATAACTCAACTTTTTAATCAGAATGAAAGTGTGACTTTTGATTATAGCTTAATAATAAATGAAAGCAGAAAGTATTTTGAAGCGAAAATGTTAAATCTTAAGAATCAGCCGAAGAAGCCGAAAAGAATAATAGTAAGTGTGAGAGATATTTCTGAGCGTAAAGAGAATAGTTTAAAATTAAAAAAATTATCCAGGGAATACGAAACTATTTTATCTAATGTTGAGAATGCAATTTTTCTAATTAATGTTGAGAGTGGTAAATTTAGATATCAGCGTTTAAACAGCTTTCATGAAAAAGCAACAGGGTTAAAAACTAAAGAAGTTGCTGGTAAAACACCGATCGAAATTTTTGGGGAAAAGGTAGGACCTGAATTAGAAAAAAAATATAGGCGCTGTTTGGATAAAAAAAGCAGTATTAGTTATGAAGAAGAGCTTACTCTACCAGCGGGTAAAAGAGTATGGTTAACTAAACTAACGCCAGTAATTAATAAGGGAGAGGTAGAAAAAATTGTAGGTTCTTCACTAGATATTACAGAGAATAAAAAAAAGGAAAGAGAAATTAAATATCTTTCTTTACATGATGAAATGACTGAACTTTATAATAGAAGGTATTTTGAAAATGAAATGGAGCGCCTGGATTCGAGCAGAAAGTTACCGGTAGCAATTTTAATAGCTGATCTTGACAATTTAAAATATGTTAATGATAATTTTGGCCATCAGCAGGGTGATAATTATATAATAACTGCAGCTCAGATGATTAAAGAATCAATTAGAGGGATTGATATCGCTGCAAGAATTGGAGGAGATGAGTTTGCTCTTATTTTACCGGAGACCGACTCCGATGAAGCTGAAAAAATATGTAATCGAATTAAAGAAAAAGAAAGCGATTATTTAAAGCAAAAAAATCTAATAGAAATTTTTTCTATTTCGATTGGATATGCAGTAAAGAAAAGTGAAGAGATATCTTTAGAAGAAGTTTTTAGAAAAGCAGATAAAAGAATGTATGCTAATAAAGCAAAAAACAAATCAAAAAAGAAATAAATTTAATTGAAATCATCCCCCACTTATATCGAAAGTTTTATATAATCCTGATATCGGTAAAGAAATTTTATGTAAAATGAAAAAACTCGCCTCGGGAAAAAGGCGAGTAAAACAAGGAGAAAAGTATCTATTACTTTTATCTATGCTTAAAGCTGTCCTCTGCAACAGCTTAAAAAGGGGATAAATAAAGTATTTATCTTTTCTATATTTATAGTAACAATTATTTATTAAAAAACCTTTAAAGTAAGATTAGAAATAGATTAAATTGGAGAAATTATTTAATCTATAACTATATAACAATAAGAATAGGAGTGATTAATTTGGCAAAGGTAATGGTGGTAGATGATACAGCATTTATGCGTTTAAAGCTCAAACAAATTCTAAAGGAATTTGGACATGAAATTGTTGGTGAAGCAGAAAATGGGAAAATAGCAGTTGATAAATATAAATCACTGGATCCCGATATAGTTTTTATGGACATCACGATGCCCGAAATGGATGGTATTGAAGCGGTCAAAACGCTAAAAAAAATTGATTCTGATGTTCAAGTTGTAATTTGCAGTGCAATGGGGCAAAAAAAGATTGTACTGGAAGCAATAAAATCTGGAGCTAAAGATTTTATAGTTAAACCATTTAAAAAAGGAAAAATCGAAGAAACAATTAATAAATTAAATATACAGTAAAATATTTAAATTAGTTCTCTATCTTTTATTTAATAAATATAAAGATAGAGAATTTTTTTTAAAATGAAAAAACCCACCTCGGGAAAAAGGTGGGTAAAACAAGGAGAAAAGTATCTATTACTTTTATCTATGCTTAAAGCTGTCCTCTGCAACAGCTTCAAAAAGGGGATAACAAAGTTTATTTCTTTGCTACAATTATATAATACCAGTGGATTATTAAAAAAACTTTAAATAAAGATTAGAAAAAGATTAAAAACATATTTTAAAACTTTTTTGCGCTTCAGCATCAAATTGTAACAGGAGATTTAAAACATTTGCAGCTATCAGTAATAATTACTGATAGCTGCAATAACAGGCCTGATAGATATTTTTTATAATATATTCTTGACAAAAGTAATTTGTTTATATATAATTTTACTTGAAGTTGAGAATCGTTTTCATTTAAAAATAATAAAGTATATCCAGTTTCATAATTTTTTTAGTATATTTTTAGGTTAACCTAAAAACGGGGGAGAAAAAATTGGAAGTAAAGTTGAATCTATCAGAATCACTGGAAGATTATTTAGAAGCTATTTTCGATTTAATCAAAGAAAATGGCTCAGCTAGAGTGACAGATATTGCAAACAGACTGCACATAGCAGCATCTTCTGTTAATCAGGGTTTAAAAAAGCTGAATCAGGAAGGTTTAGTAAGTCAGGAAAAGTATGGCCCTATAGAATTAACTAATGCTGGTTATCGTGCTGCAGAAAAAATTCGTTGTAAACATCAAATAATTTACTTATTTTTAAACCGAACACTCGGAGTAAGTGAAAAAAAAGCTGACAATGATGCCTGTGGTATAGAGCATGCTTTAAGTGAAGAAAGTTTTGAAAAAATGGTTGATTATTTAATCAAAAATAATTATTTAGCGGAACAAAATTGTGCTTTTAAACTGAAGGAGAATAAGGAGGAGAAAAAAATGACAGCAGAACAGATTATGTTAGATAAGATAAGTGTCGGTTCTAAAGCAAAGATCTTAAAGGTTCAGTCTAAAGGTCGTTTAAAAAGAAAATTAATGGATATGGGTTTAAATAGAGGAGCTCTGGTTGAAGTGAAGGGTAAAGCACCAATGGGTGATCCAATTGAAATCAGGGTCAGAGGTTACAGTTTAAGTTTACGCCAGAATGAAGCGGCAGAGATTCTGGTTAAGGAGGTTTAAGGTTGATGCCTTTAGCAATGTTAAGAGTGGGTGAGACAGCCTGTATTAAAGAAATAGTTGGCGGTAGAACTGTAAAGGGTAAATTAACGGATTTAGGATTTGTAAGTGGTAAAAAAATTAAGATTCATAGGAGTTCAGGTGGACCACTGATTGTTGCTATTGGTGATAATCGTGTTGCACTGGGACGGGGAATGGCTCATAAAGTAATAGTAGATAAAGAAGGGTGTGAAAATTAATGGCTTTAAATAAAAGTAAGAGAAAAAATAATGAAGTTAAAATTGCTCTGGCTGGCAACCCCAATTCTGGAAAGACCACTATGTTTAACGAATTGACAGGGTCCAGACAGCATGTTGGTAACTGGCCAGGGGTAACAGTTGAAAAGAAAATGGGTAGAGCTTCCTATCAGAATTACTCACTGGAGGTTATTGATCTACCGGGTACATATTCTCTGGGAGCATATTCGGATGATGAGGTAGTGGCAAGAGATTTTTTGACTACAGGAGATTATGATGTCGTTTTGAATATTATTAACTCCTCTAATCTGGATCGAAATTTATATTTTACGGTTCAGCTTTTAGAAATGGGAGTAGATTTAATTGCCGTTTTAAATATGGCTGACGAAGCTGAGAAGAAGGGAATTAAAATCAACAAAAATAAACTTGCTAAGATGCTTGGCACATCGGTTGTAGAAACAGTTGCCAGTAGAGGTAGAGGGATTGATAAGCTTCTAAAAGAAACTGTTCAAAATCGAGATTTATCTGAGGCAGCTTTAAAAATTGATTACGGCAGAGAGATAGAGGATTTAATTTCTGAGGTTCTTTCAATGCTTAGAGAATTTAATTTTACCGATCAGATTAATCAGCGCTGGGCGGCAGTTAAATTAATTGAACATGATCCAGAAGCTGTAAAACTATTGGAGAGAGAAGTAGGAGCTTCTAAAGCCAAAAAGATTAAGAGCTTAATTGCAGGGAGAGAACTTAAAGCTGAAGATGATTTTGATAATATTATAATTGATAAAAAATATGAATTCATAAATCAAGTAATTGCTGAGAGTGTTAGCAGACCTGCATTTGATCAGGAACCAGAGAATATTTCTGATAAAATTGATAAAGTTATAACAAATAAATATCTTGGTATACCAATTTTCATGGTAGTGATGTGGAGCATTTTCAAATTCACTTTTACTCTGGGTGATCCACTTATTGGTTATATTGAAACTTTTTTTGAAGCTGCAGGTGGCTGGATTGGTAGTCTGCTGGCAGGTGCAGGAGTTTCTCCACTAATTTCTTCTTTTATTACTGATGGAATTATCGGTGGTGTAGGTTCTGTACTGGTTTTTATACCAAATATTTTTCTTTTATTCCTGGCAATAGGTATTTTAGAGGACAGCGGTTATATGTCAAGAGCTGCTTATGTTATGGATAAGGTAATGAGCAAACTAGGTCTGCATGGAAAGTCATTTATCCCGATGATTGTTGGTTTCGGCTGTAATGTACCCGGGGTAATGGCAACCAGAACCTTAGACAGCAAGCGAGATCGGATTATTTCTATTTTGATTAATCCTCTGATGTCCTGTTCAGCCAGATTACCTGTTTATGTAGTCTTTGCCGGCGCTTTGTTCCCCAATCATGCAGGCACAGTTGTTTTTTCCCTTTATGCACTGGGGATTGTAATGGCTGTAATAATGGCGGGAGTATTTAATAAAATATTATTTAAAGGTGAGAGATCACATTTTGTTATGGAATTACCGCCTTATAGAATTCCGACTTTAAAAGGTGTATTTATTCATATGTGGGAAAAAGTAGGTGCTTTTATCAAAAAAGCAGGAACAATTATTTTCTCAGTTGTAGTTTTAATCTGGGTCCTTGCTAATTTACCACTTGGAGTAGAATATGCTTCTGCAGAAAGTCTAATTGGTCAGTTTGGTCAGCTGATAGCTCCACTTTTCAAACCATTAGGATTTGGCAGCTGGCAGGCGGCATCTTCACTGGTTTTTGGTATCTTAGCTAAGGAGGTAGTTGTTGGTACACTTGGTGTAGTTTACGCAGCCGGAGAAGGTGGTTTGAGAGCAGCTTTAACAACTAATTTCAGCCCTCTGGCAGCATATTCATTCTTAACCATGGTACTTTTATATACTCCCTGTATAGCAACCCTGGGAGCAATTAAATCAGAAACTCAGAGCTGGAAATGGACACTGGTTACAGCTTCTTATCTTTTTGTTTTAGCCTGGATAGTAGCCTTTGTAGTTTATCAGGGTGGAATGCTAATTGGTTTAGGAGCTTAAATAAATTAAACTGAATTTAAGCAATTTAGCTTAAGGAGGTCATTATGGAGTATTTATTTTTAGGAGTTTTAGGTGTTGGTAGTCTTTATTATATAGGAAAGAAAATTTATGGTGGAATTAAAGGAACAGATAGCCCCTGTGCTGGCTGTAGTGATCAGAGCTGTCCGGTAGCAGGTGGTAAAGAATATAACTTCGATGATATTGTGATTGATGATTAATTTTTTTAGCTTTAAATCTGAGTACTTTAATCAAGAAACGCAGACCCGAACTTTAGCTTCAGGGTCTGCGTTTATAGTATTCTCAGTAATTTCTAAGCAGCAGTTATTGTTATACCGCCTGTTTTTGAACCATTATTTCTTCTTCAAATTGAGTGCTGTTAATCTTTTTGATATAAATACCCATAGTTACAACTGCAATTATAATTCCGGCTGTAACTGAGAAACTGTAAGGCAGCTGGAATCCCTCTGGTGCATAGAGAATATAGGTTGAAGAAACACCGGTCATAAAGAAAGCTGGAATAGAAGCAATCCAGTGGTTTTTACCATGTTTGGCAAGCCACATTGCTCCGGCCCATAATACAACCATAGCTACTGTCTGATTTGACCAGGCAAAATAGCGCCATAAAGCATCAAAGTTGATCTGAGATAAGGCTCCCCCGACAATAAAAATTGGGATAGCAAGAATCAATCTATTTTTAACAGATTTCTGTTCCAGTCCAAAAATATCAGATAGGGTTAATCGCACACTTCTAAAAGCAGTATCTCCAGAAGTAATTGGAGCTGCAATTACTCCAAGCATTGCCAATACTCCACCGACAACTCCCATCATTGTACCTGTAATTTCGTGAACAACTCCAGCCGGGCCACCAAGAGAAGCCAGAGCTTCATTTAAGCCGCCAGTTCCTTGGAAGAAAGTCATAGCTGCAGCTGCCCAGATTAAAGCAACAATACCCTCAGCAACCATAGCACCATAGAAAATTTTACGACCTTCTTTTTCATTTGTAGTACAGCGAGCCATAATTGGTGACTGGGTTGAATGGAAGCCACTGATTGCACCACAGGCAATGGTTACAAATAATAAGGGCCACATAGGTAATTCACCCGGATGCAGATTATTTAAAGCAATATTTGGAATGTTGTAATCTCCAAAGATCAAACCTCCCCCGACTCCCAGAGCCATAATTAAAAGTGCCAGTCCAAAGATAGGATATAATTTACCAATAATCTTGTCTACCGGTAGGAAAGTTGCAATAAAGTAGTAGCCAAGAATGATTATCAACCAGACATTAACTCCCATAAAACCCGGTGTTAGATTTGATAAAAGTAAAGCTGGTCCGGTCATGAAAACTGTTCCAACTAAAACCAGAAGTACAATACTAAAGACTCTCATGATCTGTCTGATTGTGTCCCCAAGATTTTCCCCGATAATCTCAGAAATTGAAGCTCCTCCCGAGCGAATAGAAAGCATTCCAGAAAGATAATCGTGGACACCACCAGCAAAAATCGTACCAAATACTATCCAGAGAAAAGCAGTTGGTCCCCATAAGGCACCGGCAATTGCTCCAAAAATTGGTCCCAGGCCGGCTATGTTTAAAAACTGAATTAAAAATGCCTTTTTCCAGTCCATTGCCATGTAGTCCACACCATCTTCCATTGTCACAGCAGGTGTCTCCCGTTTTTCTTCGGAACCAAAAATTCTGTCAACAATTTTCCCGTATGTAAAATACCCAATAATTAAAACAGCTAAAGAAATAAGAAAAGATGCCATAAAAATATAACCCCCTATAAGTTTTTTTAATACATTCTAATTATATCTGGATCCGGGGATTATAAAAGCTTTTTTAACTGAATTGCAAAAATATTATACTCAATTACATTATTTAAGATTTAAGAGTTTATTAATTTGATCAACTTTAGAACGGCTAACCGGTATTTTGTGTTCTGAGTAATCTTCCATTAAGACCTGATATTTACCTTTAAACCAGGGAATAACAGCCTTAATGTATTTTAAATTAACAATATAGCTTTTGTGAATTCGAAAAAATTGCTCAGGCAGCATCCGCTCTAACTCCTTTAGTTGAAAGCCAGTCATATAAGAATTTTTGTGGCAGTGAGCCCAAACTTTTTTCTCTCTGGTAGAAAAATAATAGATATCTTTAAAATCAAGCATTAAATAATAATCTTTTTCCATAACAGCAATTTTGTTTAAAGATTTGTCTCTTTTGTCGGGTCTTATGCTGGCAAATAAGTTTTCCAGCTGTTGATTTATGTTATTATTTTGTTTAATTTCTTTTTTTATTTTTATCAGGCTTTCTTTAAAACGCTGATCACTGATTGGTTTTAAAAGATAATCGACTGCTGCCAGCTGAAAGGCTTCTACGGCATATTCATCATAAGCGGTGGTAAAAACAATATAAGGAGAATTCTTTTTCTCTTTTAGTATTCTGGCTATTTCCATACCACTGATACCCGGAATTTTGATATCTAAAAAAAGCAGATCTACCTGATTTTTATTTAAAATTTCTAGAGCCTTTTTACCATCCCCTGCTTCAAATAGGACCTTAAAATCTTTTTCTTGATTTATTAAGTATTTTATTTCTTCTCTAGCTGGTTTTTCATCTTCTACAATCATTGTTTTGATCATCAATTGGCTTTTCTCCTCTCAAAAAGAAATTCTTTTGGGATTTTAATTATATTTTTTGTACCTGATTTGGAGTCTGATTCGATTTTAAAATTAGCTCTGCTGCCGTAAATGGAGTTCAGTCTTTCTATGACATTGTTCAGGCCAATTCGGTCATTTTGGCCTGCAAAAATAGCTTTTATCTTTTCTTTTTCGATTCCACTTCCACTGTCAGATACTGTGATAATTAAATTTTGATCATTTTCCACAGCCGAAATAATTATTTTCCCACCTTTTTCTTGGGGATGGATTCCGTGTTTAATAGAGTTTTCAATTAGAGGCTGAATGATAAAAGGAGGAATTACAGTGTCCATTAATTCAGCACTGATTTTCCATTCAACTGCAAGTCTTTTATCAAGTCTGGCTTTTTCGATACTCAAATAGTCACGGCAGAATTCAATTTCTTCTGCCAGAGTTATCTGGTGAACATCTCTTTTTAAAGTTCTTCTAAAAATACCGGCCAGTTTGATTAAAAGTTCTCGGGCCTGGTCAGGTTTTGTTCTACAGGAAGCAGCAATTGCATTTAGAGAATTAAAAAGAAAATGCGGGTTGATCTGAGCCTGCAGGGCTTTTAATTCTGCTTCACTTTTTAATTCTGCCTGTTTGGAAAGTTTGGCCAGTTTAATCTGTGTTGCCAGCAGATCGGCGATTCCTTCAGCCAGTTTAATATCTAAAACAGTAATTTTTTCTTTGCTGCGGTACAGTTTAAGCAGACCGTAAACACTATCCTTTATTTTGAGAGGGGTTATAACAGCATCTGTTAGCTGACAGTTATTATGATTACAATTAATATCTTTTTTATGATCGACAAGAATTGTCTTTTTTTCCTGCATTGCTCTGTGGCTGGCTTCAGTTTTTATTTTTTCTCCCCTACGGTGATGGTCTGCACCGAGGCCGGAGAAAGCCAGAATTTTTTCGGTGTCTGTAATTGCAACTGCATCTACCTGACTTTCCTTTTTAATCATAGAAATTATC
Organism: Halanaerobium kushneri; assembly: GCF_900156285.1. GTDB lineage: Bacteria > Bacillota > Halanaerobiia > Halanaerobiales > Halanaerobiaceae > Halanaerobium > Halanaerobium kushneri. The sequence continues at coordinate 20,164 of NZ_FTNC01000016.1, forward strand.
TTGGCTGCAGAGTCTGAGTCAAGACCATTCTGCAGTAAAGGCAGTGAACGGTCAGCAATAGAGAGAACTTTTTCTGCCTGTAAAGCTCTTATTTTTTGGTTATCTTCTTTAACTTTGTTTAAAATACTAATAAAAATTGAGATTCCCAGACTGTTGCTTAAAATCATGGGAATAGCAATAATACCTACCAGTTCCAGAGCCAGATTTAAGGGGCGGCTGAAAATTATAACAATTATCATCTCAATAGTTAGAGCAGCAGCACCAATTAAAAAACCATTTTTAAAATTTATTTCATTTTTTTTATATTTTTTGTGAAATAGCCCTCCAATTAAGCCAGTAGTGGTAGTACCAATTGCACAGGCGAGAGCAGTAAACCCTCCCAGAGAAAATCGGTGCAGTCCTGCTATTAAACCGGCGCTCATTCCTACTAATGGTCCACCTAGAAGACCGGCCATTAAAGCACCGATGGCTCTAATATTTGCATAAGCATCCATAATAATAATACCAAGAAAGGTACCCAAAATGGAAAGCACGGCAAAAAAGATAGTTAAAAATATTTTTTCATAACGATTAAAATTCTCTGAAAAAACGTGTTTAACACTGCTGAGACGGCTTAAAATATAGGCAAAAGTTACTATTACACTCATACTTTTAAATAAAGTAAATAATAATTCCAGGATTCTGTTGTTATACATACTGCACTCCTTTAAAAAGACTGATATTTTTATAAATAAATTAATAATTATCTAAGTAAATAATACTACAATAAATTTACTTATTCAAATAGTGGAAAAAATTGCTGGTTTTTGATAAAGGTTTGTAACTAAATTTGACTATAAGCAGCTTTTAAATGCCTGAAATTATAAGCGATTGCTATTAAGCAACTGACTTGATATAATTAAATTTAAAGTAAATAATTGATAAAATTTAGTTTTATATATTCTGGAGGGATAAGAATGAGTGAAGAAAAGACTCGTTATGAGTCGGGTAGAAGGATTTCTATAATAAGTCTAATCAGTAATAGTTTACTTGCTTTGTTAAAGATATTGATTGGTTTTTTTGCCAGCAGTACAGCTTTGATTGCAGATGGTTTTCATTCTGTTTCGGATATGGCTTCTACAATTATTGTAATGATCAGTATAAAATTTTCGGAGACTCCGGCTGATAAAAATCATCCCTATGGACACGAAAAAGCTGAAGCTCTTGGGACAAATATTCTGGCTGTTATTTTAATCTTAACGGCTGTTTTTCTTGGCCGGGATGCATTTTTGACAATATTAAGTGGAAACATAGCTGAACCGGGAAGTTGGGCACTGGTTGCAGCATTTATTTCTATAGTTGTGAAAGAAATTCTTTATCGTTATACAATTAAAATAGGTAGGGAAATAAAAAGTAAGGGTCTGATTGCAGATGCTCATCATCACCGTTCTGATGCTTTTTCATCTATTGCAGCTCTGATCGGTATTGGTGGCGCCAAACTGGGTTTTAGATTTCTTGATCCTCTTGCTGGTCTGGTAGTGGCATTTTTAATTTTAAAAGTTGGTTATGAGATAATGCGGGACACATCCTATGAATTAATGGACGGCAGGCCTGCCAGAGAGAAAATTGAGGAAATTAGAGAACTGGCAGACTCGATTGAAGGGGTAATGGGAATTTATGATATTAAATTGCGCAGTTATGGCCCCAGTTATATTGTAGATTTAAAGATTGTTGTCAAGGATCAGCTCTCTGTAGTTGAGGGACACAATATAGCCTGTCAGGTGGAGAATGAAATTATCGATAATAGTGATAATATTAAAGATGTAATGGTTCATGTCGATCCAGCTTCTATCCATTAAAATTGAGCAACAGATTTGAATTAATACAGGGGAGAATAAAATTTTGTTAAAAATAGTTATAGTTATAAATGATGTAATAGAAAAAAATAAAGTCAAATCACATCTTAATCGTGCTAAAAGAAAGTTCACCGGGATAGAATTTGAACTGGTAAAGGAGTTTGATGATAACCGTCAGGCTGTAAATTTTCTTTATCAGAATCCTGATATTGATATTTTGATTATTGAAAATGCAATAGGAGAAATTTTTTCTGGAATTGATTTAATCACTCTTGCAGAGAGTGAATTTCCAAATACTGGCGTAATTCTTTTAACTGGACCCGGTGAAGAACTAAATTTAGAGCAGTGTAGTGTTAATAATTTGCATTCCATAATCAAAAAAAGAGAAGATTACAGGATTTTTAAAGAAAATCTACTGCTGGCTCTTTTAAAACAGCGTCTAAAAAATAAAGAGCAGAGAAAAGAAAAAGAAAGATTAAATGATTACCGAACAATTATTGATCATACACATGATGCTATTTTTTTACTTGAAGTTGACTGTGATGAAAATATCTATTATAAAAGAATTAATGGTACTCATCAGCGCTTAACCGCTATGAGTAATGAAGAAATTAAAGGGAAAAAAGCGGAAGAAATTTTTAAGGAAGAGGTAGCTCAGAAACTGGAAGCAAATTACCGGCGATGTTTGCGCAAAAAAAGCCGGATAAATTATACAGAGAAAATCAAGTTTCCGGCCGGTAAAAAATTCTGGCAAACCACTTTATATCCAGTTGTAAGAAACGGAAGAGTAGAAGAAATAGTGGGTGCTTCTTATGATATTACTGATATGGAAGCTAAGCAGCAGAGATTGGATTATATGAAAAGACATGACAGGCTGACCGGTCTTTATAACAAAGAATATTTTAATCAGTTATTTGAAGAATTAAATAAAAATGAAAAAGATGATTTAGCCTTAATCATGCTCAATGTTGAGAACTTTCATTTAATAAATAAGATTTTTAGCTGTCAAAAGGGAGATCAGATTCTAAAAGAAATTGCTTCCATCCTGGCTCAAATTTCGGATAGTAATAAAATAGCAGCTCATCTATGTGCAGATCATTTTGCAGTCATTTTGAAAAATCAGAGTTTGCTTGAAATAGAAGACACTCTTAATTTTATCAAAAAAGAAGTGGCAAAACTTAATATTAAAGGGATTTATATTGATGTTGATGCAGTATTTCTTGAAAAAACAAATGATAAAATTAGTGCCCGAGATTTTTTTAATGATGGAGTTGCAAAAATTAATTTAAAGAGATATAAAACAAGTAAGGAAAGTAATTTTTACTGTTCTTTAGTAAATTATATAAAGAAGGATAATTATAAAAAACTGAGACAGAATAATCAACTCATAGAATTAACTCGAGAAACTGCAGATTTTTTTGAATTAAGTAAACAGGAAAAGAAAAAAATGATGCTTTTAGCCGGCCATCATGATCTTGGCAAACTGGCTCTGGACAAGAATATTCTTAAAAAAGGTGAAAAATTTACGGCTAAAGAATGGCATGAGTATCAAAAGCACGTTCTGATTTCTGCAAATTTTGTTAGTTACTATCATGATCTGGCTGAAATAACAAATTTAGTATTAGCCCATCATGAACATTTTGATGGTACAGGCTGGCCTAAAGGTTTAAAAGGGGAAGAAATACCTTATTTAAGCAGGCTGTTTGCAGTAATTAATTTTTATAGCAATTTAAATTCAAATCTATATTTCCCTTTACTTCAAAATAAGTATTATTTTGGAGCTTTAGAAGACAGAGAAATTATAAAAGAGTTAAAATATTACCAGGGAAAACTTTTTGATCCCCAAATTGTGGATAAATTTATTTTATTCCTTAAAGACCTGGATTGAGTGGATAATTACAGCTCAGACGACAGTTATCCACAAACTACCCACAAAACAGGTGTTTTATCCACAGTTGTTAACAATTAATCAACAAAAATTGTGGATTAAATACCGCAGTTACCAACAACTTATCCACAAATTGTGGATATTAAAAATGATTATTATTTATAATAAGCTTAAATAAATTTTATTCAGAAGCAAATCAGATTTAAAATATAAAATTTATAAGGAGGTTAAAATGAGAAAATTTTCGCGAATTAAATCAAGTGAGATTGGTCATACTCCTGGAACTTTGCATGGAATTGAAGAAGAAATCAATGCCGAAATAGAAATAATTCAGTTTAATGAAGAAACAGTAAAAAGAAAAGCTACTGAAAAATTCACACTTTCTTTAATTGAGTCAGGTTTTATAAACTGGATCAATATTACTGGAATTCATGATGTTGAACTTGTTAAAGAAGTAGGAGAAGCGATTGATCTGCATCCACTAACATTAGAGGATATTACAAACACCAGACAGCGTCCAAAAAAGGAAGAATTTGATAATTATATTATTACAATTCTCGATATGTTAAGCTATCAGGGAGAATATATCCAGTCAGAACAGGTAAGTTTAATTTTGCTGGAAAATACAATTATCACTTTTCAGGAAGCTCATGGTGATGATTTTAATCCTGTGCGAGTTAGAATAGAAGAAAATAAAGGCCAGATTAGAAAAAAAGGTGCAGACTATTTATATTATGCTTTACTTGATGCAATAGTAGATAATTATTTTAATATTTTAGAAAGAAATGAAGAGGTATTGGAAGATTTAGATGACCTGGTAGTTGCAGCTAAAACTGGCCCTGATACTTTAGAGATAATTCAGAACTTAAAACAGGAAATTGTTTTTCTCCGTAAAACTATCTGGCCTTTAAACACGATTTTTGGTAATCTTTACCGGGTTGAATCACCTTTATTGTCTAAAGAAACCGACTATTATTTGCGTGATGTGTATGATCATATTGGTCAGTTGATGGATGAAATTGATGTGGCGCGTGATATGCTTTCCAGTATGCTGGATATTTATCTTTCTAATAAAAGTAACAAAATGAATGAGGTCATGCAGTTTTTAACCGTAATTTCAACAATTTTTATTCCCCTAACGTTTATTGCCGGAGTCTATGGAATGAATTTTAAATTTATGCCGGAGCTTGATTACAAAATTGCCTATCCTGCGGTAATGTTCTTAATGTTAATTATTGCAGTGGTGCAGTTAATTTATTTTAAGAGGAAAAAATGGCTTTAGATCTACTAGCAATTATTTCCGCGGCAGGAACAGGGGCAGTAACCGGCTATTTAACAAACAATCTGGCTTTAAAAATGATTTTCAAAGAGTATGGCCCACTTGGGGGAGTGGTAATTAAGACTAAGGATGAGTTTATTGACAGTATCTCCGAGCTTGTAGAGAGAGATCTGATTAATCATCATACTCTTGAGGAAGAATTTTCGCGTCCGGAATTTAAAGAAAATTTTGCTCGAAGTTTAAGTGATTTTCTAAATATCTATCTAGATCAGAGAACTGAATCCAGTCTGTTAAGTGATATTCCAGCCTGGAAAGAAAACTACGAACTTTTTGCTTCACTGCTTGGCAGTAGTTCAGTTGAGATTATGCAGAAGAGTACTGAGAAATTAACTGAGGAGAAACTGGAAAAAATAATTGCTCAACCTGAGCTGCAGGCTTTACTGAAGCAAATATATCTTAAGATTATAAAAGAGGCAGAGAACAAAAACAGTCTAAAAAATATTAGTTCCGGGCTCTATCAGGAACTTAAAAATAAAAGAATAGATCAGCTTTTAAGTAAAGAAATTCAGCTTAAGTTAAAAGATTTTATCAAAGAAATAATTAGTTATTTTGCTGAAAATTATCAGAGTCTGGATCAGGAAAATAAAGCTGAATTTAAAGAAAAAATATTTGATCTTTTTAATCTGGAGTCTCTGGTCAGGGACTTAATGACAGAATTAAAAGAAATTAAAGTTGGTGATATATTTAAGAAAAAAGAAGAACTGGAGAAGTTGAGGCAGAACAAACTTCTGCAGCAGACTCTGAGTGAGATCCTCTTGAATTTTAAAATTGAAATTGATAATTCTGATTTAAAGATTGCAGATTTATTAACTGAAGAACTGGAAGACTCTCTGCTCACAGATCTAGCTGCTGTTATTAGTAAATCAGAAGATGATATTTTAGCACTGCTGACTGCTGAGGAAGAAGAGCTAAATAGTCTCATTTTAGAGGCTGTAGAAGCAGAAATTGAGGCAAGCAGCGGCTTTAAAGCTATGAGTCGCCAGGGTATTTACAGTAAGTATCAGGAGAACATAGAAGATTATGGTTTTCCTATTGCACATTTAAAGAGTTATATTTCAGAAAAGATTAATTCTGATAACCGACAGCTGGCAGAAACAGCTCTCGCGAAAATTAAAGACTATAAATTAAAGCAGCTGCTTAGAGGAATTGAATTTAAGGATATTTCGCTAAAATTAGAAAATATTATCTGGGATTTTTATCAGGTGAATCAGGATAAAAAAGTTATTGATCTTTTTTCAGAAGAACTTTTTCAGCAGCAGGTGATTGAAGACAAATTAACTGATCTTATTTTTTCTTTAATCAAAAAACTGGGAAGTTCTCCGGATTCAGTTGATATGCTGCTTGACTATCTGGCTGGATTTGAAATGCAGGATTTGATTAGCGAAGAGAATTTAATTAAAAAAGTGGAAGCTAACTCGGGACTGATTTATCAGCAGTTACGGCAGAATGATTTTGTAACTAAGGAGTTAAGTAAGTATCTAAATGATGAATTTTTTGCTCTGCTTAATTCGGAATTAAATCTTGGCCAGGATGGGTTTAAACAGGAAGCGGCAAATTACTTTAAAGAGGTGGAGAAAAATTTTGCCGACAGAGAATTAAAAGATATTTATCAATTATTTAAAGGAGAGGATACTGTTGTTAAGTTAACTGATTCAATTACAACTTTCTTTTATAATAATTTACCTGAGCTGATAGAAGGTCGAGTAGCTCAGGCAGCAGCAGCGAATCTACATCAGCTATCTGATCAGGAAGTTCAGCAGGCGATTGAAGATTTTATGGGGAAAGAACTAAAGCCAATTACTTATTTAGGTGCACTTTTAGGTGCTGGAGCCGGCTTGCTATTTTCTTTTAGTGGGGCGGAGGCGGCGATTTTTAATTCTGCTCCCATCTGGCTTAATTACTTGACTGCTGCAGTTTTGTATGGGGGTGTGGGCTGGCTGACAAATGTACTTGCTATCTGGATGATTTTTCATCCATATGAGGAAAAGCGAATTGGCACTATTCAGCTTCCATTTACTCCTGGAGTTGTGGCTAAAAACCGGAGTCGCTTTGCTGATTCTATGGGAAAATTTGTGGAAAAAGAACTGCTTAAAGCCGATTCGGCAGCAGAGATAATTGAAAATAATCGCAGTCAGATTAAAGAAACTATACTTGGATATTTTGAGCAGAACGATTATCAGCATTTTTTCGATTTAATTAAAGATAATAATGAGTTTCTGGCAGCTGAAGTATTTGCCAAAATTGATGAGATAATTTTAAATCTTGATTCAGATGATTTAACAAGACTTAAGGGTCCTTTTAATCAAAAACTAAACCAATTTTTGGATAAAAAGCTCTCTCAAATTAATTTTGTAGAAATGAGTAAAGATTATTTTGCAGATAACGAATTAGATTTTAGCGGGCTGCAGGACAGGCTTATTTCAAAGCTTGATTTAAGTAAGATAATTAAAGCTGCAGGCGGCAAATTTGACTTTGAGCTTAATTCTGCTCAATTAAAAAATCTGCTGCAGAATAAGGAATTGTATCCTTTTATGAAATTTATTATTCCCGAACTTCTAAATACAGATCTCAATTATGATTTTCAGGCCAGATTGCGACAGATTTTGGAAACTAATTCTGAATATTTTCTGGACCAGGGGATTGATTTAATCGACAGCCAGCAGCAAAAAATAGCTCAGCTGATTAATTTCAAAAAAGATGAGATTATTGAGGCAGAAAAAGAGAAAAAAGGTGGACTTTTAAAAAACACTCTGATTTCGGGAGCTATTTATATGGCGGATCTGGATGAATTTGTCGATTCTGTAACAGTAAGGGTTTTTAAGCGATTAAGAGAGGAATATTTTGTAGAAAAAAGATCCAGGTTAAAAGAACTTTATTTCAAATTACTGCAAATAATAGATGAGAGTGGGCTTTTAAGTAATGAAAAAATAGCATTAAGTCAGCTCTTAACCAATTTATCTGCCTCCCCCCGGGGATCCCAGCTAATAACAGAGGTTCTTTATCTGAGTGAAGCCGAAATTAATGAGCTGCTCGAAAAATGTTTGAAGGCTGAACAAGAGGGGTTAATGAACTTTAAGCTGGAAATAAAGGCAGCTAATCTTGAATATTTAGTTAATCAGAACTTAAAGCTGGAGCAAAAATTACAGCTGCTGTTGAATTTAAAAAGTCTGCTTACAGCAGAAGTAATTGAAGACGAGATAGCTCAGCTTTTAGCTGAGACTGATCTTCAGGAAGTTAATAAAGAACTCAGAGAACTAATTAATAGCTTAGATTTGATTTCTTTAGACTTAGAAAATGATCAGCAGTTAAAAGAAATATTAAATAAGCTTTCAGAATTAATTAATAATCCGGAGTTAAAGCAGGTGATTTTAACTCAGACAGCGTCAGATATTAGTGAGGGAGCAGTTATTCTGGAAGAAAAGCTGGACAGAGAAAGCTTGAAATACCTACTGGAATTATTTATAGAAAGTGGTGTTGATAGCTTTAAGGTTAATTCCGAATCTCTGCTCAGAAGTTTGGAGCTGAAGAAACTAACAGCCGAAGAAGTAAGAAAAATGAATCCGGCAGAGATTGAGGAAGTTTTTGATAGTTTTGCCGGTAGATATTTTACTCATCTTAAACAGTATGGCTGGTTTGGTGGTATTTTTGGTCTGCTGCAGCTTTTAATTAGAAGTATAGTTTAAAAAAGCAAAAAGAGGTGATAAATTTGAAACAGCAAATAAGATTAGTTTCGCTTTCTCTATTTTTGCTCATATTACTTTTAGTACCTTTTACTGCAGCAGCAGCTGAGGCGACTGTGGCAGTTACAATTGTACCTCAAATAGAGATGGTTGAGGCGATTGTTGGAGATAAAGTGGAAGTAGTAGAAATGATTCCAAAAGGGTTTAGCCCTTCTAATTATGCACCCTCTCCTGCGGAGATGAGGGCTTTTAATAAAGCAGGTATTTACTTTTCAATGGGAGTACCAGCGGATATACAGAACATTTTACCTCGGGCGGAAGCAGTGTCAGGACTCAAAGTTATAAAGTTATTTGAAGAAATTGAAGCTGAGTATCCTAACCGCTATTTTGGGGAGAGAAAGGAGCAGCCTGAGGATGAGGCTGCTAATGAACACAGTCACCAGGGAGGTCGTGACCCTCATATCTGGTTATCTCCGGACCGGGTAAAATATATGGTGCAGATTATGCGTGATGAATTAATTAAAATTTTACCTCAGTATGAAAATGAATTTAAAGAAAATGCAGCTCAGTATCTGAGCGAACTGGCTGCCGCTGACCAGGAAAACAGCAAATTGCTCGCCCCCTATCAGGGAGAGTCAATTTTGGTTTATCATCCTTCATTTGGCTATTTTACTGAACATTATGGCTTGGAAATGATGGCTATTGAAGAGGAAGGCAAAGATCCTGGTCCCCGTCATTTACAGGATATTATAAAAATGGCAGCTGAAAAGGGAATTAAAAATGTTTTTTATCAAGCGGAAATTGACAGTAGAAAAACAAGAGCCGTTGCTGAAGAGTTAAGTGGAGATATTGTAGAGCTAAACCCTTTAGCTGAGAACTATATTCAAAACTTAAAAGTTATGGCTCAAAAAATGGCAGCAGAGCTTGCAGAAAGAGATGATAAGTAGTGACTTATGCAGTAGAATTAGAAGATATTTCTGTAAATTATGGAGAACTGGAAGCACTAAAAAATATTAATCTCAAAGTTGAGGAAGGAGCCTTTTTGGGGATTATTGGCCCTAATGGAGGTGGTAAGACTACACTGCTTAAAGTTATTTTGGGACTTATTGAGCCGCAAAAGGGAACTGTAAAAGTGCTCGGCTATCCTTTAAATGAAACAATTGATCAGATCGGCTATGTTCCTCAGATCTCTAATTTTGATCGTAATTTTCCAATTAGTGTTTTGGATGTTGTTTTAATGGCAAGGTTGGGTGGTCGAGTTAGATTTTTTCATCAATATCATAAAGAAGATGTTAAGAAAGCAGAGGCTGTTCTGGATCAGCTTAATCTACTGCACCTAAAAAAAAGGCAGATCGGAAAGCTTTCAGGTGGCCAGCTGCAGCGGGTATTAATAGCCAGAGGACTGGCAGTGGAGCCTAAAATATTGCTTTTAGATGAGCCTACAGCCAGTGTGGATGCAAGCTCTACCTCTCAGATTTATGAATTATTAAAGGAATTAAATAAAGAAAAGACTATTATAGTAGTTACTCATGATATGGCAGCAGTTTCCTCTTATTTTGACAGTCTTGCCTGTTTAAATGAAAAATTATATCACCATGGAGATAAACATCTGGACCCGGAAACTACAGAACAGGTTTTCGGCTGCCCGGTTGATCTAATTGCTCATGGTCATCCTCATCATGTATTTGCACCACACGGAGAGGAGGCCAAAAATGATTGAAGCAATTTTGGATTTTAATTTTATGCAAAATGCCTTTGCTGCAGCTGTACTTGCAAGTATTGCCTGTGGTCTGATTGGAACAATCATTGTCGAAAAGAAGCTCGTAATGTTGAGTGGAGGCATTGCGCATACGTCATTTGGTGGGATTGGTCTTGGTTATCTTTTAAATATAGAGCCTATTTATGGAGCTTTTGCTTTTGCGGTAGGAGCTTCTCTGGCTATTGCTTCTATTCGCCGTAAAATAGGAACCGGATCTGATACTTTGATTGGAATGTTCTGGTCACTGGGGATGGCGCTGGGGGTTTTATTTATTGGCTTTACTCCTGGATATCCACCGGATATTTCTTCTTATTTATTTGGAGATATACTTACAGTTAGAAGAGTAGATGTCTGGATGATGGGAGCGCTGACAGTCTTTATGCTGCTGGCAATTATTAGTTTATTCAATTATTGGAAAGCTTATTTATTTGATGAAGAGTTCTTGCGAGTATTGGGAGTTAAATCAACTCTGCTCGAAAATTTTCTCTTTATTATGATTGCGCTCGCAATAGTAATTTTAATTAGAGTTGTGGGGATAGTACTGGTCATTGCTCTTTTAACAGCTCCTCCGGCAGCAGCCAGATTATATACAGAGGATTTAAAAAAGATAATGGGGCTTGCAGTTGTTTTTGGACTTATTTTTTCTTTCAGCGGTCTAACTTTCTCCTATTATTATGATCTGCCTTCAGGGGCAGTTATTATTATTACAGCTGCCTTATTTTATTTTGGTTCTGTAGTAGTAAGAGGAAGTAATGAATAAAATATTTCTCAAAAACAAAAAGTTAGTATTTTAAAGAAATTGCATCTTTAATTGGGGCTTAGCTTTAAATTTGTCTGGAGATTAGAATTTAAATATTTGTGATTTGTGCTCAGATGTATTAAGATAAAAATAGTTAATTAAAAATTGAATAGTTTTAAATAAGGGTTTCAGTCATTATTTTGGTGTTACAGCGGAAATAAATGGCTGGATTAAAATGGGAAAGAGGTGAAAAACCTCTGCGGTCCCGCCGCCGTAAGGTTTAAAGATAATCAAAACTGCCACTGGGAAAACCGGGAAGGCTAATTATTAACTAAACTGAGCCGGAAGACCTGCCTTTATTTGTAAACACCATAATCTCACGGGTCATGAGGGGGTGTTAGAGCAGAAATTTATTTAAGTTGGATTGATTAAACTGCTGCCAGTTAAAGCTGAAATGTAAATTCTTTAGTTTATTATCTGACAATTGCAGTTTATCCAGGTTAAAAGTGAGTATCTGATTTAAATAAATTCTGACAGCTAACTTAAAGTATTAATCCCTTTCGTACAGAGCCTGTGTGGAGGGATTTTTTATTTATATAGTTTTTAGATTAAAATAATAAAATATAGCACAAATATAAGTTCGTAAAGGGAGGAATTATGAATTTAGATTATGTAAAAAAACGTGATGGGAAAAAGGTAGAATTTAAATCGGAGAAGATTGAAAATGCAGTGACAAAAGCAGCTGCAGCAGTAGATCAGGCTGATCCTCAAATTGCTTCAGAGATAACAGCTGAGGTAATATCTTATTTAAAGATATTTTTCAAAAACGGAGGTACAGTTGAGGTAGAACAGATTCAGGATCTGGTGGAAAAAGTTTTAATCGAAAAGGGCTATGCCGAGATTGCAAAGGCGTATATTCTCTATCGGGAACAGCACAGCAAGCTTAGAGACAGCAAAAAGCTTTTTGCAGATGCAGTTAATATTATGGATGACTATTTAGACCGCAGTGACTGGAAGGTCAATGAGAATTCGAATATGAGTTATTCACTCCAGGGACTAAATAATTTTATTGCCTCAGAAGTAACCGGTCAGTACTGGCTGCAGGAGATTTATCCCAAAGAAACTGCGGAGCTGCACAGTAGTGGTGATCTGCATATTCATGATCTGGGTAATTTAAGTGTTTATTGCTGTGGCTGGGATTTAGAGGAGCTTTTAAGAACAGGTTTTAGGGGAGTTCCCACTAAAATTGAAAGTGCTCCCCCCAGACATTTAAAGACTGCACTTGGACAAATTGTAAATTTTTTCTATACACTTCAGGGTGAGAGTGCGGGAGCTCAGGCCTTTTCCAATTTTGATACCTATCTGGCACCCTTTATCGCCTATGATGACCTTAATTATGAAGAAGTTAAGCAGTCTATGCAGGAATTTCTATTTAATATTAATGTACCAACTCGGGTTGGATTTCAGACTCCCTTTACTAATATTACTATGGATCTTGAAGTTCCCTCTTATTTAAAAGACCAGTCAGTAATTATTGGGGGAGAATATCAGGATAAGACTTATGGTGAATTCCAGCCAGAAATGGATATGTTTAATCAGGCTTTTGCTGAGCTGATGATGGAAGGTGATGCAAAAGGCAGAATGTTTTCTTTTCCAATACCTACTTATAATATAACAGAAGATTTTGAGTGGGACAACGAAAAGCTTGATCCAGTCTGGAAAATGACAGCTAAGTTTGGTATACCCTACTTTTCTAATTTTGTTAATTCTGATATGGATCCAGAAGATGCAAGAAGCATGTGCTGCAGATTACGTCTGGATAATAAGGAGCTGCGTAAAAGAGGTGGAGGCTTATTTGGTGCTAACCCAATGACGGGTTCAATAGGTGTAGTGACCTTAAATATGGCCCGGATCGGTTATCAGTCTCAAAATAAGGAAGAGTTTATGGACAGAGTATATTATTTGATGGATCAGGCAAAAGAGAGCTTAGAAGTCAAGCGCAAGGTCTTAGAAACTCTAACTGATCAGGGTCTATATCCATATGCTAAATTTTATTTAAGAGATATCAAAAAACGCTTTGATCAGTACTGGAAAAATCACTTTAATACAATTGGTTTAAATGGAATGAATGAGGCTTTACTGAATTTTATCGGCAAAGATATTTCAACTCCCGAAGGTCAGAAATTATCACAGGAAGTAATGGAAAAAATGAGGGAGAAACTGCAGCAGTATCAGGAAGAAACAGATAATCTATTTAATCTGGAAGCAACTCCAGCTGAAGGTACAGCTTACCGTTTTGCTCGACTGGATAGAAAGCAGTTTGGAGACAGAATAGTTGCTGCCAATCAGGAGCGCGTTATTAAAGAAAATGCAGAGCCCTACTACACCAACTCTACTCAGCTGCCTGTAGGTTTGACAGACGATATTTTTACAGCTTTAGAGCTGCAGGATGAACTGCAGTCACTTTATACTGGTGGGACAGTTCTCCATGGATTTCTGGGAGAAAAGATAGATTCTATTGAGGCCACCAAAAAACTGGTTAAAAGAATTGCAGAAAACTTTAAACTGCCCTATTATACTCTGACTCCATCATTCAGCATCTGCCCGGTCCACGGTTATTTACCGGGAGAACACGAATACTGTCCTAAGTGTGAGGCAGAATCTGCTGCTGAGGAAATAGAGATGGCAGAAAGTGCTGTGAATTAAATGAGATTAGCGGGTTTGCAGAAGACCTCGGTGATTGATTTTCCCGATCAAATTTCAGCTGTTGTTTTTACTCAGGGTTGTAATTTTCACTGTCCTTACTGTCACAACAGTCAGCTCATTAAAAGGGAACTTCCTCCTGAACAGGAACTAATGCCAGAAAAATATTTCTTTAATTTTTTAGAAAATAGAAAAAAACTACTGGATGGAGTAACTATTACAGGTGGAGAACCCTTACTGCAGCAGGATTTAAAAGAATTTATGTTGAAAATAAAAAATGATTATAATCTGCTGCTTAAGCTGGATACTAATGCATCCAGTTTTAAGAAACTCCAGGAAATAATCGAAGCAGGAATTATTGATTATCTGGCAGTCGATATTAAGTTTGGCTGGGCTAGATATCAGGAGCTTGCTCCTTTAACTGTGATAGAGGATATTAAAAAATCCGTAGAGTTAATTATTAATTCTGATTTGAATTATGAATTTAGAACTACTGTAGTTCCGGGCCTTCACAATCAGAGTCAAATCCAAAAAATTGCTGCCCAGATTAAAGGAGCTGATAAATACTTTATTCAAAATTTTAGACCTGTTAATACTCTGTCACCAGACTTAAGGGAGAGCAGGAGTTTTGCGCCTTCTAAACTCCAGGAATTCAAAAAGACTGCAGAGGCATATTTGAGAGAAGTTAATATAAGAGACTAATTTTAGTTCAGTTCTGAAACCGCTGGTGCTTGTTATTTTTGCGGCTGTCAGCAGACAGCATATAATTATTAATTTATAAATGGAGGTATAAAAAATGGCTAAAAAACAAAAATGTGAGGTTTATTCGCGAGTTGTTGGTTATCTTTCTCCTGTATCAGAATGGAATAAGGGTAAAAAAGAGGAATTTAAAGATCGGAAGACTTTTAAGTACAGCGAAAGTAAATAATCCGGTTTAGCTGTTGATAAAAAGAAAATATAATTATGAAACATAATTTAAGGACTATCATAGTGATAGTCCTTTTATTTTTGGTCTTATTTGCAGGAATTTACATATTTAGCGAGAAAAGAACTAAGTGGAAGTAATTTTTGTAATAATAGGACAACTTAGAGGTCTTTAGTTTTTAGTGGAAGGGTGTAGAGATTGCAGGTAGAGAGAAAAAAATGTCAGGATGCCGAAGAATTAATAGAATTTTTTAAATCACTGAAGGATTCGCCGGCTCAGATAATTCAACTTTTTTCATCCAGATCTGAGAAAATTAATAAAAAAATAATAACTGCTTTTAATCGCTATTTACCTCTTTCCACTTTAATGGGGGTAACTGCAGAAGAGGTGATCTCTGAAAATCAGGTGCAGTTAAATTATTTGACTGCTGTGGCACTGCGTTTTGAAAAAAGCAGTTTTAGGTTGTTAAGAACAGAATCAGACAGTGTAGAAAATGCCAGAAAAATTATGAAGTCAATTGAGGCTGATACTAAAGCAATAATAATTTTCTCTGATGACCAGTTTAATAATGGTGATCAGCTTGTAAAAGAGTTGAATAAATGCAGTTCGGAGCTTATAATTGCCGGCGGACAGGCTGCACCAGGTTTTGAAAATGAGTCGGGTTATGTTTTTGACAGATCTGGGATAATTAAAAAGGGAAGCCTGGCTCTTATTCTTAATGGAAGTCAGCTGAAGGCAAAGTGGAATTACAGTATGGGCTGGGATAGTATCAGTCGAGAAATGGAAATTACAAGAGCAGAAGACCAGGTGGTTTATGAGCTTGATGGTAGAAATATCTTTCAAGTTTATTCTGAATTTCTGGGTGAGGATATAAAAAGCAAACTACCTTCTATAGCTGTTACAAAATTTCCCCTGGTATTTAACCGTGGTTTTAAAAATGCTCGTTCTGCAATTGAAGTAGTAGGGGATGGCATTAGATTTTCAGGAGAACTAAAAGTTGGAGATCGAGTTAAGATTTCATATGGTAGTTTAAATAAAATTTTAGCAAATTCAATGCGGCTGCAGAAAAATCTAGATTTTCATCCGGAGTTTTCCTTTATTTATTCCTGTTCTGGAAGAAGTCAGTATTTAAAATCTCTTAACTCAAATTTGAGTGAGGAAATTAAGGTTGTTCCATCTCCTAAAGCGGGATTTAGTACCAAGGGAGAATATGGAATAATAGATAATAGCTATGAATTCTTAAATATTACGACCACTGTGCTTTACTTAAGTGAAAAAAAGGAAGTTGTACATAAAAAAATTGAATTTGATACCGAAAAACCAACTGTGAAAACAGAACATTTATTTCATCTTTCCAAGAAAGTAGTTTCTGAACTGGAAATGATTAATGATAAAATGCGAAAAGCCAATCAGGCTACTGGAAACCATAAGGTAGAAGAGACAGCTGCCAGTCTCTTTAAAATGATTTTTGAGGAGCGCAATTATACGGGCGGCATAGTTATAAAAGAAGCAGAAAATTTGACCAAAATTTATCTTGATGAGAGCCTGGGAGCTGCTGCTTATGATATTTTTAAAAGTTTTTGGCAGCAGAGACCAGAGAAAATAAGTCGAAAAGAGAATATTTTGGGATTTGAAAATGCTTTTTTAATCCCTCTAACTAAAGAAGTTGAAGCGCTGATGATTATTTTAAGTAATGAAGTTGACCTGTATGATATCAAAAAAAATCATCTTTTTATTGAACAGATTCCAAATTATTTAAAAAAGGCAATTTTATATGAGAGTCTGGAAAGAAACCTGGCCAGTCTTTCAACACTGGAACAAACGTCTGATTTTTTATACTCAACACTGGATTTAGATTTGCTCTACGAAAGAATTCTGGACATAATCGTTGGAACTATGGGAATGTCTGCTGCAGTCATTTTCAAAAAAGACGAAAACAAATTAAAGATGATGAAAAATATAAATGTAAGAGAAAACAGTGAATTATATTTTTATTTGAAAGGTCATTATAGAGATATTGCAGCCTCTGATCAGATTCTGATAGAAAATGAAGTTGATCTTTTTGAAAATATCGAAACATTAGTTGCGATTCCAATAAATTTAAATGATTATCAGGGTATTTTATATGCAATGCAGTCTAAATATCAGCAGTTAATAAATGAAAATCAGAAAAAGTTTATCAGAACTCTGGCCAATCAAATCAGAGTCAGTATTCGCAACGCCTTAAACCATCATAAAGTAAAAAGACTGTCCGTTACTGATGGGCTGACAAACCTCTATAATCATTCTTATTTTCATAAGCAGCTGCAGCAGAAAGAGGGAGAAAAATTTTCTGTGGCAATTATGGATATTGATAATTTTAAGGATTTTAATGATCAATATGGACATCAGGCTGGAGATCAGGTACTGCGAAAATTATCTGAAGTTTTAAAATCTGAAATTAGGGAAGATGACATTGTTGCGCGTTATGGTGGAGAAGAATTTGTAATCTACTTTAATCTGGTTGATCAAAATACCCTCTCAAGAGTAATTAATCGGCTAATGCAAAAAATAAGGAAACTTGAAGTTAACTTTGATGGTGAGATACTTAAAATTACAGTTTCAATTGGGGTTGCTGTTAATTGTGACGGCAAATATTCTCCCGAAAAATTAATCAAGCAGGCAGATACAGCTCTTTATATTGCTAAGGGTGCAGGTAGAGATATGGTCAAGTTTTATAGAAATCTTGCATAAATCAGCTGACAATTTGTTGAGAAACTGGCAGTAATAAACCCTTGAAATGGATTTTTTCTTATGCTATAATAGTCATCGATGGGTGAAGTTTTAACTGAACGAACCCCAAATATAGAATTATTCCTAGGGGGAATGAATTAATATGATTTACACAGGTAAAGTAAAATGGTTTGACGCGAAAAAAGGTTATGGTTTTATTGAAAGAGAAGATGGCGACGATGTATTTGTACACTTCTCAGCTATTCAGGACGAAGGTTTCAAGACACTTGAAGACGAACAAGAAGTAGAATTCGAAATCGTTGAAGGCGACCGCGGTCCACAAGCTGAAAACGTTGTTAAGTTATAGAGTTTAAAACTGTATAAACTGCAACAACTTACCCCGTCCAGGGATCTGGGCGGGGTTTTAATAGTTTACAGGTGTACAGGCGCCGTGTACCACCCGAATTATGTAGAAAAAAGTCTAAATGTTTATAGCGGATAAAAATTTTCTCCGGCAAATAGAATTTAATGTAAATAAGATTAAATTTATGATAAGATAATGAATAAGAAGAATTTTTTAGCTTAAATTTTTAGATAATTCAAACAAAAAGTGAAGCGAATTTTTTATTCCTGGGAGGTTTTATTGTGGAGAACCCTGTTATTTTACAGACTTTTTACTGGGAGATGAATACAGGTCAATATGCAGAAGAATATCCAGAAGAGGCGAATTTATGGCAGCTTTTATCTGAAAAAGCAGCTGAGATTGCAGAAGTAGGTTTTAACTTTCTCTGGCTTCCCCCGGCAAATAAAGGAGCTGCTGGAGTTGAAGATGTGGGATATGGAACCTATGATCTTTGGGATCTGGGGGAATTTAAACAGAAAGGGACAAAAAGAACTAAATATGGAACTAAAAAACAGTTAGAAAAAGCAGTAAAAAAACTGCATCAGAATAATTTAAAACTTCTTTATGATGCTGTATTAAACCATCGTTTAGGAGCAGATGCTAAGGAAGAAGTTAAACTTAAAGATGACAGTAAGGCAGAAGTCTGGACAGTTTTTAATTTTAAAGGTAGAGAAAATAAATACAGCGATATGAAACTGGACTGGCGTGTTTTTGATGGTGTAGACTGGGATGAGAGAACTCAGCGTGCAGGAGAATTTCTCTTTAAATCTAAAGAATGGGATGACTCTTACGAAGAAGATTATTTGATGGGGGCGGACATAGATTATGAAAATCCGGAGATTAAAGAAGATGTAATTAACTGGGGTAAATGGATAGTAAATGAGATTAATTTTGATGGTTTTCGTTTTGATGCAAGCAAACATGTGGATAATGGGATGATCCATGATTTTATTGAAGAAGTTAACTTGAGCACAGAAAAAAACCTTTTTTTTATTGGTGAAGCCTGGGTTAATAATGCTGAAACTCTTGCAGATTATCTAAATACTGTTGGGCAGGAAAAATTACATGTTTTTGATTTTCCTCTGCGAGAAAGTTTTGTGGAACTGATGCAGGGCAATCTCGATATGCGCTGGCTAGGAGAAAAAGGACTGGTCAATCAGGATGATTTTAGAGATAGGGCGATCACTTTTGTTGAAAATCATGATACTGAACGTGATGGGACAAATGAATATGGGACTGAAGCAATTGTCCAGAGAAAAATGCAGGCATATTGTTATATTTTAATGCGAAGAGATGGAGTGCCGACAGTTTTCTGGAAAGATTATCACAGTCATGGACTAAAAGAAAGACTGGACAAACTGATTGCTGCCCGGAAAAAATTTGCTTATGGAGATGCTTACGAAAGTGAATCTAATGATAAAAACACCTATTCATATATTCGAACTGGAGATGATGAGCATCCCGGCAGTGGAATGGTCATGATGATTACTCAGCATGAAAATGAAGAAATTATAGAAAAAACTGTTAATACCGGGCGGGCAGAAACAGTTTATTATGATTATACAGGTCATATAGAAGCAGAAGTCGAAACTGATGAAGATGCTAATGGACTTTTTAAAGTTAAGGGTAATGCTGAGGAAGGTTATTCTGTCTGGGTTCCGGTGGAATCATAATTATGCTAACAGCAGTAATTCTGGCGGCCGGAGAAGCCAGTAGGATGGGAGAATTAAAGCAGCTTCTGGAATGGGAGAATAAGAATACTATTCTGGGAAAAACAGTTGACAATCTGCTGGCAGCAGAAATTGTGGATGAAGAGCTACAAATTGTTGTTGGTGCTCAAAAGTTGAGAGTGGTAAATTATCTGCAGAAAAAGTACAGATCTGAGTTAAACAGTGGAATTATTAGAATTATAGAAAATGATAATTATCAAAAAGGAATGATGTCTTCAGTTAAAAAATCTCTTAATAATCTTTTGGAGAGCAATCAGCATTTGCTTTTTACACTGGCAGACAAACCTTTTATTGGACCAGATATATACAGGGAGTTTTATCAGAAGTACCTTGAGCTTAAAGTAGATATATTTGTACCAGAATATCGGGGTCAAAAAGGACATCCTGTTATAATTAAAAACAGCTTAAAAAATATAGCTTTAAAATTGGAAGGAGAAGGTGGACTGCGTAATCTTTTTGCTGTGGTGCCTGACAGGATTCATTATTATTTATCTGATTATCAGGAGATTACAATTGATATAGATCTCAAACAAGACTACTGGAAGTACAGAAATAATGATCATAAATTTACAGATTAATAGAAGCAATTTAAATTTAATTTTATTGTAGAGAAAGGAGAAAAAAATGCGTTTAAATTATAAATTGTGGCTGGAAGAAGATGAGCGGCTTTTTGGTGATGGCCCCTGTCAGATTCTCGAACTGGTTGATCAGCTGGGCTCATTACGTCAGGCAGCTGCTGAAATCAATATGTCGTACAGTCAGGCCTGGAAATTAATAAAAAAACTCGAAAAAAGGCTGGGTTTTAAACTGCTTAATAAAAAAGTTGGTGGCAGCAGTGGTGGTGGGTCTGAGTTGACAGAAAAAGGAAGAATTTTAACTGAAAATTTTTCTGAGTTTAGAAAAGAAGCAGCAGGCTGTCTTTCCGGACTGGAAAAAAAGTATTTTAATCAGGAATTTAAAGATAAATTAAAATAATAATAATTTTTTAGAATCATTGTAACTGGCAGATTGCTGACAAGCTGACAAATAGTCTTTTAGAATACTGTCTGAATTAATTGAATTTTTATGTTATAATATAATCGTTATATGAGGTCGCACATAACGAAAGGAGAGTGGTTTGATGTTAAAAAAAGAAAATTTAAAAGTTAGCTGGAAAAGAAATTTGTTAATTTTTAGTTTAAGCATAATGATTATCTTAAGTCTGGTCTTTAGGGTAGGAGCTGCTCGCAATTTTACTGATATGGTGGGCAGACAAATAACTGTTCCCGCCAGGATTAACAGGGTTGTAACTACATATAAATCTGCCACTCAGTTTGTGCTGGCACTGGATGCAGGAGAAAAATTGGTCGGAGTTTCGGCTAAAACAGATAAGCAGCCTCTGTTTATTAAACTTCAGCCGGAACTGGCAGAGCTGCCACAGGTTGGTTCAAAAAGAAATGGAATTAACCTGGAGACTACCCTGAGTCTGGATCCGGATCTAGTTATTTTATATCCTCATCGCGATGCACTGGAAACAGCTGCTAAACTTGAAAGACAGGGAGTAACAGCAATGATTATTAATCCGGAGAGTCTGCAGCTGATTAAAGAAACTACTGAACTTTTAGGAAAAGTGTTAGATAGAGAAAAACAGGCAGCAAAAGTTCTGTCTGCCTATAATAGGATTGCTAGTTTAACAGCAGAAACAGCCAATTTACCAGAGGCGAGAAAGAAAAAGATATATTTTGCCAATTCAGAGTTTACCGATTCTGTTGGAGCAGAAATGATGCAGACTGCTATGATAGAAAATGCTGGCGGTATAAATCCGGCAGCTGAACTGAAATCTGGTTTTATTACAGTGTCAGCAGAAAAAATTTTAGAATGGGATCCTGAGGTTGTAATTGTGTCTCAATATTTTAATGGTAAGTTAAATAAATTGTCTCAGGAGAAGAAGTATCAGAATGTCAGTGCCTTTAAAAATAATAAATTATATCGAATTCCATCTCAGTTAGAGCCCTGGGATTTCCCTTCTCCTTCTAGTTTTATTGCTCAACTCTGGCTGGCCCAAAAAAATTATCCGCTGGAATATAAAGATTTAAATTTCCAGAAGGAGCTTAATGATTTTTATCAGGATTTATATGGGAAAACATTTACCGAATTGGGAGGAGAGTTTTAGTTGACTGGTAAAATAACTGCTGCTCAAAAATTATTAATTATGGGACTGTTTTTGATAATATTTGTGGGTGCTTCTCTATTGATTGGTAATTATAATCTCAGTTTAACTAAACTGATTGCTATTGGTAGAGATTTATTGGGAGCAGATTTTAGACTTCTGTTTAATAATCCTGACTGGTCTGTTCTTTATTATATCCGTTTGCCCAGAATTTTAACAGTGGTACTTGTAGGAGCAGCTCTTTCAGTTAGTGGAGCTGCCTATCAGAATATCTTTCGTAATCCACTTGTATCACCTGATATATTAGGAGTTTCGGCTGGGGCAGGTCTGGGAGTAGCTCTGGGTCTTCTTTACAGTAGTGGTTCAATTTTTTATGTTTATTTAATAGCTTTTATTACCGGTATAGCAGCAGTCGGCCTAACTTACTGGTTAAGCCGACTTGCTGGTGGTGAGAATACAATGTTTATGGTTCTTGCTGGAATAGTTGTTTCTTCTCTGGCCAATGCTCTAATCTCTCTGTTAAAGTACCTGGCAGATCCTATGCAGAATCTACCAGGAATAGTGTTTTATTTAATGGGAGGTTTTGCTCGCAGTGGCTGGCAGGAATTTTATCTCTTATTGCCGGTGGTTATTATATCGCTGACAGTAATTTTATTTTTACGCTGGCAGATCAATATTTTTTCTTTAGGAGAAAAAGAAGCAGCAGCTCTCGGAGTCAATACAGATAAAATTAGGTTAATTGTAATTGTTTTTTCAACAATTATGGTGGCAGCAGCTACTGCTGCTGCAGGCCAGGTTAGCTGGATAGGCCTAGTTATTCCTCATATAGCAAGATTTATGGTGGGCAGCAAATATAAATATTATTTGCCTGCTTCAGCACTTATGGGAAGTTTAAGCCTTCTTTTAATGGATAATCTGGCTAGAACCGTAAGCGGGGCAGAAATTCCGATTAGTATTATTACTGCTTTAATAGGAGCTCCATTTTTTGCCTATTTACTGATTACAAAAAAAGAGAGCGGGTGGAGGTAATGATAACTGGCACAGGACTTAGTTTTTCTTACACAGATCATAGAGTATTAAAAAATATTAATTTTAAGGCAGAGAAAGGAGAATTCATTTCAATACTGGGGGCAAACGGATCCGGAAAAACCACATTTTTTCGGTGTATGCAGGGATTATTGGTTCCTGATGCAGGAAAAATACTGCTGGATGGAGAAAATATAAAAAAGATGAGCAAAAAAGAAATTGCTCAAAAAATAGCTGTAGTGCCACAGGAGAGTCAGAACGTTTTTGATTATCAGGTTCTGGATATTATTTTAATGGGAAGTAACCCCTGGCTTTCATTTGCAGAATCTCCCGGGGCTATAGAACTGCAGGAAGCAGAAGCAATCATGGCTGAACTGGAGATATTAGACTTAAAAAATAAGAGTTTTAATAAAATTTCTGGTGGAGAAAGACAGCTTGTATTGATAGCAAGGGCATTGATGCAGAAAAGCAGTTATTTATTTTTAGATGAACCAAATTCTCATCTTGATTTTAAAAATACTCATCTTAGTTTAAAAATTATGAGAGATCTTACTGCTAAAGGAAAAACTTTGATTACAGCTCTTCATGACCCAAATCTTGCCTACCAGTATTCTGATAGGGTAATTATTTTAAAAGCTGGAAAAATTATTGCTTCCGGTCAGGTGGAAGAAGTAATGACAGCTCAAAATTTGAGCCGGGCTTACGAAATTGAAATTGTTCGAGAGAATTCAGGATTTTTACTGGCTTTTCAACAGGATAGATTATTTAAACAGAAGGCCTGAACTTCATTGAAGCAGATTTAAATTATTTGAATAATAATTTTAAGTTAAAATTTAGGCTGAAGGGATGTGGAATAAATGGAAGATTTCTTTAAAAAAATTTATAAAGAATTACAGGGTAGCAAAAAGATCCTTACTGCAGTATTAACAGATATTGAGAGCGAAGAAATATCTCAGAATTTACTTGGTGAAATGTTTTTATTTGATGAAGAGGGCTTTATTGAATTTTCATCTGAAAAGCTTGAAAATGAACTGGAAAAGTTTTTTCTAAATGAAGATATTAAAAATCAGATTCTTGCTGTTGGGGAAGCCAAAAATGCTGATTCACAGTTAAAAGAGTTTAATTTGGATTCAAATAATAAACTTGAATTTTTTCTGGAACCAGTTGTTAATCAGCCTCATTTAACAGTTTTTGGGGCAGGTCATATTGCAGAGCCGCTTGTAAAAATCTGTAGTCTTTTAGATTTTAGCATTACAGTTGTTGATGATCGGGAGGAATTTTTAAACTTTGATAGATTTCCAACAGCAGATCAGCTGCTGCGTTTACCTTATAAGGATTATTTTACCAGTGCCAGGATTAGGGAGAATGATTATCTGGTAATTGTTACTCGAGGTCATCAGCATGATTATCAGGTTTTAAAAGAAGTTATTGATTCTCAAGCAAGCTATATTGGAATGATTGGCAGTTCTCGTAAAATAAAAACAGTTTACGATCAACTTATAAAAGATGGAATAAATGAAGAAAAACTGGCGAGAGTACATGCCCCAATAGGACTTGATATTGGCAGTGAGACACCTGCAGAAATCGCAGTGGCAATTGCAGCAGAGATAGTTGCTGTCAGGAGGGATAGGTAGTGAAAAAGGGGATCCTAGAAAAAATTATTAATTTAAAAGAAGATAATGTTAGGCTGGCCAGAGCATTTATTGTCCAGGCAAAAAGTTCTTCCCCCCGCAATACAGGAACTGAAATGATAATTACCGAAAATGGTGACACTTTTGGTAGTATTGGTGGAGGTAAAGATGAAAAGACTGTAATTGAAAAATCTCTGGACTTAATGAAAACAGGCAGGTCTGAAAAATTGAAATTAACATTAACTCGTAAAGAAGCTGCTGAAATTGGCTGGGTCTGTGGGGGACAGGTGGACATTTTTATTCAGGTTATTTCTTAATCCCCTGGATTATGAACAGATATTCAAAGTTGACACATTTACTAAAGATTGGTATAATTTTTATATAAATCTCCAGCTTAAATTTCAAAAAAGTGGTTTTTAAAGAAAATATTGATCTGGATGGAGGAACAATATGTACCCAAAAATTTTAATCACATCATTTAAAATTCCAACAGAAAAAATGGGGGAGCAGTATAAACTGGAGGGAGTTGAGTTTTCTCTGGTAACTCAGGATTACTCTGAAGCTTTAAGTATGGCAGGTGCTTTACCTATGATTATGCCCTATATTGAATCGAGAAGTGAAGATGAGCAGTATATTAGAGAATTTCTGGATGAGGTTGATGGAGTAGTCTTACCTGGTGGTAGCGATATAGATCCGGCTTTATATAATTCATATCCTCAGAAATATTTGGGCAATATTTCCCCTGAGCGTGATCGCTGGGAGTTGAAAATTTTACAAATGGCTATGGAAATGAAAAAACCAATTTTAGGAATTTGCCGGGGCTTTCAACTGTTAAATATCCTCTATGGAGGTTCCTTAAAGGTTGATGTTTGTGGTAATAATGCTGACAGTAAAATACCACATATGGCTTTAATGGTTCCTAAATATTATAAAACTCACAAACTAGAAATTAAAGAAAATACAAGACTGGCTCGAGTTTTTGCTGGAGAAGAAGTTGCAGTAAATTCCTATCATCATCAGGCTGTAGATAAGGTTGGTGATGGCCTAAAAGTTTCAGCTGTAGCTCCTGATGGTTTTGTGGAGGGGATTGAGGATCCTAATTATCCTTACTTAGTTGGAGTGCAGTGGCATCCAGAAATGATGGCTGCCAATGACCCGGTTCAGTTAAATTTATTTAAAGATTTTGTTGAATTTGTTAATCAGGCTAGAAAAGAAAATAAGTAAATAATCAAACGAGTACTTTAAGGAGGAAGTATAATGAAAAATAAGTTTTTAGTCTTATTATTAGTTTCTTTATTTATCTTTTCGTTCTTTACTGCTGTACAGGCTCAGGAAAAGGTGACCGAAGAATTTGTGATGGGAATCGAGGATGAGGTAAGTAATCTTGATCCTGGAGAAACAACTATCTCTGTTAATGAAAGAGTAGCATCCTTAATTTTTGATGGTTTAGTAGAATATGGAAAGGCAAATAAAATTGTTCCTGGAATTGCTAAAGATTGGACAGTTTCGGAAGATGGTCTTGAATATACATTTGAGTTACGCCAGGGTGTAAAATTTCATAATGGTCAGGAATTAACAGCTGAAGATGTCGAGTATACCTACCAGAGAATTCTTGATCCTGATTATGGTTCTGGTTTGAGAGCTAAAGTAGAGTCAATTGAATCAATAGAAGTAATTGATAATTATACGATTAAATTTACTTTAAGTGAACCATATTCTCCCTTTATTCTGGGGATGACCTTTGGTATTGTACCAAAAGAATATGCCGAAGAAGTAGGGGACGAAGAGCTCGGCCGTAATCCAATTGGAGCTGGACCTTTTAAGATGGAAGAATGGGATGCAGGTAATCAGATAGTTTTATCTGCCTTTGAAGATTACTGGAATAAGGTACCAAATATCAAAAAATTAGTAATTAGATCCATCCCAGAATCTGCAACTCAGGCAATGGAACTCCGTAGCGGCGGAATTGACTTTGGTGTAAATCTGGATGTAGGACAGCTGGAATCTTTTATAGATAATCCTGATTATCAGGTTAAGTCGGCTGCAGGTGCAGGTATTAACTTCCTGGGCTTTAACTTTGATATGCAGCCAACTCAGGAACGTAAGTTTAGAGAAGCTGTATTACAGGCGGTTCCTTTTGACCAGATAATACCTCAGATTTTCGGTGTTTTAGGTGAGAGAGCTTATTCAATGCTGCCGCCCACACTCTGGCCAGAAGACAGGGAGTTCTTAAAAGAAAATGCTGTTGGTTTTGATCCAGAAGCAGCAGCTCAAAAGTTTGAAGAACTAAAAGCTGATGGTGTAATTCCTGCAGATTATGTGGCTCAGGTTTATGTATCAAACAGCAGGCCAAACCAGGTTAAAACTGCCGAAGCAATGGTTACTGCTTTAAGACAGGCAGGACTAAATGCTGAAGTTAATGCTATGGAATTTGGAACAATGTGGGATATGCTGGGACGGGGAGAAATTGGAATGTTTTTCTTAAGGTTTGTTTCCGATCCAGATCCTGATTACTGGTTATATAGATTCTTTAAATCTGATGGTTCATTAAACAGAGCCTTTTATGAGAACGAGCAGGTAGATCAGTGGTTGGAAGAGGCCAGAGCAACTTCTGATCAGGCAGAGCGAGAGGAACTTTATAATAAGGTTTTAAGAAAAGTTCTAATTGAAGATCTTGTGTTCCACCCGCTTGCTCATTCAACTCAGATATATGTTATGCAGGATAACGTAAAAGAACTTGAACCAGGAAATTCACTTTTAATTCCGTTAGTTACTCCCACAGCAAATGTATATAAAGAGTAAGATTTTAAATAAAGCAGAGAATTAAAAGAAAGTGATTTTGTAAATAAAAAGATAAATTATTTAAATTACTATGCAGATAGTTGAATCTATCTGCATAGTCTTTTTAGAAAGAGGTGAATAATTTGTTTGCTTATATAATTAAAAGACTGCTCTGGTTAATACCTGTTGTAATTGGTGTTTCCTTAATTTTATTTGGAATTATGCAGCTTGTTCCGGGCAATCCAGCGGCTATTATGCTGGGAACTAATGTAACACCTGAGGCTATAGCAGCTTTAAATGAAAAATTTGGTTTCAATGAGCCCTTTCACATCCGTTATTTTTTAATGCTGAAGAATTTTCTGACTGGAGAGCTGGATTCAATCTATTATGGTGATCAAGTTATTAATATAATTGGTCGTCGCTTAACAGCTACTATTGAATTAGGTTTACTCTCTCTAATTATTGCTGTTCTGGTAGCAATACCGACTGGAGTGATTGCCGCGGTTAAAAAGAATTCTTTATTTGATCTGATGAGTATGTTTATTGCAACGATCGGTATTTCTGTTCCAGCCTTTTTTACAGGTATTATTTTTATTTATATATTTTCAGTTTATTTTCCTATTTTACCTTCATCCGGGTATGGGGGCCGAATTTGGACTTTAAGTGGGTTAAGGCATTTAATTTTACCAGCTTTTGCCTTAAGTACAGTAATGATTGCTTCTACCAGTCGAATAACCAGATCTTCAATGCTGGACACAATGAAAGAAGATTATCTGGTAACAGCTCGTTCTAAGGGTGTTGCTGAAAAAATTATTATTTTGAAACATGCTTTTCGTAATGCTTTGATCCCAATTATAACTAATATTGGGAACCAGCTGGCTATGATGTTTGGAGGAGCAATTCTAATTGAATCAGTTTTTGCCTGGCCTGGTGTAGGAAGACTGGCTGTCAAAGCTGTGGAGTCCAGAGACCAGCCTTTAGTTTTTGGGTCCATTTTAATTTTATCGATACTTTTTGTTCTGGTAAATTTACTGGTAGATGTCATTTATGTATTTATTAATCCCCGGATTAGTTATAAATAGCAGTGGAATGAGGTGTTGAAATTTGAAAAAGAAATTTATTTTATTTATACTATTATTGATTCAACTTTATATAAATTATAAAAACTGGTTTATAGAGAGTAAAATTTGGAGTAGTCTTGAATATAAATTTGCTACTGTTTTTTCGATAATTCTAATTTTTGTTTTGTTATTACTGTTAGTTAAAAAGAGTATATTCATTAAGTTACGAGAAAATGCACTTTATGCAAAAATGTTTAAAGAATTTAATAAAGGTTATGGGGGTAAGATTGCAGTAATTATCCTGGCACTTATATTCTATGCTGCTTTTATGGCACCTTTTATTGCTCCCTATTCACCAACGGAAATTGATTACAGTAATATGACTTATTCAGCACCTTCTTTAGAGCACTGGTTTGGTACTGATGATTTTGGAAGAGATATGTTTTCCAGAGTTCTTTATGGAGCAAGAATTGCTCTGGGGGTAGGATTTGCTGCTGTTTTAGTTAATGCCAGCCTGGGTGTTAGTCTTGGTCTGCTTGCTGGTTATTATGGTGGTAAAGTGGATATGATAATTATGCGACTGGTAGAGATTTGGAATTCGATTCCATTTATTTTGCTGGCTCTGGCTATAATTTCCGCACTGGGAACAGGAATTTTTAATATTATAATTGCTGTTGGTGTTACTGGTTTAATTAATTTTTCAAGACTAACTCGCTCTGTAGTTTTCCAAATTAAAGAAAAAGAATATGTTTCTGCTGCTAAGGCACTGGGAGCAAGTGACCTGCGAATTTTATATAACCATATTTTGCCCAATTCGATTTCTTCTTTAATAGTACTTTCTACTTTAAGAATTGGTATTTCAATTCTGGTTGTGGCGGGTTTAAGTTTTCTGGGGCTTGGTATTCAGCCTCCAACTGCTGCCTGGGGAACAATGTTAAATAGAGGACAGGAATATTTGATCCAGGCTCCCTGGATGTCAGTTTTTCCGGGACTGGCAATAATTATTACAGTTCTAAGTTTTAACTTGCTTGGTGATGCCTTAAGAGATGCACTTGATCCACGTCAGCTGGATTAAAGTGCAGCTTTGATTTTTAATAATATTTTTAAATAAGATTTTGAAAAGAGGTAAAAATTACTATGTCACAACAGGAGAAAAAGATAGATGATCAGGACTATCTTCTGGCAAAATTAAATGATTCAAGTTTAAAAGCTGGAATAAAAGATGCTTTTCCAATAATTTTGGGTTACCTTCCAATTGGCCTCGCTTATGGAATGCTGGCTGTTAATAAAGGTTTAACACCACTGCAAACTACAGCTATGTCCCTTTTTGTTTTTGCAGGATCGTCTCAGCTGGTTGCAATAGAAATGATTGCTGCGGGGGCCGCTGTGGCAGCTATAGTTGCAATGACTTTTCTTGTTAATTTACGTCATCTTTTGTTATCTGCTTCTTTAAGTCTTCATTTGCGAAATTTACCTTTTTATTATTATCCTTTTTTAGGATTTTTGGTAACTGATGAGTCGTTTGCAGTTTCAATGAGTAAATTGGAGAGCCAGAAGAATAAACAGAGATATTTTGTTGGACTTGGTTTTACAGCCTATCTGGGCTGGGTCTTTAGTTCCGCGGCAGGAGCTTTTTTAACTGAGTTTATTAATTTTGGTAGCGGAGGTGCCCTGGATTTTGTTCTTCCGGCAATGTTTGTGGTTCTTTTGGTAATGCAGATCAGTTCCAGCAGTGAAATTATTGTTGCGGTTTTTTCTGGTCTTTTATCACTGTTTTTTGCGCTGGTTATTGATGGAAGTTGGAATATTATTTTAGCTACTGTACTGGCAGCTTTTTTAGGGGTGTATATCAGTGGAAACAGTTAAATTTATATTTATGGTGGCCGGAATGGTTATTGTAACTTTTTTACCGAGAGTACTGCCGCTTTCAATACTTGGAAATAAGGAACTTCCCGAACGAGTAGTACTCTGGTTAAGCTTTATCCCTGCGGCTGTACTGTCTGCACTTCTGGCGCCCTCTATCCTGCTCAAAAATGGAAGCATTTATCTAAGTTTGGACAACACGGCTTTAATTGCTTTTTTTCCAACTTTATTTGTGGCATATAGAACTAAAAATATATTTTATACAGTCAGTGGAGGTTTGATTTTTTATTTCATCTTAATGCTTATTTTTTAAGAGCTTTAATGAAGATTATAAAGTAGGTTTCGATTATTTTTACTGTCTGATATTTTTCAAAAAATTTGAATTGGGGGATTTAAAATGGAAATTAAAGTTGACTTATTTAGTGATACTGGAACCAGACCATCTCAGGATATGAGGAGATTTATGGCTGAGGCTGAGGTGGGTGATGAGCAGTTAGGCGAAGACCCGAGCGTTAATCGTCTCTGCCGGATGACAGCAGAAATGCTGGGTAAGGATGATGCAGTATATTTACCTTCCGGGCTGATGGCAAATCAGATTTCTTTTGCTGTTCATACCAGTCAGGGTGATGAAATAATAATGGATCAAACCGCGCATCCGATTCATTATGAGAGTGCGGCTCTTGCTGTCATTTCGGGGGCTTCAATTAAGCCGCTGGCTGGAGAAGGTGGAATTTTTACTGCCCAACAGGTTAAAGAAGCAATTAGAGAAAAAGACTATCACAGTCCGCAGACAAAAGTAATATCAATTGAACAGACCACCAATCTTGGTGGTGGACGTATCTGGCCTTTAGCAAGAATCAAGGAAATAGCAGAAGTCGCTGGGGAAAGAAATTTAAAGATGCATATGGATGGAGCTAGAATGCTAAATGCTGCTGTTGAAGCAGAAGTAGATCCTGCTGAATATGGTCAATATTTTGATTCAATCTGGATTGACTTAAGTAAAGGACTTGGAGCTCCAGTTGGCTCAGTACTTGCTGGTTCGGCAGAATTTATTGAACAGGCTCGTTACTGGAAGCAGAGGCTGGGAGGAGCAATGAGGCAGGCAGGAATTATAGCAGCAGGTGGAATTTTTGCTTTAGAGCATAATGTTGCTAGATTAAAAGAAGATCATAAACATGCTAAAATGCTGGCAGAAACAATTGCAGATCAAAAAGGTCTGGATATTGATCCAAAAACAGTTGAAACTAATATTGTTCTTTTTTCTGTTGCTGAAGGTAAAGCAGATTTATTTGCAGACGAACTACTTAAAAAAGGAATTAGAGTTAGCAGGCTTGAGGGCAAATTACGTGCTGTAACTCACTTAGATTTAAGTTTAGAAGATATTCGCTATGCAGTAAAACATATTGAAAAAACAGCCAGAGAAGTTTTTGTTTAAATTAAATTTTAAAAAAGGCAGGATTTTAGATTTCTGTCAAGAATAATTTAATATGACTTAATTAATTATATCGATAAACTTAACTTTATTAAATTTAAAAGAGGAGAGTGAGTCCAATGGAACAGGTGTATGAAAAAAAGCGTGAACAACTTCTTGATGATCTCAGTGATATGAGTGAAGTTGCAGAGGAAATGCTGCAGAATGTTATTAAAGCAATGGACGATTTGAATGTAGAAAAAGCTCACGAAATAATTGAACGAGATGATGTTTTAGATAACTACCTAATCACAATAGAAGAAGAAGTTTCGCGCTTGTTGACTCTGGATCAACCCCTGGCTTCCGATACCTGGTTTAGTATTGCTATGATTAAAATTGCAAATGATTTAGAAAGAATTGGGGATCAGGCAACTAATATAGCAGAAATCTTACTTGAATTAAAACATGATGGAATTATGAAACCACTTGTTATGATTCCTGAACTGGCTGATATTGTAACTGATATGCTGGATGTAGTTTTAGAATCATTTTCTACCAGGAATTCTGACCTGGCAGAGGCTGCCTGCAGAATGGACGAAAAAGCAGATAATCTTTATGAAGATATTTATCATAAAGCTATTAAAATGATAAGTCAAAAAGAAGATAAAGATGAAATCAAACAGATAGTTCAACACATCAATTTAGCTAAGTCGCTGGAGCGTGTAGGTGATCATGCAACTAATATTGGTGAGGAGACTATCTTTATTGTTACAGGTAAAAGAGTTAAGTATTAAATATATTATTTATTATATTGAAGTATAGTTTAGTATAGAGGATTAGAACAAAATTGCTTGTATAAATTGAATAAACTAAAACGGCCTGTTTTTACAGGCCGTTTTTTCTAAATAGAGGTTAAACATAAAGGTTTAATTTTATCGGGCAGAATTTAAAATAGCCTCTTTAACAACTTCAGCAGCTATTATTCCAATTTGATTGGTATCTGCTTTTATTTGATTAGAAGCCAGAGTAAAAATGCTGTCTCCATCCAAAAGAGTGTGAACAGGATAAATAGTACGGCTTAAACCACTCTGTGCCATCATTGAAATCCGGTTTGCTTCCGCTTTGTTTAAAGTAGCATTAGTTGCTATTACTACCAGTGTTGTATTTTCTCGTAAAAATCCAAGATTGATTTCTGGTTGGTTAATAATCATTTTTTCGGTATCGATATAATTTCCATCACTATCTCTGGCTCCAGCAATTATTTTTGAAATTTCGGGGTTTTTGATATCACCAAA
Organism: Halanaerobium kushneri; assembly: GCF_900156285.1. Classification (GTDB taxonomy): domain Bacteria; phylum Bacillota; class Halanaerobiia; order Halanaerobiales; family Halanaerobiaceae; genus Halanaerobium; species Halanaerobium kushneri. Next base: position 53,094 of record NZ_FTNC01000016.1, read on the forward strand.
AGCGTTGACAACTGACATTGCAGCTACAACAAGATCTCCGGTCTTTTTAGCTGCATGCCCCAGTGCTGTTTTGCTGGCGTTATTCATTCCATTTATTTTACCACAGGTTGCGCCAGTTGCTGCCCCTATACTTTCATTTTTCTGTCTGGAACTATCAGCACTAAGACAGGCCTGATAAGCCATTTCTGAATCTGGATATTTATTGCTTTTATATTCCAAATCATAAATTACTGCTGCAGGAACTATAGGCACAACTCCACCGCCTGTCTGGAAACCAGTATTTTTTTCTCTTAAATATTTCATAACTCCACCAGCTGCATCAAGACCATAGGCACTGCCACCACTTAAAAAAACAGCATTAGCTTTATCAACTGCAGCCCGGCTGTCAGTTAAAGCAATTTCCCTGCTTCCTGGTGCACCCCCACGAACTTCCGCTCCAATAGTAAAATCTCCTTCAGCCAGGATTACGCTGCAGCCAGTTCCAGCCTTTTGATTATCAGCATGACCAATTTTTATACCCTCAATAGCTGTTAAGTCATTATTCATTTTTCGCCCTCCCTGTGATGTTTCGTTATGTCAAAAATCTTTTCTTAAAAAAATTATAACATTTTTAGATGATTTTTTTTAGTTTGGCAGGAAAATTAATTCTTATATCAAATATTATAAATAGAAGTAATAATTTTCAAAAAAATATGGAGGTGGAATTTGTGAAGTTCAAAAAACTATCTATTACCTTTTTGACTCTGATTTTAGTTATGACTCTATCTTTTACTATTCTGGCGGAAGAGGTAGACATAAGGATTTATCATGTAAATGATGTTCACTCCAGAGTAGAAGATGATGATTATGCTGGCAGTATAGGTTATGCTAAAATGGCAACCTTGATTAAGAAAGCCAGACGAGAGATGGGAAATGTGATGTTTCTAGATGCTGGTGATAGTTTCCACGGTCAAACTATTGCCAACATAAATGATGGAGAAGCTATTAGTAATATCCTTGATTTGATGAATGTAGATGCTCTAACTCTGGGTAATCATGATTTTAACTATGGTCAGGCCCGATTAGAAGAATTGGCTAATATGAGCAACTTTCCTTTTTTAGCTGCTAATCTGGTTCGAGAAGATGGAGAAGAGATTCCCTATAAAAAAGATTATATTATAAAAGAATATGATGGAGTTAAAGTAGGAGTTTTTGGTCTGGTAACTCCAGAGACAGCTTATAAAACACACCCCAAAAATGTTGAAGGACTTGTATTTGAAAACCCAATTACTACTGCTAATGCTGTAGTAAATGAGTTAAGAGGTAAAGTTGATATCATTGTTGGATTAACTCACCTGGGAATTAGTGAAGGAAGTAAATATACCAGTAAGATGGTAGCAGAAGAAGTACCAGGGATTGATTTAATAGTTGACGGCCACAGTCATAATGTTTTAAAAGAAGGTATGATGGTTAATGATACAATGATTGTTATGGCTGGAGAATATTCTAAATTCTTAGGTTATGTAGATTTAACTGTAGATAATGGAGAACTCACAGATATTAAAGCCAATTTAATTACTAGAGAAGAGACTGCAGATGTAGAAAAAGACTTTATTATTTCTACAGTTGTTGACCGTATTAATAGAGCCAATGCTGCTATAACTTCTCAAACAGTAGGAGTTACCAGGGTTGAACTTAATGGTGAACGAGGAAATGTTCGGACAGGTGAAACCAATCTTGGTAATTTAATTACTGATGCTATGAGAGCAAAATTAGATACTGATGTAGCAATCACCAATGGTGGTGGAATTAGAGCCTCTATTGACAGAGGTGAAATTACTCAGGGAGAAGTTATAACCGTTCTGCCCTTTGGTAACACAGCTATGGCGATTGAAATTAGTGGAGCTAAACTAAGAGCCGCCCTGGAACATGCAGTATCTGAGTATCCTGCTACTGAAGGACTTTTCCCCCAGGTATCCGGGATTAAATTTACATTTAATGGTGATGCGGAGCCAGGTAATAGAGTCCAGCAGGTCTGGGTTGAGGGAGAAGAATTGGAACAGGATAAGATGTATACAGTTGCTACCAACGATTTTATGAAAGCGGGTGGAGATGGTTATACAATGTTTACTGATGCTCCAATCGTAAAAGAAGCTGGAGGCTTAGAAGAAATAGTAATGGAATATATTGAAGCTAACTCTCCTGTAGCTCCTGTAACAGAAGGAAGAATAGTGGCTGAATAAAATCGGTCGTCACCGGAATTAATCGATATTCGTTGAAAAAGTTGAATAAATTAAAAAAACCTTCTGCTGATTTTTTAGACAGCAGAAGGTTTTTTATCTTAAAATATGTGAAAATAATCATTTGGATTAAGATTCGATATAGATTGGTTTTTCTGCTATAATAATGAGTAGATTGCTCAGTTTAAATTAAGCAGGAAAGATAAAGGAGTTACTGATAAGTTAAAATGAAAAAACAGAATGAAGCTTTAAATAAAAGAAAAAAAGCGAAAGAATTAGAAAATCCTAGAGATCAGTTTATGGTTATTTCAAAGAGAGATATGAAAAAAAGAGGCTGGAAACAGCTAGATTTTATTATTATTAGTGGTGATGCTTATATTGATCATCCATCTTTTGGCACAGCTATTATTGCCAGAGTACTGGAAGATGCTGGTTTTAAGGTTGGTATAATAGCTCAGCCAGACTGGCGCTCGACTAAAGATTTTAAGCAGCTGGGAGAACCCAGATATGGATTTTTAGTAACTGCAGGTAATATGGATTCAATGGTTAATCATTTTTCAGTTTCCAAACATCGCAGGAGTTATGATAATTATTCTCCGGGAGGAGAAAGTGGTTATCGTCCTGATCGGGCAACTATTGTTTACAGCAATCGTCTGCGGGAAGCTTATGCTGATATTCCAATTATTATTGGTGGAATTGAGGCCAGCCTGAGGCGGTTTGCTTATTATGATTACTGGGATGAAAGTGTGCGGCGCTCAATACTATTTGACAGCCGAGCTGATCTTTTAGTTTATGGAATGGGAGAAAAACAGATTTTAAAAATAGCTGAAAATTTAGAAGCAGGACTGGAGATAAAGTATATAAATTATCTTCCAGGAACAGCCTTTATTGCTGATGATCTTGAATCTTTATATGATTATGAAGTTTTACCTGCCTATAAAGAAGTTAAAAACAGCAAAAAACAGTATGCCTATGCTTACAAACTAGAATATTTAGAACAGGATCCAATTCGCGGTCAGCAGTTGGTACAGCAGCATGGTAATCGCTATTTAGTTCAGAATCCACCGGTAGAGCCCTTAAATCAGGAGGAACTTGACCATGTTTATTCTTTACCCTATCAGCGAAATTATCATCCTATTTACGAAAATCAAGGTGGAGTACCGGCAATAAAAGAGGTAAAATTTAGTCTGGTTAGTTCTCGAGGCTGTTTTGGCGCCTGCTCATTTTGTGCAATTTCTTTTCATCAGGGCAAAATGATGACAGCTCGTAGTAAAGAGTCTTTACTTAAAGAGGCTAAAAAAATTATCGCCATGGATGATTTTAAAGGTTATATTCATGATGTTGGAGGTCCAACTGCTAATTTTCGCAGGCCTTCCTGTACATCTCAACTTTCGCGAGGTATGTGCCGGGGCAAAGAATGTATGTTTCCTGCTCCCTGCAGCAAGTTGGAAGTTGATCATAAAGAGTACTTTGAAATTTTAAGAGAGCTGAGAAATCTCCCTGGTGTTAAAAAAGTATTTATTCGCTCAGGTATTCGTTTTGATTATTTACTACAGGATGAAGATAGTCGCAAATACTTAAAGGAGCTGGCAGCACATCATGTTAGTGGACAGCTTAAAGTTGCTCCTGAGCATGTTTCAGATAGTGTATTAAGTTATATGGGAAAGCCGGGTATTGAAGTTTTTGATAAATTTAGAGAAGCTTTTTATCAGGTTAATAATGAAATTGGTCTGGAGCAGTATTTAATTCCTTATTTTATTTCCAGTCATCCAGGAAGTCGTCTGGAAGATGCGGTTGAACTGGCAGAGTATTTAAGAGATATAAATCACCATCCAGACCAGGTTCAGGATTTTTACCCCACTCCAGGAACGATGGCTACAGCCATGTACTACAGTGGTTATGACCCGAGAACAATGGAGGAAGTTTATGTGGCTCGTTCAAAAGAGGCCAAAAAAATGCAGAGAGCTCTGCTGCAGTATCATAAAAAAAGAAATCATCAAATAGTGCGTAAAGCTTTAAAAATGGCGGGACGCAGAGATTTAATTGGCTATCATAAAAAGGCACTTGTGCCGCCAACGCACTAATAAGGAGGAGTTTTAATGTCTACAGTAACAACAACAGATAAATATAATTTACTACTGGAGAGTTTAACTGAATTAGAACCATTTATAATTGCCTTTTCCGGTGGAGTTGACAGTACTTTTCTGGCTGCTGCGGCAACAAAAGCAGGAGTGGATTTTGAAGCTGTCACAGTCAATACTCCCTTTGTTCCGGAAAGAGAAATTAAAGAAGTGGCAGAATTGGTAGAAAAATTAGATTTAAACCATCAGCAGCTGGAAATAGAACTCAGAGAATTAGAAAAAGCTGTTGAAAATAATTCTGATCGCTGTTATCACTGTAAAAAAGTTATTTTCAATAAAATTATAGATTATGCGGCTGGAAAAACTGTAATTGAAGGTTCAAATGTAGATGATCAGGGAGATTATCGTCCTGGTCGTAAAGCTCTAAAAGAGCTGGGAGTTAAAAGTCCAATGCTGGCGGCTGCATTAACCAAAAATGAAATTAGAGAACTTTCAAAAAAACTTGGCCTTTCAACCTGGAATAAACCCAGTATGTCCTGTCTGGCGACCAGAGTTTCCTATGATGATAGGATCAGTGCAGATAAGCTGGAAAAAATAGAAATTGCTGAGGAATTAATGCACAGAATGGGTTTTGAACAGTTTAGAGTTCGGGATCACAGCAATCTGGCCCGGATAGAATTATCGGAAGCAGATCGAGAGAAAATTTTAGATTTAAAATTAATGGACAAATTGTCTGATAAATTACAGAAATTAGGCTTTCAGTATGTTACCTTAGATCTATCAGCATATAAAAGTGGGAGCATGAATAAAGAAATTTTGGAGGCAAAAGATGAATAAAGAGGATATTAAAGTATTACTAGAAAAAGTTAAAGAAGGGGAAATAGAGGTTGATCAGGCAGCAGCATCATTAAAAGATCTTCCTTTTAAAGATCTTGGTTTTGCCAAGGTAGACAATCATCGTAGTTTACGCAACGGATTTCCTGAAGTTATTTACTGTGAGGGAAAATCTCTGGATGAGATTGAAGGTATAGTTCGGGAAATGCTCAAACATGATAATAATATTTTAGCAAGTAGAGCTGGCAAAGAGGTTTATCAAAGAATTAAAAAAATTGCACCAGAGGCAGTCTATCATGAGCGGCCACAGATGATATTTATAGAAAAACAGCCATTAGAAAAAACTAAAAGTAAAATCTTAGTAGTTAGTGGTGGAACTTCCGATATTCCAGTGGCTGAAGAAGCGGTAATAACTGCTGAAGCACTTGGTAATTCTGTTGAACGCTTATACGATGTCGGGGTAGCCGGAGTTCACCGTCTTTTAGGTAATTTAGAGAAGTTAAATGCAGCTGAAGTTATTATCACAGTTGCTGGTATGGAAGGAGCTCTGGCGAGTGTAGTTGGGGGTCTTGTTGATAAACCAGTAATTGCTGTACCAACAAGTGTCGGATATGGTGCTAATTTTGGTGGAGTCTCAGCACTGCTGACAATGATTAATAGTTGTGCCAGCGGTATTGGAGTTGTTAATATAGACAATGGCTTTGGAGCTGCCTATTTGGCCAGTACAATTATTTTACAGATAGAAAAAGCGAGAGAGGAAGGATAAGATGGAAGATATATTATATTTTGATATTAATTCTGGAATCAGTGGAGATATGACGATTGCTTCTCTGCTTGATCTGGGAGTCGACAGGGATAAATTTTTAAATGAACTACAAAAATTAAATCTTGAAGGTTATGAAATAGAAATTTCTACTGTGCAGAAAAATGGAATTACAGCCACAGATTTTAAAGTTATTCTAGAAGACGAGAGTCATCCTGATCATCATGAACATAGTCATGAGCACAGTCATGGGCACAGTCATCATCATAATGATCATCAAGATAATGATTCTGATCATCATCATAAAGGTGGCTGCCAGGGATGTGGTAATCATGATCATATTCATCGTAATTTCAATGATATTAAAGAATTAATTAAAGAAAGTGAGTTAAACGAAAATGTACAGGAACTGGCAATTAATATTTTTGAGAAAGTTGCCAGAGCCGAAGCAAAAGTTCATAATAAAGAAATTAATCAGGTTCACTTTCATGAAGTAGGTGCGGTAGATTCTATAGTTGATATTGTAGGAACTGCAATTTTAATCGAGATGATTAATCCTGATCATATTTATGCTTCTCCAGTATCATTAGGAACCGGTTTTGTAGATGCTGCTCACGGCCGGATTCCAGTTCCAGCGCCAGCAACAATAGAAATCCTGCAGGATGTACCTGTTTATTCGACCGGAGTTAGAGGGGAGCTTGTTACTCCAACAGGGGCAGCTATTATTAAAACACTGGCCGAAGAGTTTCTGCCTGTACCTGAGCTTAAAATTACTAAAATAGCCTATGGTGCTGGTAAGAAGGATTTTGAAATTACTAATTTATTAAGAGTATATCAGGCCAAAAAAAAAATGAAGAAAAACTATTAATTCTGGAAACAAACATTGATGATATGAGCGGAGAAATTTATTCCTATCTCTTTCCCGAATTACTGGCTGCCGGCGCCAGAGATGTTTATCTAACTAATATTATGATGAAAAAGAATCGACCGGCCCAAAAACTTACTGTTCTGACACCTGCCTCCTGCCGTAAAAAAATAGAGGAAATTATTTTTAAAGAAACAACAACTCTAGGGATCAGGCGCAGGCAAGTTGAGAGAAGCTGTCTGGAACGTAAATATTTAAAGTTGGATTCATCATTAGGAGAAGTAACAATTAAAGCCGCTTATTATGAAGGGGATTTAGTTAAGTTTGCACCTGAATACGAAGAGTGTCAAAAAATTGCCCGAAAAAAAGGGATAAGATTACAGGAAGTTTATGATCTGCTTAAAAGAGAGGCAGCGGAAAAATTGTTTTAGAAATTGAATAACTAGATTAAATGAGAGTGAGTGATGTCTAATTGCTCACTCTTTTTTTATATTTATTTTTCAAATTAAGCAGGAATTTCGACAAAAATAGATAATTTTATATATAGATTTAATTAAAAATTTCGAATCTTTATTCAATAATCAAATTTAGCATTCTTTGGCTGTATTTATCAAACAAAATAAGGAGGAGTATTTATGAAATTTAAAAGTTTTGTTCTGGCAGGTATCCTGGTTCTGGCTTTATTGTTAGCAGTATCAATGCCAACTTTTGCTCAGTCTGCTGAAGATTATAAGATGGTATTGTTATTGCCTGGTTCAATCGATGATCAGAGTTGGAATGCTACAAACTACAGTGGTCTTGTTGCTGCAAATGAAGAATTAGGAACTAATATTGAGTATGTAGAAAACGTTCAGGCAAGTGATTTTGAGTCAACAATGAGAAATTACGCACAGCGAGGTTATGACCTTATTTTAGCTGCCGGTACTCAATTTGATGAAGCTGCTCAGAGAATTTCTGAGAGCTATCCAGAGACAACTTTTACAGTTGTGAATGGAGTAATTGCTCAAGAACCCAATTTAAAGCCGGTAATGCCGAAAGAGTATGAAGCAAGTTTTCTGGCCGGTATAATAGCAGGTCATGTTACAGAAACTAATAAGCTAGGTTTAGTTGGTGGTTTTCCAAATAGACAGATGATCAAACTTTTAAATACCTATGTTTGGGGAGCAAGAACTGTTAATGAAGATGTAGAAAGTATTAGATCCTATGCTAATAGCTGGAGTGATGTTTCTTTAGGAAATCAGATGGCTAATTCAATGATAGATGATCAGGCAGATGTTTTATTCTTCTATGCCAACGAAGTGGGTCTGGGTGCAATTCAGGCTGCAGATGAAAGAGGAGCTAAGTTTATTGGTTTTGCTTCTAATCAGAACGATGTAGCCCCCGGTACGGTACAGGCCAGTGTCTATCTCAACTTTGAAGGCCTTTATGTCTGGATAGTTGAAAACTTTATGTCAGGAGAACTGGAGCCGATCGTAAACGAAGTTGGTGTTAATCAGGGAATTGTAGAAGTTGTTTATAGTGATCAGATTGGTGAAGAAGTTAAAGCAGATGTAGAGAAGGCAACTGAGGCAATAAGAAATGGTGATGTTTTAGATTACTTCTCACTATCACCAGAAGCGCTTGATAAATAATTTAAATTTCAATTAGAGATATTAATCTGGATCGGTTTAGGGGGTCTATTAGGCCTCCTAAATCTTGTTATAGTAAAAAATTCAAAAATGGAGGATTTTTTATGCAGAAAAGAAAAAAAGCATTTGTCGAAATGAAAAATATTAAAAAGGTCTTTCCAGGAGTAATTGCAAATGATAATATATCTCTAAAAATAAATAATGGTGAAGTTGTTTCTCTACTCGGCGAAAATGGGGCAGGAAAAACTACACTGATGAAAATTTTGTATGGAATGCATCAGGCGGATGCAGGTACTATCATTGTAGAAGATAGAGAAGTTAAAATAAATTCTCCTCACAGGGCAAGAGAATTGGGCATTGGAATGATTCATCAGCATTTTACTTTAGTACCTGTTAATACGGTAGTAGAAAATATTATGCTTCCCCTAAAAGGGAAATATCAGCCTGAAAATATGAAGAAGCAGATTAATAATATAGGTAAAAAATATGGCTTGAATGTTGACCCTGAAGCTTTAATTAGTGATTTGCCTGTTGGTTTTCAGCAGCGGGTTGAAATTATTAAGGCTTTAATTGGGAATTCTAAGTTACTGATTATGGATGAACCAACAGCTGTTTTAACACCACAGGAAACAGAAAGACTATTTGATTTTATTAGGGAATATAAGTCCGAAGGTAATTCAGTTATCTTTATAACTCATAAATTAAATGAAGTAATGGAAATTTCGGATAGAATAGTTGTTTTACGAGATGGGAAAAAGATAGGAAGCATTTCTAAAAATGAGGCAGATAAAAAAAGATTAACTAAAATGATGATCGGAAGAGATTTTGATTTTGGTATTGAAAAAATAAAATCTCAAACGGGAGAGAAAATATTAGAAATAGAAAATATTTTCCTAAGCAGTGAAAAAAGAGGACAAATCTTAAATGGACTTTCTCTGACTATTAAAGCTGGTGAGATATTTGGTGTTGCTGGAGTAAGTGGTAATGGTCAGGAAGAACTGGCTGAAGCTGTAGCAGGGTTAAAAAAAATTGATCAGGGAGATATACTATTAGATGGAAAATCAATTAAAAATTGTTCGGTTCAGCAAATAATTAATAGGGGAGTTGGTTATATTCCTGCAGACCGGCATCGAGTTGGTCTTGTACTTGATATGGATCTGGAGGAAAACTTAATACTTAAAAGCACCTATAACAGAGATTATTATAAGTATTTACTTTTTAACAAAGAAAGATTGGCAGAAAATGCTGAAAGCAAAATAAAAGATTTCGATATAAAAACAGCTTCTACAAAATCTTCAGTTAGATCACTGTCTGGGGGTAATCAGCAGAAGGCAATCATTGCCCGGGAAGTTTCTGTTGGCAAAAAATTATTAATTGCCTCCCAACCAACCCGTGGTCTTGATTTTGGGGCAGCTGATTATGTAAAAAAAACACTAGAATCGGAAAAAAGAAATGGCAAAGCAATTCTGCTTTTTTCTAACGAATTATCCGAAATCATGGAACTTTCTGATCGAATTGGAGTAATTTACGAAGGGAAAATCATGGAAACTTTTGCCAGAGAAGATGCCCAAATTGATAAAATTGGGCTCTTGATGACTGGAGTAAGAGGTGAAAAAAGTGGAGACTAAATCACAAAATCTAAAAGATAAAATAATAATTAATTTAAATGAAAATGTATTTTTAATAATTAGTACTTTTTTTTCTATATTTTTAGGGCTTGTGGTCAGCGGTTTATTGATGTTACTAATGGATCATAATCCGATTACAGCCTATAAACAGATAATTGAGTTTGCTTTTATTGATTCTTATAATATCGCAAATATTTTCGCTAAGGCAACTCCTTTAATTCTAACCGCTCTTGCTTTTGGCTTTGCTTTTCAGGCAAAATTATTTAATATTGGTGCTCAGGGACAGTTTTATATTGGCAGTATTGCAGCAGTATTTATTTCTTTAAAGTTTGGGTGGTTGCCCTCCTTTTTTGTTATAAGCTTCAGTCTACTTTTAAGCCTGCTGGCAGGAGGATTATGGGCCTCAGTTATTGGATATTTTAAAGCGAAATTTAATGCGAATGAGTTTTTGGTCAGTATGATGTCAACATATGTTGCTATTGCAGTAATGGATTTTCTGGTTAGAGGTCCGCTGCAGGAGAGTAAAGGAGAATATCCTCAGACTAATGTGATAGCTGATTCTGCAAAAATTCCGGCAGTGATTTCCCGGACTCAATTTCATTATGGTTTTTTATTTCTATTTTTGTGGTCTTCGTGATCTATATTTTATTATGGCATACCCGACTTGGTTTTCAAATTAGAGCGGTTGGTCAAAATAGAGATGCTGCCAAATATGCCGGTTTTAGTGAAAAGAAAATTTTTGTTATTGTATTTATGATTTGTGGCGCTTTAGCTGGATTAGCTGGATTTATGCAGGTAAATGGAATTAATCATATGGTAATTCAGGGTTTTGAACCCAATATTGGGGCTACAGGTATTGGAGTTGCTATTCTTGGTAATGCAAATCCCTTTGGTATTGTACTGGCAGCTCTGCTCTTTTCGACTATGGAAGTTGGCGGTTTAATGCTTACTCAAACCAGTACTCTACCCTCAAGTATAATAGGAATCACTCAGGGGCTGGTAGTAATTTTTGTTGTGATTTCTTATTTTATTAATCATAAGTTTAAAGTGTTTAGAGCAAAGAAAAAACTTATGAAAGGGGATGAGGATTAAGATGGCAATAATATTATTATTATCAAGAGCATTACAGATGAGTACTCCCCTGATTTTAGGATCTATAGCAGAGGTTTATTCTGAAAAAACCGGTGTTATGAATATTGCAATTGAAGGGGTGTTTTTGATCGGCGCCTGGGCTGGTTTTGTAGGAGCTTTTACTACAGAAAATATTGTGATAGGTTTTCTTACTGCTCTTCTGGCAGGAATGATAGTGGGTTTAGTCTATGGTTTTATTACAATTATTTTAAAGCAGCACCAGATTGTTACCGGTGTGGCCTTAAATATCCTGCTGGCAGCTCTGGCCGTTTATTTATATCGGGTAATTTTTGGAGTAAGAGTGACTCCTTTAAAAATTAAGCCTTTAAGCCGGCTGGCTCTGCCTTTACTTTCGGATATTCCGGTTGTAGGAGAGATTTTATTTAATCAAAATGTTATGACTTATATTGTTCTGCTCTTTGTCCCGCTTGCCTATTATGTTTTATATAAGACAAGAATAGGTCTAATTATTCGTTCCACAGGAGCAAATCCAGAAGCAGTAGATGCGGCCGGAATAAAAGTAGAAAAAGTTAGATATTTAACAATTATTGTAAGCAGTGGTTTCGCTGCTTTAGCCGGATCATTCTACACACTTGCTTTTTTAGGTATGTTTTCACAGGATATAATTGGCGGTAGAGGCTGGATTGCTTTTGCTATTTGTTTTTTAGGTAACTGGCATCCAGTAGGCGCACTTCTTGGGGCTTTAGCCTTTGGTCTGGCAGATGGTTTATCAGTATTTTTTCAGACAGCCAGTGTAAAAATAATTCCTAACGAGTTTATAATTGCTCTTCCATATATTTTAACTATTGCTGCAACAGTAGCCAGAAAGAGTTTTAGTGTTCCCGAATATTTAGGGGTTCCCTATGTTAAAGAAGAAAATTAATAAAATAAAAGATTAAGCTGTTTTGCCTGCAGATATTCTGCAGGTTCTTCTTTTAAAGCAGGAATTATTATAATTATCAAGAAAGATAATGATAGCACTAAATAAAATATTGGTTTATGAAAGGTGATTTTGAATGTCAGAATTAAAGAGATTTGGAGTTTCAATAGAAGAAAATTTGCTCCAGAAATTTGATCAGTTAAATGAAGGTATATATAATAATCGCTCTGAAGCAATTAGAGATTTAATTAGGAATAAAATAATTGCAGAGGAAAATACAAAAAAAGATGCAGATGTTGTAGGTACAATCACTCTGATTTATGATCATCATCAAACCGGTTTGACCGACAGGATGAATCAACTTCAGCATGATTATCACTGTCTTTTTAAGACAAATCTGCATCTGCATCTAGATAGAAATTACTGCCTGGAAGTTATAGTTGTTGAGGGTCTGCAAAGTAAGTTAAGGAAAATAAGTTCTAAGTTAATTGCCTTAAAGGGTGTTAAACACGGTAAATTAACTGTAACTAAAATTGAGGGAATGGAAAATTGATTTAGCTTTCTGTTTTTGTCCCGAAGGCATTAATCATTTTAAATAATATAATTATTATTGAAACTCCTGCAGTAATCACTACTGCCATATTGGAGTTCTCATAACCAAGCTGGGCTCCAATAATTCCAGTTAAGGCCCAGATAAAAACTAGAGCAAAAGGAATATTTTTATATTTATCTAGAATTTTGACTGCGATAAATAATCCGATCAGGATTCCTATAATTGCTGCAATGCTTAAAAAATTAGCTGGCCAGTTATCATTAAAATAGACTAATAAAGCCATAAAATTAGCTATGGAAGCAATAGTTACCCAGGCAGTATAGATACTGAAAGGCAGTTTTAAACCAAGATATTCAGCCCTTTGATATTGCTGATGCTGATGCAGTCTTTTAAATATTTTAAACAGAGAAAATGGAAGAAGTAAAATTATAATCATTGATAGTGGAATCTGTTTGTGATGCCAGAGATAAAGCCAGCTCATATTGGCCAGTGATGCGATAATAAAGTAAGGACCTGTTGAAAAATTTTTGTTTATTTCACTCTGGCCCAGAAATTGATAAATAATAAAAATAATTAGCAGAGTGTAAATTACCCCCCAGATAGAAAATGTAAATCCCGCTGGTGTAAATGGATTTTGATATAAGGCAGAAACTTCACCACTTGTAACCCCATTAATTGGCAAATAATTTGCCAGAAAGTTAACAAATATAGTCAGCAGTAAGAATACTAAATTAACTATTTTAAGACCGATCTTATTTTTCGCCATTAACTCACCCCTTTAAATTTTTGTTCAGATTTTTAATTTAGATTTTAATATTGGATGACAGTTGGGATTCTATATTCTGTTGCCAATAACATCTATATTTTATATTTCTTTTTAACTTTATTAAGTCCTGCAAAGTTATAATCATATCAGTACATTATCATGCTAAAGAACAAAAGAAAAAATATTGAAAAAATTTACACAAAGCCCTTGCAAAATAATTTTAAAGTAGTATAATGAACTTGAACCGACAGAGAGTGAGTAGCTGAGTTTACTATTAGGTCGGTGGTTTATATTACTTGGAACAAAGTAGATGTGCAGCGAGTATGTTCCCTCAACAAAATTATTAAGGGGGGCATTACTAATGAGAACTATTTTTAAGCACAAGCGCGCTCACAAGGATCACAAGGAACAAATCAATGTTAACACTAAGTCTGACACAGAGGCACATGTTAAACTAAAAGATAGCGCCTTGATGGATTACTACATGATGGGTGGCTATTAAAATCAAAAAGAAAGAATTAAGACCCGGGGCTTTTTGCCCCGGTTTTTATGTGTTTTAGTCAGAAAAAAATTTCATACAATTTTTGAAATAATTGAGTTAATTGTTTGACTTTTAAAAATACTCCTGTTATAATTATTTTGGAAGCGGTTCCAAATTTATTTTTTTATGGTTTTGGAAGTGGTTCCAATAAAACAAAATTTTAAGGGGGATTTATTAAATGAAATCTTTTCGTTCAATTGTTTCAGTTTGTTTAGCTTTATTTATGATTTTAGGTCTTAGTGCAGTTGGTTTTGCTCAGGAAGTGGAATTAGAGTTTTTTCAGAATAAGAGAGAAGCTGTTGAAACTTTTGACAAATTAATTGAAAAATTTGAAGCAGAGAATCCAAATATTGATATTAAACAAAATCATGTGCCAGAAGCAGAAACAGTTTTAAAATCAAGATTGGCTAAAAATAATATACCCGATATTATGGGCCTGGGAGGTAATTTTACTTATGGTCAAATCGCTGACGCCGGAATACTAAAGAATTTTGATCAGGCTTCATATTTAAGTAATACTCAAACAGCCTATCAGGAAATGCTTCAGGATTTACATGAAGGAAGCACTAACTACGGTGTTCCTTATACAGCAAATGCAAATACTGTTTTATATAATAAAGATAAGTTTGAAGAACTTGGTTTAGATATTCCACAGACATGGGACGAATTTATCCAGACAGCAGAAACTATTCAGGAAAATGGTGGAACTCCTTTTTATTTAACATTTAAAGATGCCTGGACTATTATGGTTCCCTGGAATTCTTTAGCTGCCAATTTACATGGAGAAAACTTTATTGAACAGCGCTTAGAAAATGAAACTACTTTTGAAGACAGGTATCAAAAGGTGGCTGAAAGAATTTATAAGCTTTTAGATTATGGTCAGAATGATATTTTTGGTTATGGTTACAGCCAGGGGAATCAGGCATTTGCCAATGGAGAATCATTTATGTATATCCAGGGTGTTTGGGCAATTAATCCGATATTGGAATCAAATCCTGATTTAAATCTGGGAGCATTTGCTTTACCAGCAGTTAATGAAGCAGATGAAAATATGCTGGTCTCTGGTGTAGATACAGTATTAACTATGAACAAAAACACTGACCATCCAGAAGCAGCAGAAAAGTTTATTAAATTCTTATTGGAAGAAGAAAATGCTCAATTCTATATTGATGAACAGATGACTTTCTCTGCAGTAGAAAATGTATTTCAGGAAGACCCCACAGTTGTTGATTTAAAGACATATTTTGAAAGTGGAAATATTGCGCCTTTCCCTGATCATTACTATCCATCTGGAATGCAGGTTCCTAACTTAATTCAAGGCTTCCTACACGAAGGAGATGTTGAAGAATTCTTAGATACACTTGATTCAGAATGGAATAAGGTACAGTCCAGATAAGAAATTAAAGTCTTTAATATAGGAGTTCTTCTCAAAATGAGGAGGACTCCTATATTATAAAAGGGGGAGAAAGTAATGAAAAAAACTTCATCCGTATTTTACTGGATGACAATACCGGCATTTATCCTATTTTTTGTTTTTCATACTCTTCCAGCTCTGCAGGGGATATTTTATAGTTTTACAGATTACATAGGATTTGGAGACTATGGTTTTGTTGGTTTTAGAAATTTTATAAACCTGTTGAATGACGGAAGAGCCTTTGATGCATATATTTTTACATTTAAGTTTGCTATAGTATCAACAATTATCGTAAATATATTGAGCTTATTAATTGCTTTAGGCTTAAATGCAAAAATTAAATTTAAAGATACTTTTAGAGCAATTTACTTTGTACCTTATATGTTGAGTATACTAGTTGTCGGTTATATTTTTAATCATATTTTTACATTTATAATTCCAGAAATAGGCCGCAGCCTTGGTATAGATATTTTAACTTGAATTCGGCAAGTAAAAAGTTAAAATAGTTCTTTTTAGATTTTTGCCGTTAAAAAATAATTTCAATCTATTAAAATTAAATATTTAGTCTCAATTTAAATAGCCAGTTAAATAAATTGTCCAGCTTCCAGATTTTAGACGCACTTAACTAAACTATGGTTTTCATAGCTTAAAAAATTAGTCTAAACTGTACTGGTGGTTTTAATTTAGCACCACCTTCTTTCTAAAATCTGTTAGTGCTTTTCTAAGATATTTAATTGTTTTTTCCAGCAGTTTATTTGGGGCAAAGCGGATGTGTTTGTACCAGCCGCTGCCGCAGATATTACCTGCTATTTTGTAAAATATCCTT
>NZ_FTNC01000025.1 GCF_900156285.1 Halanaerobium kushneri
AGCGGCTGGTACAAACACATCCGCTTTGCCCCAAATAAACTGCTGGAAAAAACAATTAAATATCTTAGAAAAGCACTAACAGATTTTAGAAAGAAGGTGGTGCTAAATTAAAACCACCAGTACAGTTTAGACTAATTTTTTAAGCTATGAAAACCATAGTTTAGTTAAGTGCGTCTAAAATCTGGAAGCTGGACAATTTATTTAACTGGCTATTTAAATTGAGACTAAATATTTAATTTTAATAGATTGAAATTATTTTTTAACGGCAAAAATCTAAAAAGAACTATTTTAACTTTTTACTTGCCGAATTCAAGTTAAATTTTTAGCTGGAATTTTGGAAGGAGGCAGAAAAATGGTTAAAGTAGAAATCTGTGTGGGCAGCCACTGTTCACTTGTAGGAGCATTAAATATTTTAGATACTTTAGAAGAATTACAGGAGGAGTATCCAGAACAAATTGAGATAAATAGAGTTGAATGTTTGGATATGTGTGGAGATATCAAAAATGCTCCTGTAGTTAAAGTTGATGATGATCTTATTACCTCAGCTCAAACTCAGATGGTAATCAGTAAAGTAATGGAGAGGATAAAATGAGCAAATTAAAAGGAATTTATACTGATATAGTTAAAATCCGACGGATGGTCTTTGCTGAGCTGGCAAGGCTGGCTCTCAAAGATGCTGAGTGTGAAGAATTTGATAAAATACCTTATCGAATCATTGATACTGAAGAAGCTACATATAGATCAAGTATTTTTAAAGAAAGAGCAATAGTTGCTGCCCGGGTTCGGATGGGACTGGGAATGGACTATGAAACAAACCAGGAACATAAACTGCTTTCAGAGGGAATCAGAGATTTTCTTAAAAATGATAATCAGCTCAAGGAACCTCTGGTCAATGTAATTCGTTTTGCTTGTGAGAAATGTCCGACAAATGCTCATTTTGTAACTAATAACTGTCGTAAATGCCTTGCTCATCCCTGCAGTATTGTCTGTCCTGTTGATGCAATTACTATTGAAGAGCACGCTGCAGTTATTGATCAGGAAAAATGTATCAACTGTGGGAAGTGTAAGGAAGCCTGTCCTTATGAGGCAATTGTAAACTACGAGCGCCCCTGTGCAGCTGCCTGTGGTGTTGATGCCATAGAAAGTGATGATTATAATCGAGCTCAAATAAATCAGGATAAATGTGTAAGCTGTGGTCAGTGTATTATAGCCTGCCCATTTGGAGCTATTGCAGATAAATCTATGATTTATCAGCTTTTAAAATCAATTAAAAAAGGGGAAGATGTCCGGGCAATTATTGCACCTTCCTTTGTCGGTCAGTTTGGTCCTTTAGTTTCTGCAGAAAAAATTGTAACTGCTTTAAAAGAGCTGGGTATGAAAGAAGTGCGCGAGGTTAGCCTGGGAGCTGATTTTGCTTCTCTGCATGAAGCTGAATTATTTGCAGAAGATATTCCAGAAAAGCAGCCCTATCTTGGCACTTCCTGCTGTCCATCCTGGACTTATGTGGCAGATAAACATGTGCCTGAAGTTAAGGATAATATATCTGAATCTAGCTCACCAATGATTTTTGCAGCTAAATCAGTTAAAGAAGATAATCAGAACAGTAAAGTTGTATTTATTGGCCCCTGTGTTTCTAAAAAACTGGAGGCCTTAAGTGATAAAGTAAAAGATGAGGTGGATTTTGTAATTACCTTTGAAGAGCTAGCAGCGATTTTTGTAGCGGCAGATATTGAGCTGACCAAAGTTGATGCAGAAGAGGAAATTAGAGATGCATCATATTATGGTCGCGCTTATGCTAATGCAGGTGGAGTTGCTGAAGCTATCAGGCAGAATTTGAAAGTAAAATATGAAATAGATCCGCCAATTACTAAAGCAGATGGACTGGCAGATTGTAGAAAGACCTTAATGAAAGCAAAGGCTGGAGTTCTTGCTGGACATTTGATTGAAGGAATGGCCTGTGAGGGCGGCTGTGTTGGTGGTCCTGGAACTTTGCTGGCTACAAAACGGGGAGCAAAATATGTTGATAAATTTGCAGATGAGTCACCTTACAAATTTGCCTTTGAAAATGAAAACTTGAATAAGAATGAGCCAAAAGAATAAAAATTCCATTATCATCATCTCTTATCACTACTACTTATAAGGGCATAAGTTTTGCTTAAATGGGCAACTTATGATATAATTATTTCTGAATTGTTTTCAAAATGAGGTGAATCTGAATGGAAGAAAATGTTCTTGATAAAATAAAAGAGGAAGTAAAATCATTTGTCGGTCATCGAGTAAGTGTTAAAGCCAATCGAGGCAGACGAAAAGCGGTAGAAAAAGAAGGGGTTTTGGAAAAAACTCATGAAAATGTTTTTGTAGTTAGAATTAAAGATCACAATCAAATTAGGCGACTTTCTTATACTTACTCAGATCTTTTAACAGATGATGTAGTAGTCATGTCTAAAGATGATGAAGTAAAGATAGGTGTTTAATTTAAGATAGAGGATATAAATTTAATAGAGCAGCCGTAGCTGGCTGCTTTTTTTCCTGTTATTTTTTAAATAAAATTTTACAAAAAAAGAATATATTTCTAAGAAGATAATTTGTATTATCTAAGTATTATTCATAAACGGGTAATTTAATAACGGGATAAACTCAAAAAAACGAAAGGGGAGATAGGTTTGGGAATTGATATGGCTATAGGATTACTCGGTGGTCTGGGCCTCTTTATCTATGGGATGAAGCAGATGAGTGAGGGGTTACAAAAAACTGCCGGGAAAAGACTGCGTCATTTTTTGGCTGCCATGACTTCAAAACCAATTATGGGAGTTGGAGTTGGAACAATTGTTACCGCCATCATTCAAAGTAGTAGTGCAACTACAGTTATGGTTGTAGGTTTTGTCAATGCTGGTTTAATGACTTTATTCCAGTCAATTGGAGTAATTATGGGTGCCAATATAGGTACTACAGTAACTGCTCAGTTAATTGCTTTTAAATTAGGTGATTATGCTTTTCATGCAATAGCAATTGGTGCTTTTACATATTTATTTTCTAAAAGCAAAAAATTTCAGTATATTGGACAGATTTTATTAGGTTTTGGTTTATTATTTTTAGGTTTAGAAACTATGGGGGATACCATGGAACCCCTAAAGGATTCAGTTGTTTTCGTCAACTGGATGGAAAGTTTTGCTCAGTATCCAATTTTGGGTATTTTAACAGGTATTTTTGTTACAGTAGCTATTCAGAGTAGTTCAGCTTCATTTGGTATTCTCTTAGGACTGGTGACTGCAGGAGCTATTCATTACGAAGCTGCAATTCCAATTCTTTTAGGTAGTAACATTGGTACAACTGTTACTGCTATTTTATCCGCGATAGGTGCTAATTTAACAGCTAAAAGAGCTGCAGCTGCCCATTTTTTATTTAATGTTCTGGGAGCTGGAATAATGATTGCATTTCTTTATATAGTGCCAGATTTTGGTTCTTTACTTGAAAATTTAATTTTAAATATCAGTGGAATTTTTGGCCAGATAAATCCTTCTGAGGAAAGGCTTCTGGCGAATACGCATACATTCTTTAATGTTGTGAATACACTTGTCTGGTTACCATTTACAGGTTTTATGGTTTATTTAGTTAAAAAAATGCTTCCAGGTGAAGACTTAACTCTAAAAAGAGGAACTACTTTTATAGATGATAGAATGTTAAGTACCCCCTATGTTGCAATTGATCAGGTTAAAAAAGAAATTGCGGCAATGGGTAAAATTTCTCGAGATATGGTCTGCGAATCTGTAGACGGATTTTTGAGTAAAGATGGTGAAGTAATCAGAAAGATTAGACATCATGAGGATATAGTAAATGAAATGGAGGAAGAACTTTTACATTTTATTCAGAAAATACCTCAGGCGCAATTAAATGATGTTGATATCCGAACTTTAGATAAATATTTTGCTGTGGTTGATGATATTGAAAGTATTGCTGATGATGCTGATGATATTGCAGAGTTAATCGAAAATAGATTAGAAAATAAACTCAAGTTTTCCTCTGATGCTCAGGCAACAATTCAGGAAGTATATTCAATTATCTGTGATGTACTGGATAAGACTTTGGAATTGATTGAAACTGATGACCTTGAAATCGCTGCTGAAATTTTGGAAGCAGAAGAAAGATTAGATCAAATGCAAATTCAATTTCGACAGGAAAGTATTAGTAGAATCAAAGGTTCCGATAAAGGAAGCTGTGATCCTAATTCCGGTATTATTCTTTTAGAATTACTTGATGATCTTGAGCATATCAGTGATCAAATGGCTGATATTGCTTACAGCATAATTGAAATTTATGAAGATGAAAGCACAGGTAAAGATGTTCAGGAAGTAGATGTGGTTTAAATTTACAAAGATTTAACATTGATATAGATTTATTTGCTTGGGGCCTCCTTTTTATAGGAGGCTCTTTTTGCTATAATGGAGAAAAGAGCTATTTTTAATTGTCCATAGTCTTCACAACGGTTTTCGTTGATAGCTAATTATTAGTTTTTTCTAACTCACTTCGTTCAGACAGGGAAAAAACTTTTCATAATTAGCTATACTCAAACCTGTTTCGACTAAAGGGCCAATTAAAAAAACTCTTTTCTCTGGGGATGCTTGAAGTTTGGATTGTTATCCTAATTTAAAGAATTGTTCTAATGATAATTTAATAAATTATAATCAAAGCTATTTTGTCTGAAGTACAAAATCAGATAAAGATTTAAGGAGGTTTCTATGACTAAATCACTTTCTGAAATGTCGCTGGAAGAATTATGGCAGCTGTTTCCCATAATCTTAAAAAAACATAATTCGGAATATAAAGAGTGGTACCGGGAAGAAAAGAAGGATTTACTAGCTGCTCTGCCGAAAAAATATATTGAACGGATTAATCACATTGGTAGTACTGCAGTTCCTGGGCTGCTGGCCAAGCCAACTGTTGATATTTTGCTGGAAATAAGCAGAGAAGCTGGGATCGCAAAGATTGAAGCAGAGCTAAAAAATGCCGGCTGGACTTTGATGCATAGAAATGAGGATTCTCAAGAACTTAATCTAGTTTTTAATAAAGGCTATACTCCACACGGCTTTGCAGACAAAGTGTTTCACTTACATCTACGCTATCTTGATGACTGGGATGAATTATATTTTAGAGATTATTTGATTGCTCATCCAAAAATAGCAGAAAATTATGGAGCTTTAAAAAAGAATTTAGAAGCAGAGTATAAAAATAATCGTGATGGTTATACGGAAGCAAAAACAAATTTTATTACAAAGTGGACTGCTGAAGCCAGAAAAGATTTTAAGAATAAATATAAAATAAATAAAAAAGATTAATTTGCTCAAAAATCAGAAATTTAGGAGGATTTATAATGGAAAAGATTCTTGTTGTTGAGGATGAAAAAAATATTAGAGAATTAATCAAATTTAATTTAAAAAACGCGGGCTATACAGTTGAGACTGCTGCAGATGGTAAACTAGCATTAGAAAAACTTTCTGAAGAAATTGATCTGATAGTTTTAGATTTAATGTTACCCGAAATTGATGGTATGGAAGTCTGTCGCCGGGTAAGAGCTAATAAACAACTGCGGCAGATCCCGATAATCATGCTAACTGCTAAAGGGGAAGAAGTTGAAAGGATTCTTGGCCTGGAGATGGGTGCAGACGATTATATGACAAAACCATTTAGCCCCAGAGAATTAGTTGCCAGAATTAAGGCAATCTTTAGAAGGGTTAAAGAGTTTAGAGAAGATAGTGAAAAAATAAAAGATGAGATAATTGAAGCCGGAAAATTAAAACTGGATATTTCTCGTCATGAAGTAATTTATGCAGAAGAGCAGATTGTTTTAACTCCCAAAGAATTTGAACTTCTCCGCTATCTGCTTATCAATCAGGGAAGAGTTTTAAGTCGAGATTTACTTTTAGAAAAAATATGGGGCTATGAATATGCTGGAGATACAAGAACAGTTGATGTTCATATTAGGCGACTGCGCAAAAAAATTGAAGCTGATTATATAGCCACAGTTAGAGGGGTGGGATATAAATTTGTTAAAATGGAATAATTTAGGTATCAAGAATCGTTTGATTATAATTTTCGTTGTAATGCAGCTTTTTATCATTGCATTAAGTTTTTACTACTTTAGTACAAATCATCGAGAATTTTATTTAGAACAGGAGAGAATTAGTCTGGATCATTATTCTCAATTGATGCTTAATAATATTAAAGCAGAAGAAATCTATAATTTAAGCCCAAGTCTGGAAAAAAAAGCTGCCAACTGGTCCCGAGATTCGGAAACCAGAATTACAATTATTGCAGCTGATGGGAATGTACTGGCTGATTCTCATTATGAGATCAGTGAGATGGATAATCATCGAAATCGGCCGGAAGTGGCTGAGGCTTTTCGCAATCAGAATTCAGGCAGTGAAATTCGTTATAGTGAAACAATTGGAGAAGAAATGCTGTATTATGCTGTTCCAATTAAAGATCAGGATAGAATAATTGGAATTTTAAGGACGGCGCGTCCGCTTCAATTTATTAGAAGTGTTTTAGTAGAAGATATAAAAAGTTATCTTTTTTTCTTTCTCATTCTGGCAGTAATTACAATTCTTTTAGCTTGGCGGCTTACCTTCAGTATTGTTAAACCGCTGGAAACCGTTACTGAAACAGCAGAAAAAATATCTGAGGGTGATTTAAGCCAGAGAATTCCTGTAAGAAAATATA
Source organism: Halanaerobium kushneri (assembly GCF_900156285.1). Classification (GTDB taxonomy): domain Bacteria; phylum Bacillota; class Halanaerobiia; order Halanaerobiales; family Halanaerobiaceae; genus Halanaerobium; species Halanaerobium kushneri. Next base: position 6,718 of record NZ_FTNC01000025.1, read on the forward strand.
ATAGTGAAATTGAAAAACTGGCTCGAATGTTCAATTTTATGGCAGCAGAACTGGAAGAAAAAATTACAGAGATTTCACAGGAAAAAAATAGGATTGAAGCAATTTTAGAAAGTATGGTTGATGGTGTAATTGCTGTTAATGAAGAAGGAAAAGTGGCCTTAATTAATCCTGCTGCACGTAGAATATTCAATATTGAGGCAGAGAGGGTTAAGGGAAAAGAACTGATTAGCACTCTTTTTAGTCACAGAATTGATATGTACCTGCAGCGTGCTTTTGATAAAAAAGAAAGTATAAGCAGGGAGATTAAGTATAAAAATCCTGAGCCAAAAATTATTCATGCAACATTTATCCCCCTACTGGATGAGCAGAAAAATGTTACTGGCGGGGTAATTGTATTAACTGATATTACTGAATTAAGAAAATTAGAAACAGTTAGGAATGATTTTGTGGCCAATGTCTCACACGAATTAAGAACTCCGCTTACATCGATGGTTGGTTATTTAGATACACTTTTAGAAAGTAATATTGAAGACCCGGCGACACGAGACAAATTCTTAAAAATAATTAAAGAGGAAACTGATCGCTTATCAGTTTTAATTAAAGATCTACTCAACTTATCAAAGATTGAGTCTCAGTCTTTTGATCTTAAAGCAGATAATTTAGGGGAAGTATTAACTAAAGTAGTTAATTTATTAGAAAAAAAAGCAGAAGATAAAAATATTGATCTAAAAATTGAGATAGCAGCCAATCTGCCGCTTGTTTATATGGTTCGGGAGCAGATAAAGCAGGTAATGATTAATTTGATTGATAATGCAATTAAATATACTCCTGCAGGTGGAAAAGTCAGCATTAATGTAGAAGCTGAAGCTGATAAAGTTTATATTTCTGTGAAAGATAATGGAATTGGAATACCATTATCTGATCAGGAAAGGATTTTTGAAAGATTTTATAGAGTCGATAAAGCTCGGAGTAGAGCTCTTGGTGGCACCGGGATTGGTCTTTCAATTGTCCGTAATATTATAAAACAACATGGAAGTGATATTCAGGTCAAAAGTCGTGAAGGTGCTGGAAGTGAATTTTCTTTTTATTTAAAAGCAGCTGAATAAGTCTAAACTTTAATACCTGCTCTGACTAATATGAGCAGGTATTTTCTTTGCTTAATTTTGTAGTTGATAAACTATAAAATTAAAATATAATTTTGCTATGACAAGCTTTAACAACTAAAAAAGTAGAAATTAGTATAAAAAATATTGACTTAACTAATATTTAATGTTATTATCATATTAGTATTTATTAATATTAAAAGCCAAAAGGAGAATTTTGATGGATAAGTTACTTAATTTTTTAAAGTGTATAGCTGATGAAAATCGAATAAAAATACTTAAACTTTTATTGGATAGTCAGTACTGTGTGTGTCAGCTTCAACAGCTGCTGGGAAAATCTCAATCAAGTGTTTCTCAACACCTTAGTTATTTTAAAGAGCTGGATCTTTTAATAGAAGAAAAAAGTGGTAAGTGGATTTATTATTCAATCGATAGAGGGGTCTATGACAGTTATTTAGCCAGTCTGATTTCTTTAAGTTCAAATTCGCTAACTGAATTAAATTTGCCAGAACTTCAATCTAAGATAGATAATTTAGATACAGCAGCTGAGATTAAATCAGCTTCTAAAGGAGGCTGTTGTTAATGTTTTTATTATTTGAAAAATTGGCAGATTTGATAACTTATAATTTCTTTGGCCTGGACTCAGCAGGTAGATTGGGAGACTCTGTTCATTTCTTTATCTATGATACAACTAAGATAATTTTTTTGCTCTCTATAATGATCTTTTTTATTTCAATTATTAGGAGTTATTTCCCCCCAGAAAAAACAAAAAAACTTTTAAGTAGTTATAGAAAAATTACAGGACATGTTATGGCTTCATTACTTGGAGTTGTGACACCATTTTGTTCCTGTTCATCTGTTCCAATATTTATTGGTTTTGTAGAGTCTGGAATTCCACTTGGAATTACCTTTTCTTTTTTAATTACTTCACCAATAGTTAATGAGGTAGCTCTGGTTATGCTCTATACAATTTTTGGTTGGAAAATCGGGACTATCTATTTGATCAGTGGTATTGTTGTCGGAATTGTTGGTGGAATTGTGATTGAGATTTTAGGAATGGAAAAACAGGTAGAAGAATATGTTTACCAGATCAGCGCAGAGGAAAGTGAGATTGAAAAGCTAAACTGGAGTGATAGAATTGATTTCGCTCGGGCCGAAGTTAAAGAGATTGTGAGTAGAGTCTGGAAGTATGTAATAATTGGCATTGGATTGGGTGCTGTAATACACGGATATGCACCGGCCAAATTACTGGCTGAATATGCAGGAGTAAATAATCCTTTATCAGTTATTGCTGCTGTTATTGTTGGGATACCTCTTTACTCTAATGCAGTTGGTACCATACCAATTGTGGAGGCTTTAATGAGTAAAGGTGTTGCTCTGGGAACAGCTTTAAGTTTTATGATGGCAACTACTGCTTTATCTTTGCCAGCAATGATTATTCTGCGTAGAGTAATTAAACCTAAATTGATTGCCGTTTTTGTAACTGTTGTTGGAGTTTCAATTATTGGGGTAGGATATATGTTTAATTTAATTATCTAATTTTTAATTAAATAACCTGTATAGAAATTTGATTATTATAAATTGATTTAAGAAATTAAATTACAAATCAAATCTGAGGAGTGTTAAAGATGAAAATTACTATTTATGGACCAGGATGCAAAAATTGTGTCAATCTTGCTGACAATGCCAGGAAAGCTGTAGCAGAAGCAGGTATTGAGGCAGAGATAATTAAAGTTGAGGATATGAAAGAAATTGCAATGGCTGGAATTATGAGTACTCCTGCAATTGGTATTAATGGAAAGGTTAAGATAAAAGGGAGGGTTGCATCAGTAGAAGAAATTAAAGAGTTAATTGCTTAAATGTATTTATAAGCTGATAAATTATTTTAAGCACTCAATTATGCTAAGATAAAATTAAGCTTCTTTTACTTTTAAAAAATTAAATAAGTTTTTAATTAGACCGCCTACATTGGAAGTATTATATCAATGAGGGCGGTTTTTTTGTTTACATTATTTTAACATTAGTGACATACTGTTGTAACATTAGGCTGTTATCATTTAATCAGAGTCAAGTTAATAAAGAAAATAAAAATTCCTTAAGGGGGAAAAAATTAATGAGTAAAATTAATTCTTTTGTTGTTGTGCTGGCACTCTTACTGGTAGCTGTTATGCCCTTTAGTGTAATGGCTCAGGAAGAACTTACAATTCAGGGTTCTTCGACAGTTCTGCCGATTGCTCAAAAAGCGGCTGAGGTTTATATGGAGCAAAATTCTGATGTAAATATTTCTGTTCGTGGTGGTGGATCAGGTAACGGTATTGCTGCTTTGATTGATGGTGCTGTTGATATTGCAGATGCCTCTAGATTTGTTAAGCAAGCAGAGGTTCAAGCTGCAGTAGAAAATGGAATTTATCCTGTGCCTCACAGAGTAGCAATGGATGGAATTGCTGTTGTAGTTAATCCAGCCAATTCGGTTGAAGAATTAAGCCTGGAAGATATTAAATCAATTTATACTGGTGAAGCTACTAACTGGTCAGAATTTGGAGGACCAGATATGGAAATAGTAGTTGTCTCTAGAGATTCAAGTTCTGGTACTTTTGAAGTGTTTAATGAGATTACACTTGGTAAAGAAAGATTGACTAAAGCAGCTTTATTACAGGCTTCTAATGGTGCAGTTGCCGGAGTTGTTTCTGATACTGAAGGTGCTATCGGTTATGTGGGACTTGGTTATTTATCTGATTCACTTAAAGCTGTTAAAGTTAATGGGGTTCTACCTTCTAATGCAACAGTAGCCAGTGGAGAATTTCCAATTGCTCGTCCGCTATTCATGTTTACTGATGGCTGGCCAGAGGGTTTAACAGCCAGATTTATCAACTTTATCTTAAGTGCTGAAGGCCAGGCTCTAGTAAAAGAGCAGGGATTTGTACCTCTTCACTAAAAGATAAATTATAAAGTTTTATAAAGTTAATAGATAAACATCAAATATACTAGTATCAACCTGGAAAAGGGAGAGGCCTCTCCCTTTTTCAATGTTTATTTATAAAATTTTTTCTATACTTGAGAGGTGAAATTTATGTTAAATTGGAAGACTAAAGAAAAAATAATTAAAAATATACTTTTATTTTTTGCTTTTTCATCAATACTTTTCTTAACAGGGATTATTATTGTTTTGTTTAAAGAGGGAGCTCCAATTTTTTCTAAAGTAGGAATTTTGGAATTTCTTTTCACCAGTGACTGGTATCCAACTTATGATCCGCCAGGTTATGGTATTTTTAATCTTTTGTCAGGCTCAATAGTGGTAACAATTGGAGCAATGGTTATTGCAGTTCCTTTTGGAGTTGCATCTGCAATTCATATTGCTTATATTTTGCCCAAAAAATTTAAGAATATTGTTAAGCCAACAATAGAAATGCTGGCTGGAGTGCCTTCTGTTATCTATGGACTATTTGGAATGAAGATTTTAGGTCCATTTTTAAGAGAAGTTTTTGGCCTGCCTACCGGATTAACTGCTTTAAATGCAATGATAATGCTGGGAATTATGGCTTTGCCGACAATTGTTAGTCTGGCAGAAGATGCAATTACAGCAGTTCCTCAAAATTTCAGAGATGCCTCCCTGGCTTTAGGGGCTAATAGATTAGAAACCATGTTCAGAGTTATACTTCCCACAGCTTCTTCTGGTATTGTGACAGCTGTAATTTTAGGAATGGGAAGAGCCATTGGAGAAACAATGACAGTTTTAATGGTTGCTGGGGGTGCTTCGCTGTTTCCAAGTAATATTTTAAAACCTGTTAGGCCAATGACTGCAACAATTGCTGCCGAAATGGGAGAAGCTCCGGTTGGAAGTGAGCATTATCAGGCATTATTTGGAATAGCAATAATTTTATTTTTAATAACTCTTATTTTTAATATCTTTGCAGATTTTGCTCAGCAGAGATTTAAGAAAAAGGTGAGTGGAGAATAATGGAAAATAAATTAACTAAAAGAAAAGCAGTAGAAAAAATAGTATTTAGTATTTTGGGATTATTAATGCTGTCTTCAATAGCTGTCCTGGGCGTAATTATATTTTTTATCTTTAAAAGAGGTCTGGGGGTAATTAGTTGGGAATTCTTAACCTCTATGCCTAAGAACGGAATGACAGAGGGTGGAATTTTACCGGCAATTGTTGGTTCTTTTTATCTGGTTAGTGGAGCAATTTTAGTTGCTACCCCGCTTGGAGTCTTTGCAGCAATATATATGACTGAATATGCCAAAAAAGGAAAATTAATTAGAATAATTAGAATAGGTGTTAATAATTTAGCAGGTGTACCCTCAGTTGTATTTGGGCTTTTTGGTCTATCTATCTTTGTAAAATATCTTAATTTTGGAGTTTCCATTTTATCAGGAGCTCTTACGCTGGCTATTGTTATTTTGCCAACTATAATTCGAGCTTCAGAAGAAGCATTAATGTCAGTTCCCGATGAATACAGAAGTTCTTCTCTGGCACTGGGGGCAACTAAATGGCAGACGATAAAAAATGTAGTTTTACCAGCTGCATTGCCCGGAATTTTAACTGGGTGTATACTGGGAGTAGGACGTGTAGCTGGGGAGACGGCACCTATAATTTTTACGGCAGCTACTTTCTTTTCAATGCGTCTTCCCAACTCAGTATTTTCAGAAGTAATGGCCTTACCATATAATATTTATGCACTGGTTGCTACCGGTACTTTTCCCCAAAAGCAGATTCCAATTGCTTATGGTACAGCTGTAGTATTACTGGTATTAGTTTTATTGATTAATTTAGTTGCTATTTTTATGAGAATTAAATTTAGCAAAAAGAATACAAATTAAGCTGGAAGGAGTAAATTTATGAGTGAAATTAAAATGGAAGTAAAAAATCTTGATTTTTATTATGATGATTTTCAGGCTCTAAAAAATATTAATATACCGCTTGAATCAAATAAAGTAACTGCTTTAATTGGGCCTTCAGGTTGTGGTAAATCAACATTTTTGCGGACTTTAAATAGAATGAATGACCTTATTGAGGGTAGCAGGGTAGAGGGAGAAGTTCTTTTTGATAATGAAAATATTTACAAGGAAAATGTTGATGTAGTTGAATTAAGAAAAAGAGTTGGAATGGTTTTTCAGCAGCCTAATCCGTTTCCGAAATCAATATTTGATAATGTCGCCTATGGGCCCAGAATTCACGGCCTTAAGGACAAAGATAAATTAGAAGAAATTGTAATTGAAAGTTTAAAGGGGGCTGCCTTATATGAGGAAGTGAAAGACAGGCTTGATGATTCAGCTCTGGGTCTTTCTGGAGGACAGCAGCAGAGACTTTGTATTGCTAGAGCTCTGGCAGTTAAACCTGAAGTTTTATTAATGGATGAGCCGGCTTCAGCCCTTGACCCAGTAGCAACAGCTAAAATTGAAGATTTAATAGATGAGCTAAAGAATAATTATACTATTGTAATTGTTACCCACAGTATGCAGCAGGCGGCGCGTGTTTCCGATAATACCGGCTTCTTTTTGATGGGAGATCTGGTTGAATTTGATCAGACTGATAAGATATTTGAAAATCCATCTGACCAGCGGACAGAAGATTATATAACAGGTCGTTTTGGTTAAAATCAAATCTGAGTTTATTATTAAGTTAGGAGCTATTTATTATTTTAAAAATAGCTTGAAGGAGGTATATAGTAAAAATGAATGAATCTCGTAAGGCTTTTCATACAGAACTGAAAGATTTAGAAAATGAAATGTTAAAAATGGGAAGTGTTGTTGGTGAAAGTATAAGTAAGAGTATTGAAGCTTTAATGAACAAAGATATTAAGCTTGCTGATGAAGTAATTAAAGATGATGATATAATTGATGACTATGAACTAGATATAGAAGAAAAATGTACCCGTTTGATTGCTCTCCAGCAGCCAGTGGCAATTGATTTGCGAAAAATTATTGTTATTTCCAAGTTAGTGACTGATCTGGAAAGAATTGGTGATAATGCTTCAAATATTGCCTATAAAGTAAAAGAAATTGGTGACCAACCCCTAATTAAAGAAATGCAGGATCTACCTGGTATGAGGGATATTGTTGTCCAGAGGTTGCGAGAAAGTTTAGAAGCTTTTGTTGATATGGATATTGAAAAAGCAAAACAAGTTGCAGCTAGAGATGAAGCTGTAGATCGTCTAGATGAGCAGATCAATTCTGAACTGCTAACTGTTATGGAAAATGACTGTGCGACAATTGAGCAGGGAACTTCACTGATGTTTATTAGTCGATTTTTAGAAAGAATAGGTGACCATTCTACCAATATTTGTGAGAGAACAGTTTATATGAAAACCGGAGAATGGACTGAATTAGAATAAATTAGAAAAAAATAATTTAATAGGTATTAATAAAAGTGTACTCTATCAAGGAGTGCACTTTTTTTACTTAAAATAGTAATTGCAATAACAAAACTACTGTGATAAAATTTCTAATTAGTAAATAAAAAAGGGGGTATTTTTATAGATGTTAAAAAAGTTTTTTAGTTATTATAAAAATCACTGGAAATTATTTTTAGTCGATATTAGCTGTGCTATTTTAATGTCCGGTATTGACCTTGTCTATCCAGTTTATGTTCAGCGTCTGATTGATGATTATTTTCCTCAGCGTAATGCAAACATGATAATAAGAATTGCGATTATTTTGCTTGTTCTGTATATTCTGCGTTTTTTATTCCAATATATAGTTCACTATTGGGGACATGTGGTTGGAATTAGAATGGAAACAGATATGCGTTCTGATCTATTTACCCATCTGCAAAAATTGTCCTTTAAGTTTTATGATAATAATAAAGTAGGATATTTGATGTCCAGGGTTGTTAATGATTTAAATAACATTTCAGAACTGGCTCACCATGGCCCTGAGGATGTATTGATTTCGGCTATGTTATTAATTGGGTCTTTTTCAATTCTGGTAACTATGCACTGGCAGCTGGCCCTGGTAACTTTTGCTTTAATCCCGGTTATGTTTTTCTTTTCTCTGCATTTAGGAGAAAAAATGTATAATGCTTTTAAAGTTATCAGAGAAAAGATGGCTGAGGTAAATACAATAATTGAAGATAGTTTAAGTGGAATTAGAGTAGTTAAATCTTTTACAAATGAAGATTACGAAAATGAAAAGTTTTGTGAGGGTAATCATAATTATCGACGTTCTCGAGAATGGGCTATGAAAAACATGGCACAATTCCATTCCGGTATGAATCTTTTTATTAATCTAATTCGTTTAAGTACCCTGGCTGCTGGAGGCTATTTTATTTATAATGGTAGTCTTTCGGTTGGTCAGATGGTTGCTTTTTTATTTTATGTTGACATGTTTATGAATCCAATTAGAAGATTGGTTAACTTTAATGAACAGCTACAGCGCGGAATGTCTGGATTCAGCCGCTTCAAAGAACTTTTAGAGGTTGACCCAGAAATAGTTGACCATCCTGATGCTCGGGAGCTAAAAGGTGTTGCTGGACTTATAAAATATGAGGATGTTACCTTTGGTTATGATAACCATGAAAAGGTACTGAGCAATATTAATATAAGGATTGAACCGGGTAAAACAGTAGCTTTTGTTGGACCTTCTGGAGCAGGTAAATCAACTTTAACTAAACTACTGCCCAGATTTTATGAGATTGATAGTGGTAGTCTTTCTATTGACAATACTAATATTAAAAATGTGACTTTAGAATCACTGCGCCGTAATATTGGAATTGTGCAGCAGGATGTTTTTCTTTTTAATGGTACAGTTAGAGAAAATATTGCCTATGGGACAGCAGGTGCTTCAGATGAGGATATTATTGAAGCAGCGAAAAAAGCCAATGCACATGATTTTATTTTAAATTTAAGTGAAGGTTATGATACTGATATTGGGGAAAGAGGAGTTAAACTTTCTGGAGGACAGAAACAGAGAATTTCTATTGCGCGTTCATTTTTGAAAAATCCTCCTATTCTAATTCTGGATGAGGCAACATCTTCTCTCGATAATCGCAGTGAAAAAATTATTCAGAAATCTTTAGAAAAACTGGCAGAGGGACGAACTACCCTGGTTATTGCTCATCGACTTTCGACAGTGATAAATGCTGATCAGATTATTGTTTTAACTGAAGAAGGAATAGTTGAGCGAGGGAAGCATCAAGAATTAATTAAAAACAGAGGAGAATATGCTCAGTTATATAATGAGCAGTTTTCTACCAAACTGGCTGAATAAAAATATTAAATTTTAGTCTATTATAAAAAATGAATAGTTTACTTAAAGTCGGGGATTAACCCGGCTTTTTTCTTTGACAAGAGCTCTGAAATCTGCGATACTATAATCAGAAATGATTCTTTAACATATTTTAGTTATTGTCCTATAAACTATTTAAATAATGAAAGGAAGATTTATAATGTCAAAAAAATTATATCGTTCTCGTGATGACCGGATGATTGCCGGAGTCTGTGGAGGACTGGCAGATTATTTTAACGTAGATTCTTCTTTAATACGACTTGCAGTTTTATTTATATTTTTATTTCAGGGAGTAGGTTTGATTGCTTATATTATTGCCTGGCTTGTAATGTCTGAAGAGCCGGTGAAAAATGAATACAGAATGCCAGATGATTATTATATAGAAGATAAAAAATCTCAGGAAAGCCTTAATCAAGAGCAGGACGATAAGCAGGAGAGAGCCCAAAAAAACAGTGAAGATTATGAGTCCAGAAAAGAAAATGAAAAAAGATATTATGAGCAGTATCAAAATCATAGTCCTGAAAACAGTAACAATCGCCGCAAACTATTTGCAATAATCATGATTTTGGTTGGGTCTATTTTTTTAGTTGATATCTGGATTCCAACTTTGTACTGGGAAAAATACTGGCCTTTAATTTTAATTGCCGCTGGAGCACTGATGCTTAAGGGTGATAATAATGACAGATAATAGGGACCGCAGTTTAATTGCCCTCATTTTAATTTTTGCAGGTATTATATTTCTGGGAGATTCTCTTGGTGAGTATAATTTTAATATATTCTTATTTATACGCAGTTACTGGCCTGTATTATTGATTATATTTGGTTTGCATATTTTATTACAGAAAAGTAGTTTCTGGTTTATCGTTCCCATTATTGTTATTGGTCTATCATTATATTTAATTTATCTGCTTGTCAATCAACAGCCCTTTTATTTTATCCCACAGATGAGAATGCGTATTTTTGATTTCAATAATTTGCCTTTTAGATAATTATGCGGTTATTCTAATTATAATATTTAAAAATAAAACCACCTGAATTATTCAGGTGGCATTTATTTTCTAAGGCAGAGAAATTTATCTGCTTTTATTAAAGGAAAGCCGTTTTTCAATTACTGGGGCTAAGATTAAAACCAGAACTATTTTTGCAAAATCTCCGGGGATGAAAGGTATTACAGTCATATTAAGCGCTGCAAGTAAACCTGTATCTGTTACAAAACTAAAGTAGATACTACCAATGATATAATTACTTAATACAGCAGCAGTAAGTATCAAAAAGTATTTTTTATTATTACTGCTGTGGTGGGCTGCAATCCAGGCTGCAACTACAAAACTAATTAAGAAACCACCGGTAGGTCCTGCAATTACGCCCAGACCACCCTGGCCACCAGAAAAGATAGGCAAACCAAAAGCTCCCAGTAAAAGATATGTAACTTGAGATAAAACACCGTATTTTTTTCCAAGTAGTCTTCCTGAAAGTAGAACAAAGAAAGTTTGCAGAGTTATTGGTACTGGTCCAACTGGAATTATAATGTATGCACCTACTGCTGTTAGTGCTGCCATTAGAGCAGCTTTTATCATCTGATTTGTTTGCAAGAGAAACACTCCTTTCTTTTTGTTTAATCAGCCAAATCTGACTGATAGTCGAATTCTTTTAAGTAATGTTATCACAAACTTTAATTAATTTAAATAGCTATTTGAAAAGTTATTAATAAAAAATATAAATCGGAGGAGAATTATGCGAGAAATATATGTAAAAGCACCGGCAAAAATAAATCTTGCTCTACATGTTAGAGGACTTAGAAAAGATGGTTTTCATGAATTACAGATGATTATGCAGAGTATAAGCCTGGCTGATAGAATAAAATTAAAAAAGAAAAGTGGAGGAATTATTGTAAAAAGTTCCCAGACTGAGTTGCCTACTAATAAAGAGAATTTAGCTTATCAGGCCGCAGAAATTTTCTTTGAACTAAATCCTGAACTCAAGCAGGGAGTTGAAATATATATTGAAAAAAATATACCTATTGCTGCGGGAATGGCAGGGGGTAGTGCAGATGCTGCGGCAGTTATGAGGGGTTTATATTTATTATTTGAACTTAAGCCAGATTTAAATAAAATACGAAACTCTCTGGCAGATATTGGTTCTGATGTACCTTACTGTCTGGAAGGGGGAACTGTGTATGCTTCTGGCAGAGGAGAAATTTTAGAGAAACTACCCTTTATTGGAGAAAAATATCTGGTTGTGGTGACTCCATCCTTTAAAATTTCGACACCGGCAGTCTATAAATTATATGATGAATTAGAAGGATATGAAAAATTTGATTTTAAGTCAGTTCTAGCTAATTTAAAGAATAAAGAGGAACCTGATTGGAATCTTGATTACAAAAATGATCTGAAGAAAGCTGCTGAAAAAATTTGTCCGGAAATCAAGGAGATAAAAAATATATTAAATAATACAAAGGCTGCTTTTACAATGCTTTCTGGTAGTGGCCCTACAGTCTTTTCTATTTATAACAGTAGAGAGCAGGCAGAAAAAGTTGCAGCAAGCTGGCCTCGTAAAAATGATTTTGTGACAGTAGTTAAAACAATTGATAGTTATTAAATTATTCAAAAATTAGCTAAAAAAATTAAAAGCTAACATGAGATTGACATCAATTTGATTTCGTGTTATACTTTCTGCAATAATTATTAGGACTTTGGGAGTAGTGATAAGAATGAAAAAAGGGAAAAACATTACGATGAGGGAAGCAAAACAAAAAACGGGCTTAAGCTCCAGGCAAATTCGTTATTATGATGAGCAGGATTTGATCTTTCCTGCCCGCAGTAGTGGGAATCAACGCCTTTTTTCGGTAAGCGATATTAAGAGATTAGTTAAAATCAAAGAGCTCCTTGCTGCTGGAAATAGTATTGAAACCATTCGTTCTAAATTAAGTGCTCCAGCACTGGAACAAAATATAGAAGACGATGTTGACTTTGATGATAATTATGATTATTATTCAGATGTTGATCTGGATTCACTTTACCCTGTTTCCAATCGTTCTGAGTTGATGAAAAAACTTTCCCGGAGTAATAAAGAATATTCTAAGGAGGAGGAAGAATAAATGGAAAAATTTAGTAGAGAGAAGATATTAAAGATTGCTGAAGAAAATAATGTTGAGTTTATTCGCCTACAGTTTGTTGATATTTTAGGTATTATTAAGAATGTGGCGATTACAATTGAACAGTTGCCGGAGGCGCTTGATGGCAAGATTATGTTTGATGGTTCATCTATTGAGGGTTATACGCGTATCCACGAATCCGATATGTATTTAAAACCTGACTATGATACTTTTACAATTTTCCCGTGGGGAACTAGTGGTGGTTGTACAGCAAGGATGATGTGTGATATTTATTTACCTGATGGAGAACCTTTTGTTGGTTGTCCGCGTGGAGCTTTAAAAAGAGCAATGGCAGAAGCTGAAGAAATGGGTTATGAAATGTTTGCTGGACCTGAACCAGAATTTTTCTTATTTGAAAAAGATGAGCATGGTAATCCAACAACAAACACTCATGATAAAGGTGGGTATTTTGATTTATCTCCAGTTGACTTGGGAGGAGAAGCACGTCGAGATACAGTACTTGCTCTTAAGAAGATGGGGTTTGAAGTTGAAGCAGCTCATCATGAAGTAGCTCCAGGCCAACACGAAATTGATTTTAAATACACACCTGTTCTGCGAACAGCAGATAATATTGCGACATTTAAGTTCGTTACTAAAATTATTGCTATGCAGCATAACCTGCATGCAACTTTTATGCCTAAACCAATTTATGGTGAAAGTGGTTCTGGAATGCATGTACATCAATCACTATATAGAAATGGCAAAAATGCCTTTTATGATCCTGAGGATGAGCATGGTTTAAGTGAAATAGCATATTATTATATAGGTGGTTTATTGAAACATGCTAAAGAGACAACAGCTATTTTAAATCCCACAATTAATTCCTATAAAAGGCTTGTTCCTGGTTATGAAGCCCCGGTTTACATATCCTGGTCGACTCAAAATCGTAGTGCTTTAGTTAGAGTCCCATCCGCTCGAGGAAATGGAACCAGATTAGAACTGAGAAATCCTGACCCGGCAGCCAATCCATATCTTGCAACAGCTGTAATGTTGAGAGCTGGCCTGGATGGAATTAAGAATAAAATTGATCCAGGGGAACAAACAACAGATAATATATATGAGATGAATTATAAGGAAAGGAAATCCAGGGGCATCAGCAGTTTACCTTCTTCTATGGATGAAGCTCTCAAACATTTCCAGGAAAGTGAATTCATGCGGGAAACTCTGGGCGAACATATCTTTAATCATTTAGTTGAAGCTAAGAAAATAGAATGGTCAGTTTATAAAAAACAGGTTCACAGTTGGGAGATTGATCAATACTTAACAACCTATTAATATTAGTTGGGAGGAATAAGCATGGAAGGTAGAGAAAATATTCAGGATCATTTAAAAAAAATTAAATTAAGTAATCTTGACACACGTTCCCTATCATTTTTAGCCCTTTTTATTGCCTTTACTGCTGTTGCAACTTATTTACATATCCCTGGTCCCAGTAGTTCTTATTTTAATCTGGGAGAAGTTGCTATTTATACTATTGCCTTAACTTTTGGGGCTAAAGCAGGTGGGATTGCAGGTGGAGTTGGTTCGGCTCTGATGGATATTATTCTTGGTTATTCAATCTGGGCTCCTTTTACCTTTGTAATTAAAGGTTTAGAGGGTTTGCTGGTAGGGAAAATTTCCAGTCAGAATGAGAAGAAATTTGATAGAAAAATATTTGCAATAATTGTTGGTGGAAATGTAATGATTCTTGGCTATGCAATTGCTAAAGCTTTTTTATTAAGCTGGGCAGTTGTCTTGCCTGAGATTGGAATTGATTTTGCTCAAATGTTAATTGGTGGAGTGCTGGCAATTCCACTTTCTCACCATCTCGATAATTATTTTGGGAAGTGATAGTTTTGGAAATTGGTAAACTTGCAGGAAATAAATTAAAAAAAACGATTCTCGATAAGATAAAACATTTTCGTTCAGATGTTATTGTATCAGCTGGCCCGGGAGAGGATAGTGCAGTGATTGATCTGGGAGACTATTTACTCGTAGTCTCTTCTGATCCGATAACGGGAGCAGAAAAAAATGCAGGTTATCTGGCGGTTAATGTAGCCTGTAATGATATTGCTGCAGCTGGTGCTGAACCGTTTGGAATTCAGGTTGTTTTGTTTTTGCCCCCCAGTCTGGCCGAAAGTAGAGCTGAGAAAATAATGGAAGAAATAGTAGAAACAGCTGCTGCAATGGAGATAGAAGTTCTTGGAGGTCATACAGAAATTACAGATCTTGTTCAAAAGCCAATAATTACTATTTCGGCAATGGGCAGGGCTCAAAAAGAAGAGTTGGCTTCCAGTTCTGCTGCAGAAGCTGGAGATATACTCTATATTTCTAAAGGAATGGGTATAGAAGGAAGTTATATTTTGGCCAGTGATTATAGAGAATTTTTACTTAAAAAGGGTGTCAGTAGAGATACTTTGAACCAGCTATCCAACTATTTAAAATTATTAAGTGTACTTCCTGAAAGTAGAATAGCTAGAAAAAATGGAGTAAAAGCAATGCATGATGTTACAGAAGGTGGAGTCTATGGTGCGATTTCTGAAATGGCAGCAGCAGCACAGTTGG
The DNA here is from genome assembly GCF_900156285.1 of Halanaerobium kushneri. Taxonomy (GTDB): domain Bacteria; phylum Bacillota; class Halanaerobiia; order Halanaerobiales; family Halanaerobiaceae; genus Halanaerobium; species Halanaerobium kushneri. The sequence continues at coordinate 21,748 of NZ_FTNC01000025.1, forward strand.
GTTATGTTATTGAAAAAGATAATTTTTGGATTCCTCCCGAAGTTGAGGAAGTTTGTACTAAGTTGCACTTGGATCCAGCTGCTTTAATTTCTTCTGGTTCAATGTTAATGGCAGCAGCGCCAGAAATTGATCTGGCCGCTATTTTTGCAGATACAGATTTGAAACTGATTCGGGTTGGACGAATGATCGAATCCGGGACTTATATAGAAGAGAAAGGAATAAAAAAAGAATTTAAAGTCCCTGAAAAGGATGAGTTATGGAAATTTATTGAAAAATATCACAATAAAACTTGACATTTACATATAATGGAATTATAATGGTATTAACAAATAATTCCAAAGGCGGTGTATTTATGGAAATTACAGATGTCAGAGTTTTTCCGGTTGAGATTAATGGAAGTATGGTCAAGGCTTATGCAACAGTAACATTTGATGATTCTTTTGTTGTGCGTGATATGCGGGTTATTGAAGGAAAAAACGGGATTTTCCTTTCCATGCCTGCAAGAAGAAAGCGGAACGGAGACTATCAGGATATCTGCTTTCCAATTTCCACAAAGTTGAGGGATTTAATGGAAAACGAAGTTTTAGAAAAGTTTGATGAACTGCTGGCAAGTGCTTAATTAAAATGATTGGGTTATGGTTATAATCTTTAAAATAACACTACCTTAATTAAGGTAGTGTTATTTTTTTAAGACCCTTTTATAATCTTGACAAAAGTTTAATTCTCTGTTATACTTCAAGCGATTAAAGAACTAAGATGGGAAGTAGTATCAGGAAATAATGTTTAATAATAGAAATAACATTTATTCCTTATTTAAAGGGAGGAAACTATAGATGGCAGATCTTTTAAGTATTATTCTGGCTGCTGGCAAAGGAACCAGAATGAAATCTGATAAAATCAAGGTATTACATCCAGTTGCAGGCAAGGCGATTATCAAGCATGTTTTAAATACTCTGGATGGTTTAAATAGTAAAATTGTTAATGTGATTGGTCATCAAAAAGAAGTGGTTCAATCTGAACTTGAAGATTTAGATAAATATAAATGGGATTTAAATTATGTTATTCAGTCTGAACAGTTGGGTACCGGTCATGCTGTAAAACAGGCGGAGAGTTATTTTGCAGATTATGATGGTCCGGTGTTGATTCTTTATGGAGATACCCCCTTACTAAGAAAAAAAACTATCAAAGAATTTGTTAAAAAACATCAGCAGAGTAATTCTGATCTAACAGTTATGACAGCTATCTTTGATGAACCTGAAGGCTATGGAAGAATTGTTAAAGATGAAGAGGGTAATTTAACTGCAATAGTGGAAGAAAAAGATGCTGATGTAGAAACCAGACGAATAAAGGAGATCAACAGTGGTGTAAACTGTATAGATAGTTCTCTGCTCAGAGATTTTATGGAAAATATGAATAATGATAATGCACAGCAGGAATATTATCTAACTGACATTATAGAATTTGCTGTAAATAAAGATAAAAAGATAAATACATATATTGTTCAGGATTCTGATGAAATTATAGGGATTAATACCCGCAAACAGCAGGCGGAAGCAGAAAAAATTTTGAGAAAAAGAATTATTGATCAACATCTGGCTAATGGTGTGACTATTATTGATCCAGATACTACATATATAGATGCTGAGGTAGAGATTGAGCAGGATGTTACAATTTATCCTTTCAATTATCTGGAAGGGAAAACTAAAATTTCTCAAAATACAATTATCAATCCAAATTGCAAATTAAAGGATGCAGCCATTGGAAAAAATGTTGAAATACTTTCAAATACTATTATAAAGGAAAGTAAAGTTGGATCTGGAACTAATGTTGGTCCTTTTGCCTATTTAAGACCCGGTTCCACAGTGGAAGACAACTGTAAAATTGGTGATTTTGTAGAACTTAAAAAAACAACAGTTAAAAGTGGAGCTAAGGTGCCCCATTTGTGTTATGCTGGAGATGCCGAAATTGGTGAGAGAACTAATATAGGTGCCGGTACAATATTTGCTAATTATGATGGAAAAAATAAGTTTAAAACTGAAATTGGCAGTGATGTTTTTATTGGTAGTGATTCTATTTTGATCGCTCCTCTAAAAATTGGAGATAATGCCAAAACAGCTGCAGGGTCAGTAGTTACTAAAAATGTTAAATCTGGTGATACCGTAATGGGAGTTCCGGCTCGGATTTATAATCCAGACAAATAAGCTGATTATTAAATAAAAGAAATAAGCCAGGAGGTCAAAAAATGTCCAGTTATAGTGAACAATTGAAAATATTTGCAGGTAACTCGCATCCTGAATTAGCCCAGGATCTCTGTGATTATCTGGGGACAGAATTGGTTAATGCGGATGTAACAAGATTTAAAGATGGTGAAATCGGTGTTCGTACTTACGAAACTGTAAGAGGTGCTGACGTTTTTGTTGTTCAGCCGACATCACCTCCTGTTAATGAAAATTTGATGGAACTGCTGGTTATTATTGATGCCTTAAGGAGAGCTTCTGCAAGGAGAATAACTGCGGTGATACCATATTATGGTTATGCTCGCCAGGACAGGAAAGCTAGACCCAGAGATCCAATTACTTCTAAATTGGTAGCCAATTTGTTAACTCAGGCAGGTGCTAGAAGAGTACTTTCTATTGATTTTCATGCACCTCAGATTCAGGGCTTTTTTGATATACCTGTTGATCATCTGTATGCATCACCGATTATGGTTGATTACTTTAAGGATTTTGATCGGTCTGATTTGATTGCTGTTGCTCCTGATGTTGGGTCAGTAAAAAGAGTTCGCTCATTTGCTGAAAGTTTAAATATTCCAATGGCAATCATTGATAAAAGAAGGCCTAAACCAAATGTAGCAGAGGTTATGAATATTATTGGAGAAGTCGATGGTAAAAATGTTATACTCTTTGATGATATTATTGATACTGCAGGTACAATAACTGCTGCAGCTGAAGTACTCAAAGATAAAGGTGCTAAAGAAGTATATGCCTGTGGCACTCACGCATTATTTTCAGGGCCGGCTATTGAGCGCCTTAAAAATGCACCAATAACTAAAATAATTGTTACCAATACAATAGCTCAAAAAGATTATGATCTTGATAATTTAGAAGTGCTTTCGGTCGCTCCCCTGGTTGGAGAGGCTATTGATCGTATTTTTAAAGATTTATCTGTTAGTGTATTATTTTAAATAATTTTTCTAAAACACTTGCTCAAACTGAGCTTTGATGTTATAATAAAATTTGTTATGTCTTATTTAACGCAGACCTGCCAGTATTAGCAAATAATCTGGCTTAAAATTTAATTTATGCAAGGAGAGGATAGTCATGGAGAGACATTCTATTGAAGCTGAACTAAGGACTGAAACTGGAAAGGGAGTAGCCCGTAAAATAAGAAGAAACGGACTTATTCCTGGTGTTGTTTATGGAAGAGGAAATGAACCAAGATCTATTAAAGTAGATCCACTGGATATTGAAAAGCTTCTCCATTCTAATGCTATCTTTGATCTGACTTTTGTCGGAGAAGATGGAGGAGAAGATGAAGCAGTTGTAATCATTAAAGATTATCAGAAAGATGTTATTAAACAGAATCTGATGCATGTTGATTTTCAGTTTATTTCTATGGACGAAAAAATTACTGTTTCTGTACCAATGCATTTAGAAGGAGATGCTGTTGGTGTTCGTGACGGGGGAGTATTACAGCAGCTCTTGCGCGAAATTGAAATTGATGCATTACCGGCTGAAATCCCAGAAGAAATTACTATTGATATTTCTGAACTTGAGGTTGGACAGTCTTTATCTGTTGCTGATCTGGATCTTCCTGAAGGGATTGACCTTGTAACTGACAGTGACGAAGTTATTGTAACTGTTGTTACTCCTACCGAACTTGTCGAAGAAGAGGTAGAAGAGGAAGAGGAAGAATTCTTAGAGCCAGAAGTTATTGGCGAAGAAGAGGAAGAAGAAGGCGAAGAAGCAGAAGAAGAGGAAGAGCCACAGGAATAATTTTAGCAAAGATATTGGGCGCGGCTTAATTAGCTGCGCTTCAATTTATTAATGGAGGTTTGAAGTTTGAAAGTAATCACTGGTCTTGGAAACCCGGGTGAAAAATATGCTAGCACCAGACATAATATAGGATTTATGGTTATTTCAGAATTAGCAGCTAGATTTAAAGTTAATAGCAGTTATAAGTTTGATGGACTTGTAGGTGACTTTTTCTTTGGTGGAGAAAAAATTATACTTTTCCAGCCAATGAAATATATGAATAAAAGCGGTCAGCCAGTATATAAGCTGCTGGACTATTTTCAGATAGAGGCCGAAGATCTGCTGGTAATTCATGATGATTTAGATCTTGATTTAGGTAAGATTCGATTTAAACAAAATGGTGGTAGTGGTGGTCATAATGGAATCAAGTCAATTATTAACAGTCTGAAAACAGATGAATTTAAAAGATTAAAAATAGGTATTGGTAGACCGCCAGAAAATGTTCCAGTACCAGATTTTGTTTTGACAACTTTCACAGGAGAGGAAAAGGATATCTCCAAAAAAGTAGTTGCAGATGCTGCTTCAGCTGTTGAATTAATGTTAAAAGAAGATATAATGAAAGCAATGAATAAATATAATGGATAACAAGCCCGTACATTTTATGTAGGGGCTATTTTGCCATTTTTTATAGTTAAATGTATAAAAGTATATAATTTAGAAAATATTGAGGTAAAGATTTTTTGTTTAAGGAGCAGTATTCAGATGAATTTTAAAGATTTATTATTGGAAAACCAAAAATTTAAAAAAATTGCGAAAAATATAAATAATTCTGCTCAATCTATAAGTGGTTTAAGCGGAAGTAGAATTTCTTATTTTGCTGTTAATTTTTTAAAAAAATCAGATAAAGACATAATTTTCTTTTTGCCAGATAATTATTATCTGCAGCAGATGCAGGAGGATTTAATCCGCTTGATCGGGAAAGACGAATTTTTAGTTTTTCCGGAAGAGGAAATACTGCCTCATGAGCAGTTGATGCCTGATTTAACAACAATGAGTGAGCGGACAAAAGTTTTGACAGAGCTGATCTTTTCAATTGATCAAAAGAAGAAAATTATTTTAACAACCCCGGCTGCTGTTTTTAAAAAACTACCGCCAAAAGACATTTATCAGCAAAAAAGTATAAATATCAAAAATGGAAGTGAAATTAATATTGAGAAACTGCGGCAGCAGCTTTTTGCACTTGGTTACAAAAGGGAAGAAATGGTTGAAGCTCCAGGTCAATATAGTATTCGCGGTGGTATAATTGATGTGTTTACACTTTTAGATGAACAGCCTTTTAGAATTGAACTTTTTGGAGATGAAGTTGATTCGATTCGGAAAATTGATTTAACAGCTCAGCGTTCAAAAAAAGAAGTAGAACAAATTACAATTCCTCCTTTTGCCAATCTGGTGATTGATGAGAAAGTCATTAATAGAGCCTGTCCTAAGCTGGAAGCTGCTTATTCGGCAGCTGTCACAAGACTGGCAGAAAATGATTATCAAGAAGAGGCTTCTTACTTGAGGGATAAAGCTAAAAAAATGCTGGAAGAATTAAAGGAAAAACATCGTTTTCCAGGTTTTGAGCAGTTTTTACCATTTTATTATGATCAGACTGCCAGCTTTTTTGATTATCTAGAAGAAAGTTTAATTTTCGCTGTTCGACCAAATAAAATTAAGCAGCTTACTCATGATTATTATCAGGAAATTACTGAAACACATACCAGACTTTTAGAACAAGGAATGGTATTTCCCGAATATCTAAATAATTTTATTACTGATATTCAATTTGAAAATGAAATATCTAAAAATCGGGTAGTTGATATCAATTCAGAATTTGAGGATCAAAAAGCCAAAGAAAATGATATTCACTTTAAAACATCATCGTTAGAACCTTTTCACGGTCAATTGGAATTATTTAGTGAAAAAATAATTGAACTTTTGCAAAAAAAGTATCGGATTGCAATCACTTTAAATTCTGCCAGCAAAAAAAGAAGAGTAAAAATGTTTCTGGAAGAAAAGAATCTGCTTGTTGGTGATAACTTTAATGAAAGCAGAATTGTTATTTTTCCTGATAGTTTAGCTGAGGGTTTTATTTTTAACGATATTAAGTTGGCTGTTTTTAGCGATAAAGAGGTTTTCGGAAATGAGCAAAAACGAAAAAGAAAAATTGGTGATTTTGAAGATGGTGTTGAAATTTCCAGTGTCAACGATTTAAAAGCTGGAGATTATGTTGTTCACGAAAATCATGGAATTGGTAAATATCTGGGTGTTAAAACTCTTGAAATTCAGGGCCAGCATAAAGATTATCTTGTGCTAAAATATGCAGGTGAAGATAAGCTTTATGTTCCAACAGAAAAAATAAATCTTGTTCAAAAATATATTGGCTCAGATGCTGGTAACCCGAAACTTTATAAATTAGGAAGTAGTGATTGGAAAAAGGTTAAAGAAAAGGTTCAAAAATCGGTTGAGGAAATGGCAGTTGGTTTGTTAGAACTTTATGCTGAACGAGAAACCCTTACTGGTTATCAATTTTCTGAAGATGATGTCTGGCAGCAGGAATTTGAAGATTCTTTTCCTTTTGAAGAAACTCCTGATCAAAAAGAGGCAATTGAAGAAGTCAAAACTGATATGGAATCTGAAAAACCAATGGATAGATTATTATGTGGAGATGTTGGTTATGGAAAAACTGAAGTTGCTATTAGAGCTGCTTTTAAAGCAGCACTTGACAGTAAACAGACTGCAGTTTTAGTACCGACAACTATTCTGGCTCAACAGCACTATAATACTTTTACAGAAAGAATTGAGGATTTCCCTGTTCAGATCGGAATGTTAAGCAGATTTAGTACTGCTGCTGAACAGAAAAAGACATTAAAAAAATTAATTAAAGGCGAAATAGATATTTTAATTGGAACTCATCGACTTTTATCCAAAGATGTTATTTTTGATGATTTAGGCCTTTTGATTATTGATGAGGAACAGCGGTTTGGAGTTACTCATAAAGAAAAGTTGAAAGACTTAAAAAGAAATGTTGACGTATTAACTCTGACTGCAACTCCAATCCCAAGAACTCTTCATATGGCATTAGTTGGAGTTCGTGATATGAGTTTGATAGAGACTCCACCTGAAAACAGGTATCCAATTAGAACTTTTATTAAAGAATATAATAAAGAATTAATTGCCAGTGCTATACGAAGAGAGTTAGCTCGACAGGGACAGGTATATTTTGTTCATAATCGGGTTAAGGATATTGAAAAAACTGCTGGTAAACTGCAGAAATTAATGCCAGAAGCCAAAATTGCTGTTGCTCATGGTCAGATGAATGAAAAAAGACTGGAAAAGATAATGTATGATTTTTATCATCAAAAATTTGATATTTTGGTTTGTACAACTATTATTGAAACCGGTCTGGATATTCCTAATGTAAATACAATTATAATTAATCATGCTGATAAGATGGGTTTATCCCAACTTTATCAGCTTCGAGGTAGAGTTGGTCGTACAAATAGGATAGCTTATGCTTATTTGCTCTACGAAAGAGATAGAATCTTACCTGAAGTCGCTGAAAAAAGGCTGGAGGCAATTAAAGAATTTTCTTCCCTGGGATCTGGTTTTAAAATTGCTATGCGTGATCTGGAAATCAGAGGAGCAGGTAACTTATTGGGACCTGAGCAAAGTGGGCATATTGCAGCTGTTGGATTTTCTTTATATACTAAATTATTAGAAGGAACAATTGAAGAACTTAAGGGTGAAAAAGATAAGAAGAAAATTGAAGTGGAGATTGATCTTAATTTAGATGCCTACATTCCAGATGATTATATTAAATATGAAGCTAGAAAAATTGAGATCTATAAAAAAATTAAATCTATCGAAAATGAAGCGGATGCTCTGGATACTATTGATGAACTGATTGATAGATTTGGGGAACCACCTGTAGAAGTAATGCGCCTGGTTAATACAGCTCGCTTAAAATTCCTGGCAGCAGAACTAAATATCGATTTAATTAAAGAGGATAGTGGTAAAATAAAATGTCGATTTATTAGTTCGAAGCTTGTGGATGGTAGCCAGCTGGTGGAATTTAGTAAGATGTACAGAAGAAAAATAAAGATTAAATCAGCTAAGAAGCCACAGTTGTTAATTAAAATTGACGATCCGGAAAATATAGATAAACAACTTTTAAAAATGTTAAAAGATCTCAAAAATATTTAAACTTAATTGTTAAAACTAAGCAATTTAAAACAGGAAAATCTCAAAGGGTGGAAAAAATGTCAGAAAATAATGAGCGAGGCAGTTTTATGAAAGGAGCAGCAATTCTAACGGCCGCCGGTCTGGCTGCCAGAGTAATGGGTTTTGGTTACCGAGTGATCTTGACTAGAATAATTGGAGCAGAAGGAATGGGGCTTTATCAAATGGCCTATCCAATTTATACTGTTTTGCTGGTTGTTTCACGATCAGGTATTCCAGTAGCTCTGGCCAAATTGATTGCTGATAAAATAGCAGCCGAAAAGAATAGAGAAGCATATAAGATATTCAGGGTTGCCAGAAAAATGAGTTTTTTAGTTGGGCTGGTAGTTTCAATTATTATGGCACTATCTGCTAAGCCGCTAATTAATTTACTCTCCCTTGATCCGCGTTCCTACTATGCAGTTCTCGCAATTTCCCCTGCTATTTTTGTAGTGTCTATAATGGCTTCTTATCGAGGGTTTTTTCAAGGGCTCCAGGATATGGTTCCAACTGCTAAATCGCAGATTTTAGAACAGTTTATTCGAATGTTTACAATGATTGGATTGGTTGTGTTTTTGGTTCCCTATGGTTTGGATTATGCAGCTGCTGGTGCCAGTTTTGGAGCTGTAAGTGGTGCATCTGCTGGCCTGTTAATTTTATTATATATTTATGCTAAAAGGAAAGAAAATATATTTAGTTTTTTACAAGGGGGACATGATTCAGTAGATCTCAGTACAAATAATGTAGTTAAAAGAATAGTTTCTTTAGGTGTTCCAATTACGCTGGGGGCTCTTGTCATGCCATTAATGAGTCTGGTTGATCTGGTTTTTGTTCCCAACCGACTTCAGGCGGCTGGATATATGGTTAGAGAAGCAACAGCACTGTATGGAATGTTTGCTGCGGTTGCAATGCCTCTGGTTAACTTTCCCACGATTATTACCGTTTCTTTGTCAGCAAGCCTGGTTCCTTCTATTGCTGAGGCTTTTACACTTGGGAAATATAAACTTATCAACTATCGAACCCAGACGGCTCTGCGGCTTACTGTTTTAATTTCATTGCCTGCAGCAGTTGGCCTTTTTTTACTGGCTGAACCGCTAACCGAAATTATTTTCGCAGAACCCGGAGCAGCAGTTCCGCTTCGTTTTGTAGCCTGGGGAGTATTTTTTATCGCTCTACAGCAGACAAGCACCGGAATTTTGAATGGAATCGGTAAAACATCTATTCCTGCTCGAAATTTAATGATTGGAGCAGTTTTTAATGGAATTATTAATTATACTTTAACTGCCATCCCTGGCATTGGTATTCGTGGTGCAGCTCTAGGTACTACCATTGGTTTTGCAATCGCTGCTTTTTTAAATCTTTATTTTGTCAAAAAAGAAACTAGTTTTGTAATAAATAGTAAGACAATGATTTTAAAACCATTGTTTTCAGTTTTATTGATGGGTGGGTTTGTTAAAATCTTTTATAATTTGCTTAAAAATTTAATGACAATAAATAACTTATCTTATGCCTATCAAATATCAACTTTTACGACTGTAGCGGCAGCTGCCTTATTCTATTTTGTTGTTTTATTATTACTGCGGGAAATAAAATATCAGGATTTATCCGTGATACCTATTTTTGGAGTCAGGCTGGCTAATTTATTAAAAAAACTTGGTTTTTTAAATGGTTAATTTTCTTTTAATAATTGTATGATATAATTTTACTGTAGTGACTGAAAATTTTGAGGGGGAAACACTTTGGATGCCGAAAAGCGGGATGATATTTTAAAGGAGTTAGATAAATTAATAGAAGTTATGGCTATTTTAAGAGGTCCGGATGGATGTCCCTGGGACAAAAAGCAGGATTATTATTCAATAAAAGAGAATATTATTGAAGAAGCATATGAAGTTGTAGAAGCTTTAGAAAAGAATGATATTGAAGCTTTCAAAGAAGAGTTAGGTGACCTTTTACTGCAGGTGGTTTTTGAATCACAGATGGCCTATGAAAAAGGAGACTTTGATTTAGCTGATGTAGCAAAAGTATTAAGAAAGAAACTGATTCGTCGGCATCCGCATGTCTTTGCTGAGGTCGAAGTGGAGGGTTCTGAAGAAGTTTTAAAAAACTGGGAGCAAATTAAACAGCAGGAAAAACAAAATAAAAATCAATTTAATTCATTGATGGATAAGTTTAATCAGGGGCAGAGTGCTTTAATCCAGGCTTATGACATACAGAAAATTGCTGCTGAAGTTGGTTTTGACTGGGATGAATTAGAGCCAGTTCTAAATAAAATTGAGGAAGAATTTGGTGAGTGTAAGGAAATTATCGGTGTAAATCCTGATAACACTTTATTTGCTGACCAAAATCTAGATTCTGAACAGCAGAAAAAACTCGAAGCTGAAATTGGTGACCTTTTATTTGCAGTAGTTAATTTTGCCCGATTTAAAAACGTTAATCCGGAGCTTGCTTTATTAAAAACTATTTTAAAGTTTAAAAACAGATTTAAATTTATTGAACAAAGAATTGTTGAAGAAAATTCGGAATTTGCGGATTATAGTTTGGAGCAGCTGGATGATATTTGGAATCAAGCTAAAAGTGAAGAATAGAACATCATAACAGGAGGTTTATTAAAGATGAAAAAAAGTTTAATTACTATTTTGATTACTAGTATTTTATTTAGTTTATTTATCACATTAACACCAGTAATGGCATTTGATGTTGCTACAGACTCAGCTATTTTATTAGAAGCAGAAACAGGACAGGTATTATTTACAAAAAATGCAGATCGAAAACTTCCCCCTGCAAGTGTTACTAAAATAATGACACTTTTAATTGCACTGGAGAAAATAGAAGAAGGAAGTATATCTTTAGATGATAAAGTGACAATTAGCCGGTATGCAGAATCAATGGGAGGATCTCAGATCTACCTGGCTGCAAACACTCAGGTGAAATTAGAAAAATTACTTAAAGCAGTAACGATTGCCTCTGGTAATGATGCCAGTGTAGCAATTGGCGAATATATTGCAGGTACATATAGTAATTTTATTGCTATGATGAATGATAAGGCTCAAGAATTAGGAATGGATTCTACTAATTTTGCTAATTCAACTGGTCTCCCTGACCCAAATCATTACTCTACAGCGCGGGATATATCTATTATGGCCCGGGAATTAACAAAACATCCTAAAGTTTTAGAATGGGCTTCTATTTGGACAGAAACAATTCAGCTGCCTAATAGAGAGGCTATGCTGGTAAATACCAATAGTTTAATTAATAAATATCCCAGTATGGATGGTTTAAAAACAGGGCATACACAGGAAGCTGGCTTTTGTCTAGCTGCAACTGCTAAAAAAGGTAATACACGTTTGATTTCAGTTGTATTACAGGGTGATACTCTGGAAGAGCGAGAAGAGTCTACAATTAGATTGTTGGATTATGGTTTCAATGCCTTTTCTAAAAGACAAATAGCTGCTTCTGGAGATAAAATTCAAAATATACCTGTAGCTGAGTCTGCAGAAGAAGTTGCAGTTGGTGAGGTTGCAGAAAATTTATATGTGATGGTTCAAAAAGGACAGGAAAGAGAAATATCACAGAAAGTAGATGTTAAAGATTCTTTAAAAGCCCCAATCAAAGCAGGGGGAGAACTAGGGAAGTTAACTGTTTATAGAGGTGATGAGACGGTTGCTTCTGTAAATATTGTTGCTGCTCAGGATGTAGATCGAGCTAATATTATTGTGCGTCTCTGGAGAAAAGCCATTGGCTTTGCTCAGGGGTTGTTTTCATAAACTAAACAATTAAAGGTAAAATATTTAATTTAGGGTATATCAGGATCACATCTGATCTTTAACCTCTCATTTTAATGCATTAAGATGAGGGGTTTTTTATATTATCTAACTTTTTTTAAAAAGTTCTTGACACTATATTAATTTAATGTTACTATATTAAACGTTGCAGCAATAATTATATTTGTTGCAGAAATCTTTTTGAAAAAAACCTCTTAAACTCTTGACAAAAAAGAGGATTGATGTTAAGATAATGTATGTCGCTGAAAAGTTGAAACATTAACTTTTCCGGCCGACAAAATTATTTTAAAAAGTTCTTGACAAAGCAAAAAGAGCTTGATAAGATAATAAGCGTCGCACAAATAATCTCAACACTTTTTAAGCTTTTAGGTAAGCTTAAAATAAGAGATTGAAAGAACTTAAATTTAAGGCTTAAATAATTTTTTCTTCTTTAATATATAAGAGAAAAAATAAAGCTTTAAAGCAGAGGAAAATCTTTTTAAAAGTTTTTCTAAAAAGTTCTTGACAAAGTGAGGCGGAGTTGATAAGATATTAAATGTCGCTGAGAAAAAAGGCGGCAGGAAATATAGAAACATTATCTCGAAATGAGAACAAATTAAATAAGGCGCCGCCCTCAATGGGCAAGTGCCAAAATATCAATTTGTTCTATAAAAGAGATTGTGTGCGAAGGGGTCAATCCCCGAGCAAGGCGCTAACCTTTTTGTTTAAAAAAGAAAGCGCGTTGAACCTTGAAAATTAAACAGCAAGCCAACGTTAATATACTTTGAGTGTTAAAACTTAAAAGTAATTATTAGTTTAAAGCTTATATTAAATAATATGAGCCAAATTCAAATTCTTTATACGGAGAGTTTGATCCTGGCTCAGGACGAACGCTGGCGGCGTGCTTAACACATGCAAGTCGAACGGTCTACCTCGACAGAAACCTTCGGGTTGACGACGAGATCTAGATAGTGGCGGACGGGTGAGTAACACGTGAATAATCTGTCCTCAAGTCCGGGATAACCTGGCGAAAGTCGGGCTAATCCGGGGTAAGCTGAGAGTGTGGCATCACACAATCAGAAAAGGTGGCT
>NZ_FTNC01000012.1 GCF_900156285.1 Halanaerobium kushneri
CTGCTTTTTGATAGCTAATATTATCTGAAATTAAAGATTTAAAATCTATACAGGATTTAGCAGCTTCCAGATAAGAAAAGGCTGGACAACTAGACACAGTATCACTATCAAATTTAGCTGGAATATTTAATTTGTTAAAACTATTTATTTTATTGTTGTTTTGTGGTAAACTCATATCAGAATCTCCTTTTTGGTTTTGGTATGGTTTTTTGTCCTAAAAACATTTTACCATAAAACCAAGAGGAGATTCTATTTTTTTATTCAAAAAAATTTGAACTAGATTTACTGTTTAAAGACTATCATAACTGGATTCGGTATTTTTACTTGCCGAATTCAAGTTTAATTTAGTGTTAGATCATTATAACATAAATTTCGACATAAAAACAGAAAGCCCCGATTAAGAATACTCTCAATCGGGGAATTTAGAAAGTTTGACAAAACAGCTTATTTCAGGCTGTTCAGGCTATATTAATTTTATAGTTTTTAAAAATAGCATTCAGCTCTGCCATTTTCTTTTCAGAAGGTGGTTTTACAGCAGCCAGCTTATACTCCAGCCCTAAATTTTCCCACTTATATTTACCTAATTCGTGGTAGGGAAGCAGTTCAATTTTTTTTAAATATTCTTTTGGCTGCAGATATTCTGCAAATTTTTTCATTTTATTTAGATCATCTGTGATTCCAGGTACAATAACCTGTCTGACCCAGTAAGGCTGTTCTTCTTTCTCCAGAAACTCTACTAATTTAAGAGTCTTTTGATTGCTGACTCCGGTTAATTTTTGGTGAACCAGATCATCCATTGTCTTAATATCCAGGAGTACTAGATCCAGATAGGGCAGAAATTTCTTAAATTTTTCCGGGTCCACAAAACCAGATGTATCTATGGCCGTGTGCAGCCCCTCTTCCTTTGCCTTTTTTAAGAGATCAATAGTAAATTCTGGCTGCATTGTCGGCTCACCACCAGAAATTGTGAGGCCACCACCGGAGCGTTCAATATATGGTTTGATCTTTCTTATTTTCTCCATCAGTGCTTCTGTACTAACTTTTTTTCCTTCCTTTAACTTCCAGGTGTCAGGGTTATGGCAGTACTGACAGCGCAGGGGACAGCCCTGAGTAAAAACAACAAAGCGGATTCCCGGTCCATCAACAGTGCCCATACTTTCAGTGGAATGAATATATCCTTCAGCCATTTTAACCTCCTTTGTGGTTGATGGTACCGGGTGCTTGGAAATAATCTCCAAGTAACCGGTACCTATCTACCATTAAATACTTTTATGGAAAGTCCTCGCGATTACTTCCTGCTGCTGTTCAGCTGTCAGCTTAATAAAGTTAACTGCATAACCGGAAACTCGAATAGTGAGCTGTGGATACTCTTCCGGATGCTCAACCGCATCAAGCAGAGTTTCGCGCTTTAAAACATTTACATTTAAGTGATGTGCACCCTGACCAAAATAACCGTCCAGAATCGAAGTTAGATTCTTAACCTGGGCCACCTCAGATTTACCCAGTGCTTTTGGCACTATGGAAAAGGTATTAGAAATACCATCCTGGCAGTACTCATATGGAATTTTAGCCACAGAGTTTAGTGAGGCTAAAGCACCTGAAGTATCTCTGCCGTGCATTGGATTTGCTCCCGGAGCAAAGGCCTCTCCTGCCTCTCTACCATCTGGAGTAGCACCTGTTTTTTTACCATAAACTACATTTGAGGTAATAGTCAGCACTGACATTGAATGAATAGCATCCCGATAAAGCTGATGCTGTTTTAATTTATTAATAAAGAGTTTAACTACTTCTACAGCCAGTTCATCAACCCGATCGTCATCATTACCATATTTAGGAAAATCACCGTTAATTTCAAAATCAATGATCATCCCTTCAGCATTTCTAATCGGCTTAACTTCTGCATATTTAATAGCACTTAAAGAGTCAGCAATTATTGAAAGTCCTGCCACTCCAAAGCCCATAATTCGCTGAACTTCTGTATCATGAAGGGCCATCTGAACCGCCTCATAGGCATATTTATCGTGCATATAGTGAATAATATTTAAGGCATCTACATATTTTTCGCTCAACCAGTCGAGGAAGCGGTCAAAGTTTTCCATCACCTGATCATATTCCAAAACCTCACCCTCATAGGGTTTGAATTCTGGTCCTACCTGAGCTCCTGTTTTCTCATCTTTACCACCATTGAGTGAGTAAAGTAAGGTTTTAGGCAGATTACAGCGAGCACCAAAGTACTGAATATCTTTACCCGGTGTCATTGCTGATACACAGCAGGCGATTCCGTAATCATCGGAAAAATTGCGGCGCATCAAATCATCATTTTCATACTGCAATGAGCTTGTATCTTTAGAAACCTTTGTACAGTAGTTTTTAAAACTCTCAGGCAGCTTATCTGACCAGAGAACAGTCAGGTTTGGTTCCGGTGCCGGACCGAGATTATAAAGGGTGTTTAAAATACGGTAGCTGGTCTTAGTAACTAAAGGTCTGGTATCAATTCCGATTCCACCAAGTACAATTGTCACCCAGAGTGGGTCACCACTAAAAAGCTCATTGTAGGCTGGAGTCCTCAGCTGGCGGGCAAGCCTCAGTTTAATCACAAAATCATCAATGATTTCCTGAGCCTCTTTTTCAGTCAGTCTACCAGCTTCAATATCTTGTTCAATGTAAATATCAAAGAATTCTGCCACCCGCCCAAAGGACATTGCAGCACCATTATTTTCCTGAATTGCAGCCAGATAGGCAAGATAGGTCCACTGTACCGCCTCTTCTGCATTTTCAGCCGGACGTGATAGATCACAGCCGTAGGTTTCCCCGAGCCCCTTTAACTTTTTCAGAGCTTTAATCTGATCACTAACCTCTTCCCGCAGACGAATAGTCTCTTCTGTCATCGGACTTTTTAAATTGGCTTTATCCTCTTTTTTGGCTTCAATCAGTCTATCGACTCCGTAAAGAGCTACCCTTCTATAATCACCAATTATTCTACCACGGCCATAAGCATCAGGGAGACCGGTAATTACCCCGGAACGTCTGATCTCTCTAATTTCTGGAGTATAGGCGTCATAAACTCCATCATTGTGGGTCTTTCTATATTTAGTAAAAATCTCATCTATTTCGGGATCTACCTTTTCCCCGTAAGCTTCTGCTGCCTGACGGGCCATTCTGATCCCACCATAGGTGTTTAAGGTTCTCTTTAAGGGTTGATCGGTCTGCAGTCCAACAATTATTTCTTTATCCCGGTCTATATAACCGGCATCATAGGCGTTGATATCTGCAACTATTTCTGTATCAATGGCCAGAACACCATCATTTTCTCTTTCTTTTTTTAAAAGTTCGGAACTCTGCCGCCAGAGATCTTCAGTTCTTGAGGTTGGCCCCTCTAAAAAATCTGATCCTCCTGTATAAGGAGTATAATTTTGCTGAACAAAATCTCTAACATCAATTTCTTCTTCCCATCTTTGACCCTTTAATTCCAAAGTATCAAAATCCATTAAAAATCCTCCTCTTTTAGTCTTATAATCTTATTGGCTGCTTAAAAGATATTTATGAGTAAGCAAATTTATCCTACCTTTCCAGTAAATTGATTTTCATCTTTTAAGCTGAATTTCATTCTAATCTTAGCAGAAAAAATTACCAACGTCAAATCCTGAGTATTTTACTATGCTTTGTTGTAGGAGCGTAATTGTAAATTAGATTACATTAGCTTTCTTTTAGTCTAAAATCTATATAAAAACAAAAAAATCGCCCCCCGGATAAAGAATTACTCAATATCCAGGCGGGCGATTTACTAAAGATTATATTCCCCTATGGTTAGATCCATATTTATCCGCCAGTCATATAATCCAATTATTTAAATTTAAAACTACATTTTATAGTTTAGCAGATTGTTTTTTGAGTGTCAAATCTAAATTTCTGCTGCAACTCGACAGGGAGCCGCTTCAGCTCTAACTTTAAGGGGAAAAACAAAAATTTTAAATGATTTTAATCCCAGCAGTTTTTCTAAATTACAGAGATTTTCGAGAATAAAAATATCATTTTCAAAAAATTTTTGATGTATTTTAAATGGGCTGTAATCAGGTGATGGCATATCAAAACCCAGCAGTTTTATTTCTTTTGCAATTAAAAAATCAGCAAATTCTTCGGAAATGATAGGATGCTTACTATAATATTGTTTATTTCCATATTCCTTCTCCAGACCTGTATAAATAATAACAATATCATTTTTTTCTATAACAGATTTATATATATCCTTTAGATTAATAACCTCTTTACTTACAGCATAGATCATTTTCGCCTGACCAGAAATTGAATTAAGAGAAATATCAGCTGCATTACGAACATCTTCCAGCATATGAGCCGGTAAATCAAGATGGGTCCCGGCATGCATTCCAATTTTTAAATTATGATTACAGTAACCATCGCGGACAATTTTCTTATTATTAACCAGCTCAACTTCTATATCCCCTGGATATACAGGCATTCCGTTATAAATTTCATAACTTAAATCAATCAATTCTGACACAATTAACCTCCCTTTTATGCCGTCTTAAATTGGTCAAACTATTTTCTTAAAGTTGCCTTAATCCGGTCCGGATTAAAAATTAGATCAAAAACGTCATTAATCTCTCTACTAATTAATTCTGCTCCCAGGAGTGCAGCCCTGGCAGTACCCTCAGGACCGATAATTGCTATCCCCAGCTCAGCGTTTTTAAGCATCTGAGCATCATTATTGCCATTACCAACAGCTATAACCCGTTTTCTGCCCAGTTTTTCTACAAAATCAGCCTTAAATTTGCTGCCATCATTACCTTCAATTATTACCACTTCTGCCTTTAGATCCCGAAGCAAACTTTCTGCATTTCCAAGTGTATCTGCAGTTAGAATATAAATTTCAAATTCTTCTGACAGCCTGTTGATGCTCTCTTTTACCCCTGCTATTAGTTTACCATCACAGGCTAAAGTTCCATTAAGGTCGAAAACAATTTTTTCTACTTTTAGATTTTTACATCCTGGTATATTGAGATCTAGCATATATTCCTCCTTAGATAATTGAAGTGCGACCCCCACCCGTCTGCAAGTTTTATCTTATTGAGTTAAAATCTTATTCGCCTGACTTTCAAATGTTCTGAGATCATCTTTATTATAAAGTACAAATCTAATTATCTTAATATTTTTTAATTCTGATGCCATTTCTTTGACAGTTCTTATACTTACTTCAGCAGCCTCTTCTGTAGGATAGCCAAAAGCACCCGTAGAAATTGCAGGAAAAGCAATACTTTTAATTCTATTGGCTGCAGCAAGTTTCAAAGAATTTTTATAGCATCTGCCAAGTATATCAGCTTCTGGTTTATCACGACCATAAACAGGACCCAGAGTATGAATTACATACTGATTTGGCAGCTGAAAAGCCTCTGTTATAACTGCTTCTCCTGGATTTATTGGTGCCAGATTTCTGCAGGCTTTTTCGAGTTCGGGCCCAGCCGCTCTGTGAATAGCACCGGCAACTCCTCCTCCAATCTTTAACTGAGCATTTGCTGCATTGACTACAGCCTCAATGTCCTTCTGATCTGTTATATCTCCCTGAATCAGCTCCAGTAAAATTTCCTCAATTTGAAAGTTCATAAAAATCCTCCTTTCAAAATATAATTTAGAAACCTTAACTGTTTTACAATTATTAAAATATTAATAAATCTACAGGCTTCAAAATCTTTATTACCTGTTACTTATATAATTCTTTAACTGTTTATGATTTCCTTTTTAAACAGAACAAAAAGTTTGAATTCTTAATTTAAATTTTCTGATAATTATAAAAATAAATAAATATCATACAGTATCAATTTGCAAGTTAGATTAACTTAATGAGATTATTTTAGAGTATTAATGCTTTAATAATAGCTAATAGTTTATAAATTTTATTTTTGAGTCTATATATTTTGACACAACTTCTAATCTTTCCTATAATCCATAGTGGAATTAATCTTAAAAGATAAAAAATTACTTTCTCTGGGAGGTAATAGTAAAAATGATTGATGAAAATTTAGCAGACGATATTCAGAAATGGATGCAGGAACAGGTTGAAGCAAGAAATGCTGATGGAGTTGTAGTTGGACTTAGTGGAGGGATCGATTCCTCTGTTGTTGGGGCTCTTGCTAAAAAGGCTTTTGGAGAAAATGTTCTGGGAGTTATGCTACCAGCAAATGGTACAATCACTAAAGATGTAGAATATGCTGAGCTGCTGGCTGATAAGTTTGATATAGAGACTCTTAAGGTAAATATGAAGGAAATTAATAAACCTCTTGAAAATACCTTAAAGAACATAGACATTGAAGAAAATGAACAGAATCACTGGCCTCAGACCAAAATTCCCACTCCAAATCCGGCAGAACAGAATATCCAAACAAGATTAAGAATGATGACTCTCTATTATATTGCTGAGAAAAAGAACTATGTAGTTATGGGAACCAGTAATAAAAGTGAAATTCTAACCGGATATTATACTCTTTATGGTGATGGTGGAACAGATATGAGACCAATTGGTGATTTAAATAAAACTCAGGTCTGGGAACTGGCAGAAGTTTTAGGAATTCCGAAAGAAATTATCAATAGACCCCCTACAGGTGGCTGCCGCGGAGATGAAAGTGATCGTGATGAAAAAGAATTTGGTATCAGTTATGAAAATTTTGATAAAATCTATGAATCAATCAACAATCATGATGATCTCTCCAAATTTGAAGAGGGAGATGTCAAACGGGTTAAAGAATTGATTGATGCTGCCAGGGAAAAAGAAAATGTTCCAACTTTTCAAATTGCTGAGTAATTTTAATACTTTTAAAAATAATTTCAAATGACAAATAATCACAAAAACTGACAGGTACACGGCACCTGTCAGTTTTTGTAGCTTTTTATTTTATTTTGCTGAATTTAACGTGTTTTCGACAAAATAACTTATATATCGGGTTGTTCACGGTACCTGTACATACCTGTACATTAGTTTTTAGAATAAATCTTTATATTCCTCATAACCTTCTTCAGCCAGATCTTCAGCTGAAATGAATCTTAAAGCCGCAGAATTAATACAGTATCTCAAACCTGTTGGCCCCGGGCCATCTGCAAATACATGCCCTAGATGAGAATCTGCTTTTTTGGACCTTACTTCTATTCTGGTCATCCAGAGTGAGTTATCTTCAACTTCAACTAGATTATCTTCAACCAGCGGCTTGGTAAAACTGGGCCAACCAGAACCAGATTCAAATTTATCGGTTGAAGAAAAAAGAGGCTCACCTGAAACAACATCTACATAAATACCGGGCTCTTTGTTATCCCAGTACTGATTGTTAAAAGCAGGTTCTGTTGCATTAAGCTGAGTCACCTTATATTGAAGGTCAGTAAGGCGGGCTCTTAATTCCTGATCACTTTCTTCTTCATTAATTATTACATTTTCCGCATCTTCAGTCTTACAGAAAGTTACACATTCAGCTGGATCAATACTATTTTTTTCTAAAAGCCTTTCCTGAAGTTCAGAAGTTAAACCAAGTTCAGCAATATTTTTTATAATATTATCTCGCTCACCATTACCGGTAATATATCCGTTTACTTTCGTTACTGAAGGAGAGTTAATAAACTCTTTCATAGTCATTTGTTCTAAATAATGATCTCTAAAAGCTACCTGCTGTTGAAGTCTAAATTTCTGATGATAATCTTCAGCCAGATAGAATCGATCTAATTTTTTAATCTCAGTTTTTATTTCTTTTCCGCTTTCAGCCTCCAGTTTTTCTTTCATTTCCAGAGCTATTTGCTTCTGTTCTGAATTATGATAAAGAATCAAAGAAGCATACTGTCTGGAATAAGCCTGACTATAGGGGTCATGACTGTTAAAGAAAATCTGGAGCAGTTCTCTGTAAGATATAATCTCCGGATTATAATCAATTTCAATTGTTTCTGTGTGATCACCAATCATCTTATAACTTGGGTTCTCTGTAGTTCCACCAGCATAACCAACTCTTGTTCTAACAACACCTTCGAGAGCACCAAAAGACGCATCAGGTCCCCAGAAACAGCCAAGAGCAAATGTAGCAGTTTTAGTATCTACCTGATTCATTTGCTGATCATAGGAAATTTCAGTCTGAGCCAACCCATTTAGCGTCATACCCAAAACACTTAGCAAAATAATGAAAACAACTAATAAATAATTCATCTAATCTACCTCCTGTATATAAAAAGATATAATATCCTGCCCTGCTAATGCTATAATAAGATTAATATTAATAAATTAATAGTAAGTAGATTACTCAAGATTAAATTTAAATTATTTGCCTTCTTAAAAATCCTAAAATAATTTGATTTTAATTAAAAAAATAGTTATGATATAAACAATGTGCATATTATAAATAAGATAAATACATAATAAGGAAGTTGATTAAAAATGAATAAAGCAAAAAGAAAAAAACCAGATTCCAAAATTGCAGTTATCATTCTACTGTCAGTAATTGCCGTTATTTTAATTTCGATTAGAACAGCTTTAGTTCTGGAGACAGCTTTAGTCCTGGGAACAATGACTGCTGCCCTGGCAGGGCTCTATCTTGGTTTAAGCTGGAATGAAATTGAAAATGGAATGATTAATGGAATAAAAAACGCACTCGGAGCCTCATTAATTTTAATAATTATTGGCATGGTAATTGGCAGCTGGATTTTATCAGGTACTATTCAGACTATGGTTTACTATGGGCTGGAACTTTTAAGTCCAGGCATCTTTTTACCGGCCGCCTTTCTTCTGGCAGCCATTACTTCCATTTTAATTGGGAGCTCTTTTGGAACAATTGCTACAATGGGGATTGTACTGCTGGGGGTTGCGGAAGGACTGGGAGTTCCAAAAGCAATTACTGTTGGAGCAATTGTCTCTGGAGCTATGCTGGGAGATAAAATTTCGCCAATGTCCGATTCTACAAATTTAACTGCTGCCATGAGCAGCACAGGACTTTTTGAACATATTAAATCTATGCTTTATGTCTCAGCCCCAGCCGCTCTGATCAGTTTAAGCTTATATGCTTTTATTGGAACATCCTATCTGGAAAACGGTGCTAATCTGACTAATATTAATCAAATTTTAAACAGTCTGAGCCAAAATTTTAATATTTCTCTCTGGACTTTAATACCACCTGCTCTAATGCTCTTGCTTTCACTATTTAAGGTGCCTGCAATCGCTTCTCTTTCAATTAGCTTTCTTACAGCTTCTCTTTTTGCTATTTTAACTCAGGGGGCAAGTTTTGCAGAAATTTTACATGCAGCTGCCAGTGGTTATCAGGCTGATACTGGAATGGAACTTTTAGACAGCCTTTTAACTCAGGGCGGAATTAATAATATGATGAGTACAGTTGCTATTATTATGGCCGGAACCGCAATGGGAGGAATTTTAGAAAAAGCAAAAATTTTAGAATCAATTTTAGATTCACTGCTTAACTTTATTAAAAAACCAAGGGATTTAATTTTAATTTCTCTTACTTCAGCTTATATTATGCTGCTGGCTACGGGAGAAATGTTTGTTTCCATTGTTATCCCTGGGAGAACTCTAGCTCCAGCCTATCAGGAAATGAAGGTTAATAATAATGTTCTTTCACGTACTCTGGAGACTGCCTCAACTCTCGGTTGTGCTATCCTGCCCTGGGGAGTTGTTTCTGTTTATATTCAGAATGTAATGGATATCGGTTTTAGTTATATACCCTATACTTTCTTATCTTTTCTGGCACCAATTATTGCTGTATTTTATGCCTTTAGCGGTAATTTTATTTTTCAAAGTGAAGAATAATAGTTTAAAAATTTAAAACTGGCTCATTAACTATACTATTTTTGAGCCAGCTTCTTTATTAAAAGTTAATTTATTTTGTTTTAAAAGAGTAGTGAAGCAATTGGATTTTTTTCTGCAGAAGTATATACTTTTTTAGTTTTTAAATTAATGGCACTTAATATTCCACCCTTACCAGCCCCAGTATCCATTAGGATCTTATTTCCTTGAAATTTAACTTCTGCTACTGGAGTATGTCCGGCAACTATTGTTCTTTTCTCTTTAAAATTTTCTGCTTCTGCCTCCAGAAATTTATATCGAATCCAGACTAGATCGTGTTCTGACTGTTCTGTCAATTTTAGATCAGGTCGAATACCGGCATGAACAAATATATAATTCCCATCTGTATATTGATAAGGTAGAGAATCAAAAAAATTAGCGGCCTCTTCCAGCTCTGAATAATTGGGAAAACTTCTTTCTGTTGCCCGGCCTCCATTATGATACCAGAGCCCCTTGTTATTTTTATTCAAAACTGCATCAATCATCATTTCTTCATGATTTCCTCTAATGAAAATATTGCTTCCATTATCAAGTTTTTTAATATATCGATAAACATGGTAGGAATCAGAACCTCTATCTATATAGTCACCAAGAAATATTAACTTATCCTCTGTCGAGTCATAATTAATTTTATTGATGATTGTTTTTAAAGCTTCTATTTCTCCGTGAATATCACCTATTACATATTCACCCATTTAAGCCACCTCCACTTACTACTTTCTTTTATTATAACACAGCTGTTTAAAATTATTAATCATTTAAAATTAGAAGTTAATCAGGAGCTATTTTTTCCAGCAGTTTTTCCGTTTTTTCATAATGTGAGCCTCTCCAGTAAATTTTGTCACATTTACTGCAGTATCTAAAGTCATTATAATATTTCTTTGTTTTTGGCTCCAGTCTTTCGACTATTTTCTTTTTATCAACTTTTTTTAATTCACCATTACAGTTAACACAGCGACTTTCTCCTTGATAATAATTAGATAAACTGTATCGATCAAATACCTCTTTTAGCTGTTTTTGGGGGTCATCATCCCGGATAAAACTGGCCCACTTGACTCTTTTTCTCATTAAAAGGCCGAGATCTCTGCTTAAAATAATTCTTTTTTCTTTAATTGAAATTTCTACAATCTGTCGATCCAGATAGTCATTTCTATATGCAGTATCAAAACCAAAACGCCTCAGATAGCGAGCCAGTCTACCTAAATGAACATCTAAAATAAATTTTGGTTTCCCAGGGTACTCAGGCAGCAGTTTTTTAGTTTCCTGCAGCTCAAAATTGTAAAAATAAGGGTAAATTGAGAAAAAATCTTCCGGCTGAACAAGATAAGAAAAATTAACTGGTCTGCCATTTTTTAAAATCAAAGCTATCTCTGAATGAGGAACCCCTATACTTTCGATTCTATCTTTAATTGTCTGCCGGCCTCGATAATTATGAAGATAATAACGATCATCTATAAGCCCAAGATTCTTGCTCTGATCTACACTAATAAATTTATTTAAATATCCATAAAATCTTAATTTGATTTTTTTCATATAAACCACTTCCTCAAGAGCAATTACTCACAGAGCTCTTTTCTTTCTAAATCCAAATTCAGCCTCTTCTTAACTTTTTTCTTATTAAGATACATTTTTCGATCAGCAGCATTAATCATCTCTTCCAGAGTATCATATTTATGACTTTCATATATGTGACCAAAAGCAATGCTGAAAAATTTTTCTGGATGTCTTTTAACCTTTGTCTTAATTCTTTTTATAATCCTATTACAATCCTTCCGATCAGTATCCGGTAAAATAATGGCAAATTCGTCTCCGCCAATTCTGCAGATAATATCTTTCTGCCTCAGCTCAGATTTTAACAGCCCGGCAGCAGATTTGATATACTGATCTCCTTTTTTATGACCGTGATTATCATTAATTACCTTCAGATTATTAATATCAGCTATAATTACTGAGAGATTATGCTTTTCAGGATCATTAAAATCTTCAAGCTTATTTTCAAAAAACCTGCGGTTGTGGAGACCGGTCATTTCATCGTGAAAACTTAAGTATTTAATTTTTTTGTTCTGCTTTTTGAAAGTTTTAATCTGCTTACCGCTGGAGATAACTCCAAAAAGAACCTGAAATAGAATAAAGAATTTAATTACTGTATAATATTCTAAAAACAAAAATATTACATATAATACTACCTGTAAGAGCCAGATTAAAAGATTCTTTAGGTCATCTGTATTTTTTAAGAAATTATCATAGATAATGAAAAAAATCAAAAAATATGAAAAAGCAAATAGATAATCTATTCTATCATTAATACCCCCAGCATTAAATTTTGAAATTAATATTAGAACAATCATAAATAAAAAAAGATAAGTTAAGATGTTAATTATTTGATTTTTATTTGTTTTCAAGTCCATAACTCCTCACCCTTAATCATTATAGTGATAAACCTTATTAAATAGTTCAAGATTAAATTACAAAACCCTTTTAATTTTGCCTAAGTAAAGATTTTTTTATATAATGATTTTAGAATAAATAACTTAAGTTTAAATAACTTATAAAGGGGCGATCAAAAATGGATGTAAATAAAGAAGAAATCCTGGAAGAATTACGCTCTGTTTTTTTAAATAAAACTTTTGATGCACTGCTGCCACCTCTGGTTTATGCTGTCAGCAACTCTATTTTTGGACTGCTGCCTGCAGTTATTTTGGCTGTAACTACAGCTTTATTTAATTTTACAAGAAGGCTCATCAAAAAAGAAAACTGGAAGTATTCTCTGGGAGGTCTTGTGGGGGTTATTTTTGCTTCTTCCCTGGCCTATCTGAGCAATAATGCCAGCAGTTATTTTATACCTGCCCTTACTTCTTCAAGCCTATTTTTGCTGGCTGCTCTGATTACCCTTTTGGTCGGAAAACCCCTTGCAGCCTGGGCGAGTCATCTGAGTCGGGGCTGGCCTTTAGCTTGGTTCTGGCGGGATGATGTTAAACCTGCCTACAGAGAGGTCACAATTTTCTGGGCAATTTATTTTGGACTGAGGCTTACAATTCAGCTCAATCTATTTTTTAGTGAAGCTGTGCTCAACCTGGCCTGGGTTAATATTATACTTGGCTGGCCTGCGATTTCAGTGGTTTTAATAATCAGCTACATCTATGGAGTCTGGCGCCTGAATAATCTTGGGGGACCGGGAGTTGATGAATTTAAAAAAGAAAAAGAACCACCCTGGGATGGCCAGAAAAGGGGATTTTAATAGTTGCATACTTTTATCTTAAATCAAAAAGGTCACGCAGCTGCAAATTTTTTGCAGGCGTGACCTTTTAATATCTTAATTGGTGAATCTCTCTTTAATAAAATCAGTGTAATTAATTTCCAAGCTCCACTGATCTGAGTTAATATTTTTGAGATCAATCAGCTTGAAATCTTTGATCTCCTCTTTTTCTCTTTTCATTTCTGCCCTGTGATGTCCTTTTGTTAAAGCAGCCTGAGAAAAGTTAAAGCTCATCTTTTCTAAATCACCTTTAAAAATCAGGAGCTGATCTGTATCTGCATTCTTAATTCTGCTTGAGCCGCAGCTGTAGAGCATTTCAATTAAAGTTTTCATTTGCAAGCTCGAAAGCACAGCTTCAAAACGCTCTAAGAATTCTGCTCCTATATTATCGGCAGCAGCTTTTTCTATACTTTGAGCAAGCTCAGTTTTGACTACTGTTTCCAGCTTAAAGTTTTTGAGCATTCTTTTGATTTTATCTACTCGTAAATCTTTTTTATCTATTAATTCATTGTTATTTTTTATTTTAATCTGATAACTTTTTTCTGGATCATAATCAAATTCAAGCTTTAAAGTTCCTACTTTTTGATCATAACTACTTTTGAAGTCAATTTTTTTGCCATCAGATTTTATCTCAACTTTAGG
The DNA here is from genome assembly GCF_900156285.1 of Halanaerobium kushneri. Classification (GTDB taxonomy): domain Bacteria; phylum Bacillota; class Halanaerobiia; order Halanaerobiales; family Halanaerobiaceae; genus Halanaerobium; species Halanaerobium kushneri. The sequence goes on from NZ_FTNC01000012.1 coordinate 13,734, forward strand.
ACTTCTAAGATTTCTAAAATTAAGCTGCAGACAGCGGTCTCTCGGAATAACTTCTGCCTCACCCTGAAGTTGCTCAATCTCAAAAATTAGCAGATCCTGCTGCCAGCTATTTTTGAAAGTGGTTTTGGCTGTTTTTAGCTCAGATTCTGCTGCCGCCCCATTATCTTCAAATAGCTCAAATTTATTATCTGCACCCGGGAAAATTTCTACTTTTAGCTTTTCTGGATTGGAGCTGTCGCCAAAGTTAATTTCTCCTGCCAGCGGAATAATCGCTCCGGCTTTTGCAAATAGTGGAAAATCTGAGAGATCTCCATAGATCTGATACCAGCTATCACCTTCGTAATATTCGCCGCTGAAGAAATCAAACCATTCTCCTTCAGGTAGCCAGACTGTCTGCTGACTTAGATTGGTCATTTCATTAGCCGGTTTTAAAAATGGAGCTGCAATCAGTTCACTGCCAAAGTAGTACTGATCTGGAAGTGAATATGCCGGCTCAGACTTTTCCTGATAGTACATTGGTCTGATTAGAGAAAGAGCAGTTTCTTTTGCCCTGTAGCTATGGGTATAAAGATAGGGAATCAGCTGATGTCTGAGCTGCATATATTTCTTTGCAATCTCAAAGACCTCAGCCCCGTGGCCCCAGGGTCTCCGGTCAAGATAAGGGTCTTTGGTGGAATGAAGTCTCATTATCGGGCTGAAAACTCCAAACTGCAGCCAGCGGGTATATAATTCAGGATCTTCAGTTCCCATACAGTGACCGCCGATATCATGACTCCACCAGCCATAAAGCACATTGGAAGCAGTGGCAGTGAAGTACGGTTGAAATTTAAGCGAATCCCAGCTGACTACTGTGTCTCCAGAAAATCCAATTGGATAGCGATGACTCCCCAGACCACCCCAGCGAGAAAAAATAAAATTGCGCTTGTTAAGATTTCGGGCCAGATCGTAATAATGAAGATGATTTAGACCCCAGAGTGGATCAACCCCTTCCAGACCACTGTCTGTCCCCTGCTGCCAGTCCAGCCACCAGAAATCAATTCCGTCTTCATCTTCCAGCGGATTATGAAGAAATTTAAAATAGCCATTGATAAAATCAAGATCACTCAAGTCAAATTTAATTCCCTCTTCACTTTTGGGGTCAAGCTGCATAAATTCTGCAAATTGTTGATACTGCTCTTCATGGGGATGAACTCCATCAGCAGGGTGAAGATTAAGGGCAGTTTTTAGGCCTCTATTATGCAGCCAATGAATAAATTCCTTTGGTTTTGGAAAAAATTCTCGATTCCAGCTGTAGCCTGTCCAGCCACTTGTATATTTATTTTCGACCTGATGCCAGTCCATATCAATAATACAGACTGAAAGTGGAATTTCCTTTTCTTCAAACTCCAGCATCAATTCTTTTAGTTCCTGAGCAGAATACTCCCAGTACCGACTCCACCAGTTACCTAAAGCCCAGCGAGGAAGTAGGGGAATATCTCCGGTAAGTTTAGAAAAATCATTCAATATTTTCTGATAGTCATCTCCATAGGCCAGAAAATATAAATCCTGATATTCATCTCCTTTATTACGAGCCTCCAGCCAACCAGTGTCATTAAAAACCAAACTTGCTGTATCATCAATTAGAGTCCAGCCTGATTTTGAAAGCAGCCCCTCTTCTAATTCAACTGCCCCCTCAATTCCATCCAGAGTTCTGTAAGTTCCCTTAAGATTCTGATCATCTTTCTTTCCATAAAACCAGTTTTCATTATTTGCTTTAATATCTATCTTTAAATTATCTTGAGATAATTCTTTACTATCTTTTTGATATTTCAATTTTAAATTTCTGGTTTCTACTAATAACTCCTGTTCATCCTGCTGATAAGAAAAATCAGGTAATTTAAGTTTCCTTTGCCAGATAAGCTGTGTTGGACGGCTGTCAAATTCTTTTTGCGGGTCAAACTCCAGCCGCAAAATTTGATCGGTTAAAACAGTAATTTTTAAATTGTCAGCTATAATGACAGCTTCTTTTGAAGCTTTAGAATTAAAATCAATCTGAAAATGATCGGCAAGTTTCATAATATATATTTCAGCTCCCATTAGTTTTTTCATTTATTATTTTTTTCAATTACTTTTTCATTATAACACCCACTGATATATCAAACAAATTTATTCTAAACTAAATATTTCAAAGTTGTTTTTTTAGCTATTATTTTATTTTGAATACAAAAACCCCTCACCTGTCCAAAATGAGGGGTTTTTGCCTATTGTTGCTGTATAGTATTTTAATCAACTGAATTCAGCCCCGTAATCTGGAAAACCATCCAGATATTCGGTTACCTTCTACTCAGCTAATTTAAAATCATTTTCTACCAGTTCAAGCAGCGAACTGACTGCTTCTTCCTCATCACTGCCATCTGCCTGAATGGTAATTTTATCATTCTGAGTTGCACCCATAGTCATAATCGAGATTATACTTTTAGGATTATATTCTTTTGCCTGATTTTCATTTTTAAAGAGTACAATATCTGCCTTAAATTTACTGGCCAGTTTCGAAAAAACTCCTGCCGGTCTGGCGTGAAAACCTTCTTCATGTTCTAAAATGAATTCTGCCTTTTTCATAATAATTCACTCCTGTTAATTTTATACTATAAATATTTGATCATCTTTTGCTTATTTTGTAAAATTTTCAAGCAAATATTTTTCTGCTTCAGCTGACCAGAGTCCATTATTTTTTGCAATAATTTCTGCCAGATCAGCATATCTGGGATCTTCTTCTCCCTTTTTAGTAAAATCATCTAAAGCTGTCAATTCCATATCAATTGATGTATAAATTAATTTTTTCCCGCCCGGAATTCCTGGTAAATTTTGAATTGTATCAGCTGCACTGTCCAGGCCACCAATATGAGTAATCATTGTAGCTGGATTTAATTTACCCTCTGCTGACATTTTAAGGGATTCTCGCATATCATCATCATTACCACCAGTTGACCCCATAATATGTGTTGGGGAATAATGAATATTGTACAAATTAAATTCTGCAGATAGTTCCTTATCACTGGGGCCGGCAAAAAAGTTCATGCAGCCGTCCTTACCGAGTATTTGATCTCCCTGTTCTGCCAGTTCTCTTACCGGTGCATAAACAAAAACATCATCATATCCTTCACCACCAACCAGATCATTTAATTCTTTTGGCACATCTTCCATTTCAGCCGTATTGACAAAGTGAAGTTCAACCCCCTGCTTTTTTGCCTCTTCCTGAGTAAATAAGGAAGCTGCTCTGTCTAAACGCTCCTGATTAATGTCAGTTACAACCACTACTGAAGGTCTGCGTTCTGCATGTAGAGCATAATCAACTGCTCCTAATCCCATTGGTCCTGCAGCTCCCAGTAAAGCAAGCTTTCCACCTTCTACAATTCCCATTTTGTGAATATAATTGTTGCTTTCTGTATGATAAACAGCGTGATAACCACCTAAAATACAGGACATTGGTTCTGAAAGTGAAGCTTCGTAAAAACCTTCTCCCTCATATTTTAAAAGATATCCCAGTTCCATAACTTCCTGGGGAATAATTGTATATTCAGTATTTCCGCCAAAGTATTTATAAGAATATCCCGGAGCATAGGGACTTCCTTTATAATTTAGAGCGGGCTGCACAGCAAATTTATCCCCTGGTTTAAACTGTTCCTGCCACTTTTTACCAACTTTAATGATCTCACCGGCAAATTCGTGACCGGTTATTGTTGGATTTTCAGCTACATCGTCAGGTACACGCTTATGACGAGCTCCCTGAATTACAGCTTTATACGTTGACATACAGATACTGTTGGAGACTATTCGAGCTAAAATCTCATCGTCTTTAATTTCTGGAAGTTCAAATTCTTCCATTCTAAGATCATTTTCACCATATATTCGAACTGCTCTTGTTTTCATTACTTTAATCACCCTTCTTATTTATAATTATTAATATCATCTTCAAAAATTTTAAAATTTTTTGGACCGACTTTCAAAAAAACTGATACTTTAAATTTCAGTGATTCTAATTAATTTTTTGAGCCTTTTTAAATCCTTTAGGCTTCCCATTTCTGTACCATCTCTTAACAGTGTTGCACTGCTGGCAGCGGCTGCAAATTTAATCATTTCCCTTAAATTAAGGTTATTTTCCAGAGCATAGGCCAGTCCACCGACCATCGCATCTCCAGCTCCAACTGTGCTTTTTACATTTAACTTTAATGGATCAATTTTATATTTCCCCTGCTCTGTAATAAATACTGCCCCATTTTCGCCCAGAGAAAGCATAATCATTTTAATACCATTATCTAAGAGACTTTCTGCTTTTCTAATCATCATCTTTAGATCCTTAAAGTCTTTTTTAAAATAAAGTTCCAGCTCATGTTCATTGGGTTTAATTAATGTGGGTGCTGCTTCTATACCTGCTTCAAATAGTGGTCCATCTGCATCCAGTATAGTTTTAATTTTTCTATTTTTAGCTTCTTTAATGAGTTCAAAATAAATATCATTATCAACTCCAGCTGGAACACTACCTGCTAAAACTAATATATCATCTGTTTTTAAATTAGTAAAAAGTTTTGTCTTTAATTCTTCAATTTGTCTGAAAGAAATTGGAGAACCTGATTCATTAAGATCAGTAAATGTGTTATTAACTGGATCTACTATTTTAGTATTTGTTCTAGTTTCCCTACTAGTTTTAATAAATTCTGTTTTTATACCTAAGCTTTTAATTTCATTTATAATAAAATTTCCGGCTGCTCCACCTAAAAGACCGGCAGCTGTGCTCTGCTGACCTAAGTTTTTAAGCATTTTCGAAACATTAATCCCCTTACCTCCAGCATCTTTGTGTACTTTTTTGATGCGGTTTAAATTATTAATTCTAAAACTTTCTATAATTATGGTTTTATCTAAAGCTGGATTTAAAGTTAGTGTTTTGATCATTATTATCAATCCCTATTAATTATTTTAATTTGCTCCCCCGCTTAGAGCTTCTCTTAAAGACATTCTAAACAGGGGAGCCTGCTTATTTATTAATATTTTTAAAGTGTAAATTCTTCGTAGATATAGTCAATATCATCTGTAGTTCTTAATTTTTCAGCTGTGGTATTTTCTTCTATTAATTCCGATAAATTAGCCAGAATCTTGAGATGTTCATTACCTACACCTGCAATTGCAATTACCAGATAGACTGTCTCACCTTCAAAATTTACTCCTTCCGGAAACTGCAAAATTGAAATTCCAGTCTTTTTAATTTTCTTTTTAGCACTTCCCACACCATGAGGTATTGCAACCCCCTGACCAATATATGTTGACATTTCTTCTTCTCGATCCAGCATTGCATTAACATAATCCTGGTCAACATAACCGCTGTCAACAAGAAGCTGACCTGCCATTTTAATAGCCTCAGTTCTTTTGACACTGTCTAAACCCAGTTTTATATTTTCTTTTTTTAAAATTTCTTGATTGACGAAAGCAGCAGACTGAGCTTCTTTTTTTTCTACTGCTTTACTCTGCTTTTTTTGATCATCTTCTCCTGCCTGCAGTCTTTCTACTAGCTGATCATAAACAGGAGTCTGCAGAAAGTCCTGTATTGAAATATGTTCAGCCTGAGGTGCTTTCTGTTTTGCTCGTTCAGTTAAATTCTGATGAGTAATTACTATCTGAGCATCCTGAGGGATTTCATCAATTGCCTTATTGACAACTTCAATATCCAGTCCGGCTGCTTTTATCTTCTTACGCAGTCTTCCTGCTCCCATTGCACTGGAACCCATACCTGCATCACAGGCAAAAACAATTTTACTTACTTCTGAGGCACTTAACTTTTTATTAGCTTTATCCATGTGTAAATCTCTACCCTTTTGCTCTCTTACCCTAGACTGGGCTGATTCAAACTCCATAGTATCTCCGCGGGCAACAGACCTTTTAATTAAAACAGAGGCTATTACAAATGATACTGCTGTAGCAGCTAATATTCCGGCAAATACACCTAGATAATTTCCTCTTGGTGTCATTGCCAGATAGGCAAAAATACTACCAGGAGAAGGTGTTGCTACAAGACCAGTGTTAAATAGTCTGAAAGTAAAGATCCCGCTGGCTCCACCACCTATAACTGCTAATAAAAGAGAAGGCTTCATTAAAACATAAGGAAAATATATTTCGTGAATTCCACCAAAAAAGTGAATTATTATTGCACCAGGTGCAGACTCTTTTACCATTCCCTCCGCCGAGAAAATCCAGTAAGCTAAAAGAATTCCAAGTCCGGGACCAGGATTTGTTTCCAGCATAAAAAAGATTGACTTACCCGCTTCTTCTACCTGCTGAACTCCTAAGGGACTTAAAATACCATGGTTGATTGCATTATTTAAAAATAAAATTTTTGCAGGCTCAATAAAGATTGAAGCCAGAGGTAAAAGACCACGATTTACAAAAAATTCTACTCCTACCCGTAAGACTTCATTTAAGTTGCTTACAACAGGACCAATAATTTGATAAGCAAAGATTGCAAGCAGACCACCAACAATACCGGCTGTAAAGTTATTAATCAGCATTTCAAAACCAGGTTTTATCTTTCCTTCAAACTGCTGATCAATATGTTTAATAACCCAGCCTCCAAAAGGACCTAAAATCATTGCCCCAATAAACATTGGAATATCAGTACCAACAATAACTCCCATTGTAGCAATAACACCTATTACACCACCTCTTTTACCAGCTACCATCTGCCCACCAGTAAAAGCTATCAAGACAGGCAGCATATAGGTTATCATAGGACCAACTAAACTTGCCAGTCCTTCATTTGGAATCCAGCCTGTTGGAATAAAAAAGGCCGTAATTAAACCCCAGGCAATAAAAGCACCAATATTAGGCATTACCATCCCACTTAAAAAACGACCAAAATTCTGCACCTTATTCTGAAAACTACTTTTCTGCATTTAATTTTCCTCCTTGTGATATTGAACTGTACTTTTTTGTTGTAAAAAATAATCAAAATGTTCTGCCAGTCCATAATAAATTTCTTCCCTACTGCCGCTATTAACAGCATCGATAAAATTTTGATTTTCAATTAATAAATGACTGATTTCACTTAAAACTTCTCTGCCCTGAGTACTTCCCTTAAGAGGGGCAGCCATTAAAACAACAAGATTTATTGCTGTTTTATCTTCATTTTCAGCCTCAAGTTCAAAGCTTTTCTCAGGTCGAATAACTGCAAAATATAATTCATTAACTGCACTGCTCTGGCAGTGGAGCAGCATGATCCGATTATGTTTTAAAACTGTACTTCCCTTTTCTTCTCTTAAATTCAAATCCATTTTAACTTTATTTCTTTTGGCTGGTTTTTCGGCCAGGATAGCTGCAGCATCTTCAATTAATTTTTCTATATTTTGAAATTGATAATTACTTTTTAACTGAAAGTTATTTAAAACCTCCAGTATTCCCTGATTGTAATTATTAATCATTTCCAGTTTTTCTTTTAAAGTAATTTTATTATTCCTTCTCCGGCTTTTAGCCCTGTTTTTGAGGAGAAAATCGCTAATTTCCTGCTGCTGCTTTTCATTTAAGAGAGGATTAACAACAATTACCGGAACTGTACTCTCAGGGATTGCAACTGTCGAAATAATAAGATCAAGATTCAAATTTTCAATTTCCTGCCTGTCAAAATCTAAGGTTGAAATTAAAGATGTTACTTCTATATTTTTAAATTCTTTGCTTAGTCTGGATGCCAAGAGCCTGGAGGCACCGATGCCGCTTGTACAGGCAACTGCTGCTCTATATTTTTGCTGTGGCTTCCTCTTTCTTTCCACAGCAGAACCAAGATGCATTGCAATATAGGCTGCCTCAGAATCAGGAACTTCAATTTTTTCTTTTTCGGCCAGAATAGCTGCACATTTTTTTGAAACTTCAAATAACTCAGCATATTTTTCTTTTATTTCCTCTAAAAGAGGATTTCGAATATCTAACTCCAGCTTAATCCGATTAATTGTTGGCTCAAGGTGCCGGACCAGCCCAATTAAAAGTTCTTCATCATCTTCAAGATAGATTCCAAGCTCTATTTCCGCTTTTTCAATCATTTTTCTTGTTATATTAACCAGATGGTAATCTTCGGTCATCGAAATTTCGTCATTATAAATTCCACCACGACCTTTACTCCCCATTAAATGCATTGTCACATAAGCGATTTCTGCTTCCGGTATTTCTACTTTAAAGGCCTCTGCGATTGAAGAAACAAGTTCGCTGGCTATTAGAAATTCCTTTTTCCCTTTTAAATTATCCAGTATCTCTGGATTAATAGTTATTTGTTCACCATCCTTAATCCTCTTTAAAGCAATTGCCAGGTGTACCATCAGTGCAGCATAGGCATCATCAGCAAGCTGATAACTCATTTTGTTTTCTAGTTTTTTGATATATTCATCTAATAAATTAATTGTATCAAGTCCAATTAGATTTAAGAGCCTATTTTTTGATATATTTTTTCTCAGTTTTTTTTCTGGCTCAGAATACTTATCCTGAAGCATCAGTAAAATTTCTTCCAAATTGAAATTCTGATAGAGCAGATTAATACTTGCCTTTCTGATCTCCCTCTCCTTACCCTGTAGAAAAACTCCCAATCCTGGCTTTCTGACCAGTTTGATCTGATATTCTTTAAGCCAACCTTCAATTTCATCTAAATCGTGACTGATTGTTGCCTCAGAGACATTACAAATCCTGGTAAAAGTATAAAGTTTATTGGGCCTCTGATCTCTTAAAAGCTCGGAAAGAATAATCATTTTTCTTTCTTCAGGTGTAAAATGTCTGTCAACAGCCTCAAACTCCAGCAGTTCTGCAATTCTGGTTTTATCAGCTGGCAAACAGTCCAGGCGAATCCCTGTACCTTTTTTCTTTTCCAATTTAATATCATTACTTCTCAACCATTTTTCTACTTTTTTGAGTTCTCTCAAAACCGTTCTGGAGCTGACATCTAACCTTTCTGCAATTTTCTCAGTCACAATGTAATCCTCATTTTTAATTAAGATCTTAATAATCTTTTTAGTTCTAGAACTAATTTTCATAACTGATACTCCTTTGGCCAAAATTCCTGTTCAGGTACCGTGTACCACCCGATTTTTGTCAAACTATGTTGAAATAGTTCAAATTAAGAAAAAGCAGATTATAAGCTTATGCCATTCTTATTAAATTATGTCACTTAAATGCAGATTTATTTTATAGCTTTTCTCAATTTCTAATTTAATTTTATTCTCTTAAGACTTAAATTACAAGGAAAAGAAAAATAGTTCTGGCAGCTTTTATAAATGACAGAATTTATAATCTTTAATTTTGTCTTATTTACATCCAGGTGCCGTGTACCACCCGATTTTTGTTAAACTATGCTGAAAAAGACCTAAAAACAGGATCTTTCGATAAATATATACATAATATGACAAGTGCCAGGCACATGTACATGTACATAAAAGGATAAAATAAAAAAAGGACCTCTATATTTTAAATAGAATATATTAATTAGCGATAAATAAAATAGAGTAAGAATTCAATAATGGAGTGATGACTTTGCATAAATGGCGGCTTATAATTGAGAACAAAAACGATGCCTACTATAATATGGCAGTTGATGAAGCGATCATGAAAATCCACAGTCAGGGTGAAACTCCTCCCACTTTACGTTTTTATGGTTGGAAACCTGCTGCTCTTTCGTTGGGCTATTTTCAGCAGGCTAGAAAAGAAGTTAATTTTGAGAAATGTCAGCAGCAAGGAATCGATCTTGTCCGGCGCTTAACTGGGGGTAGGGCAATTTTACATGATAGAGAACTCACCTATAGTATTGTAATTAGAGAAGATTATAAACTGCTGGCTGATTCTATAGAAAAAAGTTATCAGCAGATTAGCAGAGGTCTTGTTGCTGGCTTAAATCAGCTGGGAATTGAGGCAGAGTTAAAAGCTGTTGAAAAGGGACAAAAAGCCCCACGTGGTCATTCTGCTGCCTGTTTTGATGCTCCATCCTGGTATGAAGTGATTTTAAATAATAAAAAGTTGATTGGAAGTGCTCAAAGGAGAAAGAATAATACAATTTTGCAGCATGGCTCTCTTCCACTTGAAATTGAAGCAGATAAAATTTTTAAATTTTTAAATTATGATTCTGAAAGACAGCGAGAAAAAGCCCGGAGAGTGTTTGCAGCTAAATCAACCTCATTGAAAAAAGCCGGATATTATTTCTCTGAAAAAAAACTAAAAAGAGCTTTAGCTCAGGGACTGGAGCAGGCACTGGAAATCAATTTAGAAAAAGATAAATTAACTGAATCAGAAAAAAAACTGGCTTTAAAACTGGCTGAAGAAAAATATAAAAGTAAAAAGTGGACCTATAAGAGATAAATTAATCCTGAAAGGTGGTAATATAATGATAAATAAAAATGCTCGCAAAAGATTACCGAGCTGGTTGCGTCAAAAAGATCCTCTGCAGAAAGGGATGCTGGCAACCCGCAATATGCTTAAAAATTTAGAATTAAATACAGTCTGTCAGAATGCCCGCTGTCCTAACATTGGTGAATGTTACAGCAAAAAAACAGCTACTTTTATGATTCTGGGCCAGTACTGTACTCGCAACTGCCGTTTCTGTTCTGTAACTCATCATAAACCGGAAGCTGTTGACCTTAAGGAAGCTGCTAGAGTGGCAGAAGCTGTTGCAAAACTAAAGCTTAAACACGCTGTTATTACTTCAGTAACCCGTGATGACCTTGAAGATGGTGGTGCAGAACAGTTTGTAAGAGTAATTAATGCTATTAGAGAAAGAACACCGTCAGTTTCTGTAGAAGTATTAACTCCTGATTTTAACAATAATCAGGCTGCTTTAGACAAAATTATTAAGGCAAAACCTGAAATTTTTAATCATAACGTAGAAACTGTACCTGCCCTTTATCAAAAGGTAAGACCACAGGCGGATTATCAGCAGTCACTAACTGTTTTAAATACGGTAGCGGAAAGAGATTCAGAAATAATAATTAAATCAGGTATGATGCTTGGGCTTGGAGAAAGTGAAGAAGAACTTACTGCAGTCTGGAAAGATCTGCTGGCAGCTGGGGTGGAAATATTAACGATGGGACAATATCTTCAACCTACAAATAAAAATATTGAAGTAGCAGAATATATAAGACCGGAGCAATTTGAAGAATTTAAAGAAAAAGCTCTTAAACTTGGCTTTAAATCAGTTTCCTCCGGTCCTCATGTGCGAAGTTCTTATTTAGCTGAAGAAACTTATGAAAATTTAAATTCTTAAATATTTAAAAAGCAATAAATCTCTAAAGCTATAGTAACTTTAACAGTAATTTAAAAATTTTAACCAGGGTATTTTTCCTTGATGATTCCATCCTGATAGGCGGTAAGAAGCTGCATTAAATACTTGACATCTTCTCCCAGCTTTTTACCAATATCTGTATCAGCTATTTTTTGTGGTTTCTCAAATCTCAATACATCTGTTGCTGAAATTGTGTCCCTGCTATCTTTATGCAGGGCATTTTTTTTGCTAATAAAAGGTTCATGAGATATCAACCGCATTTTAGTATTACTATAAGTTAAGGTATAGCCTGCTATTCCAGTTTTTTCATGGTAGGCTGCAGAAATACCGCCATCAATTACTAATAGTCTTCCATTTCCCTTAATTGGACTTTCTCCCTTTTTTTCTGCTACCGGAGTATGACCATTAATAATATGTCCGGTTTCCGGATTAAGTCCAAACTCAGCCAAAATCTTTTTGCAGATATATTCTTTCTCTCTGGCCTGATAGTAAGGGTTTTTCTTTTCCAGATAAAGCTCCGATTTATCTTCCTCAGTAAAGTAGCGGAGAAAAGTTGTCATTTTCTCTTTACCAAATAATGGGGACAGCTCACCCCGCCAGAGGTACCAGAGCCAGTCTTTAAAATTATGATTACTGTCCGGATTAGAATAACTGCGCCGAATAACATCATCGAAAAAATCCATTAGATTTTTTCCACTGTATTTCTTGCCCTCAACTTCGATTGCAGAAAAGCTGCCCTCTTCATTCATCGGCAGGCAGCCATGAAAAAGCAAATTACCATTATATTTTCTGTACATATTGCCATTATTAAAAAGAAAACGTATGTCAGCTTTCAATCGATCATTATTTCTAAATGAATAACGAAGCTGTTCTATAACCTCTTCCTCCCAGCTGCTCAAGCGATAGGGATCCTGGGGATCAATAGTTGGAAAATCAGAATCAGTTAATTTATACTCTTTGCCATTAAGAACAATAATACCTTTTTGATAGTCAATTTTTTCTAAATATAAAGCCTCATTCATTTTAAATTCAGGCCTCTTTTTTATCAGCTGTCCTTCCAGTTTAAATTGAATAACAGCAATTGCCTTATGCATCTGGGTCATTATATTTATTTCATCCTGATCCAGCTCTCGTTCAATTAACTTAGGTTTAAAAATTTCCGAATTAACTTTTTGATAGTTACTCATGGCGAATCTGGCCAGGGGCCTCATGTTAATTCCATAACCCTCTTCTAAAAACTCAAGATTACCATAGCGAAGTGCAATTCTTAAAGCAGTAGCAATTAAAGATTTCTGACCCAGAGCTGCTCCCATCCAAAGGATATCGTGATTTCCCCACTGAATATCAACATTATGGTGATTTTTTAAAACATTCATAATCACATCAGGTGCCGGACCACGGTCAAAAATATCACCAATAATGTGCAGTTTATCAACTGCAAAACTCTGTATTAATTCAGAAAGAGATATAATAAAATTTTCTGCCTGATCGATTTCGATAATTGTTGTTAAAATCTGATCCTTATAGTCTTTTTTATTGGGATCGCCTTTTTTTATATGTAAAAGCTCTTCAATAATATAAGCAAATTCTTCCGGCAGAGCCTTTCGCACCTTAGAGCGAGTATAAATTGAAGAAACTTCCTGAGAAATTCTGACCATATAATCCAGGGCCTCTTTATACCACTCAGGTGGAATTCCTCCTCGTGCATGCAGTTCTTTCATCTTTGATTTAGGATAAAATATTAATGTAGCTAATTCTCTTTTTTCTGTATCGGTTAAACTGTCAGAAAAAATCTGATCAATCTTATACTCAATTACTCCTGAGGCAGTTTTCAGCATATACTTAAATGCCTCAGCTTCTCCGTGTAAATCAGTTAAAAAATGTTCGGTACTTTTTGGCAAATTTAAAATCGCTTTTAAATTTATAATTTCTGTGCTGACAGCCGGTATATTTGGAAATTGATCTGCTAAAAGCTGTAAATATTTTAAATCTTTCATCAACTACCTCCCAATTAATCTTTCGTAAGCCAGTCTTTTACTACCATCTTTAGTATAAATAATGCCACAGTATTTAAAACCTGCTTTTTTTACTGCCCGCTGCATAGAACTATTATCCTGATGAGTGTCAATGCGAATACTTTTGGCCCCAAGATCTAACCCCATTTGAAATGTTTTTTTAAAAATTAGAGAAATAATCCCCCGACCTCTATACTCTGGTGCAACTGCTGCTCGATGGATCACCCCATATAGACCTTTAGAAATCCATTCCCCGTTTTCAATTAAATTATAAGTAGGATCTTCTCCGAAAATAATTGCAGCGGTAGCAATTATTTTGTTCTCCTTTTTAATTAAATATGAATTTTGATTATTAATATCATTTACTAAAGTCTCTGGATTAGGATAATTGTTCTGCCACTGATCTATCCCCTCCTCTTCTAGATATTTTTGGGCATTTTTAATGATATTCATAATATCAGGTATTTCTTTGATCTCAGCTTTAACAAAATCCATTTTTTATAGCTCTCCTTTCAAAATTTAACCTGACTGCAATATGTAATAATTGCCTGCTTATTCTTTTTTTATTTTAAAATTATGGATTATTATTCTGACTTCTTCTTTCAGAAATCATAAAATTGACTTCTTCAATCCAGTCATCACTCAGATATTTGCGGCTAACCCAGAGAGCTCTTCCCAAAAAATCAGCAGGAAGTGCAATAAAAACCCCAGAAGACCAAGCTTAAAATAGACCCCGAGCAGATAGCTCAAACCAAGTTTTATCAACTTTTGAGAAAAAAGATTACCGAATAAAGCAGATTGCGTATTACCAGCACTATTTAAATGTCCAGCCAGAACCCCATAGATTGTAATTACCGGACCACCAATCCAGTTAATTAGATATTTAAAATCTCTGCTATTTTTGCTTTTACCTCATCTTTTTTGCAATTTTGCTGATGTTTGATCTCCATTGTTTCCAGACCCTCAAGTCCACGATGAATTTTTGTTGAAGTTAATTGTTCCAGTTCCTCAATTATTCGGTACTCATCCTTAACAATATCTTTTTCTTTTAATGATTCCAGAACTGCTCTGCTAAATTTATAAGGGCTGGCAGTAGAGTCAACAACAGCATTTTTCTGGTCAGCACTCTGACTACGATACTTAACCAGAGAGTTTATTCCTACAGCTGTATGAGGATCAATTAAATAATTAAACTTCTGAAAAACATTACGAATTGTTTTTCGGGCTTCATCTTCAGTGGAATACTGACCAACAAATAAATCTTTTATTGCTGACAGAGTTTCTCGGTCTATTTCAAATTTGTTTTCCTGCTGCAACTTTTGATACCACTGATTGATTCTGTCACTATCATGGCCGGTTATCTCAAAAAGAAAGCGCTCCAAATTGGATGAAATTAATATATCCATTGATGGACTAATTGTTTTTTTGAATTCACGTTCAGTATCATAGAGGCCTGTTTCTAAAAAATCTGTCAGCACTTTATTGTCATTGGAAGCACAGATAAATTTATTAACTGGCAGTCCCATCCGATAAGCATAGTATGCTGCCAGTATATTACCAAAATTACCAGTTGGAACAGCAATATTAATTTCTTCGCCAGCCTTAATTTCAGTTTTATTTAAAAGATCAAAATAGGCTTTAAAGTAATATACTATTTGTGGTAAAAGTCTACCCCAGTTAATCGAATTAGCTGAAGAAAATTGATAATTATTAGCTTCCAGCTTCTTTTTAAAATCCTGGTCTGCAAAAATATTTTTTACTGCAGTCTGACAGTCATCAAAATTACCTTTTAAAGAAACTACTTCTGTGTTGCTGCCTCCAGTTGTTTTCATCTGATCTTCCTGGACTCTGCTGACACCAGTCTCAGGATAAAAAACAATTATTTTTACTCCTTCAACATCCTTAAAACCCTCCAGAGCAGCCTTACCTGTGTCTCCAGATGTTGCAACCAGAATTACTATTTCTTTTTTTACTCCTAATTTTTTAACTGAGCGGACCAGCAGCTGGGGCAGGATCTGCAGAGCCATATCCTTAAATGCTGCAGTCGGCCCGTGCCAGAGCTCCAGAATAAAAGTATTACTATTTAACTTAACAAGTGGTGTTTTAGCAGCAGGTGGAAAACTTTCTTCTTTATAAGCGGCCTCAACAGCTTCTTTAATTTCTTTTTTACTAAAATCAGTTAAAAATTTATCAAAAACCCAGCTGGCGAGCTCCTGATAATTTGCATCCCTTTTTGCCAGAATTTGATCTAAATTTAACTCTGGTATTTTTTCAGGAACAAAAAGACCTCCTGCGGGAACCATCCCCAGACTGATGGCTTCTGCTGAACTCACACTTCTGTAATTTTCTCTAGTACTAATATACTCCATACTCTCTACCTCCACTAAAATTTATTCTTAATACTGATTATTTAATAACTATAAATTATTATATCGAAAGTAACAGTTGATGTCTATTAAATAACAGATTTCTTTTTAAATAATTAAATTACTAAAAATAGATTTTTATCACATCTAACCGCAAAACATGTTAGAAAAATCACTATACAAATCAAGTTTTTTTATGTATAATATTATTGTTAGGTGTTTGCAAAATAGGCAAAAAAAATAGTAAAAAAATGTAATTAATGGGTTGAATTAAATTTTAAGAATTTAAAAATTAAATAAGAAAATGTTCTAATAAAATTAGGCATGACAAAATAAACCTATGAATACAGGTTTTTAAAAAAGATATTAAAAGATTTAAATTCTAAGCAATTAGTGATCTTAAAGATCTAATATTTTCTGGTTTATCCATTTTATCAGCTAAGATCAATGTTAAAAGCTGAGTGATTCCAGCTAGAAAAACATCGGTTTTAATACTCTTTAGATTCTGAGTTTTTAGATTGCCAGTAACCATGGCATCTTTAAAATAGTTAATTGTCTGTTCAACAACTCCCCGTTTTTTGTAGAGGTCTATCCAGTCATCTGTATCTCTAATGATGCCAGGATAAGTTCTTAAATCCTGGTCAGGATATGTATAGGTAACTCTACCGTAATTGGAGTCAGTGCAGGGTTCTTCACAGTAGCAGTTTCTTTTACCACCCTTGTAATTGATTTTAGGACAGACAAACTTAAATCTGGGGCTGCGGTTTTTACCACGACACCAGCCATTAGGTTTCATTGGCAACGAAGAATCTTTAGGACATAAAGGCCAGCCATTTTCATTGTATTCTGGCTGTGGTAGATCTGATTTAGTATTTCTAGAATTAAGTGGAATGACTGCTTTATCAAAGCCAAAATCCTTAATTAAAAAGGGATAAGTCTGATAACTGTCAAAGGCAGAGTCAGCAATAAAAGTGGAGTAATGATGATTATGAAGATTAAAATAATCTTCTAAAACTGGTTTTAAAGAAGTTGAGTCACCAATAGATTTGTCTTCATCAGGTGAGTCAGATTTTTTCTCAACAGGTACTTCAGGGTGATTATCTTTAAATTCATCATCAAAAAAGGAGATGTGACGGATAACTCCAAGCCCATTAGTGACAATACCTGCTTTGTAGACATAGCAGAAATGGCCGTTAATGTAGAGCTGTTTTATCTCTTGATTAACCTGAGCAGAAGAAGGCATAGACTGATAAGCGAAAGCATATATATTAACATTTTTATCGTTTCTGTAGATGTTTTTAAGTCTGCGAATGATATTGTTTATGTATTTAGGATTGTTTTCAGTCACATAGGGTTCAAAACCAGTTGTGTCATAGATAAAAAGATCAGATTTTAGAGGATCAATTTTTCTGCAAAGAGGTTCAGTAACATCAACAAGATGATAGAAAAGATCTTCTAAGTGGTCTTCAAACTTTGTTTTAAAACGAGAAAACTGAGAGATATCAGGAATAGATTTAAAACCACAGAAATCTCTTAAGTCACTGCTTAAAGCAAAAATATTAACTAAGAGCACAAGAGTTGGAATTCCCAGTATTTTTTGCAGAATAAATGCAGAAAGCATCGATTCTAGATCATATTCTCTTTTTCTACCAAAATATTTGTAGTAAGCAGTATAGAAATTGGCAGGAATAAATTCAGATAAATCAAGATATTGATCAAGCATTTCAAGGAATTGAGGCTTGTCATTTTGAGCCCAATCTTTGGCCTGTTGATAAAGATCACCGAAAGATAATTGCTTTTTAGAATTAAAAGACATTATGATTTCCTCCTTTTGGTTTGTGGTATTTTTAGTATCTCTAACTATATTATACCATATTTTAAGGAGGAAGTCACCAAAAATTTATGTCATGAGCCCTGTTATTTCGGGCTTTAGACATTATACAAAGGACTATATAATATTATTGTGTAAAGGAGGGAAAAAATTGATTCAGATTTTATTTTTATTTATAATATTCTTAATTTTCTTTCTATTGATTCTTCTTATTATTCCCTACTACTACAGCTTTAGTTTTAAATATCAACAAAAATTTACTTACAGCCTCTCTCTCTTATTAATATTTATAAAAATTAAATTTAGTAGTACAGGAAAAAATCAAATACTATTAATTGAAATTTTAAATTTTAAAAAGAGAATTAAACTTAATAAAAACAGCAAAAGAAAATCAACAGAAAAACAAGCCAGAAAATTTCCCGGATCTAAAATTAAACAAGCCGTTTCTAAAAACGATAAAGTAAAAAAACCAAAAAATAAATCATCTTTAAATTTTGATTATAAATTGATAAATAAAGAAAATTTTAGTCATTTGTTTAAATTTATACTGGATATAATTAAAATATTAAAAGCAGATTATTTAAAATTAAATTTATTATTCTCTTTTGAGGATCCCTACTATAATGGTCTTTTCCTGGCCTACTACTATACTTTTAAAGAAGTGTTTGATTATCCGAATATTAAAGTTGAAGTTAACTGGCAGGAGGTGATTTTTGAGGCAGATGGTTCAATCGGGGGTAAAATTAGACCTGGAGAAATTATCTACCACATATTAAAGTTTATCTTTTCGTTAAAAAGTCTTAAAATTTTCTGGCGTTTATATCAATCAAATTCTAAGAAAGGGTGATTTTGATGCAAAGTACTGAAAAAGTTATGGAAAAAATGTATGATAAACTTGATAATTTTTTGAAGACTGAAACAGTTGTTGGAGAAATAATTGAGGTAGGAGAAGTAAAGTTAATTCCAATAATAACTGCTTCCTTTGGTCTTGGTGGAGGTATTGGGGAAGAAGATAAATCGGGCGGCGGTGGGGGTGGAGTTGGCTGTAAGATTTCGCCTGATGCAATCCTGGTTATTAGAGGCAGTGAAGTAGAAATGATGCCCGTAAAAAATAAAAATTCACTTGATAAATTAATAGAAAAAGTTCCTTCCTTAATTGAAAAAATTGAAGCAGCTAAAGAGAAAAAAGAAAGCACAAAGGAAGAAGCTGAAAAAGATCAATAATTTATAAAATATAATTATTCTAACTGTATTAAACTGTATTAAAGTCCTGAGTTAATTAACTCAGGACTTTAAAATACTTAATAATTTAAATTTTTAATGACATTATCCGACTCTGCTGCCAGAGCATCCATTTCCGCTTTAGTTAAATCAAAATCTGATGCTTCAGCATTTTCTCGGGCCTGCTTTTCAGTTTTTGCTCCAACTAAGGCTGTAGTTATTCCAGCTCTATTAATTGCCCAGTTAATTGCTACCTGAGCAGGAGATTGATTGTGAGCAGTAGCAATTTCTTCAAGTAAACTGATTAAACTTCGAGTCTGAGGCCAGTTTTCTTCTCTAAAAAAGGGATAAAATCCAGCTCTGTTATCTTTTTCATCTTCAAACTCCGGTCTTTCTTGATATTTTCCGCTTAATATACCGCCTCCAAGAGTCCCATAACTCAAGGAACCAAAATTATTCTCAACTAAATAGGGTAATATCTCTGCTTCAACATCCCTTTTTAAAAGCGAGTACTGTGGCTGCAGTGATATTATATCAGTCATTTCAGAAATATCTTCAATCAATTCTATTCCAAAATTACAGACACCCAGATACTTAAATTTACCTTCCTTTTTTAACTTTAAAAGTTCTTCAACACTTTCTTCTAAAGGAGTATCTGGATCCGGCCAGTGAATCTGATAAAGATCAATCTGTTCTACATTTAATCTTGTCAATGAAGCTTCCATTTCTTTTCTGATTCTTTTTGGACTTAAATCTCTAACATATTTTGAGCCATCACGATGAGTTCCGCACTTTGTGGCAATAACTACTTTATCTCTTATTCCCTCAATTGCTCTCCCAACAACTTTTTCAGCGTGTCCTGCCCCATAAGCTGGAGCAGTATCAATCAAAGTAATTCCCGCTTCCACAGCAGCTCGGATGGCTTTAATCGACTGCTGATCTTCAACTTTACCAAATGTGTCATTACCATAAGCCCAGGTTCCCAGACCAACTGCAGAAACTTTCAAATTAGAGTTTCCAAGATATCTGTATTTCATTATTTACCTCCTCTTAAAATCTTGATTACAAGCTATTAAATTTTAAACTAATAAATAATTGACTTTTAAAGACATTATTTTAAAGTTTCAGCATTCACACTGCTGTAATTATCCAAAAACACCTTTAGTTTTTCTAAAATATAATCCAGACTTTCTTTTTTATCACATTCAACATTTAAAACTAAAACCGGATCATGCAGTGACATTCTCAATAAAAACCAGTCATTATCACCACAGTTTACTCTAACCCCCTGATAGTTTTTAGGTGCGATTACCCAGTTATCTATATCCTGAATGTAATCTTTTAAATCTCTAAGAATCTGCTGTCCATATTCCTTAAAATCATCAAGCTGGATTGTCATTCTATATTCCTCTTTAATTTCTGCTTCACTAAGCTCTGAAATAAGATCCCCGATCTTTCTGCTTTCTTCCGCTTTTAAATTAGCCATTTTAATCAGAACTTTTGCTACCAGATAGGCACCATCATCAAGAAAATAATTTTCTTTAAAAGCTGCATGACCGGAAGTTTCTATAGCAAGTGGTGCCTTAATACCTTCACTTTCCAGCCTTTTGGCTTCATTAATCACATTTTTATATCCCCTCTTAAAGCGGTGGTGAACTCCTCCCAGCTTATTTTCAATAAAATCTTTAAGACCAACTGAAGTTACAGAGTCGGTAACAATAGTTGCACCTGGATTTTTTTCTAAAACTATAGCTGCAGCCAGTGCTATTAATTTATTCCGGTTGATTTCCTGACCACTGCTGTCTACTACCGCTGCTCTATCAACATCAGTATCAAAAATAATTCCTAAATCAGCTTCATTTGCAAGCACAGTCTGCTGAATTGAATGCATTGCCTCTTTATCTTCAGGATTAGGCGCATGATTAGGAAAATTACCATCAGGCTCCAAAAATTTACTACCTTCAGTATCCGCACCCAGACTTTTAAGAATTTTGTCAGTAAAAAATCCACCCGAACCATTTCCTGCATCCACTACAATTTTAAAATCAGCAAGGGGTTGTTTTTGGTCAACCTTCGGGCTTAGATTTTTGCGAATAATACTTTTTATATGTTCAGCATAATCAGATATTAAATCAATTTCATTTATTTCTTCAGGATTTGTAGCTTTACTGTTTAAAAATTCACTTTCTCTCTCAGCTGCCAGGTTAAGAATTTCAATAACATTTTCTTTTTCCAACCCTCCCTTACGAGTAAAAAACTTAAATCCATTTTTATCATAGGGCAAATGGCTGGCTGTAATCATTATTGCTCCATCATACTGATGACCATCTAATAAAGTTGACATAAACATTGCAGGAGTAGAAGCCAAACCGGTACTATAAACTCTGGCTCCCGCCAATTCCATCCCACAGGCAAGAGCATCTTTAAGCTTTTCGGCACTCAACCTGGAGTCATGACCGATTGCTACTTTAAGCTTCTGCTGTTTTTGATCTAAATTATCTTTAAGCCAGCTGACAAAAGAAAATCCTATTCCCACTGCCACTTCTGCAGTTAAATTAGCTTCTTCATTTTCGGTCGCAATTGCCTTACCTCTTACATCAGTACCACTAAGTAATTTTTTCCAGTTAATATTTGACATTATAATCACTCCAGTTTAATTTTTTTTCTTTTCTTGATTGTCAGATCAACTTATTTGTTAACTACCTATCTGCTCTTAAAAAGTCTGCAAAAGAGAAAAATTAACGATCAAAAAGTTCGCGATATCTGATATTCACTCAAGGGTCTATTTAAAAGGAAACCCTGTAAATAATCACAATTATGGTCTTCTAAATAATGAAGTTGTTCTACAGTTTCCACACCTTCCGCAATAACCCTGATTCCCCACTGATGAGCCATCTCAATTATTGGAGGGACCATCATCTTCTCACTTTCCTGGGTTTGAGAAATTAAATCGATAAATACCTTGTCAATCTTTAAAATATCAAGTGGAATATGCTGCAAATAACTCAAAGAAGCATAGCCAGTTCCAAAATCATCCATTGCAATACTAATTCCCAGTTCTTTTAATTTATATAAAACATCAATTACATATTCCTGATCAGAAATAAAAAGTGATTCGGTTATTTCAAATTCAAGTTTAAATCCTTCAATTTTTTCCTGACTTATAATTTCTGTAATCTGCTCGATAAAATGAGGATCTGTTAGCTGAACAACAGAAATATTGATTGAGAGAACCGGTTCATCTTTAAATCTACCATTGAGAGATCTAAATTTATTAATGGAAGTTTTTATGACCCATTCTCCAATCTCTTTAATCAAACCTGTTTTTTCGGCAATCGGAATAAAACGTCCTGGACTAATTGTCCCCTGTTCTGGAGAATGCCATCTGATTAATGTTTCGAAACCTCTCAACTTTTCTCCATCGATTTGATACTGAGGTTGAAATAATAAATGAAATTCTTCATCTTTAATTGCTTTTTTAAGAGAATCTTCCATCTGTACTCCGGCTACAACGTCTTTTTCCATATTTCTGGCAAAAAACTCGATTTCTTTATCAATACTAGTTTTAGCCTTATAGATAGCTATATCAGCACTTCTAATAATTTCTTTACTGTTTTTGCCATCTTTAGGATAAGATGAAACACCAAAATTACTGTTTAAAGTAATTTCTCTACCTTCACATCTGTATGGTCTTTCAAGTTCTCTTTTTATTTTTCTAATATATCTTTTTAAATTTTTTTCGGACAATTCTCGCTGAACAATTACAGCAAATTCGTCTCCACCCAATCGAGCTGGAAGATCATTTTCATCCAGACACTTTTGAAGTCTAAAAGCTATTTCCTGTAAAATATAATCTCCAGTTTCATAACCCCAGGAATCATTAATTTTTTTAAAGTTTTTAAAATCCACAAATATTAATTTATAATTAATTTTTTCAGTTTCTGACATAGAAGAAAGATAGTCAAGTCTTTCAATTAGCATTTCTCTATTAGCTATTTCTGTTAAATTATCATAATAAGCCATATATTGCAGCTTTTTCTTTTCTTTTTTTAACTGGTTGACTCTTAAATTTATTTCCTGCTGATAATCAAAAATCAAATACATAATAATCAGGATTGTCAAATACCCGATCAGAGCTGGTAAAAGAAAGATTGATTTTTTAATAATCATTACTGTGGCAAAGGAAAAAACAGAAAAAACATTTAAAATCAGTGCAGAAATAAAACCTCCCGCAGCAAAATTAAAGGTTAAATAAAGTAATATAATTATTTGTAGCTGGACAATTATTCCCCGCAGTGTATCTGCAGAAAGTGCAAAATTGTTTAAATTTATAGAATTACTGAGTATTAAAAAAATTGCAAAGAAAATATATAAAACATTTAAAATGATTAGGAGTTTATCATTTATATAATTATTGATTTTTATCTCTTTGATTTCATCTTTTAAAAAACTCCTCAAAGATCTTTTTGTCATCTTCTAACCTACCTTTATTATTAATATTATACATGTTATAGTATATCGAATCCTGCTCTTTAAATCAATAAAAATTAATCATAAAATTTTTCCAATAAAAAAATCCCCTTTAGAAAAATATTACAACTAAATTCTAAAGAGGATAAAACTAAAAATATTATATTACAAACTTTTTCAGTCTATAAATTTAACAAATTACAGGATATTAATCAATTTCCTTAAATAAATTAACCATTTCGATCAAAGAAACTGCTGCATCATAACCTTTATTGCCGGCTTTCGTACCTGCTCGAGAAATCGCCTGCTCAATTGTATCTGTTGTCAGCACACCAAAAATCACCGGTTTTTCTGTATCCAGTCCCGCCTTAGCAACTCCTTTTGCAACCTCTGCTGCTACATAATCAAAATGAGGAGTTTCACCTCTAATAACTGCTCCCAGTGCAATTACCCCGTCATAATCTTTTTGGGCAGCTAACTTCTTTGCAGTCAGAGGGATTTCAAATGCTCCTGGAACCCAGGCTACATCAATATGATTTTCATCAATTCCATGTCTTTTTAAAGCATCAACTGCCCCTTCAAGCAATTTACCGGAAATAAATTCATTAAATCTGCCAACAACAATTGCTGTTTTCATTCCCTGCGCATTTAATTTTCCTTCAAATTTTTTCATATTTTATCATTCTCCTTTTGTGAATAGTTTCTTCTAAATTGGTAAAATAATTACCTATAAATCCAGAAGGTGACCCATCTTATCTTTTTTTACCTTAAGATAAAACTCGTTTTCTTGGTTAGGATCAATTTCTAATGGTACTCTCTCAGTTACTTTGAGACCATAACCTTCAAGCCCCACAATTTTAGTTGGATTATTTGTCAGCAGACGGATAGTTGAAAGTCCCAGTTCAGAAAGAATCTGAGCTCCGATACCATAATCTCTTAAATCCGGGTCAAAGCCGAGAGCCACATTGGCTTCTACAGTATCCATCCCCTGATCTTGAAGTTGATAGGCTTTAATTTTATTGGCAAGTCCAATACCGCGTCCTTCCTGCCTCATATATAATACAACTCCTCTACCTTCCGTTTCAATTAACTTTAAGGCTGCTGCCAGCTGTTCACCACAGTCGCACCTTCTGGAAGCAAAGATATCTCCTGTAATACACTGAGAATGTACTCGAACCAGAACATTTTTTTTATTTCTTATATCACCTTTAATAATTGCAATATGCTCTTTATCATCAACTCTGGTAGTAAATACTTTGATTCTGAATTCACCAAAGTCTGTGGGCAGTTTGGCTTCAGCGGCCATTTCAATTAGCTTATCTTTTTCTTTTCTATATTTAATTAAGTCTTCAATGGAAATTAACTTTAAATTATGTTTTTTAGCAAATTTCTTTAGATAAGGCAGACGCCCCATCTCTCCATCTTCCTTGATAATCTCACAGATTACACCTGCAGGCTTTAACCCTGCCAGTCTGGCCAGATCAACTGCTGCTTCAGTGTGACCGGCTCTTCTTAAAACTCCGCCTTTTTTAGCAATTAAGGGGAACACATGGCCCGGACGCATAAAATCATCTGCTTTTACACTGGATCTGACAAGCTGCTGAATTGTATGGGCTCTTTCCTGAGCTGAAATGCCTGTTGTAACATCTTTATGATCAACAGAAACTGTAAAAGCAGTACCGTGTGTTTCGGTATTATTTTCTACCATCATTGGTAAACCAAGGCTATCAACTGTCTCTTTTTCCAATGGAGTACAGACTAAGCCCCTGGCTTCTTTGATCATAAAATTAATGGCCTCTTTATCAACTTTCTCTGCTGCCATTAATAAATCACCCTCATTTTCTCGGTCTTCATCGTCAACTACCACTATCATTTTACCAGCCTTAATATCTTCTACTGCAGCCTCTATTTTATCCATTTCAATTCTCCTTTCGGACAAATATTTGCTTTTATTATTTCTATGCTTTTACTATTTCTATAAAGATTAATTGTTTTATTGATAATTTTAAAAATTAGAAAAAACCATTTTCAGCTAAGAATTCTGCTGATATTTTTGACTTTTCATCTTTTTGATTGCTGATATTTCCAAGCAATTTATAAACATATTTTCCCAGCATATCTGTTTCAATATTGACACTGTCACCTGGATCCAGCTGAGAGAGATTTGTCTGAGACCAACTTTCCGGGATTAGCGAAATTTTTAAAATACCACTTTTGATCTCCATCACTGTCAGACTGACTCCATTTATAGCCACAGAACCTTTATCTACAATAAATTTTTCAAGCTGCTCATTAACTTGCAGATTGATAATTTTTGCATTAGCTTCACTTTTTATTGATCTGACAGCAGCAGTACTGTCGACATGACCGGTAACAAAATGACCACCAATAAAGTCATCCGGTTTTAAAGATTGTTCTAAATTTACAGCTTCAGACTGTTTTAAATCACCTAAATTAGTAGCCTTAAGAGTCTCCGGCATAACATCCGCTCTAAAATAATCCTGACCAAAATCAACAACTGTCAGGCAGACACCATTAACAGCAATGCTATCCCCTTTTTTAATATTATTTAAAACTTTATCTGCCTTAATTTCCAGCTGATAGCTGCCACTGCCTTTAAATCTGCGCAAAAAATATCCTTTTTCCTGAATGATTCCAGTAAACAATAGTTACACCTCCCGTTAAATGAGATTAACCATAATTAGTTTTCCTTCTGATCGTGCATCTTTTCGGCTATAAATAATAGATTATCTCCCAAATTTTTCTGTTCAATTATCTTAAGCTCTACTGCATCTGCCATCATTTTTGGGCCACTGCCCCAAAAGGCAGCAATTCCATCACTGCCTCCATAAATTTTGGGAGCAATAAAATAATAAAATTTATCCACCAGCTTTTCTTTTAGAAAAGTATGACTCAATCTGGCTCCTCCTTCAACTAAAATACTGCTAATTTTATGGTCATGCAGAGTTTGCAAGAGATCTTTGAGTCTAAAATAATTATCAGCTCCGGTTTTAAAACTCATTACCTGGACTTTCTCTTTTTGGGCTAAAATTTCTTTTTTTTCAAGAGCCTCGACAGCTCTGGCAGGAGGAAAATTTTCGGCACAGATAATTAAAGTATCTGCTCTGGATTTCTGGTTGATAACTCGGGCATCCATTGGAATATCAAGCATTGGATCCAGGATTATTCTAAGTGGATCAATTCCATTCTTTGCCTCCAGTCTGGCAGTTAAAGAAGGATTATCAGCCAGAACTGTCCCAATTCCAACCATAATTGCATCGACCCGATGCCTTAGTCGGTGACCTTCCAGTCTGGCTCTGGAATTAGTTATCCATTTGGAATCTCCAGTACTGCTTGCTATATAACCATCAAGAGTCTGAGCTTTTTTTAAATAAACAAAAGGATAGTCACTTTGAATATATTTCAAAAAACTTTCATTTAGTCTTTGAGCTTTCTCTTCTAATAGTCCTACTTCAACTTTAATTCCTGCTTCTCTTAACATTTTTATTCCTCTACCAGCAACTTCAGGATTGGGATCAATCATGGCAATTACAGCCCTTTTTATCCCTGAATCAATAAGCTTTTGAGCACAGGGAGGTGTTTTACCGTAATGACTGCAGGGTTCCAGATTGACATAGATATCTGCTCCGGCTGCTGCACCTCCTGCAGCTTGAAGTGCATAAACTTCAGCATGAGGACCACCATATTTATGATGAAAACCCTCCCCAATAATTTCTCCATTTTTAACCACAACAGCACCTACCATAGGATTGGGCGAAGTGCTACCCTCTCCCTGCCGGGCAAGATTTAAAGCTCTTGCCATGTATTTTTGATCATCAATCGAAAAATCTTGCATTTTATACCCCCAGTCTTCTAAAATTTTTTCATTTTAGTAGTTATTATTAATCTTTTCTTTCTAATAAACATCCTTTAAAAAAGAAAAAGTCCCTCCAGTACTGGAAGGACTTAATAATCAAAAATACCTAAACTAAATTTATCAAAATATAATTTTGCCCACTAATGAACAAATTTGCCCATTATTAAACAAAATAAATTAGATTAATAAATTTATAATCTAACTCCCTTCCAGACTTTACTGTCGGTTCTGCATTTCATCAGATCAATCCCAAATGGACTTGTGGACTTTTACCACCGGTAGGGAATTTCACCCATCCTCGTTAGTTATATTCAATTTTCTATTTATATTTTAGCATTTTAAAGTTGAGTTGTAAAGTTAAACTTTATTCAAACTTCAAATTATCCAGGCTTCCCCAGCTTTCAATATAATAATAACCTTCATCATCCTGTTTAAAACTATCTCCATATAAAAGTTGGGCAAAAAGCAGTAACTGTTCTACAGATTGATTTTTGGACTTGAATTTAAGCAGCGAATTACTAATATATGGAATTTCATTATTCAAATTAAATTCAGCATTTAAATCGGCATCAATTAAATTTGATTTTAAGTTTAATTGACTTTTACCCTGAGGATGACTGTAATTCTGTTGATAATTCAGGGAATCAATATTGAGCTGAAATTGTTTGTTCTGAGCTAAAATACCAAAACTGCTTTCATTAACTCTTTGACTTAAATTTTCCTGCAGGCCCAGCTGAAAATCACTCAAATCAAAATCCAGATCAAATTTCTGGAACTGATAACTGCTGTTTTTAGAGTTTAAATACATTTCAAAATCAGAATCGAGATTTAGCTCCGCAAACGAAAATTTATTAAAAAAATCATTTTTAGAAATATTTAAAAACTCGCCATTTAGAGCAAGACTATAATTGCTTTTTAATTCCTGGAGGACAATTTTTTCTGCTTGATCACTGTAAATAACAATTTCCTCAAAATCAGCTGCTGTTTTATTTGAAGTATCTTCTGCTCTTTGATTTTTACTGTCTTCTGCCTTGGTTTCAAGATTGGTGGCACCAGTATCATTTAGTCTTCTTTCGATAACAGTCTCAAAATTAAGCTCATAATCAATAAACTCATTTTTAAGCATAAAATCATTTATCAGCAGCCTATTGTTCTGACTCTGATAATCTGCTGCAAAAGCAAAATTGTTAAAAGTAGAAATTTGTTCCCAGTTGTTTTTATCAATTCCATAACTACGGTAAAAAGGATAATCATAATTTAATTCTTCACTTAAAACTGTCAACTTATGATCATTTTTTATAAGTTCCAGCGGTTTTTTTAAATCTTCAGAGTTAAACCCCCCCTGATAGCTGAGTTCAGTATTAAAAAAGTCAAAGTGGTTATTCCGCTGTAGGTCATAAAAACTAAACTTATCTATGTCAGCTTTAATATCTTTTTTTGTCAAAAATTCTCTTTCTTTTATATAATTAAATATTTGCTGCCAGCTAAATTCTATTTTTGCTCCGTTAATTTCATAGCTTTGCTCATTATTTTTTAATAAACTCAGAGTATCAATATCCACCCTTCTTAAAAGAGGATTAGATTTAATACTTAAGTAGCGGAGCTGATAGTTATTTTCTGCAGCAATCTCTTCAATCTCATTCTCCAAATCACTGGTCAGTCTGTGACCTAAAAAATAATTTAAAGAAAATACTCCTGCCGCAATTAAAAGTAGTAATAAAAGATAAACCGAGGCCTTTTTCAGGAATTTTTTCATATTTTGCCCCTTTCTTTAAATTCTTATAATATTTTTACGAAAATTCTATTAATATTATAACATAAACTTAAGTAAATAAAAATCTCCTCAGACATTAATTTGCAGCTAAGGAGTTTTATATTATTCACTTAAAAATCTATTCATTACTTCCTGCATATAATTAATTGTATTATTCAAACGCTCTTTTTCCTTCTCTGGAAGCTCAACATTTAAATCACCTGTGCTTTTTTTATAGGAAATTTTTTCAAACTCACTTTCTTCTTCTGGACCAGCTGGAACTCTAATAAAAAGCTGATCTTTATAAATGATCTGAGGTATCTCATGTAAAAAAAACAGCGGATTTTCAATTTCTTTTAAAAGAGATACTCCTAAAAAACCTTCTGGTTTTTCCTGATAACCCATGATGTCAAGAATTGTAGGTGCAATATCAGTATGAGTGCCGCTTTTTTTGATTACTTCTGGTTCAATATCCTGATGGTAAATAAAAAGTGGTATCTGCTCAGGTTCTTTAATGTTTCTGTTGTTTGCAAAATTGTCACCCGATTTATACTCCTCTCGATTAATGTCAGCTACATGATCAGAATAAATAACAAAGAGGGTGTCCTCCATCATAGAATTTGCTTTAATTTTTTTAAAAAACATCTCCAGTGAATGATCAACAAAATGCATGGAATTAAAATAATCTCTGACTATTGTGGTTTCAATATCTGAGAACTCTTTTACTTTATATTCTTCTGGATAAAAAGTAAAGGGGGTATGACTGGTCACCGTAATAAAAACTGATAAAAATGGTTCTTTTGCCTGGTCTAGATAATCAATTGACTGGTCAAAAAGATCATAATCATTAATTCCTAAATAGGTATCTTCACCAATGACAGCCTCACTAACAGAAAAATCTTCTCGACTGTAAAAACGGTCAAAACCCATTTCTAAATATCCCTTATCCCGGTAGAAAAAACCTTCTTTATTCCCGTGAAAAGCATAGGTGTTATAACCATCCTGACGAAGAACATTAACTATCGTATTAAATTCACGCATGTCATTACTTCTAAAAGTATAATTTCTATTAATTGGGTAAAGTGAGGTAAAGAAAGAAAATTCGGCATCAAAACTTCCATTAATATGATGTGCATAAATATCAGAAAAATATTTAGACTTATCTTTTAACTTATTTAAAAAGGGAGTTACTTCCTGACCATTGTATTTATAATCAATAAGTTTAGCGTCCAGTGATTCCAGCTGAATAATAATTACATTTTTAATATTATCCAGCTCTGCTTCACTGCTTAATTCCTTTTCTGTTTCCACTTTTCTCAGATCAATTTCCAGATCTTTATTAGAGATTTCTCTGGACCGCTGACTCTTATGTTTCAGTTCCTGATATTCTGCCAGATAAAGAGGAATAATTCCATAGACATTAACAAAAGCAGGCGTACTGTGATTAAAAAGTTCCATTAAACTGTCAGCTGGAAATAAACTATAGCTGTAGATAAGCT
Source organism: Halanaerobium kushneri (assembly GCF_900156285.1). Taxonomy (GTDB): domain Bacteria; phylum Bacillota; class Halanaerobiia; order Halanaerobiales; family Halanaerobiaceae; genus Halanaerobium; species Halanaerobium kushneri. The sequence goes on from NZ_FTNC01000012.1 coordinate 44,035, forward strand.
GAGTAAAAAAAAGTATTATTATTAAAAGTACTAAAATAAAATTATTCTTTAGTAAATTTTTTCTGCTAAATTCTGATTTTTTTAAAATTGGAGTTTCGGCTTTTGATTTTACAGTTAAATATATTAAAATTGGGATATCAAAGATAAAAAAAGGATCAAGCTTCCAATTAATTAAATGTCTGGTCAATACTCTAAATGGTCTAATACCCTGTCCCATTATCATATCAGTCAGACTCAGATAATTACCAAAATAACGATTATAATATAAATTAGCTATAAATAGAAAAGAAAAAATAAGATAAGTGACAAGTGTTATAATTTTTCTTCTTTTATTTTTCAATATAATACCAGAAAGCAAGATGAAAGCCATAAAAATAATCAGATTTTTTAAAAGTAATATTTTTAGAGACGGCACATTAAAAATATACCAGTTAAAATAGTTATATTTTATTAAAAAACCAATTAAGAGAAAAATAAAAAATAATTTGTCCCTTTTTCGAAACTTGAGACTGCTGAACATTTTAGTCCCTCCTTAAGAAAAAAACTTCCCCTGATATTTAATTATAACAGAGAAAGTTTTGCAGAATTCCTAGCTAACTATATCTTAAACTATTTATTGATAATTATCAATAAATAGTTTTTTAAATCCTGGGAAGAGACATCTCTACAGTTTATTTTAACATACCCCGATAAATACTCTTTCCACTACCTTTAATAACCTGAGCCGAACATGTTTTTTGGTAATAATCTACTGGTCCGGCATCTCCAATCACTGCATAGGCATAGCCATCTTCTTTTAAGGCTTCCATAGATTTCAATAAAAGTGAAGTTCCAATTCCTTTTTTACGGGCTTTTTCGCCAACTCCTGTTGGACCAAAAAAACCTTTTGCACTGGTGTCGTAACAGGCAAATCCGAGAAGCTCCCCTTCTTTAACCGCAATAAATATTTTTGCAGGACTGGCTGACATTGCAATATCAGCCTCAGAAACCCAAGTCTCTGAAAAGTTTTCTCTAATCCAGCTTAAAATATAGTTTTTTTCAGGTGGAATGGCTCTTCTTATTACAACCTCATCATCTTTTAAAGATTTTAGCGGATTTTCTAAAGCTTCTAAATCATATAATTTAACCAACATATCTGACATAAAAATTTATCCTCCTATTTGTTGTTATTATCTTTGCGCAAAATCATTTCTTCAAGACTACCACCGGCCGAAACCATGGGAAAGACATTCTCCTCTTCCTCAATCATAAAGTTGAGAATATAACTCTCATTTGCCTTAATGGCATTTTTTAATGCATTTTTAATTTGACTGCGTTCAGTTACTGTTTCTCCTTTAATTCCATATCCTTTTGCTACCTGAATAAAATCTGGTATCATTTCCGGACAATCCTGACCAGGAGCAGAACAATGGGGTGGACAGTTCTCCTGACGTCGGAGACAGGTTGCAGAATATCGCTTATCGTAAAATAATTCCTGCCACTGACGCACCATTCCCAGATACTGATTATTAAAAAGTATAATTTTAACTGCTACTCTATTTTTAGCAGCAGTTGCCAGTTCCTGAATATTCATCTGAAAACTGCCATCACCAACCAGGGCAAAAACATCCCGATCGGGATTGGCCAGTTTGGCACCGATTGCTGCCGGAAAACCATATCCCATTGTTCCCAGACCTCCAGAACTAATAAAAGTTCTGGGTTTAGAATATTTATAATATTGAGCAGCCCACATCTGATGTTGGCCTACTCCCGCCGTTATAATAGCATTTCCCTCTGTTAGCTGATATAAAGTTTCTATTATCTCTGAGGGAAGTAATTTCTCTGCCTTTTTTGGATCAGCCGGCTGATCAATTTTTCTCCATTCTTCAATTTCTTTAAGCCATCCCGGTCTTTTTACTTCCCTGATCCGGGGGAGAAGTTCTTCCAATGCCATTTTAACATCAGCTGTAATTGGAACTTTAGTTTTAACAATTTTAGCAATTTCTGCTGGATCAATATCAATATGAATAACATCTGCATTAACGGCAAAATCTTCTAATTTGCCAGTTACCCGATCATCAAAACGGGCACCTAAAGCAATTATCAAATCTGAATTTGAAATTGCCAGATTAGCTTCAGTCGTTCCATGCATCCCAAGCATTCCCAGAGAAAGATATGAATTTTCATCAAAAATACCAATTCCATTTAAGGTTGTTGTGACAGGAATTTCTGCTCTCTGAGCCAGCTCTTTAATCTCTTGATCAGCACCAGAAATTATACTACCTCCTCCAGCATAAATTACTGGCTTAACCGCTTGATTAATTAATTCGGCTGCTCTTTTTAACTGCAGTTTATTGGCCCGATAAGTTGGGCTGTATCCGGGTAAATCAACCTGGGCAGGATAGTTAAATTTCGCTTTAGCTTTTAAAATATTTGAAGGTATATCGACCAGAACCGGACCCGGCCTTCCTGTTGAAGCAATATGAAAAGCTTCTTTTATTACTCGCGCCAGATCCTCTACATCATTGACAATATAATTATTTTTAGTAATTGGCATCGTAATACCCTTTATATCAGCCTCTTGAAAACCATCTGTACCAATCATGGTATTTGGAACCTGCCCTGTAAAAGCTACCAGAGGAACCGAATCCATATTAGCTGTAGCCAGCGCAGTTACCATATTGGCTGCTCCAGGTCCTGAGGTTGCTATACAAACACCAGTTTTCCCACTCGAACGGGCATAGCCATCCGCTGCATGTACTCCTCCCTGCTCGTGATGGGGCATAATATGCCTAATTTTTGAATCGTAGAGTTTATCATATATATCAATTACTTTAGCACCAATATAACCAAATACTGTATCTACACCCTCTGCTTCCAGTGACTTTACAAAGATTTCTGCTCCTGTTATCCTATCATTTTCCTTAATGCTCATACTGCTCACTCCTCTTTGAAATACAAAATTATAAAATAAATGTTATAAAAAATAATCTAATAAAGAAAAAACTCTCATCTCAACTAATAGCTAAACTATTAATCGGGACGAGAGTTCTCTCACGCGGTACCACCCAACTTGCTGTTTAAACAGCCTCTCAAAGTACTGAACCAAAATTAGATATAATTAATTATCAATACCTCTGCACTAGATAACGGGTGCAAAACAAACTGGATTCCGGCAGTTCCTACTTTATTCAAAACTACAGTTCAAAGGCTACAAAAATAATTTTTCTGGGACTCGGCTCTCAGCTAATCCGATTCTCTGTAACCAGTCAAAATTATTTTCCTCCCTCTCACAACTTTTAAATTATTTATTTTGTATATTATACATTAATGTTAGAAAATTGTCAAGAATCAGTCGCAAGAATATTATATCTGTATACAGGTATTTAAAATACGACTTAAAGTAATTATTTTTTTAACAAAGACTGTTATGTCGGCTCTGACGTGCTTTATTTTGCTAATTTCGGTTCTATTGACGAATTATTAAAAAGGCACTATACTGAAATCAGAAGTTAAAAAACGAAAATTTTAGGAGAGTGATTATAATGTCAAAGTACAGCAAAGAAGATATTTTAAAAATGGCAGAGGAAAAAAATGTTAAGTTTATTAGAATGCAGTTTACTGATATTCTGGGAATAGTAAAAAATGTTGCAATAACAGCCAAACAGCTGGAAGATGCTCTGGATAACAAAATTATGTTTGATGGTTCTTCCATTGATGGTTTTACCAGAATTCAGGAATCTGATATGTATTTAAGACCTGATTATGATACCTTTACTATTTTTCCCTGGCGTCCTGAAGAAGGTGGAGCTGTTGCACGTTTAATCTGTGATGTTTATACTCCTGATGGCAAACCTTTTTCTGGTGGTCCCCGTAATGTTTTAAAAGAAGCTTTAAAAGAAGCTGACGAAATGGGTTTTGATATGAATGTTGGCCCCGAACCTGAATTTTTCTTATTTCAGTTAGACGAAAATGGAGATGCAACTACTAAAACTCATGATGACGGTGGTTATTTTGATCTAGGACCAATTGATAAGGGTATCAACGCCCGCCGCAGTATTGTTTTAGCTCTGGAAGAAATGGGTTTTGAAGTTGAGGCCTCACATCATGAGGTAGCTCCCGGCCAGCATGAAATTGACTTTAAATATGCTCCAGCTCTTAAAACAGCTGATAATATTGCAACATTTAAATTTGTAACAAAAGCAATTGCCCATGAACACGGTTTACATGCAACCTTTATGCCCAAACCTATTTTTGGAGAAAATGGTTCAGGAATGCATGTTCATCAGTCATTATTTAAAGATGGAGAAAACGCATTTTATGATGAAGATGATCGACTTGGTCTAAGTAAAACTGGTTATCACTATATAGGTGGCTTACTAAAACATGCTAAAGCAATGGCTGCAATTACCAATCCTTCTATAAATTCTTATAAGCGTTTAGTTCCGGGATATGAAGCTCCTGTTTATCTTTCCTGGTCAAGTGCTAACAGAAGTGCTTTAATTAGAATACCTGCAGCTCGTGGTAATGGAACCAGGGTAGAATTAAGAAATCCTGACCCAACTGCCAATCCTTACCTGGCAATTGCAGTTATGTTAAAAGCAGGTCTTGACGGAATTAAAAATGAAATTGAACCTCCAAAAGAAGTATTGGAAAATATTTATGAAATGTCATTAGAGCGAAAAAATGAACTAGGTATTGAAAGTTTACCTGGCAATATTAATGACGCTGTGAAACTTTTACTAAAAGATGAAGTTATTAAGAGTGCACTGGGCGAACATGTGATGGAGCATTTTGTAGCAGCTAAAAAAGTAGAATGGGATGAATATAGAACCCAGGTCAGCCAGTGGGAACTGGATAGTTATCTAACTAAATTTTAATTAACGCCAGACTAAATTAAAATTAGAATATTAAAGATTTGTTTTACTGAAAAATGAAATAGAGAATAGAGTATCGGAGTAATGAAATTTCTACTTTTTAAAGAGTATGAAACAAGAACTAATAACTCCCCTATAATTAATGGCCTCCCAGTTGAATATTTCCTGGGAGGTTAATGCTTTTAGATATTTATTCTCAATTTACATGTTGATAATTAATTAAATTCTTAAAATGAGGTGTTAAAATTGTTAGATAGAGATTATAAAGAAATAGAAAATAATTTAGTTGAATGGATCCAGGAAAAAGTTAATAAAGCCGGCTGTCAGGGAGCAGTAATTGGTCTATCCGGAGGAATTGATTCCTCAGTTACCTCTCTCCTCTGCCAAAAGGCTTTTCCGAATAATACCCTGGGATTAATTATGCCCTGCCAGAGTAGTCCAGAGGATCGTATTGATGCAATTAAACATGCTGAAAAATTTAATATAAAATATAAAGAAATAAATCTAAGTCAACCATATCAGCAATTTTTAGAAACTATAAATAATAGTGATTCAGAAATTAATTTAGAAAAAGCAATTAATGGTCAGCGGCAGCTGCAGGATGCCCAAGAAAATTTTAAGCTAGCTCTGGCAAATATGAAACCCCGACTTAGAATGACTCTACTTTATTTCTATGCTAATTTAAATAATTATCTAGTTGTAGGGACTGACAATCGCAGTGAACTCAAACTTGGCTATTTTACAAAATTTGGTGATGGCGGTATAGATATCGCACCCTTAGGCAATTTAGTTAAACTTGAGGTTCGTGGATTGGCTCGAGAGATGGGAATTGACCAGAAAATAATTACCAAGGCACCTTCGGCAGGTCTCTGGGATGGACAGAGTGATGAAGATGAAATTGGCTTAAGCTATAGAGAAATTGACTACTATATTGTAGACGGAGAAGCCGAAGCAGAAACAGCCGCCAGGATAGAACAAATTTCTTCCGCTAACAGCCATAAATTAGAGCTGCCTGCAATACCAGATTTTTAATTGAATTACTGTATACTGTTATATAAACCTGAGATCACTTGCTTTTTATGTTAGTTATATATATAATCTACTCATAGTTAACATATACCTAACACGAGGAGGAAATTATTATGAGTAGTAGAGTAATGAGTAATGATATTTTTAGGGTGATTATGACGGCATTAATGATGGTAATACTATTTAGTGGGCTGGCTTTTGCCCAGGGAGATCAGGCAGCTGCCAACTCAGTTGCAATTGATACTATCTGGACTTTAATCGCGGCGTTTTTAGTTTTCTTTATGCAGGCTGGATTCGCTATGGTTGAGGCCGGTTTTACCCGAGCTAAAAATGCAGGTAATATAATTATGAAAAATATGATGGACTTTGCTTCCGGTTCTTTAGTTTACTGGGCAGTAGGATTCGCCTTTATGTTTGGAGCTGGAAATGGATTTATTGGCAATACAGGTTATTTTCTTCAGGACACATTTGCAAATTTAGGACTTGACATCCCGATTGCAGCTTTCTTCATTTTCCAGACTGTTTTTGCTGCAACTGCAGCAACTATTGTTTCAGGTGCAATGGCTGAAAGAACTAACTTTTCTGGCTACTTAGCTTACAGTGTTGTGATTACTGCATTTATTTATCCTGTTGTAGGACACTGGATCTGGGGTGGCGGCTGGTTAGCAGAAATGGGCCTTGTTGATTTCGCCGGTTCTACTGTTGTTCATTCAGTTGGTGGCTGGGCTGCTTTAGCGGGAGCAATTGTTCTGGGACCCAGAATTGGTAAGTATAATAAAGATGGTAGCGCGAATGCTCTTCCAGGACACAACCTTTTAATGGCTGCTCTGGGTGTCTTTATTCTCTGGTTTGGCTGGTTTGGATTTAATCCTGGTTCTACTGTAGCTGGTACCGATTTGTCCATCGCCTCAATTGCAGTAACAACTAATCTGGCGGCTGCTGCAGGTGCAGTTATGGCAATGATAGTCAGCTGGATTAAATATGGCAAAGCTGATGTTAGTATGACTCTAAATGGCGCTTTAGCTGGTCTGGTGGGTATTACAGCCGGTACTGCAGCTGTTGGAAACCTATCCGCTATTATCATTGGAGGAATTGCTGGTATTATCGTTATTTACTCGGTTGAGTTTTTTGATAAATTACAGATTGATGATCCTGTTGGAGCTGTTTCTGTCCACGGTGTCTGTGGGGCTTTTGGAACAATCGCAGTTGGGTTTTTTGCTACAGAAGGCGGACTCTTATTTGGAGGCGGATTTGATTTATTAATTACCCAGATTATTGGTGTTGGCGCTGTTTTCTTCTGGGCCTTTGGACTGGGATTTGTACTTTTTAAAGTAATTGATTCAGTTATCGGACTGAGAGTATCCGAAGAAGATGAGATCGAAGGTCTTGATTATTCAGAACATGGTGCAGAATCGTATCCGGACTTTATGGTTAATATTAAAGCTCAAAATTAAAGGAGGAAGCTAAAATGAAACGAATCGAAGCGATTATTAGACCTGATAAAACAGATCGATTAATTGACAGACTTGAGGAAATAGGAATTAGTGGTTTAAACATTACTGAAATTAAAGGTTATGGAGCTCAAAAAGGACATTCCGAAACCTACCGGGGTGTAACTTACCGAATTAGACTCCGTAAAAAAATAAAGGTAGAAATAATTGTTGAATATACAGATGTAGATAGAATTGTTGAAGCGATTAAAGAAGCTGTACAAACCGGGGAAGTTGGAGATGGAAAAATCTTTATTTCTGATATCGAAAACGTAATTAGAATTAGAACCGGCGAAGAAGGTGCAGTAGCTCTTTAATTAAATTTGATAATATTATTAAACTATCACATAAATAATATTATACTACAAGAAAAACCTGTCCGATTGATTTTCCTTCTCTCGGCAGGTTTTTCTTCATTTATTATAAAAATTTTACTCTGACATAAGTTCAATAAATTGCTCTGCCAGTTCCGGATCAAACTGGCTTCCGGCTTTATTCTGAATTTCTCTCAGAGCTTCTTTTTTAGAAACTGATTCTTTGTATACCTGATCAGTAGTCATTACATCATAGGCATCAACAATTGCTATGATTCTAGCAAGTAGGGGAATCTCTTTTCCTTTGAGACCGCGCGGGTAACCACTTCCATCCCAATTTTCGTGATGAGATAAAACCTCTTCGGAAATATGAGAAAATTCCTCAGTTGCATTTAAAACCCGATGGCCGACTGCTGGATGGGTCTGAATTTCCTTCCATTCAGCTGCTGTCAACTGATCTTTTTTATTTAATATTTTTTCTGGAATTACCGTCTTTCCTATATCATGTAATTTAGCAATAAGAGTTAACTTATTAATTTCAGTCTGACTCAAAGCAATTTTTTGAGCAAGTTTACAGGCTAGATCAGCCATTCTATTAGAATGACTGGAAGTTTCCTGACTTTTTTCGCTTAAAGTTTTTAAAAGGGTGTTTAAAATATTACTTTTAATACTTCTGCTCTCTGTCAGTTTATTTTTATACATCTGAGATTCAGCGTCAGTTAAAATTTCAAAAATATCCTCAAAATAATGCTTTTTTACCCCATAACCAAGAGCTGCAGAAAGTGGTAGTCTGCTGCCATCCTCAAATTCTAAAAATGTATTGGCAATTTTTTTATTAATCCGGGCTACTATATTTTTTGCTGCTTCTCCGTCAGTTTGAGGTAGCAGAATAACAAATTCATCTCCACCCCAGCGGGCAATCAAATCATTATCACGACAGCTATCTTTTAAAATGGCAGCCATTTTTTTTAGTAATCTGTCTCCCTCATTATGACCATATGTATCATTAACCAGTTTTAATCCATTTAAATCTGCCATAATCAATGAAACTGGATATTTGTTTTTCTGATTCAGATCCTGGATTTTATTTTCAAGATAGGAACGATTATAAAGATCTGTAAGACTATCATGATAACTTGCATATTTAATTTTTTCTGCATTTTGAATTTTATCAGTAATGTCACTCTGAATTGAAATAATTCCTTCTTCATTGTTGGGCAATGTTATTTTTCTTTCCTGAAGCCTGATAAATCTTTCTTCTCCTCTGCGGTTAGCTGAGGGAAGTTCATGAATCATCAGCTCCCCATTCAGAATTTTTTTAATATTTTCTCTAGCTATATGCTCCTGCTCTTCCGGAACTACAGTTTCAAAGACTGTGCTTTTTAAAAGTTCTTCTCTTGCATAGCCACTAATTTTCTCCATTGCCTTATTAACCTTTAAAATTTTCCCATTTTGATCTTCAATCATAACTCCCACAGGTAAATTATCAATTAATTCTGCATAATATTTTCTAAGACTAATATTTAAATGATTTTGATATATTATCTCCAGATCACTTTCAATCAAATTTTTTATAAACCCAAGCTGTTTTTTTACTAAATCAGCAAAAAATAGCTGCTGATTTGCGTGGAGACAAACTGTACCATAAATCTCGCCCGTGGGCCATAAAATCGGATAACCCAGATAAGCAATTAAACCCTTTTCCAGATAAATTGAATTCTGCCATTTTTTTATACTGGCTGCATTGTTGATTTCGAGAGCTGTTTTCTTATCAATAACCTGATTACAATAAAGCTGTTCAACTTTAAAACGATCACCCTCAGAAAAAATATTATCTGGATTGGAACTTCCTTTTTCTATTCGCAAATATGGTTCCTGATAGCTGGTAATCAGTGCGTCCTGAGCTTCTGAAAAATCCATCAATAAATCCAACAACTGCTGCCACTGCTGCATAACAGTTTCAGCAATCTTAATATTATCAACCTTAATTTTTATTTTATCTAAAATATCCTCCATTATCCCTACCTCACATTTTAAAATTCGGTTCCCATTCCGACATAATGCTCAGTTTAATTTAAATTAGCTGTTCCCACTCCTCATACAACTCTTCCAGTCTCTTATTTTTAGTATGATAATCATCTTTTAACTGCTGCAGAAGTTCATAATCATCAATATTTTTTTCAGCAGTCATCTCTGTTTCCAGAAGTGAAAGTTCTTTTTCCAGTTTTTCTATTTCAGATTCAAGCTCTTCCAATTTTTTTTGCCTTCTCAACTCCTGACTTCGGGCTTCTTTTTGTGCCTCATAATCAAGTTTTCCCTCGCTTTTTTGCTGCTGTTCTTTTTGCTGTTCTGTAGAAACTTGCTGCTGTTTTTTTTCTTTATAATAACTGTAATCACCTAAATATTTATTTAATTTCTTTTCTTCAAGTTCATAAATATAATCAACAACCTTATCCAAAAAATAGCGATCATGAGAAACAATCAAAACTGTACCTGGATAATCCTGCAGCGCTTCTTCCAGTACCTCACGGGAAGCCAGATCTAGATGGTTGGTTGGCTCATCTAAAATTAAAAAATTATAATTACCACTCATCAGCTGCAGCAGACGTAATCTACTTTTTTCGCCACCACTTAGCTGTTTTACTTTTTTAAAAACATCTTCTCCAGTAAACAAAAAGGAAGCCAGCATATCTCTTGCCTGAGAATTGGTAACAGCTGTTTCTCTCTGGAGAGCACTAATCAGATCATCTTCAGGATTAAATCCTTCAAATTCCTGTCGATAATAGGCAGGATAGACATTGGTACCAATCTTTACTCTCCCCTGATCCGAATTGATTTCTCCCATAATAATACGTAAAATAGTAGATTTTCCGGTTCCGTTATCACCAATAATAGCCGCCCTATCAGTGCGGTGAAGCTCAAAATTTAAATTATCAAAAAGTTTCAAATCAGCAAAACTTTTGCTTAAATCCTCTACAAATAAAACATCATCTCCACCTCTAATTTGAGTATCCAGTTCCAGCTTCATCTTTCTGCCTTTAAGACGGGGTTTTTCCAATCTGTCAATTCTTTCCAACCTTTTTTCCATCGCTTTTGCTCTTTTAAACATTTTTTCGCTATCACGAGAGCGACCCCAAATATAAAGCTGTTCTATCGCATCTTCTAGCTCCTTAATTTTCTTTTGCTGATTTTTATATTCTCGCAGACGCTGTTCATACCGGCGTTTTCGTTCTTTTTGATAATAACTGTAATTACCGCTGTAATCCTCATTTTTACCATTTTTAATCTCTACTATTCTCTCAATAGTATTATCCAGAAAATAACGGTCATGAGAAATAATCAAAAGACTACCCAGATAAGAATTAAGATAATTTTCCAGCCATTCTACAGATTTTAAGTCAAGATGATTCGTGGGCTCATCTAAAAGCAGCAAATCAGGTTCCATTAAAAGTAATTTAGCCAGGCCAACTCGTGTTTTTTCTCCACCACTCAACTGATCTAAAGTTTTTGCCTGGATTTCTTCTTCATCAAAGCCCATACCAGCTGCAACCTGACGAATTTTACTCTGATATTCATAACCAATACCTTTTTCGAATTCCTGCTGTAAAGCACTGTATTTACTCATAGTGGCTTTAAGATTATTAGAGTGGGATTTAGATTCTTCGGCTTTTTTACCGTGGTGAGCAATTTTATCTTCCAGTCGTTTCATTTCTTTAATCTGTTTTTTTACTTCTGCAAATACTTTTTCCAATTCCTGATAAATTGTGAGTTCAGAATTAAAATCAGGAAGTTGATCAAGATAGCCAACCTCAATATCATTTCTAACCGAAACTGTTCCCTCAGAAAGATGTTCCTGACCAGTAATGATTTTAAAAATTGTTGTCTTACCAGAACCATTAGGGCCAATCAAAGCCACCGATTCTCCCTGATTTACATTTAGTGAAAAATCTTTGAGTACTGTTTCAATTCCATATTCTTTTTTTAAATTATTAATATTTAAAATAGCCATCTCTAATCACACTTTTCTCTTTACTTTATTTAAGAATATAATTTAGTATAATTCCGGATCTGCAACTTTTTTGCTATTTTTAAAAACAACTGCCAGGGTTCCCGGTCCAGCGTGAGACCCTACAGCAGCACCAATCTCACTGATAAATATTTCCTGGGGTTTAAATCTAGATTCAATTTGATCTTTTAATTTTAAGGCATATTCTTTATTCTGCGAGTAAGTTAAAGCAATAATTTGCGATTCAGGTTGATCAGCCTTCTTCTCAATTTCATTTAATAGATAAGAAATCATTCTTTTTTTTCCTCTGACTTTATCATGAGGTAAGATTTGACCATCCTGAATATGGAGTATTGGTTTAATATTCAAAACACTGGCCATCACAGCTTTTGTTTTAGAAATTCTGCCACCACGCTTTAACATCTCCAGATCGCCAACGGCAAAAATATGTTCAAGTCGAGAAGCATCATCCATTAAATTCTGGACAACTGTTTCTAAATTTCTTCCCTGCTGCAGCCATTTTGCAGCCTGATAAACTAAAAGCCCCTGTCCCACAGAAGCCGCTCTGGAGTCAATAATTTTAATCCGCTCCTGTTCGCTGTTCAGTTCATTTTTGGCCAATACAGCTGATTCTAAAATACCGCTTAATTTAGAAGAGAAAGCAATTACCAGCAGCTGTTCATATTCTGCCAGACCTTTTTTATAGACTTCCAAAAATTTGCCCGGAGTAATTCTGGATGTTCGGGGTACATCAGTCTCTTTTTCAATCAAATTATAAAAATCTTCTGGCTGCAAATCAGCGCGATCATAATAAACTCTGTTATTAATGTTAACTTCTATACTTAAAAAATCAATATCATAACTGTCCACAATTTCTGCTGGCAAATCAGAACAGCTATCTGTTATTATTTTAACTTTTGACATAAAAATTCCTCCCTGTGAAACTCTCCCCCGGGTTTAATTGTTATTTAAAGTTTAAAATTTGAATCTTCATCACGCTGGCGGAATAAAACTGCAATACCTCCAATAACCTGCACTACATCAGCACCGGTTGCTGTGGCCAGTTCCTCAGCTGCAGAACGAGTTGTTCGTCCTGTACTTTCTAAAATTCTAATTTTTAACAGCTCATGATCTTCTAAAGCAGCATCTAATTGTTCAATTACTGCTTCTGTAATTCCATCTTTACCAACGTGCACTACAGGATCGAGAGAATTTGCCTCACCTCTAAGATAACTTCTATTTTTACCTGATAACATTATATCACCTTCTTTCCTATTAAATAATTATTTATACTATATTTCACTAAATTATCACATTTAGAATTAATTTACTCCACATAATCAAATTCCAGAGGACCGATAACTACTGTGTCTCCTTCTTTGACACCTTCTTTTTCCATCATATCATTTAAGCCATAATGCTTTAAAACCCTCATCAATCTCTGGACAGCTGCATCATTATTGAAATCAGTTTTTTCCAGATAGGAATCCAGCAGAGTTCCTCTAATCTCATATTTATCTTTATTTAACTTATCTATATATAATTCGTCAACAAAATCCGGTCTGATTACTACCTCTTCCTCTTTTTCGATTTCTCTTTCTGGCAGTTCTTCCAGACGCTGTCCCAGATGATAAATTAAGGGCTGACAGCCCTCACCAGTTGCAGCAGAAATTGGAAAAACACTGTAGCCGCGATCATTTAATTCAGATTTTACGGTTTCTATATTCTGTCTTCCTTCCTCAAGATCAATTTTATTTAGAGCTATAACCTGTTCTAGGGAAGCAAGATAATCATTGTATTTATTGAGCTCATTATTAATTTTTTCAAAATCTTCGAGAGGATCTCTGCCCTCAATTCCAGAAACATCAATTACATGAACCAAAAGCCTTGTTCTTTCCAGATGTTTTAAAAATTCATCACCAAGTCCTGTTCCCTGATGTGCTCCTTCTATTATACCTGGTATATCTGCCATAACAAATGATTGATACTCACCATACCTGACAACCCCCAGATTGGGATGTAAGGTTGTAAAATGATAGGAATCAATCTTCGGCTTAGCATGCGAAACCTGAGAAATCAAAGTTGATTTCCCTACATTCGGATAGCCGACCAGGCCTACATCAGCAAGAACTTTAAGCTCCAATCGCACTTTACGCAGCTCACCCTTAGCCCCATTTTCAGAAAAACGGGGAGCTTTACGGGTTGATTTTTTAAATCTGGCATTTCCTTTACCACCTTTTCCACCTTCTGCAATTGTATACTCATCTCCTGCTTCTTTTAAATCAGCAAGAAACTGATCAGTATCTGCATCATAAACCATTGTACCCGGTGGAACTTCAAGGTAGAGATCTTCTCCATTTTTTCCGTGCATTTTTTTACCCTGACCGTTCTGACCGCGATCAGCTTTGTAAATATTATTGTAGCGGTAATCTGCAAGTGTATTCATTCCCTCGTCAACTCTGAGAATAATACTGCCGCCATCTCCACCATCACCGCCATCAGGTCCTCCCTGATCAATATATTTTTCGCGACGAAAACTGACTACACCGTGGCCTCCATCACCGGCTTTAACCTTAAATTCTACTTCATCTATAAACATCAAATTCACCTCCGTTTTTAAAAGCTAATTATTAAATAGTTTAACTTAAATTGCAGACTTAAATTGCAATTTAAGTCCTAAAATCACAGAAATATTAAACAGCAAAAAACCCTCAGCACCTAAAGCACTGAGGGATATTATACAATAATATTAGTTAGCAATAGCTGCTACCTGATCTTCTGTATATACACTGATCTGACGATTCTTTTTACCTTTTCTTTCAAATTTAACATAACCGTCAACCTTGGAGAATAAAGTATCATCACTACCGCGGCCAACATTTAAACCTGGCTTGAATTTAGTACCTCTCTGACGTACTAAAATACTACCAGCTGATACGAATTCGCCGTCGAATTCCTTAACACCAAGTCGTTTCGATTCACTATCACGACCATTCCGGGAACTACCAACACCCTTCTTCTGGGACATTTAACTCCACCCCCTTAGAAAATAAATTTTTAAAAATTTTAAAGTTAAATACTAACTTAAAAGTTAATATTTCTGCTTATCTATAAGATAAATTAAGCATTAATGTCTTCGATTAAAACCTTAGTGTAAGGCTGTCTGTGACCAGTTTTCTTGCGGTATCTGATCTTTGGTTTGTATTTGAAAACGACAATCTTTTTATTTTTACCCTGTTCGATTACCTTTCCTTTTACAGAAGCTCCATCTACAAGTGGAGAACCTGCTTTAAAACCATTATCATCAGATAAAGCTAAAACCTGATCAAATTCTACATTTTCGCCTTCCTCAGCAGAAAGCTTTTCAATTTTAATAATCTGACCCTCTTCAACGCGGTACTGTTTACCGCCAGTTTTAATAATAGCGTACATTATATGTTACACCTCCCTTACCTCAGACTCGCCGGATGAGGCACCCTTTATTGCAAGAGATTTTACTACCTGTACCGTGCGGTTTTGGCACCTTCAAAACGAAGGCTGGATAAATAACTCCAGATATAAATTCTAGCATAAATCGGCTTCAGAGTCAAGGGATTCGCTAAAATGATTAAATTATTAATCATTAATAAATATCCAGAAAAAATTGCTATCTAAATTAAGCCAGATGAGCTCTAGCATAGGTGCGATGCATATCATCAATTATAATTTCAACTTCATTATCTACCATATTCCCGGCACCATTAACAATAATAATGTACCCATCTATTCTTGCAATACCAGCATTTTCGTTACTGGCATGCTGATCCTCAATCTTTACGCTTATTCTATCCCCGGCATCCAGATCTAAAACTTCAGGTTGAAGATCTTCTTTGCTTCCTTTTTCAATTACCATATCCTCATATTTAAGCTCTGCATTGCCGCTGATAAAAATATCAATACCAAACTTATTTTCCAGTTCCTGCAGCTTTTCTCCACCAGCTCCAATTAAAACAGCTGCTACTTCCGGATGTAGTTCTAAAGAAACAGCAGGATATTTTTTGCGGCTTGTTATCTCATCAATTTTACGTATAACCTTCATGGCAACAGTGGACTCTGATAGAACTTTACCAGTTCCTCCACAGACAGGACAGTCTTTCTGCATCAATGATCCAAAACCTTCTCGAACTTTTTTGCGGGTCATCTCCAGCAGACCAAGCTGTGTAAAACCTAAAATAGAAGTCTTAGTTCTATCCTTTTCCAGCTCATTTGCCAGCAGATCAGTTACTGACTGCTGATCAGAATGGTTATTCATATCAATAAAGTCAATAATTATTATCCCACCAATATCCCTTAATTTAATCTGGCGGGCAATCTCCGAAACCGCTTCTTTATTAGTTTTTACTATTGTATCCTGCAGATTTTTCTTACCGGTAAATTTACCGGTATTAATATCTATTGAGACTAAAGCTTCTGTCTGATCAATTACCAGATAACCACCTGATTTTAGCCAGACCTTACGCTGCAACAAGCTTTCTATTTCTTTTTCGATATTATAAGCTGCTAAAATAGGTATATTACGCTGATAAAGTGCTATTCTATTTTTTAAGTCAGGTGCAAAAACCGATGTAAGATCAATTAAACGCTGGTAATCTTTTTTATCATCTACTACTACTCGATCAATATTTTCATCTAAATAATCTCTAATTAAATTTTTGAGTAAATCTTCTTCCTGATAAAGAATATCTATATCATTTTTTTGAAAAAAATCGTTACGAATTCTTTTCCAGGTTCCCGATAAAAAATTATAATCATTCTGCAGCTTAGTATAACTTTCATCATGGGCATTTGTCCGAATAATCAGCCCTTCTTTTCCATTCTTTAAATCCTGAGCAATTGATTTTAAACGTCCTCTTTCACCATCATCATTAATTCTGCGGGAAATTCCAATTTTATTGTCGGATGGAATATAAACAAAAAATCTACCCGGGATCGAAATCTTACAGGTAACCTTTGCCCCTTTAGTACCCATTGGTTCTTTAACAACCTGAACCATCAACCACTGTCCTGGCTGCAGTACATGTTTAATATTTAAATTTTTCTGACTTAACTTCTTTTTCTGCTCACTACTTAAAATAGGATACAAATCATTTAAATGGATAAAGGCATTACGGGCAATACCAATGTCAACAAACGCTGCCTGCATACCAGGCAGAACATCCTGCACTCGTCCACGATAAACATTACCTGCAATTTTATGATAGGTATCTCTTTCAAAAAATAAATCTTCTAAAGAATTATTATTTAATAAAGCTGCTCTTCTTTCTCTGTATTCCGAATTAATTATTATTTGTCTGCTCATCTATCTCAACTCCCAATGAATTTTTCTGCATAGGGAGGATCAAAACTTTCTCCATCTCTCACAAATACTCCCTCTCTAACAACCTGCAGAGGAGAAAATTCTTCTATTTTTGAATATTTGTCCCTTAGAGCTCGATTGAGCTCCTCCGGCCTTACATTTCCTCTACTCCCTGTAACAACTGCAAATTTCCATTTATTTTTATCTGTTATCTCTGCAGAAAATATTCTTTTCTTTAAATCTATTTTTCTGTCTTCTTTTTTTCTTCTGTGTCTGATAATCATTATTTCGTCCTGACTCATAAATTCTTCTAACATTTCCTTTTCTGTCTCTAAACTTTTAGCTTCTGTATACTCAAAATTAATGGTATAGATAGCAGTATCAACTAAAGATGAAAGAGATCTAATATCATCAGGTACTGCTACAGCCTTTAAAAATTTCAAATGATCAGGTGAGACAGAGTTTAATTTTGACAACAGCTCCTCGGCCTCCAATTCTTCCGTCAGCTCAAGGTCAAAATACTCACCTTTACTGATTAAACCCACTGCAAGTGGAGGACCAATAGCAAGATTGATCCGGGGATTATAACCCTGCGAAAAAGCTGCCGGAAGTTCTGCTCTTCTGATAATCCTTCTTAATGTTTTAATAACTTCCAGATGTGAAATATACATTAAATCTTCAAGTTTAGCAAATTTAATTCTGTAATTCATCTGTGCCACCACCTACTAACTCTAGATCAACTTCAAAATTACCACAGATTGCACAACCATGACAGTCAGCAAATCTACAATCATCTATTAGTACTTCCTGATAAGCGTTTTGATATTCTTTCAGTAAAAAAGATTTAGGAATTCCTATATCAAGTTTTTCCCAGGAAAAAATTTCTTCTTCTCCTCTTTCTCTAAGATAATTTTCGGGATCAATCTCATTTTCCCTAAATGCCTCTCCCCATATTCTTGGCTCAAAACACTCATGCCATCCTTCAAAACGGCTCCCTTTTTTCCAGGCAGATTCGATTACCGCTGAGAGTCTTCTGTCACCTCTGGCAAGAACACCTTCCAGTCTTGATAGTTCGGGATCATTCCAGCTAAAAGAAAAACTTCTTCCTTTAATATTATCCCGTAAGTAATCATGTTTTTGAATAATTGTTTCTATATCATCCATCTGATGCCACTGAAAAGGAGTAAAAACTTTAGGTACAAAAGTTGAGACACTGACAGAAACTTCAATTCGACGCATTCTCTTTTTAGTGTTACGACGAACTTCCTGACCAATATTTCTTATCTTTTTAGCCATCTCGGCAATACCACTAATATCTTCCATAGTTTCGGTGGGCAGTCCAATCATAAAATATAACTTTATTTTAGACCATCCATTTTCAAAAGCAGAGCGAGCCGCACTATAAATATCTTCTTCACTAATGTTTTTATTGATAACATTTCTTAAACGCTGGGTTCCTGCCTCAGGTGCAAAGGTTAAACCTGTTTTTCTAACTTTATTAACTTCCTCTGCCAGAGCAACCGAAAATTTATCTACTCTTAGTGAAGATAAAGAAACACTAATCATTTTGTCACTAAATCTTTCTGTCATTTTTTGAACCAATTGTTTTGCTTCAGTATAATCAATAGTACTGAGCGAAGTAAGAGAAATCTCATCATATCCGGTTGCTTTTAAGGCTTTATCTGCCAGCTCTATTAAGCGCTCAACACTTCTTTCTCTTACTGGTCTATAAGCCATACCAGCCGCACAAAACCTGCAGCTTCTGGTACAGCCTCTGGAAATTTCTAAAACAACTCTTTCGTGCACTGTATCCCGATAAGGAACTATAAAATCGGTTGGATAAAAGGCCTGGTCCAGATTCTGAACCACCTGTTTTTTTACTTTCCCCTTTACGCCAGCAGCTGAATTTAGGGACAAAACCTCACCCCGCTCTCCATACTCTTCACTATAGAGTGACGGAACATAAACTCCAGGTATTTTACTTAAATTATTTAAAATTTTGTTTTTACTTAAACCCTCAGCTTTTAACTGCTTGTATTTATTTAAAAGATCTATTATAAATGACTCTGCCTCACCAACAAAAAAGAGATCAATAAACTCTGCTATTGGTTCAGAATTAAATACAGTTGAGCCACCGGCAATTATTAGAGGATCATCTTCCTCTCTTTTATCAGCATAAATAGAAATCCCACTTAAATCAAGCATATTTAAAATGTTGGTATAGCTCATTTCATACTGTAAAGTAAAACCTAAAATATCAAAATCTTTTATTTCATGATAGGACTCCAAAGTGTAAAGAGGAATATCCTCTTTTTTCATTAAATCCTCCATATCCTGCCAGGGTGCATAAACTCTTTCAGCCAGCATATTATCCTCTCTGTTAATTAAATGATATAAAATTTTTAGCCCCAGATGTGACATACCAATCTCATAGACATCAGGAAAAGCTAGAGCTACCTTAAGTTTTTCTGGTTCCCAGTCCTTGCTAATTGAATTCCATTCATTACCTGTGTAGCGTTCCGGACTGGATATTTTATATAAATTTTCTATAATTTTTTTCTTATACTGCAAAAAACCACCTCATAATTTAAAACATTAATTTATTTTTTCTTAAGTTTACATTTATAACTATTGCCACTGCAGTTAGAGAGGTAAGCATAAAAGTTCCTCCATAGCTGATAAAGGGCAGTGGAATACCTGTAATGGGCATAATTCCCATTGTCATACCTACATTTTCTAAAACATGAAATAAAAACATTGCCATTACACCTATTACAACCAGATATCCATAGCGGTCTCTGGCATTTTCTGCTATATTTAAAAACTGCCAGAGTAAATATAAAAACAAGAGTATTACAACTGCTGAACCCAGAAAACCAAACTCCTCTCCAATTACCGAAAAGATAAAATCTGTATGTTTCTCCGGTAAAAAATTAAGCTGATTTTGAGTTCCGGCAAAAAGCCCTTTACCAAATGTCCTACCTGAACCAAGAGCAATAATTGATTGAATGATATTATAACCACTGCCGTGAGGATCTATATTAGGATTAATAAATACAATTAATCTATTTAACTGATATTCTTTTAAAAAAGGAAGTGGAGTATCCAGCATAACATGAGCGGTTATCAGTAAAACAATAAATAAAAAACCACCTCCAAAAACTGCTGCCATATACTTTAAATTACCACCACCTGCAAAAAGCATCACTAAATAAATAAAAAATAAAACCAGAGCTGTTCCCAGGTCATTCTGTAAAATCACCAGCACAAAAGGTATAAATGCTGTAACTGACGGTAAAAACATTCCTTTTAAGTATCCCATGTCATCAGAATTGTTATCAATTACAGCAGCCAGAACCAGAATTAACATAATTTTTGATAATTCTGAAGTCTGGAGATTAAAAGCTCCAATGCTGATCCAGTGAGCTCCTCCGGATACACCCTGACCTAAAAAGATAGTTGCAGTCAGCATCAGCAGCATCAAAATATAAATAATAGCTGCATATTCTTTAAAAATTTTATAATCAAAAGCCTGCAGAATAAAAACGACTAGCAGCCCCAGTACAACTGAGACTGCCTGTTTCTGTAAAAATCTTAAGGCACCACTGTCAACTTGATTGATTTCAACAGCAGAACTTATGCTGACAAAACCAATTATAATCAAAAGTATTACCGCCAGTGGTACATTAAAATTCAAATATCGCAGGAATTTTTTATTCCAGTTCATATTGGAGCAACCCCTCTATTTTGAACCCTTGAGGGGGAAATTCGCAACTAAGGCTGTCATATCATCCTCACGCTTAACATCCATCTCAATCTTTTGAGAATCAACATCTATATATTTACTTAAGACACCTATCAGTTCATCACGCATTGCATCCATTTCATCTGGAGTTAATTTTACTCTATCCTGAACAAGAACAAATTGTAATCTTTCCTTTGCTACACTCTTACTTTTTTTGTCATCACTTTTTAAACCGAGCCATTTTAATATATCGATTTTACTCCCCCCCTTATATTAAGATAAACCAACTAATTTTTTAAATCTAGTTATAAAACTATCTTTTTCCAATTTCATCATTGGTAAGTCCTCACCCATAATTCTACGGGCAATATTTCTATATGCCTGACCTGCTTTAGCATTATCATTTAAAGCAATTGGCTCTCCTTTATTGGTAGAAACCACAATTCCTTCATCTTCGGGAACAATCCCGATTAGATCTATGGCGAGAATTTCTATCATATCTTCAATACCCATCATATCTCCCCGATCAACCATATCTGCTCTAATCCGGTTGATAATAACTTCTGGATCACGCAGACCTTCTGCTTCCAGCAGCCCAATAATTCGATCGGCATCACGCACAGCAGATATTTCGGGAGTTGTAACTATAATTGCTCTATCCGCTCCCGAAATTGCGTTTTTAAAACCCTGCTCAATTCCCGCAGGAGAATCAACAACTATAAAATCCATATCTTCTTTTAACTTTTCTATTAATTCCTTCATTTGAAAAGGTGTTACTGAAGTTTTATCCCTCGTCTGGGCTGCAGGAAGTAAATAAAGACCATCATAACGCTTATCTCTAATCATTGCCTGTTCCAGACGGCAGTTGTTCTCAACAACATCAACAATATCATAGACTATTCTATTTTCCAAGCCCATTACGACATCCAGATTTCTAAGACCAATATCAGCATCTATCAGACAAACTTTATTTCCCTGCATTGCCAGGGCAGTACCAATATTTGCTGAAGAAGTAGTTTTACCCACTCCACCTTTACCTGAAGTAATAACAATTGTTTTGCCTGCCAAATTCAATCCCCCCTGAATTTATTCTAAATTTTCTCAACCATAATCTGATCATTTTCAATAAACGCTCTTTCTGCCTGTAATTTAGAACTATCACTGTCATCAGGTGAACGAGCTATTAAAGAGGCAATTCTTAATTGAGTAGGATTCAGTTTTAAAGCTGCAACCTGAGAATTTTTGCTTCCCCCGGCACCAGCATGAACTACACCTCTCAATCTCCCAAAGACAATTACGTCACCACCCGCTATGACTTCCGCTCCAGGATTAACATCACCCACTATGACAACATTTGCCTGATGTTTGACACGCTGACCTGATCTCAGGGTTCTGTTAATAATAACTGCATCTGAATACTGTTCGTCCTTTTTTTCATCTTTTTTTATCTTTCGGGCTGTAAAATAGATTTTATTAACCTGATTATAGTTTTTTACAATTTCCATTAATTCTTCCAGCTGTTCAAAAGCTAATTCCAGTCCACTCAAATTTAAATACAGGTTAACACCTGTGAAAAAATCAGAAGCTTCAGCAGCATGAAAACTAACAGCCTTTTTGATATTACCAAAGGTACTGCCATCGCGAAAATTCATCACTATACCATCTGAAACTGCCTGAAACGAAAATACAGAAGCCATAAGATCTCTCCTCAGTTAAACACTTTTTAAATATATTCTTTAATAAAAGTAAAAATCCTGCCTAACCTGTTTAAAATACTTCCAGAATATATCTGTAACATAATAGAATAATTACTCAATATCATCTTCTCTATTGTAATAATAGATTTTTTTGTTATTATTATGGTGATTTTTTAAACCAAAGTAATATTTCATAATTTCTCTGGCAATTGGTACAGAATAAGCACTTGAATCTCCATTTTCAATAAATACTACTACGGCAATCTGTGGGTTATCATAAGGAACAAAACCACCGAACCAGGCATGATTGGAAGCTCCTGTCTGAGCTGTACCAGTTTTCCCAGCAACAGTTAAAGGAAAATCACTAAAATGTCTGGAGGCAGTACCATAACTTTTATTTACCACATCATACATCCCCTGCTTAAGTGCCGCAAATACATTACTGTCAATCTGATTACGCAAATCAATATTAATTTCTGGATTAAATTCTTTAACTATTTCGCCATCAGCATTTATTATTTTATTAACAAGCTGCGGTTTATAAGCCAGTCCTTCAGCTGCAACAGCAGAAATTAAACTAGCAATTTGAACTGGAGTTGTCAGCAGACTTCCCTGCCCAATAGAGAGATTAACCGAATCACCTGGATACCAGCCCACATTTAGCTGATTTCTTTTCCACTGGTCATCTGGAACCAGACCGCTTTTTTCTGAAGGTAAATCAATACCTGTTTTACTTCCCAGCCCATATTTGCGTGCATATTCTGCCAGTTTTTCGCCGTTATATTCCTTGTATAACTCATAACCAAGCTCATAAAAAACAATATTATTAGAACGAGCAATTGCTTTAACAAAATCAAGTTTCCCTTCTCCAACCGGATTCCAGTTTCTAAATGGTCTTGACCAGTTTGGAATATAAAAAGTTCCATTTGAATCATAAAAAGTAGTATTGGCCCTTACTCCAAGTTCTTCCATAGCTGCAGTTCCAGTTACCAATTTAAAAATTGAACCCGGAGGTACTGCAGTCATTGTTGTTCTGTTAATTAGAGGTCTTAAAGGATCATTAACAAGTTCCTGATAATCACTACTGCTGATCCCTTTAGCAAATAAATTCAAATTATAATCAGGTAAACTGACACTACTCAAAATACCACCTGTATCAATATCCATTACTACAGCAGCAATTCCAGTTGGCATTGACCTTTCTTCATCCTCTGCTGCCAGTTCTCTTAATTTCTGATAATTTTCTTGCAACAGTTTTTCAACCGAGCTCTGTAATGAAAAATCAATATTTAAAACCAAATCACTACCGGGTTTAGGCTTTTTAATTCCGATAGTCTTAATTTTTTGACCTCTACTATTAACCTCAATCTGTTCAGCTCCACGTTCACCATTTAAATAAAACTCATATTCTTTTTCCAGCCCACCCTTACCAACAAAATCACCTCCGCGATAATTATAACCAGCTTCATTATATGAAATAAGTTCCTGCTCACTAATTTCGCCAGTATAACCAGTAGCATGAACCAGTTCTGTTGGATAAATATAATCTCGCATTGAAGATTCTTTAACAAGCAGTCCAGGTAAAATATCTTTGTTTTCTGCTATAATTACCATATCTTCTTTACTTAAATGGCGAGCCAGAAGAATAGGATCTACAGCTGTATCAGCCTCAGCATTATTATAATTCGAAATGAGACGTGATTCGGCCAGACTGCTTAAACCTGAAAGTTTAGTAAGAATTTCTTTTGTTGATCTATCAGGCGGGATTTCATTCTGCATCAAATATAAATTATAGGTAAGTCTGTTAGAAACAATAATTTCTCCCCGTCGGTCATAAATTCTACCTCTTGGGGCATTGATTGGTCTTACAGAAATTCTATTACCTTCCGAAAGTTGATAATAATAATCTCCACGTGCCAGCTGGAGATAAGCGGCTCTGGACATTAAAATAATAATAATAACTAAAATAACTACTCTTAAAATTTTATGCCTGTCCACTCAAATCCCACCTTCCCCAGAGAAAATATATTAAGTAGACAAAAAAAGTTATCAGGGCATTTAAAGCAGCTAAAGGTAAAATTATTTCTTTAAGCAAAACAAGATAATTAGCAGTAAATAAGTAATTTTCTTTTAGCAGCAGATATAATAATTCGTGAACCACCGTTGCCATAAATACTCCCAGGGGTGGAATTAATAAGTTTTCCGGAAAAAAACGTCCTGATAATAATGCTGCCAGAAAAGCAACAGCAGTTTTAACCGGTGTAAAAAAGCCAATAAAAGATGTTAAAAAAACATCCTGAAAAATACCACCAATGGCCCCATAAATCATAGCATCTTTTGCACCAAAAATTATAGCTCTAATTACAATATAGATTAAAATAAAATCCGGTACCAGTTTTAAGGATGGGAAAATGATAGCTATAGTTAGCTGACAGATCAAAAGAATGACTAATATTAAAATATTAAAAAGATATTTCTTCAATTTAAACTCTCCATTATCAAATTAGTAGCTTTAATTTTTTTAGCTTGTAATATTCTCATCTTTTTCACTTTCCTCAATTGATTCATTTTCCTGAACCTTAGCTTCACTGCTGGCTTTCTGATCAAAATTTTTAATTACCATTACTTCTTCCAGAGTAATATCATTGATAAATAAATTTATCTCAGCTTTCTGGGAAAGTCCATAATTATCAGTTTCAACTTCTATAACCTCACCTATTTTCAAACCGGAAGGAAAATTATTTGACAAACCTGAACTTAATACAATATCACCGATTTCTAGATCAGCATCCCAGGCTATATTATCCATTATATTGGGTTGATCATCACGACCACTACCTCTCACCAGACCTATTTCTCTGGATTCTGTTCTGGCGATAATCCCTCCAACTACGAAGTCCTGATCAGTAATTAATCTAACCTGAGCGGAATGACTACCCAGATGATCTATTCTTCCGACCAGATAGCCCTGATAGCTAATAACAGGCATTCTTTCTTTTAATCCATCACTACTGCCGCGATTAATAGTTATAGTTTTTTCCCAGATTGAAGGAGAGTTTGCAATCACTTCCGCTCCCTGCATCTGATAATCTACTTTTTCACTAAAACCAAGCAGTTCTCGTAAACGTTTATTTTCTCTATTTATGTTTTCCAAAAAAAGTATCTGCCTTTCCAGAGTACCGTTTTTCTGACGCAGATTTTTTATTTCCTGATTTATTTCATCAATTGAAAATAAAGTGGTAAAATAACTTTGTATGGTTTCTACCAGATGATGGACCACATTAAGAATAGGAGTAATTGTATTATAGATAATATCACTTAACCAGCTAATAAAAGAAAATTGGAGTTCATTAAAATAAAGAAAAGAAAATAAGAAAATTAAAATAATAATTAAAACTGCTGCAATTAAAGTATTCCTGTTAAAATTAAACAACAGGTACACCCCCTATGATAGTTTTTTGGGTGTAATTAAGATCTTTTTCAAAGAATCAATTTCTTCTAAAGCAATACCGGTTCCTTTTGCAACACAATCCAGAGGCTCATCTGCAATATGTACAGGCATCTGAGTCTCATCAATCAGTAATTTATCAAGACCCTGTAATAAAGCACCTCCACCAGTTAAGATAATACCACGATCCATTACATCAGAAGCAAGCTCAGGTGGTGTTTTTTCTAGTGTCATTTTAACTGCATCAATGATATTAACAACCGGTTCTTCCAGAGCTTTTTGAATTTCCGCCCCATTAATTTCTATAGTTTTAGGCAGACCACTAACTAAGTCCCGCCCTCTGATTTCTTTTACTCCTTCAGGATTATCACTAAAAGCAGCACCAATCTCAATTTTAATTTCTTCAGCTGTTCTTTCGCCAATCATCAGGTTATACTTTCTCTTAACATACTGAACAATTGCAGCATCCATATCATCTCCACCGATTCTGATTGAGCGACTGGTAACAATTCCTCCCAGAGAAATAACTGCAACTTCGGTAGTTCCTCCCCCAATATCAACAATCATATTACCTGTTGGTTCATGTACCGGTAACCCAGCTCCAATTGCTGCCGCCATAGGTTCTTCGATTAAATATGCTTCTCTGGCTCCGGCATGAACTGCAGCATCAATTACCGCTCTTTTTTCAACCTCAGTTACACCAGAAGGTACACAGATAATTATTCTTGGCCTGACCATCCTACTTCTTTTATGAGCCTTAGTTATAAAATAACGAAGCATTGATTCAGTTACATCAAAATCTGCAATAACCCCATCCTTCATTGGTCTTACTGCAATAATATTACCAGGTGTTCTACCAATCATCCTCTTTGCTTCATCACCAACAGCAAGTACTTCCTGCTTATCTTTTTTTAGAGCTACCACAGAAGGTTCTCTAATTAAAATCCCTTTACCTTTGATATAAACCAGTGTATTTGCTGTCCCAAGGTCTACACCCATATCCCTTGAGAATGGTGCACTTAAAAATTTAAAAACCATTTACTTAAAACCCCTTTCAAATTATATAAAAATAGACTAAAATTAATAAAATAAATTCAAAATTAAAACAAAGCTTTCTCTTTAAAACTTAAATATTTATCTCCAGCAATAATTATATGATCCATGACCTCTATCCCAATTATCTTTCCTGTTTTTACCAGTTTTTTGGTAATACTGATATCATCGGCACTTGGGCTTGGGTCACCGCTGGGATGATTATGAACTAAAATCATAGCCGCACTGCTGCGTCTAATCGCCTCTTTAAAAACTTCTCGCGGATGAACGATGGAACTTGAAAGTCCCCCCCTCGAAATCTCAGGAACAGCTATCACTTTATTTTTGACATCAAGTAAAATAACACGCAATACTTCCTGTTTTAAAAAACGCATTTCTCCAGCCAAAAGTTCCGCAGCCTGAATCGGGTTGCTTACCAGATCTCTTTTTTGATTTTTTAAAGCAGATATTCTACGGCTGAGTTCAGTCACAGCATTAATCTGAGCAGCTTTGGCAGTGCCAATACCATTAATTTTTTGTAGTTCCTCACAGCTTAAATCCAACAGCCCCTCCAGTCCCCCATAAAAACTTAATAGGTCCTGAGCTAGTTCTACAGCAGTCCTCTCCTTATTGCCAGTCCTGATAATTAAAGCCAGCAGTTCTGAAGTTGATAAATATTTACTTCCTTTTTTTAATAATTTCTCTCTCGGTCTCTCCTCTGCTGGTAGTTCTTTGATGGTAAAATTGGTCTGTAGACCTTCCATCAAAAATAAACTCCTTTCTCTTATAGGATTCCATAATTAAATTTTTCCAGTAATTTAGCAAGCTGATGAATAGGCAGTCCCATCACCGAATAATAGGACCCTTTTATTTCTTCAATAAAAAGTCCGCCAAAACCCTGAATTGCATAAGCCCCAGCCTTATCCAAAGGTTCTCCCGTTTCTACATAATTATTTATTTCATTTTCAGTTAAAGAAGTCATTTTAACCTCAGTTATATTATAATCAATATAACTCTCACCAGTACGTGAATTTAAAACAGCCACCCCGGTTATAACCTGATGTTGATCTGAACTTAGTCTTTTCAGCATTTTTTTTGCATCATATTTACTGTTCGGTTTACCGAGAATTTGTTCATTATGTACCACTACTGTATCAGCAGCAATAATAATTGCATCCTCTACCAGCTGGGAAACTGAACTGGCCTTTTCTTCTGCCAGAACTTTTACCAGCTCCACTGGATTGCTGTAATCAAAATTAGATTCATCAATTTTTGAAGGTACAATAGTAAACTTTAAATTTAATTGAGTTAAAATTTCTTCTCTCCGGGGAGAGGTTGATGCTAAAACCAATTTAAGATCACTTTTTATATTATTTGCTTTTTTTATCATTAAAATTACCCCCAGTAATTGAGTACGGTAAATGTTTAAGAGTAAAAAAGCTGACCAGGCCTACTCCTAAGCCAGTAGGCAGAGCTAAAAGAACTAAAAATGGAAGATAATAAAATATTCCTCGATTAGCAATAATAAAATAAGCAGCAGTAATTTGAGCCGTATTATGTGCAACAGCTCCAATTATACTGATTCCAATCAAAGAAAAATAATCTTTTAAAAAATAATAGGCAAGATACATTAAAAGAAAACTTAAAATACCCCCACTAAAGCTAAGATAAAAGTTAATTGTCATAAAAGTCCCTGCAAGTAGAGAACCGAGAACAACTCTAAAGATCACAACCTGAAAAGCAGCACCAAAACCAAGTAAAGAAATCGCAATTAAAGATACAATATTAGCCAGACCAAGTTTTGCTCCTGGCACAACTGCTGAAAGTGGAAAAAAACTCTCAACTAGATGTAAAACTAATCCCAGCGAAATTAATAATGAAATTACTACAATTTTTTTTGTTTTTTTCATCCTACCAGCTCATTCCGTCTATATCTGAGTTTGTACTTTCCAGCCAGAGACTCAATGAATTAGGTACACAAACAATAATTGGACCCTCTCTATCTATCCAACCCGTTTTTTCACAGATTTTAAGTGGATCATCTGCTGGAGCTTCCTTGACTCTGACCCGACCCTGATTAACCTCTATCGTATGAACTCCAATTGGACCCTGCACTTTAAAAATTATTGGCTCCTGGTAACTATCTGCCACTGCCACAGTTTTTATCAATTCATCTCCCTGCTGAACCCTTAGAATTAATTCTTCACCTTCAGCCGAGCCGCCAAAAAAATAAAAAGGAATTAATAATAAAACGAGACTTAAAATTATTACGAAGACAATTAAAATTTTATCATATAATGTTAAAATATCTGTTATTTTCAATTAAATTCACCACTAATTTCTATTTTACTACCATTACTATATATTTTAACATCTTTCACCTCTGATGTCCACACTATGAGCACTATCAAAAAACCCGCCCTTTTAAAAGGACGGGTTTAAAAGTACTCAGCTATTAATTTTCATCTTTATAAAATATATCAACTGCATCAACATTACAGGCTTCATAACAGAGTCCACACTGAATACATCTCTCCTGATCAATTTCGTGCAGTTTTTTGACTTCTCCATCTATACAATCAACAGGACATGCTTTAGCACAGAGTGTACAGCCGACACATTTATCATTGATTTCGACTTTTTCGATCCATCTTCCCTGGAACTCAATTGTTCCTGTAGGACATTTCTCTGCACATTTACCACAGTTAACACATTTTTCATAATCAATAACTGCCAGATTATCTTTCATTTCGATTGCATCAACCGGACAAACTTTTGCACAGAGGCTGCAGCCAATACAACCAACTTCACATGTTTTACGGACAATTTTCCCTGTATTATGGGAGGAACATCTAATGTGAGTTTGTCCTGATAATGGTGCCAGCATCAGAACATTACGAGGACATTCTTCTACACATTTTCCACAGCCCGTACATTTATCATAATTTATCTGTGGTAAACCGTTCTCACTCATTTCAATAGCATCAAAGGGACAGACAACTTCGCAGTCACCAAAACCTAGACAGCTGTACTGACACTCTTTTTCGCCACCATTAACTGAATGAGCAGCTTTACAGGTCTCAATGCCCTGGTATTTCCCGGACTTAGTCGTTTCTTTGATACCACCACCACATAATAATTCAGCAACTACTTTATCAGAACTACCTGCATCGGCACCCATAATATCAGCGATATCAGATGCTACTTTATCTCCACCAACAGGACAGCCTCCTACAGGAGCTTCTCCATTGACTACCGCTTCTGCAAAAGCTTCACAACCTGCATAACCACAGGCTCCACAGTTAGCACCGGGAAGCGCATCTTCGACTTTACCGACTCTGGGATCCTGCTCAACTTTGAAATGCTCAGAGGCAAAACCTAAGCCAGCTGCTAAAAAAGCTGCAATCCCCCCCATACTAATTAACGAATATAAATATGTTGGATTCATTTAATTTACTGCCACCTCCACTACATTGAGATGAGACCGGAAAAGCCCATAAAAGCCATAGCCATAATACCCGCAATGATCAGGGTAACCGGCACACCTTTTAATACTCCCGGCACATCGCCAAATTCTAGTTTTTCTCTTAATCCTGCCATTAATACAATTGCCAGAGTAAAACCAACCCCGGCACCAAAGCCAAAGACTACACTGGCAATAAAACTGTACCCATTGAGAGGAATCAGTAAAGCCAGACCCATAATTGCACAGTTGGTTGTAATCAAAGGCAGAAAAATTCCCAGTGCTTTATATAAAACCGGACTTGTTTTTTTAATAAACATTTCTACAAATTGAACCAGAGAAGCAATTACAATAATAAATGAGACATACTGCAAAAATGGTAAGTTAAATGCTTCTAAAATAAAAGTATTAATTAACCAGGTTGCAGCAGCAGTTAAAGTCATAACAAATGTTGTTGCCAATCCCATACTGAATGCTGTTTCAACCTGTTTTGATACACCTAAGAAGGGACAGATCCCTAAAAACCTAACTAATATAAAATTATTAATTAAAACAGTACTAATAAATAATAATAATATCTGTGTGAATTCTTCCATTATTTACCCTCCCTGCTGATCTGATTCATAATTCCAACTAAAATTCCCAGGGTGATAAAAGCTCCAGCAGGAAGTACCATAATTACCATGGGACGATACCATTCTCCTAAGAGAGTAAAACCAAAAATGGAACCCATACCAAATAATTCTCTAATTGCTCCCAGCAGAACAAGTACCCAGGTAAAACCAAGCCCCATTCCAATTCCATCGGCTATCGCTCTTGGAGTTGAATGTTTAGAAGCAAAGGCTTCCTGACGGCCTAAAATTAGACAATTTACCACTATAAGTGGAATAAAAATACTTAATGAAGCAGCTATTCCAGGAAAAAACGCCTTCAAAAAGTAATCCACAAAGGTTACAAAAGTTGCAATAATTAATATGTAACTTGGTATTCTAACATTGGCTGGAATTAATTTTTTAATTAAAGATATTACAATTTCTGAAGAAACTAGAACAAAAGATGTTGCCAGCCCCATAGCTAAACCATTTTCTGTTGTATTAGTTACGGCGAGAGTCGGACACATACCAATTACCAGACGAATAATTGGGTTTTCTGCCCAGAGACCATTTTTAAAATCTGAAACAATCTGTTTTAAATCTAAAGACATTAATTCCCACCTCCATATGCTTCAGTTATTTTATCAAGACCATTTTCAATCACTTTAGTAATACTTTCAGAAGAAATTGTTGCTCCGGCAATAGCTTCCACCTGTGTATCTTCTGTTGGAGGTTTTTTTACAACTGTATAATCTCCAAAAGGTTTGTTGACAAAATTAGATTTAAAATCATCTTCAGTTATTCTGGCTCCAAGTCCAGGAGTTTCCTGATGATTTAAAACACTAATCTTATAGATTTTTTCATTATTGAGATCCACGCCAATCATAACCTCAATCATACCATTGTAACCACCACCGCTGTTCTTAAATGCAACACCTATCCGGTTACCATTGTTATCATAGCCTTCATAAAATACATTTCCGTTTTTCTCTACTTCTTCTACCTCTTCCACATTTGGTAAAACTTCGTTTATTGCCTGTTTTTGAGCTTTAGCCTGATTGGCCTGAATATAGGGAGTTGTCCACTCATAAACAAAAGTTAAAAGCAGTGCTGATATAATACCAATTGCAGCAAGAGTAAGAATCAAATTTCTTGTACTATTTTTTTCCATTTATCTCACCTCTCCCAAACTGCGAGGTCTGGTATATCTATTGATTAATGGTACTGCTGTGTTCATTAATAAAATACTGTACATTACACCCTCAGGATATCCACCCCAGAGTCTAATAATTACAACTAAAAGCCCTGCACCAAGACCAAATATCCAGCGCCCCAGCTTTGTAGTCGGGCTGGAAACCATATCAGTTGCCATAAATAAAGCACCTAACATCAATCCACCTGCAAAAAGATGAAAAATTGGATCTGCTCCAAAAGCAAAGCTACCTAGAAATACAGTTCCAACCATTGCCAGTGGAATTCTCCAGTTAACATAACCCTTATATAATAAATAAGCAAAACCCAGCAAAAGTGCCAGAGCTGATGTTTCTCCTAAAGAACCAGCAATCTGACCCACAAAAAGATTCCAGGAGTCTGTAGAAATACCATCCATTTTCATCTGACTCAAAGGAGTTGCAGAAGAAACACCATCTACAGTCCAGGTGGTCATTAAAACTGGATAGGCAGCTGTTAAAAAAGCTCTTCCGACTAAAGCCGGATTAAATGGGTTTTGACCTATCCCACCAAAAACCTGTTTTCCCAGTCCAATCGCTACTACTGAACCAAAAAAAGCTGTCCAGAGTGGAATAGCAGGTGGTAAAGTAAGTGCCAGCAGTAATCCGGTTACTACTGCGCTCCCATCTTTTAGAGTAATTTGTTTCTTTCTTATTTTTTGAAATATGTATTCTGTTAAAACCGCACCAGCAACAGCTGTCAGAATTACTGAAATTGCTCTTGCTTTAAAGAAATAAACAGCAGCAAAAACTGCTGGCAGCAGAGCAATAACAACTGACCACATGATTTTTTGAACTGAATCACGGGCTCTGACATGTGGTGAGGATGTTACAATTAGTTCATTATTCATTATTGATTATCCTCCTTAATTCTCTTCTCTTTTTTTCGCCATAACCTGTGCCTTACCAAGACGCAGATGATGTACCAGAGGTATTTTAGCCGGGCAGACAAAAGAACAGGAACCACACTCGATACAGCTTAAAACCTGCCATTCTTCCAGTTCATCTACCATATCATTTTTGGCATAATTAACCAATTGTGTTGGCATCAAAAACATCGGACAGGCATCTACACATTTAGCACAGTTAATACAGGGAGATGGTTCGTAATTTTCTACCTCTTCTCTAACTAAAACAAGAATACCTGATGTACCTTTAACACCGGGAACATTTAAATGCTTCTGAGCAGCCCCCATCATTGGTCCACCTGTTATTACTTTTGCAGCATCTTCTTTTAAGCCGCCGGCCTCTTCAACCAGATCACCAATATTTGTACCAATCCGATAAATTAAATTCTGAGGAGAGTTAATCCCTCTACCTGTAATTGAAATGGATCTTTCGTAAAGTGGTTTTCCATCTCTAATTGCATCAGCAACCGCTGCTGCTGTTGAGGTATTATTTACAACAACACCAACATCTAGCGGCAGGCCGCCAGCAGGAACTTCTCTTCCGAGTATTGCCTCAATCAACATTTTTTCTCCACCCTGTGGATATTTTGTTTCTAATGTCTGAACTTCAATATTATTTTCCTCAGCAACAGCATCCTGCATACTTTCTATTGCCTCAGGTTTGTTTTCTTCAATTCCAATAATACCCTTTGGAGCATCTGCTGCTTTCATTAAAGCTTTTAAACCAAAAACTATACTCTTTGGTCTTTCTACCATCACTCGATGATCAACTGTCAGATAAGGTTCGCATTCTGCTCCATTTAAAATTACATAATCAACCTCTTTATCATCCGGTATTGAAACCTTAACATGGGTTGGAAACATTGCTCCTCCCATACCCACTATTCCTGCCTCTCTGATAATTTTTCTAATGGAAGCTGAATCAAGTTGATCTAAACTATCATGTTTTTCCAGTCCAGAATTAAGCTTGTCTTCTTCTGCAGCTTCAATAACTACAGCATCAACAATATTTCCACCTGGATCTGTTACTTTTCTAATTTCTTTTACAGTCCCGGAAACAGAAGCATGAATAGGAGCACAGACAAAACTATCACTATCAGCAATTTTTTGTCCAAGATCTACCTGATCGCCTTTTTTGACAAGCGCTTTTAGTGGTGCACCTATGTGCTGCTTTAAAGGAATAATTACTTCCTCAGGACGTTTAGCATTTTTTAAGGGTTTATCCTTGGTTAAATCTTTATTATATTCAGGATGTATACCCTGTTTAAAAGTCAAAGCCTTCACTATATAATTTCACCCCTTATATATTTTTTTCTAAGAAAATTTATAATGGAAATTTTTACTATAAATTTTGATTTAGAATGCAAACCATAAATTATTATATACCAATTGTTAAATAAGAACAACACTATTTGAGAAAAAGATTTTATTCACGAATGACTATGAATCCAGCATAACCTTCTTTTTCCAGGTCTGCCGCTGCTGATTCAGCTTCAGCTCTGCTTTCATAGCCAACTACCTGAACCTGATGCGGGCTAGAATCTGTAATTACAACTCTGTAACCCATTTCTGTAACAGTTTCCTTTACAGAAAGAGCATTATTATAATTTGAAAAAGCTCCAATCTGGACTCCAAAACCAGCTGTTGTCTCTTCATTTTGAGCAGAATCACTGTTATTGATTGTTGTTTCTTCTCGATTATTTTCTGAAGCAGAGTCTGATTCGGTTTCATTTTGACTTTTCTGATTAGGTGCAATCTTTAATTCTTCTTCACTGGGGGCAGTAAGATTATTTTTATTATTATTTGTTTCTTCAGCTTTCTCCTCACTTCTTTCTGGAAGCTGTTGACTGACGGCAGCTGAGTTCTGCTCCTGATCTGCCATATCTGTAGAGTCTTCTTCTACCAGAAAAGAAATTAAATAACTACCCATTAAATAACCAATAAATAAAGCAGCTATTGACATAAAAATAACTACCACAACTAAAGAAAATCCTTTTTCATTTTTATTCATTTTCTCCACCTCTAATATTTTTTGACATAAATTCAATTCCAGCTTCAAAAACTGTATTGAACGAGCCAGCCGCAACTATTAAGTCGTCTAACTCAGCTTTCTTTAAAGCAGCCTGACTGGCCTTTATTAAATTATTATAACTCTGATATTCAAATCCTTTTGCTTTTATACTTGCAATTAAATCCTTAATTTTTATTGTTCTAAAAGAATTATTTTCTGCTAGATAAAACTCAGGACTGATATTAAAATAAATAAATTCATCTAAAATTGCATCGAGATCTTTATCTTTAAGCACTGATAAAACAAAATGTAAATTATTAAATTCAGAATCAGAATGACTGATATTTTTAAGCAGTTCTTTAAAAGCAGCCGGGTTATGAGCTCCATCCAGAATAATAAGTGGTTTTTCAGAAATTTTTTCCATTCTTCCAGGCCAGTAAATATCATTCAGAGCTTTTGTAATATCTTTTCTGTCTATTTCAAAATCCAAAGTTAGTTCATTTACAGCCAGCAGAGCCAGAGCAGTATTACGAGCCTGATGCTCACCCAATAAAGAAAGTTTGTATTCTTCACTGATTCCATTCCTTTTTAAAGTGATTATGTTTTCTTTTAAACCACCTTTGCTTTTGATCAGCTGATATTCCTCATCTAAACTAATAAAAGTGGAATTTTCTGCTTTTGCTTTTGCTGCAATTACTTTAAGAGCTTCTGGCTGACTAACAGCAGTAATGACTTTAGAGTTTGCTTTAATAATTCCTGCTTTTTCTGCTGCTATTTCTGCAATTGTATCCCCTAAAAATTCTCTGTGTTCCAGGCTGATATTAGTTATAAGTGACAAAAGTGGTTTCTCAATAATATTTGTTGCATCAAGCCTGCCCCCCAGGCCAGTTTCCAAAATTACAATTTCTGCCTCATGCTGTTTAAAATATTTAAAAGCAATCGCTGTCACAATTTCAAAAAAACTGGCTTCTATAAAACAGTCTTTTTTCAACTTTTCTGCAGCTTTCTTTACTTCACTAATAATCTCGGCCAGTTCATAAGTTGAACAGGCCTTCCCTTTAATTTTTATCCTTTCATTAAAATGAAAAAAATGAGGAGAACTATAGAGTGCAGTTTTATACCCTGCTTCTCTGTAAATTCTTTCTAAAATAGCTGCAGTTGAACCTTTACCATTGGTTCCTGCAATATGAATTATATTTAGATTCTGATGGGGATTACCTAAATAATCAAGTAAACTTTTTATCCTATCCAGACCGGGATTATAACCGGATTCTGTTCCAAATAATGATAATGAATTTATATATTTAAATGGGTCCATAATTTCCTCCAGTCCTTTATTTGCATTAAATAGCAAATATAAGTTAAAATATATTAAAGCACTATTATTATTATACACAAAAAGAAGAAAAAGAACAAAAAATAATATCCAAATATATGGGGGAGATTATATGTCATTACTGGAGGTTTCTTTATTTTCACTTTTTGCAGCTCAATTTTTAAAAATATTTTTTATCAGGCCAATGAATTTTTATACTTTTTTTACTTCTGGAGGAATGCCCAGTTCTCACTCATCTTTTGTTTCTTCTCTGGCAATCACAGTTGGATTAAAATATGGATTTAGTTCTGACTTATTTGCAATAGTGACTGTTTTTTCTTTGATTGTCACCTACGATGCCAGCGGTGTTCGTCGTGCTGTAGGACAGCAGGCTAATGTTTTAAATAATCTGATTAAACATCTTGAAGATAAAAGTTTTGCTAATGATAAACAGTTAATCAAAGAAGATTTAAAAGAATTAATCGGCCATACACCATTTGAAGTATTTGCAGGTGTTCTGCTGGGAGCAATCATTGCTCTGGTAAACTGGTACTATATTTAATAAATTTTAAATACTTTTTAAAATCAAAATAGAGCTAAAAGAATAAAAATCCGTCCAACTGATCATTAAACTGATCGATGCTGGACGGATTTTATCATTTTTAATCCCGATTTAATATATTT
Source organism: Halanaerobium kushneri (assembly GCF_900156285.1). GTDB lineage: Bacteria > Bacillota > Halanaerobiia > Halanaerobiales > Halanaerobiaceae > Halanaerobium > Halanaerobium kushneri. The sequence continues at coordinate 81,190 of NZ_FTNC01000012.1, forward strand.
TTTTAAAAGCAGATTAGATTTATTCCAAAGCAGCTTCAATCTTGGCTGCAACTTTTTCTGCCTTAAAACCTAATTCTTCTCCTACTTCCTGACCCTTGCCACTTAAGCCAAAGCGATCAAGTCCGATAACCAGGCCATCTCTGCCAACAAGCCTGTACCAGCCATCTGTTACTCCTGCTTCGATGGCAACTCTTAATTTAACTTCTGGCAGTTTGTGTTCTGCTGCATATTTTTCGAACTTTCTTCTTTCCGGTACTGATACCACTGCCGCTTTGATACCTTTTTCCGCTAATAATTTGGCACTCTCTTCGGCCAGATTAACCTCACTACCGCTGGCAAAAATCATAGTATCTGCCTCTTCTGGACTGCTGACAAAATAACCGCCATTATTGAAGTTATCCAGCCCCTGATATTTTTGAATATGCTCTAAGTTCTGTCTGGTTAAAATTAAAGCTGTCGGCTGATCTGTTGTCTCTAATGCTTCTACCCAGGCAGCTTT
>NZ_FTNC01000043.1 GCF_900156285.1 Halanaerobium kushneri
CAATCTAAAAACTCAGAACCTAAAGAGTATTAAAGCAGATGTTTTTCTAGCTGGAATCACTCAGCTTTTAACATTGATCTTAGCTGATAAAATGGGTAAACCAGAAAATATTAAATCTTTAAGATCACTAATTGCTTAGAATTTAAATCTTTTAATATCTTTTTTAAAACCTGTATTCATAGGTTCATTTTGTCATGTCTAATTTTATTAGAACATTTCCTTATTCAATTTTTTTAAATCTAAAAATTGAACTAAACCCATCACTTACAGTTTTTCACTATTTTCTTTGCCTATTTTGCAAACACCTACTAATGCTCATTATAATACATTAATTCAGTTCAAACAAATTATCTGACTAAAATTCATACTTTCTTCATAAAATATCAATTTTTTGCGATATAATTTTAAAAATTGTAATCTGTTTTACTTTTTTTCTGCTGTTTTAAACATATGATAAATATAGTGATACCCTATAAGGGTATTGTAAAGGAGGAGAAATAAATGTACACACTTTATTATATTGCAGGAATTGCAGTATTGATTTCATTTTTTGCAGATCGTCAAAAGACAGTCCAGGGTTTAAAAATCGGCTGGAAAAAGTTCTCAAAAATTCTGGGGACTTATCTTAAATTATTAATTATTTTATCTTTTATATTACTGATCTCAGACCAATTTATTATCAACTACCTGGGAGGACAGGCTCCTTTTGTTGGTCTAATTATGGGATTAATTATTGGCTCAATTACTATGATGCCTGGTTTTATTGCCTACCCACTTGCAGGAATACTGGTCTCAAGAGGTGTCAATTATATGGTAGTAGCTGCTTTCATTACTACATTAATGCTGGTTGGAGTTGCTACTTACCCCGTGGAAAAAGAATACTTTGGAATCAAAGCAACAGTATGGCGTAATATTGCTGGATTCATAATTTCGGCTATAATTGCAGTTGCTACAGGAATACTATATGGAGAGGTGTTAATCTAATGGCTAAGAAAAAAAATAATAAAGTTAATTACTATATTTTTGCTGTTTTTGCAGCCTTTATTGCTGGTTCTTATTTTTTGAATTTTAATTTAGGTGAAAAAATTGGAGCAAATTTTATGATCTTCGCCCGTGATATGGTTTCTATTCTGCCCCCAGCATTTATCCTGATTGGTTTATTTGATGTCTGGGTCAGCAGAGAAAGTATTGAAAATAATTTTGGTCACACTTCTGGTTTTAAAAAATATATCTATGCTATACTGCTGGCAGCCACCACAGTTGGAGGAACTTTTGTTGCTTTTCCTGTGGCTAATACTCTCTACCATAAAGGAGCAAATTATTCTTCAATCTTTACCTATGTTACAGCAGCTTCTTTAGTGATGATTCCGATGAGTATTATGGAAGCATCAATTCTGGGCATCAAATTTACAGCAATTAGAATTGGTGTCTCACTTCCGCTGGTTATTATTAGTTCTATTCTTTTAGGAAACTTTTTCAATAAAATAAATTATAAGATACCCAAAGCTGAATAATATGCAGATACTGTGTACCACCAAAAATATGTCGTTTTATGTAAGAAAAGCAGCAGATTTGAGGAATTTATTGACCTCTTACTGCTGCTTTTTTATTCATTTTGTACTTTAATATATAGCTACCAGTACTGGAAAAGTTATTCCAGGTAAGTGTTCCAGAAAAACGGCTGCCAGCTGCCCTTGAAATTTTTGAGTTCAGCTCTTTTAATATGCAGACGGCTGTAATCTAAAATATTAAAGTAGGGAACTGCATCCCAGAGTTTTGCTTCCATTCGCTCTACAATTTTATATCTCTTTTCCTGATCAACTTCTTTCAGCATTTCTGCAAAAATCTGATCCATCTCTCGTGATTCTTCGCTATCCCAATTGCTAATCCATTTGTTTGTACCGGTCCATCCCTGATGAATTTGGGGATCAGGAACTATTTTAATAAAGGGAGATAGATGAATATGCCAGCCTTCTTTTTTAGCTCTTCTTTCTACAACAGTGGGCCGATCAAAAAGCTGCAGTTCAACTTCTACCCCAATCTTCTCAAGCTGATCCTGAATAGCAATTGCTCCCTGTCTTTCCATAGCGTTATCCTGACCACTTAAGATGACTATTGGACTTCCATCGTAGCCTGCCCTGTCAAGAAGTTCTTTTGCTTTTTCAGGATCGTAAACTCCATAGATCCCTTTACCAGCGTCAGGAACATGCCAGGGATTTCCTTCCTCATGTAAGGCGGGTTCTAAACGCCAGAATTTAGGGTTTCCAATCATAGCATAACCCAACTCTTCAAAATCGAGTGCATATGCTATTGCCTGGCGCGCATATTTATTATCAAAAGGTGGATTAGCATTATTAAAAATCAACATTGACATCCGATCCGGATAAATAATCACATTATCTATATTAGGATTGGCTTCAAATAAAGAATACTGATCTCTTGGAACCTCCTCTGCAAAATGGAACTGACCTGTCTGTACACCAGAGACTCTCACCTGAGCATCAGGAATAAAATTAAATACAATCTTATCTAAATAAGGAATTCTTTCACCAGCAAAAAATGAACCTTCCCGAGGACTGGGACTGTAATCTTCAAATCGGGTTAAGACCAATTTCTGGTCAGGTACCCATTCCTCATATTTATATGGTCCAGTACCAACATGGCGGTCAATAACATCAGAACCAAATTCATTGACAACTTCTTCTGCTCTTACAACAAACTTCTGATTAGAAACTGGAGAAGCCAAAATATTCAAAAATGGAGCATAAGGCTCTTTAAATTTAAAACGGATATTATATTGGTCAATCTTTTCCACCCTATCAAAATATGGTGAAACAAGCTGACCACCGTTATTCAGCTCCAGCCACCTTTTAAAAGAAGCAATTACATCATCAGCATTCATCGTCTGACCATTGTGCATTGTCACATTTTCTCTTAATTTAACGTCATAAACAAGACCATCTTCTCCTATCTGGTAGCTTTCAGCCAGATGGGGAGTTAAATTAAGATTTTCATCAAATTCAAAAAGTCCTTCATATACATGATTCATCATAGCTGTAATCAGAGAATCAGTTGAATTATCACTATCCAGGTGGGCTACAGACATCTGAAGCGCTGCATTAAGAGTGCCACCATAATGGTCTTCTTCCTGAGCCAGAACATTGCCGCTCAATAACAGTGAAAAAACTAATGTCATTAAAACAACAGCCGTAATCTTTATTTTTCTCCTCATTTTTCCACCCCTCTATTTTTTTAATGTGTTCTTTAAATGTGGGTCCAACAAATCTCTCAGTCCATCTCCCAGTAAGTTTAAGGAAAGAACTGCTAAAATAATCATTATACCTGGAGCAAGTATCATCCAGGGCGCAACTACCATGTATGTCCTGGCATCTGTAACCATAGCTCCTAAACTTGGAGCAGGTGGCATAATACCAACCCCCAAAAAACTCAATGCCGCCTCATCCAAAATGGCTAAAGCAAAATTAAAAGTGGCCTGAACCATGATTGGAGATGCCGAATTTTTTAATATATATTTAAAGATTATTCTTGAATCCTTTGCCCCTACAGATCTGGCAGAATCAACATAATCCAGATCTTTAATTGATATTACAGCACTCCGAACTATTCTTGCCATCTTGGGAAAATAGGCAAAAGATAGGGCAAGGATAATATTTAATTTACCAGCTCCCCAGATAGCTGCCAGCGAAATGGCGATAATAATTCCGGGAAACGCCATCAAGGCATCCAGAATCCGCATTACAATTTTATCTATTTGGGAATAATATCCTGCCATCACTCCCACAATCCCACCAAAAATGACTGTTAGCAGCACAACTGCCAGTCCAACCTCCATCGAAGTTCGAATTCCATAAAGAATACGCGTAAAAACATCACGACCAAACTGGTCTGTGCCCAGAAAATGCTGATAAGAAGGTGGCTGAAGTCGATTGCGAGCATCATTACGAACAGGATTATAGTCTGTCAGCAGAGGAGCAAAAAGACTTAAAAAAGCAATAATAATCAGAATAATTATTGAGGTTGTGATATATGGATGTTTATATCTTTTATATTTCTTTAAAAATAACAATTTATTACCCCTTAATGATAGCGAATTTTTGGGTTTAAAAAAGCATAGCTTAAGTCAACAAACAAATTCAAAATCACATAAATAACTGCTACAAAGATAATCGAAGCCTGAATAACAGGTATGTCTCGTCGCATAATCGCATTTATCGCCATAAAACCAGTACCGGGTATCACAAAAATAGTCTCTACAATCCAGGTTCCTCCCAGCAACACTGCAAAGTTATGACCAATTACAGTAATTACCGGCAGCATAGAATTTTTTAAAGCATGTTTAAAAACAATAATTTTAGTTGATAAGCCTTTGCTTTTGGCTGTCCTTATATAATCCTGTTTGAGAGTATCAAGCATGGCACTTCTAGTCATTCTTGCAATTAGGCCTGCCTGCATAAAGGCCAGTGTTATTGCAGGTAAAATTAAATAGCGAAAACTACTAAATCCAACCTCAATAAAAGGTTCATAGCCGCTTACAGGAAACCAGCCCAATCTGACAGAAAAGACAAACATTAACATCAAAGCCAGCCAGAAGCTGGGTATCGAAATTCCTAAAAGAGAAACAGTAATCGAAAATTGGTCTAAAATTTTTCTGTGGTTGACTGCTGCCAGTATACCCAGAAGAATACCGACACTTATCCCCAGTATTTCAGCCAGAATAGCAATTAAAAAGGTGGGCCTCATCCGCTCAATCAAAACTTTTGCAACCGGAGCATTTAAATACAGTGATTCACCAAAATCTCCTTTTATTATATTTGCCAGCCATCTAAAAAATCTCATAATTAAGGGTTGATCTAAACCAAGACTCTCTTTTACCCTTGCAACTTCAGTTTCTGTTGCCATATTGCCTAATATAACACGAACCGGATCACCGGGCATCAAATTTGTAATAAAAAAAGCAATTACAGCTACAATAAAAATTATAGGAATCAAAAGCAGTAATCTTTTTATAATATAATTCCTCATTTTTTTCACTTCCTGATTATGACATCTCTGCATCTTTTAATTAATATTATCACAATAATATAAGTATATCAATCAAGAATAGTTATTATTTATATACCCTGTAATTATATCTTATCATCTGATTTAACTCGTTTAATGTCAATTTAATTACAAATTGAAAAACCACCGCTCTCGCAGTGGTTTTAAATAGTAATATCACTTAACTTATAATATTTATTTTACTAGATTTTATTTGCAAATGCTCTGGCAATTTGGGCGCCTACTACTGCGTTATTTCTAACCAGAGATATATTTGTTTCCAGACTTTTTCCGCCAGTTATTTCTTTAATTCTGTCTAAAAGAAATGGAGTTAATTCCTTACCTTTAATCTCATTTTCTTTAGCTTCAGCCAGAGCCTGTTCAATTTTCTCGTTGATTACAGAGTATTCAATCTCATCTGACTCTGGTACTGGATTTGCAATTAAAACTCCCCCCTCTAGTCCCAGATCCCATTTCGCCTTTAAAATATCAGCTGTATGCTCGGGGTTCTCTAAGCGGTAATCACAGTTATAACCACTGTGGCGGCTGTAAAAAGCAGGTAATTCTGCAGTTTGATAGCCGAGCACAGGAACACCAAAGGTTTCTAACTTTTCCAGAGTTAAACCAAGGTCAAGAATTGATTTTGCTCCTGCAGCAATTACAGCGACTGAAGTCTTTTTTAATTCCTCTAAGTCTGCTGAAACATCAAAAGTTTTTTCGGCTCCTCTGTGAACTCCACCAACACCACCAGTTACAAAGATTTTAATTCCTGCTAGATCGGCTGCAATCATTGTTCCAGCAACCGTGGTAGCACCATGTCTTTTTTCTGCCAGCACTACAGGAAAATCTCTTCTGCTAACTTTCACAACTTCATCTGATTTTCCTAAAAACTCGATTTCTTCTTTAGTCAGCCCCACTTTTATCTGACCATCAATTATACCTATTGTCGCTGGAACTGCTCCATTCTGCCTGATAATATCTTCAATCTCTAACGCGGTCTCAATGTTTTTGGGATAAGGCATTCCATGAGCAATAATGGTTGATTCTAAAGCTACTACAGCTTTACCGGCTTCAATTGCTTCTTTAACATCATCTTTAATTTCTAAGTATTTTTCTAAATTCTTCATTATTTAACCTCCAATTTTAAATTCATAAATTTAACCAAAAAACTTTATAATTACATTAACTCTGCCAGATCTGGATTACAGGTCAATTCTGATTTCACCGTCAATGCGGAAGCTTTAATCCCAAGTTCTATAGCCTTATCGATAGAAAGCTTATTCATGATCCCTGCTGCCAGACCGGCTGTAAGTGCATCTCCGGCACCTGTTGTTTCGACAATCTCTTCCATATTAATTGAAGCTGCCTGAAAATGTTTCAATTTCACCGTTTCATCCTGATGACTCAAATAATAAGCTCCATCCTTACCGGTACTAATAATTAGCTCCGGCAAATCCGCATTTTGTTTATAGAAATTTCGGACTCGTTCTATTCTATCTTTCAGGCTTAATTTTCGAGCCAGTTCAGCTTCCTCCATTGTAACAACACCCAGCACAACCTCAATTTCATCAAGATTTCCTCTTAGATAATCAAGATTAATCAGTTTGTCTTTTAATTTGAGTGCTTTTTCTACCGAAACAGCATCAGCTATTTTAATCATTTTCTTAGCTGAACAAAGTTCCAAAAGATAGCTAATTGTGCTTTCTTCCAAATTAGTATCAAAAATAACCATTGCTGAAGTTTCAATAATCTTTCTCTTATCCTGTAAATAGTTGCTGTCTATTTCCTTCAAAATTCGCATATCATTAACCGCTCCGATTAAATCCCCATCTTGATCAAGATGAGCCAGATAAACTCCTGTTTTATGCTCCTGAGCAGTGGATATCTTAAAGTGTGAAATATCAACCCCTGAATCTTTCGTCTCTTCTCTTAATTTTTGGCCAAAATGATCATTACTGATTGCTGTAAGCAAGACTACTTCCTGTCCCAAAAGTGCCATGTCCTCTGCAATGTTGCGGCCAACTCCTCCGGAGCTTTCTTCTATCCAGCCTGGACTGGAACTTCCTTTAATATAATTAGGACTGTAACCTTTTATATCCAGATTAGCTCCCCCAACAACCACAATTTTTTCTTCTGGTGCAGTAATATACCCTCTACCCAGAAGATAACCTTTATTACTTAAATGATGGATATAAGTTCCCACTGCTGATTCCGAAATAGCAAGCTTTTCGGCAATTGCTTCTCTGCTAATAGTGGCATCTTTTTTTATTAGTTCGAATACTTCTTTTTCTCTGTCAGTTAACTTTTCTATTTTGAGCACCTCCATTTTTTAAATAATTATTTAATTAAGTAAATTATTGTTTAAATAAATTATAACAGATAAATCTCTTTTTGTAAATATCTTTTTTAAAAATTTACCTATTAACGAAAAAAACCGCCCACAAGGGGCGGTAATTAAGTACTTATTTATACTATTTGTATTTATTATTTATTCAACAACTTCGATTGATTTGGAACCTTCCCAGTGACCGTGTAAATTACAGAATGCATATACATTTAAATCACAGGATTCTTCTAATTTAACAGTTAATGTTGCTTCTGCTTTCATATCTGGTGTAAAATCTACTCTGGCCAGACTTGCATAATTAGCATAAAGATCAAAATACTGAATATAGTGATCAGTTCCCATTGGATGAGTGATTTCCTTACCAAAAGTAACTTTCACATCAAAATATTCACCTTTTTTAACTTTATCAGGACACTGAATGTAAGGAACATGTTTCTTCTCCAAAGCTGTCTTGTCTTCTCCAGTATTTTCTAATTTCTTGAGATCATAGTAACCCATTTAAAATTCCTCCTTATAATTTTAGTAATTCTTAATAATCTAAACTTACTTTATAGATAATTAAAGTGAGTTAGAAAACTTTATTGACTTAACAATTAATTACTTAGTAAACTTACGGAACTTGGAACTGGGTTCTCCACAAACAGGACATTTTTCTGGTACACCATCAACTACTGTATGTCCACAAACCTGACAGATACTTACATATTCTAATTCAATGTCTTCACCTTTATCAACATGTTCTTTGGCTTCTCTATATAACTTTGCATGGATCTGTTCAGCCTCTAAAGAATAGTGGAATGAGCGAACTGCATCAGATTCTCCCTGTTCTTTAGCAACCAGACTATAAGCAGGATACATCTGCTCAATTTCGCCTTCTTCACCAGCAATAGCACCAACAAGATTTTCGGAAGTACTGCCATAACCAAATTCTCCGCCACCGGCAACTAAAAAGCCACCATCTTTATTTTCATGAGCTCTAAAGTGATTTCCAGCGTGAACCTGCTCAGCATTTGCAATAGCTTTAAAAAGCAAAGCGACATTTTCAAATCCTTCTTCTTTAGCTTTCTCTCCCCATGCTATGTAGCGTTGATAAGCCATACTTTCTCCAGCATAAGCAGAACGTAAATTTTGAGCTGTCTGATCATTTTTAACCATTTTTACATACCTCCAATTATTAATAATCATTACTGTTAATAGTATAGCATTCTAGATTCAGTTCTGTCAAGAACAATTACTGATAAATTTCAGTAAAGCAGAATACTTCCTCTTACTATATATCATTCTGTTTAAAAAGTTTTTTTCCTGCTTTTTAAAACAAATTAAGTTAAAATTTAACTTAATTTTAATAGTTTAAGTGGATTTTTAATATTATTTGTTATTTTAATCAAAAAAACGGCCAGAATTATTTCCGGCCGCAAAATTAATTATTTTATTTAGATTTACTGTTTCTAAGTCTCATTTTTTCATTTAAAATTTTCTTGCGCAATCTAATTACCGCTGGAGTAATTTCCACCAGTTCATCATCTTCAATAAACTCTAAAGCCTGCTCTAAAGTAAACTTTTTAGGTGGTGCCAGGTTAATTGAATCATCAGAACCAGAAGCTCTAACATTTGTCAGCTTCTTATTTTTACAGGCATTTACCGCCAGATCATTGTCCCGACTGTGCAGACCAATAATCATACCTTCGTAAACTTTTGTACCTGGTTCAATAAACATTTCTCCTCTGGCTTCCAGATTAGAAAGTGCATATCCCATAGCAGTTCCCTGCTGATTAGAAACTAAAACTCCGTTTTTTCGTCTGGGAACTTCACCTTTAAAAGGCTCATAACTGTCAAAAGAACGAATAAGAGTACCTTCCCCACTGGTATCATTGATAAATTCACTTCTGAAACCAATTAAACCTCTGGTTGGAACTAAATACTCTAAATGAACATAATCTCCTTCTGGCAGCATGGACTGCATAAGACCTTTGCGCTGATTCAATTTGTTAATTACAGTTCCAGAATATTTTTCCGGCAGCTCAACCATTACTTTTTCTACTGGTTCATGTTTTTTTCCGTCAATTTCTTTCATTAATACTTCCGGTTTAGAAACAGAAAGCTCATAGCCTTCACGACGCATATTTTCCAGTAGAATTGAAAGATGCAGTTCTCCCCGACCGGAAACTTTAAAAGCCTCTGTGTTTTCAGCCTTTTCAACTCTAAGACCAACATTAACCTCTAATTCTCTTTCCAGCCTTGCTTTAAGATGACGGGTAGTTAGATACTCACCTTCCAGGCCGGCAAAAGGAGAATCATTTACCAAAAAATACATAGCCAGAGTTGGCTCAGCGATTTCAATCATCGGCAGTGGATCAACTTTGCCGGGATCACAGACTGTCTCTCCAATTGAGATATCCGGAATACCTGCAATAGAAACAATTTCTCCACTGCGGGCTTTATCAATAGCATTCTGATTTAACCCCTCATAAACTGAAAGTTTGGTTATTTTCCCTTTTTCAATTGAACCATCCCTTTTGGAAACTTCAACCTGCTGTCCATCTTTAATGGTACCACTATAAACACGACCAATACCAATTCTTCCTAGATAATCATCATAGGCCAGATCATAAACCTGCATCTGAAGTGGCTCCTGATCTAAATCTGGATAGGAATCTACACTATCAATAATTGTTTCAAAAAGCGGATCTAAATTATCACTCTCATGATCAAGTTCATAGAAAGCCTTGCCTTCAACTGCGATTCCATAAATCACAGGAAATTCTAACTGATCGTCATCTGCTGATAGTTCAATAAAAAGATCAATTATCTCATCATGAACCTCTTCGGCTCGCTGATTATTTTTATCAATCTTATTAATGAAAACAATCGGCTTAATACCTTTTTCCAGAGATTTTTTGAGCACAAATCTGGTCTGAGGCATTGGACCTTCAGAAGCATCTACAATTAAAATGGCCGAATCCACTGCCTTGATAACCCGCTCCACCTCTGAAGAAAAATCAGCATGACCGGGAGTATCCACAATATTTATTTTGACACCATTATGCTCAATGGCACAGTTTTTAGAATAAATTGTTATTCCACGCTCACGCTCAAGATCATTGCTGTCCATTATACAGTCCACAACTTCTTCGTTTTCTCTAAAAACTCCACTTTGATTTAAAAAAGCATCAACCAGCGTTGATTTCCCAGCATCAACATGAGCAATAACCGCCAAATTTATTATTTCTCTTTTATCCAAACTAAAAACCCTTTCTCTTATAAAGTTAAATTTAACTTCCTTATTTTTTACTGCTTAATTTGACTTAATTATTTAAAAAAATATAAAATATTTATATGATTTCTTTGCTAGCTAATAGAAAAACCCTGACCACTTAAAAAAGTAATCAGGGCTTACAATTCTTGATTATAAAACTTTTATATGCTTTATAACTTAACGATATTAGCAGCTTGTGGGCCGCGGTCGCCTTCTACGATTTCGAATTCTACTTCCTGACCTTCTTCAAGGTTTTTGAAACCGTCTTCCTGAATTGCTGAGAAGTGTGCGAACACGTCGTCTCCGTCTTCTCTTTCAATAAATCCAAAACCTTTTTTCCCATCAAACCACTTAACTGTTCCTGTGTAAATCATTAAAT
>NZ_FTNC01000002.1 GCF_900156285.1 Halanaerobium kushneri
TCATCAGAGATACAAATGACTGGATAGACCTCTACAAAAAACGGGGAGTTGTTGAACAGACAATTAACTATTTTAAAGATGCCATGGTTACTGGCAATCTAAAAACTCAGAACCTAAAGAGTATTAAAGCAGATGTTTTTCTAGCTGGAATCACTCAGCTTTTAACATTGATCTTAGCTGATAAAATGGGTAAACCAGAAAATATTAAATCTTTAAGATCACTAATTGCTTAGAATTTAAATCTTTTAATATCTTTTTTAAAACCTGTATTCATAGGTTTATTTTGTCATGTTTAATTTTATTAGAACATTTTCTTATTCAATTTTTTTAAATCTAAAAATTGAACTAAACCCATCACTTACAGTTTTTCACTATTTTCTTTGCCTATTTTGCAAACACCTAATTTTCAATTCTACCTATTATTATAATATATTTAGCTTAAAATGACAAAAACTACACTAAAATTCGAAAAACCACCCCGGGGAAGGGTGGTTTTAATTATCATTATATATTTAAGGGTTATATAATTATTTGCTTATTAGTTTTAGTTTTAGTTATTGTTTTTACTTTAAGTTAATGTTCTAGCCTAATCGGCTCTTATAAATTTTTAATAGTTACCTAAGTTTTTAAATGCATTCAGCTTTGCTTGATTCTCATTCGACTCAAGTTGAGCCTCTTTCATAAATTTGAACATGTTATTAAACATATGCAATCATCCTTTCTTATAAAGTTATATTAGTTATAATCTGATTGACTTAACTTTTATTAAAAAAATTATTTGCTATTAATGAAACAATTTTAGTACTGATTCAATTGAGCACAAGAATCATGTCTGAGCTGCTTTTCTTTAACTGTGCGAATATTGCTCTCGATTCTTCTACCCTCACTATTACTTGCTTTAATGAATGTGAATAAAGAATTCAACATTATCAAATCACCCTTTCTTATAGTCTTATTATTGTAAATTAATTATAAGTGATTTACTTATATATTTTTTATCTTAATTACATTATACAACTTTTAAATCTCCTGTCAAGTATTTTATCAAAGTCTAAATTTACAGACTTTTTCTCAATCTTACCAAAGATGATGTACACTATCTCTGATATACTCATCATAAATTTCGTCTACTCTTTCCATTACCTCATCCGAAAGATCTTCAGCTTCAGAGGCAGCAGCATTATCTTGTACCTGCCATGGTTTTTTTCCACCCGGAATTACACAGCTAACCGCATCGTTCATCAGGATCCACTTAAGAGCAAACTGGGCCATCGTTAGTCCCTCTGGCTTAATTTTTTCTAACTCTTCTACTGCCTTTAAACCAAGTTCGAAATCCACTCCGGAAAAAGTTTCTCCTTTATCAAAAGCTTCGCCATGACGATTATAGTTGCGGTGATCATCTTCAGCAAAAGTTGAGTCTTTGGAAAATTTACCGGTCAGCAGTCCACTCGCCAGTGGAACTCTACAAATAACTCCTACATCTTTTTCTTTAGCTTTATCCAAAAATTCATCACCCGGCTTATGTCTAAACATATTATAGATGATCTGAACAGTAGCCAGATTTTCATATTCTAAAGCTTTCATTGCTTCTTCTACCTTTTCAACACTCACACCATAGTTTTTAATTTTACCAGCCGCAACCATTTCTTCTAAAGCCTCAAATACCTCTTCCTGAGAATAAACTTCTGTTGGCGGGCAATGGAGCTGCAGCAAATCAATTGTTTCCACATCTAAATTCTTAAGGCTGCGATCCACAAATTTATTTAAATTTTCCTTATTATAGCCCTCAGCAACATGGGGATCCAGTCTTCTTCCTGCTTTGGTGGCTATATGTATCTTCTTATCAGTTTCTTTTCTTAATTTAGCCATCAGGCGTTCACTTCGTCCATCTCCATAAACATCTGCTGTATCAAAAAAATTGATACCCTGATTTACAGCTTCTCTTAAAGCAGCCATGGACTGTTCGTCTTCTACATCACCCCAGGAACCACCAATTGCCCAGCCACCAAAAGAAACTTCCGAAACTTCAAAACCTGTTTTGCCTAATTTCCTATATTTCATTAATACTACCTCCCTCTTTAAAATAAAAACAAAAAATAAGTTTTTTTAAGTTTTAAATTATCTAAATTTATTATAGCATTTATCTTAATATATTTAAAGATGAAAATATACTAAATAAAAAAAGAACACTCCCTTTATAAAAAAGAAAGTGTCCTTTAAGTCTGATAATAATTATTATATTTAACTTCTATTTTCATTATAATCTTATAAACTAATACTGCATAAAAGTACTGGTGTCCTGATTGTCATACTGATTCTTTACTTGCCTGAGGTTATTTTCAATCCTTCTCCCCTCAGTACTGACTTCATTAAAAAATTTAATTACTCTTTTTAGCATTATTAATCACCCTTTCTTATAGTCTTGTGTTCTTAATAAGTGATTTCTTATTATTATTATAATTATATTATACATCAATAATACTCACTGTCAAGAATAATTACTAATAAAAATAAATTGTAGTTTGGATTACATATTTTATTTTAACTTTAAAGATAATAAATTCTCTCTTATTTAAATCGTTCTATTATATCACTCTATTATACTGAGCCATATAAAGATCATGATAATGGCCCTGTCTGGCCATTAATTCTTCGTGACTGCCGGTTTCGATTATTTCCCCAGCTTCTAAAACCATAATCCGATCAGCATTACGAATAGTCGACAAACGGTGGGCAATTACAAAAGAAGTTCTTCCTTTTAATACTGCCTGGGTTGCTTTTTGAATTAATATCTCAGTCTGTGTATCAATACTTGAGGTTGCCTCGTCTAAAATCAGTATCTTTGGATCTGACAAAATTGTTCGAGCAAATGATATTAACTGCCGCTGGCCAACTGATAATCGGGAACCACGCTCATTGACTTCAGTATCATAGCCATTTTCCATTTCTCGAATAAAAGAATCTGCATAAACCATTTTTGCAGCTTCTTCTATATCTTCTCTGGTTGCCTCGAGATTTCCATAGCGAATATTATCTGCTATTGAGCCTGAGAAAATAAAAGTATCCTGCATCATAACTCCAATCTGTTTTCTTAAAGAAGCAATTTTAACACCCTGAATATCAATATCATCAATTAAAATATCCCCCTTATCAATATCATAAAAACGGGTCATTAAATTAATTATTGTGCTTTTCCCGGCACCGGTGGCGCCAACAAAGGCAATAGTTTCTCCAGGCTGAACCTCAAAATTCATGTCTTTTAAAATAATCTCTCCATCTTCTTCATAACTAAAACTAACATTTTTAAATTCAACTTTACCATCAATTTCAGGCATTACTTTAGCTTCTGGAAGATCAACAATATCAGGGTCTGTATCCAGCACATCAAAAATTCTTTCCGCAGCTGAGTTAGCAACCAGAACCTGATTATAAAAGTTACTAATATTAATAATTGGCTGCCATAAACGCCAGATATACTGAAGTAATGCTACTAAAGTACCAATGGTAACCAGACCGGCATTTAAATCTCTGATTCCAACTAAATACATTATAATAACACTGGCAGTATTAATCAAAAGTACTATTGGAAAAATACCGTGTGACATCATAACTGTCTTCATCCAGTTACTTACGTAGTCATTCTGTAGGTCTTTAAAAATATTGCTGTTTTTTTCTTCCCGGACAAAGGCTTGAGTAATCTTCATTCCAGTTAAACTCTCATGTATATAGGCATTCATATTTGATCGCTTTTTTTGTACACGACGCCAACCAATCCGAATTTTTTTCTTCAGCAGAAAAATAAGGAAAATAAGAATTGGCATTACTGTTATTGAAATTAGAGTTAGCCGCAGGTTAAGATTTAGCATGATTAGCAAGATTGCTAGAAAACGAAATGTGTCTGTAATAATATTAATCAGACCATTTTCTAAAAGATTCTGGAGTGAATTAACATTATTCATTACCCTTACAATAATTTTTCCAGCGGGAATAGAATCAAAATAACTAAAGGACAGATTCTGGATATGTTGAAAAAGATCCTGCCTAATATTCCTAACTACCTGATGTCCTACCTTACTCATAATTAAAACTCTAAAGCGAACAGCAAAACCATTAACTGCAAGTAAGCCCATAAAAATCAAACTGATAATTGTTAGTCCTCTATAATCACCTGCTAAAATATAATTATCAATTGCAATCTTGGTTAAATAAGGACCTAAAAGATCAGCAAAGGCAGCCATGGCCATTAAAAATAGTGATAGAGCAACTCGATACTTATATGGTTTTAAATAAGCAAGAACTCTTTTTATATTATTAGGATCAAGATTTTCCATCTTTTCATCTTCAAAATACCTGTTATAGGCCATTTACTTTACCCACCTCTCTTCAATCTCTTTTTCGTCAATAACCTCTTTATACTGCTCCTTAAACATTGTATAATATTGTCCTTTGTTTTTTATTAATTCCTCATGAGTTCCTCTTTCAATAATTTCTCCATGATCCAGAATCAATATTTGATCTGCATTGCGAACTGAAGAAATTCGGTGAGCTATTAAAAAAAGAGTACTGCGCTGATCCATAGCCTCCAGAGCCTGCTGAATCTGATGTTCGGTTTCCATATCAACAGCAGAAGTTGCATCATCTAAAATTAAAATTGGACTTTCTTCTACTATTGCTCTGGCAATTGAAACTCTCTGTTTTTGACCGCCAGAAAGTCCCATACCTCTTTCCCCAATGACCTCCTCAAAACCAGATTCCATTTCTTCAATAAAATTACGGGCACTGCTGATATCTGCTGCTCTTTTTATTTTCTCTAAATCAAGCCCTGGCTGACCATAAGCAATATTACTGGCGATTGTTTCAGAAAAAAGAAAAACATCTTGCATAACAATGCTAACCTGTGATCTTAAATCCCGCAGATCATAATCCCTGTTATCTATGCCGTCAATTAGAACCTGACCATCTGTAGGTTCATAATAGCGGGGGATTAAATTTATTAAAGAAGATTTACCACTACCGGTTGCACCCATAACCGCAATAGTTTCTCCTGGTTCAGCATGAAAGGATACATTTTTTAAAATGTCCTCATCTCCATAACTTAAAGAAACATTTTTAAACTCTATCTCTCCTTTAACTCTATCAATATGGACTGCTTTTTTCTTGTTTTTAATTTCTGGCTCTGTCTCTAAAATATTAAATATTCTCTCGGCAGAAGCACTGGTCCGGGAAAACATATTTACAATATGACCTATCATCCGCATCGGCATAATTAACATCCAGAGATAAGAATTAAACTGCATCCAAATTCCAAGTGTAATCTCACCTTCGATTACTAAACGTCCGCCATAAAACAGGAGCAAAACTGTACTCATTCCACCTAAAAACTCCATAATCGGAAAATATTTTGACCATATTTTAGCTGCATTATAATTTTTAGTAAAATAATTGTTATTTTCTTCATCAAATTTTTCCATCTCATAACACTGCTGATGAAATGCTTTTACAATTCTTATCCCTGAAATATTCTCCTGAACTGTAGAGTTAAGATCAGAATACTGACGTCTTACCTGCCTGAAAATTGGTTTGATTCGTACCCCCAGTCTGTAAGCGAAAAAACCGATTAGCGGACTTAAAGCAAGTGAAACCAGAGAAAGCTTTAAACTTTCTGGAATTAAAACTGCCATTACAAAAACTATATAAAATATAGCTCTAGTAAACTGAATCATCCCATCAGCAAAAAGCATTCTTACCGCTTCCATATCTCCTGTCATTCGAGACATCAATTCTCCTGTACGGTTATTATTGAAAAAATTAAAAGAAAGTCTCTGTAAATGATCATAAAGATCCTGTTTCAAGTCCCGCAGTAAATTTTGGGATAGACTCTCTGTAAAAAATCTCTGGATCATAATTGCGGCTGCTCTTAAAAAATTCGCAGCTATATAAGTCACCAGAAAAGTAAATAAAAGTTCCATCTGCTGACCATTAATTACATCATCAATTATTCTTCTATTTAAGTAACCAGGAATCATCGAAAAAATTACATTTAATATAATAAAAAATAATCCCCCAAAAAAGAATAATTTATATTTTTTAACATAGATCCATAATTTCTTTAATTCTCTCATTTTTATATCTCTCCTAAAGACAAATTATGTTTTATTACAATTATAAGTCATTAAAAAATTGATAGTGTCTGTCTCTAATACCTGGCAGATCCTCATGACCAAAATCTGGATAAATAATTATATCTTTTTTACATTTTAATTTATTATAAATGGCAAATTGAGTCGAAGGAGGGCAAACTGGATCAGCAATTGCTGTTGTCATTAAAACTTCTGCTTTGATTCTTGCTGCTAAATTCTGAACATCGATATAAGATAGTTTATTAAAAATATCTTTTTCTTTATTATGTAAAGGGTCATATTTTCTAAAGAAATCTTTTATCTCCGCATAAGCACTGTTATCAATATCTAATTGATTTACCCTTTTATAGTCACTCAAAAAGGGATAAACTGGAGCAGCTTTTTTAATTCGAGGTTCTAAAGCAGCACAGGCAACTGTTAAAGCTCCTCCCTGAGAATAACCAAAAACTCCAACTCTATTTTGATCAACACTATCCATTTCCATTACAATTCCTGCCAGCTGAGCAGCATCTAAAAATACATTGCGGTAATATAACTTTTCTGCTTTATCAGCCAGACCTCTGATAATATGACCATTACGAGTGTTGCCGCTTACTCCCCCGCGATCTTCTGAATAACCTGCATTCTGGCCGCGGCAGTCCATACCAAAATAAGAATATCCTCTGGCAGCAAACTGTAACTTATCAGCCCAGTCTTCAATTTTACAGCCATAACCATGGAATTCTATTACTGCTGGATGTTTTTCTTTAATTTTTTTAGGTTTTATGTATTTAACGTGAATTCTGGCATCTTTAACTCCAGTAAAATATAAGTCATAACACTCAGCAAAATCAGTCTGGAAATCTGAATGCTTAATTTTTAGCTCCGGGTCAAGGTTCTTCATTTCAGCCAGAGCCTCTTCCCAGTACTGATCAAAGTCATCAGCTTTTGGACTGGAACCACTGTATTTTTTCATTTCATCCAAAGACATTTCAAAAAGCATATTTATCTCTCCTTTTTAATAATTGTTAAATTAATTTAATAACTACTAAATATTTTTGTAAAATTTTTATAACTTTATTTAATTAATGAATTAATTTCTATCTCTTAAGTTATCACTTTAAATTTAAAGTTGCAAGTATATTTTGAAATTAATTTGTCTAAAATATAAGATGGGATAACAGGACCCTGATCAAGCCTGTTATCCCTGGATTTTTAACTGTTAATTATTTTAAGATTTTTCTCAATTAATTTTTTTCTAGTCTGAACTGAAGCTGCAGAACGAAGTTTGTCTTCTGGAGTGTTTTTTACATAATCAAGCAGACGATTTACTGATGACTCTGCAACATGAATTCTGGTATCAGAAGAAGCATAGTAAATTAATACCCTTCCATTATCTTCTCTGATAACTCCATTAACAAAAACTACATTTGAGACATCCCCAACCCTTTCTTCCCCATGAGGAGCAATTAAATAGCCTCCAGGGTTATAAATCACCTTTGTCGGCTTATCTAAATCTGTCATAAAGGCATAGATAACATAACGCAGTCCAGCTGCTGTATTGCGGACTCCATGCGCAATATGCAGCCATCCCTCATCAGTCTTAATTGGAGCATCTCCCTGACCATTTTTGGCTTCCTTAATTGTATGATAGAATTTTTTGTCGATAATTTCTTCTTTTGTAATCTCAGGATTTTCAATATCTTCTACCAGTCCCCAGCCTATTCCACCACCAGAGCCTGTACTGATAAATCCATCCTGAGGACGGGTATAAAATGCATATTTTCCATCAACAAATTCTGGATGTAAAACTACATTCCGCTGCTGTGGTGAAGGAGTTTTTAAATCCGGAAGTCTTTCCCACTCCTTTAAATCCTTTGTTCTTACTATACCGGCCTGGGCTTCCGCAGCTGTTGTATCTCCTGGCTCAGCCTCAGGATCTTTTCTTTCAGTACAGAAAATACCATAAACCCAGCCATCTTCGTGTTTAACCAGACGCATATCATAAACATTAATATCCGGTCTTTCAGTTTCGGGTATTTCAACAGGATAATCCCAGAACTCAAAATTATCAATGCCATTATCACTTTCGACAATTGCAAAGAAAGATTTGCGATCTTTACCCTCAGTTCTGACCATTAAATAATACTTATCGTTTAATTTTATTGCTCCCGGATTAAAGGTTGCATTAATTCCCTGTCTCTCCATTAAAAAGGGATTGCTTTTGTAATTAAGATCATAACGCCAGTAGATGGGGGTATGCTCAGCAGTTAGAACTGGATATTTGTAGCGGTAAAAAATCCCATTACCCGGCTCAATTCGTTCATTTTCTCTCTCGACTAAATTACTTCTTTCTCTTTTCAACAAGCGCAGTCTAGTCTGAAATTCATCCTCTGTCAGTTTTTTCATTAAATCCATTTGTTATCACCTCATTAATTTTTAAGAAAGAATTTGTTTGATCCGATTGATACTTTCGAAACAGGCCCTGCTGCTGTGATAGGGTGACTTCCAGGCGTTGATTTTTGGTTTGGTAGAAGGCTTTCCCTGCTCATCAACCAGCCAGAACCAGCCTCCATTTTCTTTGTCAACTAGCCTTTCAATAATATAATTCCAGTTTTTAACTGCTGCTTTAATAAATTTTTCTTCTCCACTCAGCTGATAGGCATTAATGAAACCAACAACAGCTTCTGCCTGCGGCCACCAGTGGCGGTCGCTGTCAAGTTTTCCAGCCTCAAATTCATAATAAATACTTCCATCTGCAGCAGTGCCATTTTTAAGAACTGCTGCTGCCATTTTTAAAGCAATATCTTCAGTGATTTCTAGAAGCACCTGTTCTCCCAGTACCTCTGCAGCTTCATAAATCAGCCAGCTTCCTTCTATATCATGACCATAGGAGATTATATCTGATTTTGAGCTCCAGTCCTGATCAAAAAATAGTTTAAAGTGATATTCTTTTTGATCAACAATCTTATTTATAGTTACTTTAATTAATTCTTCCAGTTTCTGCTTCAGTTCAGGATCAGGCCAGACCCGGTAGAGATTTGTATAAGCCTCCAGAATATGCAGGTGAGTATTCATGGATTTAGCTGTATTTAGATCTTTTTTACTTAAGCTCATATCTGCTGTTGGTGACCAGTCTCTACTAAAAGCCTCAAAGTAACCACCATATTCTGGGTCATAACTCTTATTTTCAATCTGGGCAAAAATATCAACCGCTTTTTTTAAAGCTTCTTCTTTTTCAGCAGCCCGGTAATATTCGCTAAAAGCATAGATACAGAAAGCCTGACCGTAAATTTGCTTTTTAGCTTGCTTAACTTCTCCTTTATAATTTAGAAGCCAGTAAAAGCCGCCAAACTTTTGATCTTCAAAGTTTTTTATCAAATAATCATAGGCTCTTTCTGCCATTTCCAAATATTCAGGATCTTTGTCCTCCCGATAGGCATTGGCAAAACTCCAGAGGATTCTGCTGTTTAAAATTAAAGACTTATCTGCCTTTTTATTTACCAGCTCAGAGTCTGCTTCTCCATAAAAACCACCATTTTCCTTATCTATAGAATTTTCCAGCCAGAATTGAAGTAAATTATCTTTTTCTTCAATAACTGAATCAGCAAATTCCTCTAATAAATTCTTCTTCATTTTTATCAACCCCTGTATTACCAAATTCTGTGTACTGCATGCTTATTCCTCCATTTTATTGAATATTTAAAAGGTTGAATTACTAAGCTCAATAAGCCTTAATAATTCAACCCTCTAATACTAAATTTGCTGATTTATTCGTATTTATTAATAAGTATCAATTAATGATCTGACAGTCAGTTTAGTTTGGAACTCTTCAGCTCTCAGATCCTGATCTATTTCTGCAATTATCTCTACCTCTCTGCCAGGATAGAGGTGGAAGAAATTATCAGAAAGCTTTAAGTCACTTTCCTCTAACTCCAGCCAGGTCCAGAGGGCAGTCTTATCTGCTTTCAATTTGAGCCAGTATTTGCCCGCTTCCAGACGCTTAACTTCAGTCTTAATATTCGGCTCCTGCAGCTGCATGTGTTTTGGTCTGGCAAAAGAAACAAAATTATCAGCAGCTATCTCTCCGTCAATTTCTAGCTCCAACCAGAACATTAAATTTCTGGCACCATACTCTTCAACATAGTCCTGAAGTTCAAGAGTTCTCAGATGCTGATTACCTGCAGCCTTAATTTCTGCTGCAAATGAATTTTCTAAAATCAGCTGACCACTGACATCTCTTAACTGCCAATTAACCTGACCCTGAAGGTCTTCAAATTTATCACTTGTAACGTGAATCTCAACTGTCGAATCATCTAAATTTTCAATACCAGATATCAGCAGGGGCGCATAAAACCTTTTGGCCATATAATGCAGAGCTTTCCAGCGGCCGTGATAGTCGAGTGAGGACCAGCTTGCTACCGGCCAGTTGTCATTTAGCTGCCAGTAGAGAGTTCCCATGCCACGGGGCATATTGCGGCGCCAATTTTCTACTGCATATTTAATTCCCAGCCCCTGCAGTATCTGACTGGTCCAGAGAACATTATCAAAGCCCACCGGCAGGCGGAACCAGTCCAGCATATAATGCATTATTGTTGAGTTGCCAATGCCGCTGCGCTGGTGGTGTTCCATAACATAGGAAGTTATATTACGATCCTCTTCTTCAGTGTAGCCATAGACTGTTTTTGGTTCAGGAAATGACTGAAAACCAAATTCACTGTTAAAGCGGTGCTCACAGCTTCTGTACCATTCAAATGGTTTTTTACCGTGCCAGACATCCCAGAGGTGGGCATCTCCCCAGTCGGGATTATTAAAATCGTTGCGGTCTCCTTCTGGACTGTGAGGACTTCCAGGCCAGTAATCAGTCTGGGGATCATGGTCGGCCACAACTTCCGGCAGCAGGTCATCAAATAACTTTTTATAATCATCCCAGGGCATGGTAATTTTTTCACTGTCCCACTCATCAGCTGCTATCCCCTGCTCAATTTCGTTGTTGCCACACCAGAGCGCCAGAGAAGCATGGTGGCGGATTCTTTTTACATTTTCTTCTGCTTCAATTTTAACATTTTCCATAAAATCATCATCAAAACTGGGGTAGGTTCCGCAGGCAAAGATAAAGTCCTGCCAGACAGTTAGACCAAGTTCATCACAAATTTCATAAAAGTCATCACTCTCATAAAGGCCCCCTCCCCAAACTCGAAGCATATTCATATTTGCTGCAGCTGCAGATTCTAAAAGCTCTCTGTAATCCTTTCTTTTAACTCGGGAAACAAAGGCATCTGCAGGTATCCAGTTAGCACCTTTGGCAAAAAAGTCTCTACCATTGGCTCTAAATTTAAATGACTGACCCCACTGATCATCCTCAGTAATTAATTCTAATTCTCTCAGCCCAATTTTTTTCCGAATTGAATCCAGTCTCTGACCGCCACTGTCAAATATTGAAATTTCCAGTTCATAAAGCGGCTGTTCTCCCATTCCGTTGGGCCACCAGAGCTCAGGCTCCTCAACCTCAAATTCAATTTTTGCTTTTTCACCTTTAATTTCAAATTTGTTTTTATAAACATTTTTATCTGCCAGTGAAAACTTTACTTCAATATTTAAATCTTCAGCTGCAACTTTTTCTGTCTGCAGATCAAGCGCCAGTTCTACACTACCGCTTTCCAGATGCTGCTGTTCAACTTTTAGTTCCTCAATTCTGGCTTTTTCAAGGGCAATCAGCTCAATATCTTTCCAGATCCCCATTGTAACCAGCATCGGTCCCCAGTCCCAGCCAAAGTTGCTTGGCTGTTTGCGCAGCCAGCCCCCTCCATGTAGACGATGATCACCAACACTCCAGGCTGGAATATGAAACTCCTTATCTTTTTCTTTTAAGTAAGGCAGAGGTGAATTAAAGTGAACTCTAATTGTATTTTCTCCCTCTTTTAGATACTGTTTAATTTCAAATTCCCAGTTTCTATACATATTATTTGTTTCGGCAATCTTTTGCTGATTAATATAAATTTCAGCCAGAGTATCAAGACCTTGAGCATTAAGCATAATTTTCTCCGACTCCAGAAATTCCTGATCCAGCTTAAATTTTCTGCTGTAATCCCAGTTGCTCTCACCAATCCACATTAATTTTTCTTCATTATTTCTATAAAATGGATCATCAATCTTATCTGCATTGATTAAATCAGTATGCACACAACCTGGAACTTCTGCCTCAATCTCATTCTGTTCAGTACTATTTTTTAAATACCATTTTCCATTTAAAGATAACTTTTTCATCTTCTCACCTCTTTATAGTTTAAAAGACACTAAACAATTATTCAATATTAAAATCATTAATATTTTTTAACAAATTCTCAGACATTGATTTTAATTCTACTGCAGTGCTTAATATTTCATCTGTAGATGCTGCCTGTTCTTCAGTTGAAGCAGAAATCTGCTCTGAACTAGAAGCAAAATCTCGAGTTACCTTGGCAATATCATTAATTGCATTTTCTACATTTTCGCTTTCTTCTCGCATAGAACTGATTCTTTTTACAACATTGTTGATTGACCCGCCGAGATTATTAGACACTTTTCTAATTTCCTTAAAAATGCTGCTTGTCTCTTCAATACTGTCTACACTTGCCTCCACCAGTTCTTCGTTCTGATCCATAGAATTAACTGCCTTATTAACTCCAAGTTGAATCTTTTCGATTAATTTTGATATTTTTTCTGTGGCACCTGCAGATTCTTCCGCCAGTGATCTAATTTCATCCGCAACCACAGAAAATCCTCGGCCAGCTTCTCCAGCCCTTGCAGCCTCAATAGCAGCATTTAAAGCTAATAGATTGGTTTGATTAGAAATATCATTAATTAAGACCACAATATCACCGATTTCTTCGGACATCCTACCCAAATTTTGAATTAATTCTGCTACCTCTTTCGTCTCCTGACTTAAGTCATTAATATTATTAATTGAACTTGATACACTCTGGTTACCCTCTTCAATACTGGATAAAACCTCATCTGCTCCGGCTTCAATTTCCTCTGCATTTTTGTTAACCTCTTTAATTTCTTTATTTAAACGCTGCACATTATTATTACTTTCTTCAATCTGAGCCAGCTGTTCTTCCGATCCAGCTGAAAGATTCTCTACAGCCAACCCTACATCTTCTGCCCCCTGATTAACTTCTCTACTGTTCTGATCCATTTTTTCGGCAGAACTATTTAAACTTTCTGCCTGCTGATTAATATCAACTACCAATTTACTTAATTCTTCCAGCATTTCATTAAATATACCGGCCATAATTCCAATTTCATCTTTTCGCTTGAGAGCATTTTTATTCATTTTGACCTGGTCTCGCAGATCACCATTTTTCATCTTTCTAAATGATTCCATAAAAGAAGAAAGTGGTTTTAACTGCCAGCTGATAAAAAAGACCGTGATTATCAGAGCAAGAACTAAAAAGACACCAGAAACTGTCCAGATTGTTCTGCCCAGTCTATCTACAGGGGCAAGCATCTGCTCAGTAGGAATTTCTACTGCCAGAGCTAAATTTTTTGTTATCTGATTTTTGAGTAAATAATAACCTCCAACTTCTTTCGAATTAACAGAATTTTGCTCTGTTACATTATCTATAAACCAGTCATTATCTACCTGAGAAGCAAAAAGTTCTCTTTCTTGAGCTCTAATGATCTGTCCGTCTGAATTAATCAATTTATAGTTTTCAGCATTTTCAACATTTAGGCTTTGCAGTTCAGAATAAACTATTTCAGGATTTAAAGCAAGAACTATATAGGCAGTAACTGTTTCACCATCATCAGCATAAATGGGAGAATTATAAAGTAAATAATTTTGCTTATTTTCTTTATGAATGGTTCCAAAACTTATATTTTTATATAAATTTTGATTCAATTTTTCTTTTAGGTAATGATCATGATCCTCTAAAGCCTGCGCTGAATAGGCTCTAGAATCCGAAATTACTGTCCCATCTGCCATTACTAGATAGGCGTACTCAATATTTTCAAAATTATTTCTAACTGATCTTAAGGCACCTGCGGTTGAGTACTGCATTCCCATAAAAGAATCTATATTAGCAGCAAATTCCTCTCTGGCTCCAGCATCTGCCTCACCGCCGGGATAAAGTCCCTCCATTAAGGCAAAGTAACCGTTAAAACTACTGTTAGACTTAATAGTATCAATCTGCCTGTCAAGTGTTTTCAACATCGCTTTTACATTGGTTTGATAGGACGAAGCGACCAGATTAATATTTTCATCAATTTGATTTCGTACGATTTCGGAAGCAGAATTAAAAGTCAAATAACTTATTGCTCCCAGTACCAGCAGTAAAATTAAGATAATAATAGCGGAAATCTTCCATTTCAATGAATTAAAAAAAGATAAATTTTTATTTTGCTTTTGAGCAGACATCTTTTTTTCCTCCTGCTTTCAATTTTTAAATCAATAAAGCTTAAAGCAGCCAGAAGATTTATAAAACTGGTATAGGGGAACCAGCTTATTTACTTAAGCAGCTTTAAGCTTTAATTGAAAATTAATTAAATAAAATATTTAATCATCATTTGTAAATTAATCTCTATTTATTTTTCAGTCCATTATTTTCAATTACATCTTTTAATAATCTGGCGCTATCTTTTAGAATTCGTTTCTGATGATTATCATAATCAATATAAATTATTCCAAATCGCTTATTATAACCGTAGGCCCACTCAAAGTTATCCATCAGAGACCAGACATAATAACCAGCCAAATTAACTCCAGCTTCAAGTGCCTGATGAGCAGCTTTAAAATGCTCCTTTAAATAATTTACTCGTTTTGGGTCATGAACACTGCCATCTTCTGCAATCTGATCATCATAAGCAGCTCCATTTTCAGTTATAAAGATAGGTCCCTTAGTATATTCCCGATCAAGCCTTTTTAAAAGATCAGTTAAACCTTTAGGATATACTTCCCAGTTCATCTCAGTATATTCAGCTTCTGGTTTAATAGTTTTAAAGTTATAAAATTCATCTTCATCATATTTTACAACAGCTCGAGAATAATAATTTATTCCCAGAAAATCGATCTCTCTGCTGATTATATCCAGATCTCCTGCTTTTACTTCAAAAGGTTGATCAAATTTATTCTGATAAAGATCCATTAATTTTTCTGGATACTTCCCCTTAAATACAGGATCTAAAAACCAGCGATTATTAAAAGCATCACAGTAATCAGCTGCAATCTGATCTTTTTTACTATCACTATTTGGATATACATGATTTAAATTGAGAGTGATTCCAAGCTCACCATCAATACCACTTTCTCTAAAACTTTGAGCAGCCAGACCGTGGGAAAGTAGAACATTATGTGCTACCTGAAGTGCTTTTTGAAGTTCCTGATTACCTGGAGCATGTTCTCCCCACAGATTGGCCACCATCGAAACTACCATCGGCTCATTATGAGTGATCCAGCGCGGAATTAGATCTCCCAGCTCCCTATACATAATCTGAGCATACTGATCAAAATATTTAGCAGTATCTCTGTTTTCCCAACCACCATTATCCTGTAATTTCTGAGGTAAGTCCCAGTGATAAAGGGTCGCGGCCGGTTTGATTCCGGCTTCTAATAATTCTTCAACAAGATTTTTGTAAAAATCAATTCCTTTTTGATTAATTTTACCATTACCAGCAGGCAAAATTCTGGGCCAGGAAATAGAGAACCTGTAAGTATCCAGACCAATTTTTTGCATAAGTTTAATATCTTCCTGATAACGATGATAGTGGTCACAGGCCAGATCACCTGTATCGTTATTTGCTATATTTCCTTTTTGATGGGTAAATCTATCCCAGATAGATTCACCTTTACCATCTTCATTATAAGCTCCTTCAATCTGATAGGATGCTGTTGCAGCACCCCACTCAAAATTTTCGGGAAAGACTATTTCTGCCATCCAAAAGCCTCCTCTATCCAAATCTAATCATCAAAATCTTATTACAAAAGTAATACTATTTATCACTGAATAAAACACTGTGTTCTTCTTCTATTTCAACAAATCCTTTACCCTGATTTTCTTGATAGAATTCCTTAACATCCTGTACAACCTGTTCTGGTAGAAATTCTTCATCCGGATCCCAGCGCTCACCTATTTCGGGAACTGCTTCAAATAACATCTGAGTATAGGGATGAGTTGCATTTTCATAAACTTTTTTGGTATCTCCTCTTTCTACCAGTCTTCCTTTATACATAATTAATGAGTGATCGGAAATATAATAACCAAGGTTTAAATCATGGGTGATAAAAATAACTGCCATACCATGTTTCTTGCAGGATTCTACCAGTAAATTTAAAACACCAATTCTGGTTGATGCATCAAGCATACTAATTAACTCATCTGCTATTAGTACATCTACATCCATCAGTAAAGCTCTAGCAATCAGTAATCTCTGCAGCTGACCTCCACTTAACTGATGCGGAAATTTTCCCAGAGTCCGATCAGGATTTAAGTTAACATCAAAAAGTGCCTCTCTAATCGCCTGATCTTTGTCTTCATAATCTAAATCAAAAGAATCAAAAATCAAATCAAAAACTCTATCCACTCTGTATAAGGGATTAAAAGTTGCAAATGGATCCTGAAAAATCCCCTGAACCCGACGATAATACTGTTTAGTTTCTTCTTTTTCTTTGATCTCAGAAATATCTTTACCATTATATATTATCTTTCCCTCACTGGGATTTATTAGCTTCAAAATTAATTTTCCAACGGTTGTCTTTCCACTACCGCTTTCTCCAATTAAAGAAATAATTTTTCCTTTTTCAATGTCGAATGATATATCTTTGGCAGCCACAGTATATTCTGGATTTAAAATTCCACTTTTAAAGACTTTGGTTAAACCCTGTACTGACATTACAACATCTTTATTTTTAGCCATTGAGATCACTTCCTAACTCTTTCCATCTCCAGCAGGATACAAAATGATCCTCTGCAACCTTTTCTCTTTCAGGTGTTTCTTCACATTTATCAATTGCATAAGGACAGCGATGTCTAAAACGACAGCCCTCTTCAATATTTAATAAATGAGGAGGTGTCCCTTCAATTCCAGATAACCTCTTGTCTTTATATTGGATACCTACTTTAGGTAATGAATCAATTAAAGCTCTGGTATAAGGATGACGAGGATTATCGACAATTTCATCTGTCGGACCAATCTCAGCAAAATTACCTGCATACATAATCATAATCCGATCAGCAATCTGATAGAGAATAGATAAATCATGAGTAATAAAAATTGAAGATTTAATAATTCCTAAATCCCGCAGGTTGGCAAGCATTGTTGCCACAAAACGCTGAGAACTTACATCCAGTGCTGAGGTGATTTCATCAGCAATTAAAAATTCTGGATCTAAAATTGTAGAGATAACCATGATGACTCTCTGCTTCATCCCACCTGATAACTCAATTGAATATCTATTTAATACTGATTCATCAAGATTTACCAGATCCAGTCTTTCTTTTACTTTATCAAAGAATTCTTTATCTGTTTTTATGCCATGCTGCCTGGCCAAATCTGCTATATAGGTCTTAATTTTTTTGGTAGGAGAAAAAGCATCCAGAGCATACTGTGGAATTAAAGAAATTGTTCTAAGACGAAGCTCCTTAAATTCCTCTTCACTCATCTGCATAATTTTATTACCCACCAGATCAACTTCGCCAGAAATATATTTAAGAGGCTTTTTTCTCGAAATAAAAGTACTGGCGAGAGTACTTTTTCCACAGCCTGACTCACCAGCCAAGCCAAGTATTTCTCCTTTTTTTAGATTAAAAGTTACATTATCTACTGCTTTAACCTGACCTTTTAAAATATCATAATATGCTTTTAAATTTTTAACTTCTAATATATTCTCGCTCATAGCTTACATCTCCCTCAAACGTGGGTTAAAGGCTGCATCTAATCCTGTATTGATAAAGTATAAAGCTGTAATTAGAATTGTTAAAATCAAACCAGGAATTATTGCCCACCACCACATACCAAGTTGTATACCATTCCAGTTAACCGCATTCTGCATCACAAGACCTAAAGAAATACCCTTTGTTGGTCCTAATCCCAGAAACTCCAGCTGAACTGTTGCCAACATGGTACCATTAAACTGCTGAATAAATACCATGAATACATAGGAAAACATATTGGAAGCAATATCTTCTCTTAAAATCCTGCCAACACTAATTGAAGAAATCCTGGATAGAGACACATATTCTTGATTTTTTAAAGAAAGGGTCTGAGATCTAACCGCTCTTGCTGTCCAGGGCCAGGCTGTTGAAGCAACAATCACTGCCATAACAAATGTCCCCCGTACTTCCAGAAATGCTGCAATTACAATTAAAAGTGCAAGCTGTGGCATCACTACAAAAATATTGGTTAACATCATTAAAAGCTCATCAAAAATTGTTCCACCATAATAACCAGCAACAAAACCAATTATACAGCCGATTAAAGTTGCAATACTACCAGCTATAGCCCCCACTAAAAGAGTTGAGCGCAGACCATTAACCGTCCGAGTAAATACATCCTTACCATCAATAGTCGTACCAAAGAAATGCTCTGAGGAAGGGGGTAAATAACCCTGTCCGGCATATTCATCATATTCATATTGAGCAATCATTGGGCCAAATGCTGCCAGCAAAAAAACAAAGGCTACAATAGTTAAACCAAAAATAACTTTTTTATTTGTTAAAGCATAATATAAATTTTCATGTTTTGCCCAGAAATCTTTTGCCATAACCTAAACCTCCTCAGTAAATGAAAGTCTAACTCTTGGATCAATGAACATATATACTATATCTACTATAAAATTCGCTGCTAAAACCATGGTTACAATTGTTAAAAATACTCCCTGCATTAAAAAATAATCCTGGTTTTGTACTGCATCAAGCATCATTCTACCGAGACCGGGATAATTAAATACCACCTGAACTGTTATTGCGCCACCAACAATTCGACCAATTCTTAAAGCCAGACCTGTAACCTGTGGTAAAACACCATTACGAAAGCCATAACGCCTGATCAATTTTTTAGAGGCACCCAGAGTCTCCATATACTTAGAATAATTTGAACTTTTTTCGTACATGATCATATTGCGCATTCCAATTGCCCAGCCACCGAGCTGAACCAGAAACATAGTAAAAAACGGCAAAAACCAGTGATGTAAAAAATCAGCTATAAAATTCCAGGTAAAAGCAGGTGAGGCCGTCGAACTGTAGGCTCCACTAATTGGGAACCAGCCAATAACCACCCCAAAGAAAAATACTACAATCCCGGCCATCCAAAAATATGGTGAGGAAGCTAAAAAATAAAAGAATGGCATTGAAGCATTATCGACTTTTTTATCTGTCCCGGAATAAGCACCCAGTTTATTACCAACAATCCAGCTTAATATAATTGCAGGAAACAGAACTGCCAGATCATAGACAATAGCTCTTTTTATAATATCTATTACTGGTGTTGGAAACTGAATAATTGAAATTCCGAAATCAAGCGTAAAAACTGATTTCCAAAAATTAAGATATTGTTCCCAGAGAGGCTGATCTAAATTAAAAAGCAGGGTAAGTTGATCCTGCAAAATTTCACGTCCGCCCTCCATACCGGAAAAACGTGACAAAAGTGATTGGATTGGATCCCCAGGCATCATTCTGGGAATTATAAAATTAATTGTTACTGCCAGAATAAATGTAATAATATAGATAATTAATTTTTTCCGCAAATATTTACCCATCTTTTGCTGCTCCTTTCTAAATAACAGGCCCGATAAAAAATTATCGGACCTGTATTAATAACTCAATTCAATTGTTTTGACTTTTACTCTGCTGGTTCCAGCCCGATTAAGGTATGAATCATACCTAACTGATAAGCATTACCCCAACTTACTGGAACACCATAAGGATCATCCTCATTTGGCCAGTTTGTCCAGTTGTTTGTTGTCTGCTGAGCCCAGAGACCATTATGCCAGAGAGGTACTGTTGGCATTTCTTCTAAAAGAATTCTCTGAATCTCAGAAGCAATTTCCTGTTTTTCAGTTTCATTCTTTGTCATGTTAAATTTATCAATTAAATCAAAGAGTTTAGGGTTATCATAAGCACCCCAGTTACCATTACTGATTGTTTCGCCATGAATACTCTCGTTTGCTACACCATCCCAGTAATCAAATGGATTTGAAGAAAGAGTTGTATTGAAGTTAGCAATTAACATGTCGAAATCTTTATTAAAGCGCTTGTTATCAAATAGTGAGGAATCAGGGAAGTTAGGTGTAATATTTACCCCAATTTCTTCAGCATTCTGAGAAATAACTCTGACAGCTGACATCCAGTCTGTCCAGCCACTGGGAACTATAATGCTTAATTCGAGTGGGTCACCATTAGGCATATCTCTCCAGCCATCACCATCTGCATCAACATAACCTGCATCATTTAATAAGGCTTTGGCTTTGGTAGTATTATACTCAAAACCATATTCATCTACTACATTTTCATCCAGATATTTTAACCAACCTTCTCCAAATAAACCTGTTGGATTGGCAGGCTTTACCAGGCCACCATATACACGGTCAACAATTGCCTGCTGATCTACCATATAGGCCATTGCTCTTCTAAACTGAACATCATCCATTGGTTTTCTGGTTGTGTTCATATACATATTAGCTGTGTTCCAGGAAAGCATATATGGCTCTCCATCATACCAGGTTTTTAAACCAAACTGATCTTTAACTTTCTGAACACCAGGGATAAAGTTATTACTTAAGTCAAGTTCGCCTTTCATTAACATTCCCATAACAACATTGTTGCTCTGATTAACTAAATCAACAAGATATTTAGGTTTAGGCTGACCGAATACATCATTACCCCACCAGTCATCATTTCTTTCCCAGACCATTCTGTCCTGACCTGCTTCTCTGGCCATATATGGACCAGTACCAACAGGATCTTTCATTGTTCTGGTAATTAATTCGTCAGATGGAATTTCACTCCAGATATGTTCTGGAATAATGTAACGCTGATATAATTCAGAATCCCATTCTGCATAATGTGGTTCACTGAAGGTAAATCTAACTGTATAATTATCTTCTGCCTCTACAGATTCCATCCAGTCCCAGACAGGTGAATACATTATAGAGTTATCTTTTGCAAGTTCATAAGTAAAGACAACATCTTCTGCATTAAATTCTTCACCATCTGTCCAATTAATACCTTCTCTTAAATTAAGAACATATTCATTGTCGGAAACCCATTCTCCACTTTCAGCCAACCAGGGCTGATATTCGTTTTCAAGTGGGTTATAAGAAAACATTGTCTCATAAACTAAGCCACCTGTACCTGGAGTAGGGTTAGGAATTAGAACATTCCAGGTTGATGGAGGTCCCCACATTGCTCCAGAAACAACTAAGGTCTCTTCTCTAGGAAGATCCTGAGCCAGAGACATACCTCCAACTAGAAATAGAAAAGCCAGAGTTAGAATTAAAACCTTCTTACCAACATTCATCATTAATAAACACCCCTTTAAATTATTTTGTAATGCAAAATGTCACTCTCTTTTGTCTTAAGGGATTATTAACTTATAAAAGTAAGAGTGAACAAAATTTTAGCAATTTCACCAATCTTCATTAAATTAACAAATTTTAAAATTTAATATTTGAAGAAAAGGAGAAATTTACGCTAAAACTTACTAAAACGATTTCTTGATTTAATTATAGCGTAAATTTGCAGACAATTCAAGCTAATTTTTATTTTTTTTATTTAATTTTCAATGTACAAAAAAATTATTTGATTAAAAAACAATATTTTTTCGTTATTTACGAAATAACTTTCTTATATTATAGCATTGTTTTTTCGTTTTTTCAAATAATTTTAAAAAAAGATTCAATTTTATTTATTTTTGAACATATGTTATACTATAAGAAAAGTTTTTCGCTTGTTTTGAAAGATTATTACTGCTAAAACATTAAACCTGTAAATTTTTTTGAAAGGAAGTATCAGTATGAGTATTACAATTAAAGATATTGCGGAAAAAGCTGAAGTTTCTATTTCAACTGTTTCTAAATCACTAAATGATAAAGGAGGGGTCTCTCCTGTTACCAGACAGAAGATTTTAAACATTGCCAAAGAAATGGGGTATTTTTCTTTCCATTCTCAGGTGAACTTAAAAACGCATAATATTGCTTTTATAATGAGCCGCCGTCATATCCCTATCTTTAATAACCCTTTTTACACAAGAGTTATAGCAGGAGTGGAAGTTGAAATAGAAAATTATGATTATAATCTTCTCTTTTCAACAATTAAGCTTGAAGATCTAAAAAGCAAAGAAATTCCTGCAATAATCAGTCAGAACAAAGTTGATGGACTTATCCTGGCCGGTGCCGATATTAATACTGACATGATTAAAGCAATAGAAGAATTGAAATTTCCAACTGTATTAGTTGATAACTATTTGAGTTCCCCTATTATGGACTCAATAGTTTCAGATAATTATAATGGAGCTATGCAGGCTGTTAAATATTTAATTAAAATGGGCCATCAAGAAATTGGTTATGCTGGTGGACCCAATTCTCATCCCAGTTTTAATGAAAGATATAAAGCCTATAAATTAGAAATGATTGAAAATAATTTAGATATTAATAATAATTTTATTAAAATAAAAGAAGATTTTGGTCAAAATATGGGTAAAGAACTTGCCAAATCTTTTTTAAGAGAAAAAGAACTGCCAACAGCTATTTTTGCTGCCAATGATGCAACTGCTATTGGTCTTATTCAGGCTTTTAATAAATATGGTTTGGAAGTACCAGGAGATATTTCTATAATTGGCTTTGATAATATTGAACTTACTGCTTTTACAACCCCAAAAATATCCACTATTTCGGTGGACAAAGAAGGAATGGGCCAGGAAGCTGCTCGAAAATTATTTGACCGGATTCAAAATCCAGAAAAAAAATCAACTAAATCAGTTATTCCTACAGAATTAATAGAGAGAGAATCCGTTAAAAAAATTAAATAAATTTAGGCTTTTTATAATACTGCTGTTAGAAACTTTAATTTTCTGACAGCAGTATTTGAGTATTTTCAGAAAAATAATAATTTTATGTTGACTTTTATATCGTAATATCATAATATATAGATATAAGTTGTCAAAACATTTGCAAAGGGGGAGGTATATTATAAAATATTATTTTTTTCACTAAATTTATGAAAAAAATCTCATAGTATTTTCATCAACTTTATTAAAGGAGGTTTTCTTTTGCAGAATTTAAAAAGATATTTATTCAGCACAACATTCTTTTTCCTCTTCTGGCTTGCCTATACTTCATCACTTGAGCAGTCAGAGTTATTAACTGGATTAGTTGTTTCTCTGCTGCTATCACTTTTTACATATCAGAGTTTTAGCAGAGAAAAAACTCAGAATAATATTATCAGCAGGATATTTGCTTTTATAAAGTATATACCTGTTTTTTTATGGGAAATGCTGAAAGCAAATCTTGATGTAGCAAAAAGAGTTATTGATCCTTCTCTACCAATTAATCCAGGAATTGTAGAGATTAAAACCAATCTCAAATCAGACAGGGCCAAATTATTTTTGGCAAACTCTATTACTTTAACTCCTGGAACTCTGACAGTAGATATAATCGATGACAGTCTTTATATTCACTGGATTGATCTCAGTACTACTGATCCAGCAGAACAGAAAAAACTAATTTCTGAAAAATTCGAGAATTTATTGGAGGGGGTCTTTTAATGTTAAATTATATCTTCATAATTATTTCTGCTGCAGTTTTGATTGCAGTTATTAGAATGCTCAAAGGCCCAACTCCAGCTGATAGAATAGTTTCTTTAGATACAGTAACAACTATAATAAGCTCTCTGCTGGTAGTTCTGGCACTATTTTTTAAAAATCATATTTATCTGGATATTTCCTTTGTTTTTGCGGCACTTTCTTTTACAGGAGTAATTGTTATCGCCCGCTATCTTGAAGGGAGAGGTTAATTTTGATTATTATCAATACTTTAGGCTATATTTTAATTTTCTTAGGAACTTTGTTTCTCTTTTTAGGGGCTTTAGGCTTATTGAGAATGCCGGATGTTTACAACCGACTTCAGGCAGGAACAAAAGCAACAACTCTAGGAGCTTTATCTACTATTATAGGAGTAGGTATGGTTGAGACTGACTGGTTTTTAAAAACATTAATTATTGCTATTTTTATCTTAATGACAAATCCAATTGGCAGTCATGCTATAGCTCGTGCTGCCAGACTGAGCAGAATTGCAGTTGATAAAATAACAGCTCAGGATAAATATCAAGAAAATTATTTAAATAAGAAAGGCAGTGATCAGAATGCCTCTAATTTCTAGCTTTTTAATTTTAATTATGCTTATTGCTGCATTAGCAGCCTTATTTTTTGATAACTTATTAAATTCTATTATAGCTGCCGGTCTGGTCAGCTTAATCGCTTCAGTTCTATTTTATTTTTTAAAAGCACCTGATGTCGCAATGACAGAGGCAGCAATTGGGGCCGGGTTAACAACAGCAATTTTTGTACTCGCCTTATATAAAACTGAAAGGGGGAAAAGTGAGTGAAGTTTAGAAACTTTTTGGCCTTAATAATTGTAGCCGTCTTTGCTTTCATTATCTTTCAGGCTTTTACCATTGTTCCGGCAGCTGGAGAAATTACGATAAATAAATTTGGACAGGCAGATCTAAGTAATAGAACAGCCAGCCGTTATATAAATAAGAATGTTAATTCTGACAGCAAGAAAGTTATTTATAAGGAAAGTTCTAATTTAGAAAGTGGCTCAGCTAATATTGTTACCTCAGTAGTAGCAAACTACAGATCATTTGATACCTTAGGTGAGATCACAGTTTTATTTCTGGCAGCAGCAGGAATTGCAATTGTGCTTAACTTAGAAAAGAGTGAGAAAAGTAGATTTGCAGCCAAAGAAGCTTCTTTGATTTTAAATACTGGAATTAAAATTATCTTTCCTCTGCTCTTATTAGCAGGCGCCTATATTTTTATTCACGGCCACTTAAGCCCTGGTGGAGGATTTCAGGGAGGAGCAGTAATAGCAACTGCTTTTTTACTTAAAATGCTTGCCGATTATAAATTTGAAATTAAAGAAAAAAGCATCACTCTTGTTGAAAGTGCAGCCGGGATAGTATTTGTAGGCCTCGGACTGTATGGATTGATAACAAGAGGCTCTTTTTTAGAAAACTTTCTGGCAACTGGCACTGTTGGAGAGCTCTTCAGCGGAGGAACAATTGCAGTTATTTATACAGCCATTGCCTTTAAAGTAGGAGCAGAATTAACTAATATAGTTAAAAGTCTAATTGAAGCTTAATTAACTGCGGCCAAATTTTAAAAAATAAAGTTTAAATTTTATAAAGGATGTGATTACTTTGCTCAACTTCCTGGAGGAGTGGTCTTTTTTTGGAGGATCAATACTTCTCATTTTAATAGGACTATATGGAGTAATAACCAGAAAGAACATGATAAAAATTCTGATTTCACTTGCTTTAATGGATACCGGAGTTAACCTGATGCTGGTGGCTCTCGGTTATGTTAAAGCAGCAAATGCACCGATCTTAAATTCTGTTGTTCAGACAAATACAGCTGCTTTTGTTGATCCAATTCCACAGGCTCTGGTCTTAACTTCAATTGTAATTGGAACAGCTGTGCTCGGTCTTGGACTTGCACTTGTAATTAAAATATATGATAAATTTTCTACCCTTGATATCTCAAAAATAAGGGGGTTAAAATGGTGAACCTTACTTTAATTATAGCAATACCACTACTTATGTCTTTTACAATGCCAATTTTTAAAATGCTTAATCAAAAACTGCCAAAGGTTATAGCTCTTTTAACAACAGCCTTTAATCTTTTAGTTCTGACAGCAAATTTTTCTCAAATTATGGATTCAGCCATAATAATAGAACTTGGCGGCTGGCAGGCTCCTCTGGCAATTAATCTCTATGTAGGACCTCTGGCCTTATTGGCAGCGTTTTTAATCAACGGTAGTGCCTTTATACTATCAATATATAATTTAACTCAGGATTATAAATTTGATGATAAATTCTACCTTTTATTTTTAATGATAACTGCCGGTGCCAGTGGAATGGTGATGACCGGTGATTTATTCAACCTTTTTGTTTTTATTGAAATTACAAGTATTGCTGCCTACAGCTTAACTGCTTTTGCCGGCAGAGACAGCTACGAAGCCAGCTTTAAATATTTAGTCATCGGGGGAATCGGCTCAGTTTTTATGCTGCTTGGAATAGGATTTACCTATTCAGCAGTCGGCAGTCTTAACCTGGCTGAAATAGCAGCTTCAGCAGGCCTGATCAACCCGCTTTTACTGCAGATTACAGCACTCTTATTTTTAATCGGAGTCGGAATTGAGGCAGAATTATTCCCGCTTAACTTCTGGGTGCCTGATCTTTATACTGAAGCTCCAACAGCAGTTAGCGGAATTATGAGTGGAGCAGTCTCAGCAGCAGGAATCTATGCTTTGGCTAGAATATTTTTCACCCTTTTTCCTGCTCAATCATTTTTAAATTATCTGCTCTATTTAGGGGCCATCACCTTAATCTTAGGTGAACTGATAGCCTATCAGCAAAAAAATATTAAAAGAATGCTGGCCTACTCAAGTTTAGCCCAGATGGGATTGATTGTAGCAGTAATCAGTCTGGGAACTGAGGGAGCCGTTAGAGCTGGACTTTTTCAGCTGGTCAATCATTCAATTTTAAAAATTCTGCTCTTTATCAGTGCTGGAGTTCTAATCTCAGCAGCAGGCAGTAAAAACATAGACGACTTAGCCGGTCTGGGCAGCAAAAAGAAAACTGCAGCCTTTGGCTTTACCATTGCTGCCATGGGGATACTTGGTGTGCCATTTTTGAATGGCTTTATCAGTAAGTTTATGATTATCAGCAGCAGTTTAAATGCAGATCAATTTCTGCTGACAGTATTAATACTGCTGGCTGCCGTGATAGAAATTGCCTATTATTTAAAAGTAGTACAGAAATTATATTTTGAAGATTTAAAAATTGAAGTTAAAAAAACAGCTGTAATTACTATACCGGTTGTTTTACTGACTCTAATGATTTTCGGCCTGGGAATTTATCCCCAGCTAATTGCTGACCCCCTGGAAAAAGCGGCAGCAGAACTTATCAACAATGGTAGTTATATTATGACAGTTTTAGGAGGGATGTAAGTGCTGACAAATTATATATTCATCCCGATTGCAGCAGCTTTTATAGCCTATATTTTAAATAAGAGGAATCGAAAAGCTGGAGCAGTTATTACAGCTTTAGTTTCAGCTTATTTACTTTTAAGTCTGACTGCATTATATGGCAGATGGGATATAACTCAAAGCTTTAATCTTAGTTTAATGGGATATAAAATTGACTTTTTACTGGCAGTTAATCCGCTTTCCTGGCTCTTCGCAGTCATGACAGCAGCAATTTCGATTTTAATTGCCTTATTTTCTATTAACTCACAGGAGAATTTTAAGTTCTCTTCTGTTTTCAACTTAAACTTTCTAATCATAATCGGTAGTATGATTGGAATTGTTTTTGCCCGTGATTTCTTAACTCTTTTTATTTTCTGGGAGTTAATGACCTGGACTTCCTTTTATCTGATCTCAGCCGGGAAAAAGAAAATGGCAGGAAGAGCAGCCTATAGGTACATTATTTTAAGTGCCGGAGCAGCTTATGCATTTTTAATGGCCGCGATTTTTATCTTTCAGCAGACAGGAAGCTTTGCCTTTGACTCTGCAGCTGAATTTTTAGTGGCTAATTCTCCAGCTCAGTCAATTATGCTGCTTTTAGTTATCAGCTTACCCTTTATAGTCAAAGCCGGTATCTTCCCTCTTCACATCTGGGTTAAGGATGCTCATGGTAATGCGCCCAAGGAGTTTTCTCCTTTTCTTTCTGGAATGATGCTTAAAATAGGAATCTATGGAATGATCGTTGTTTTCTATCAGCTTTCCTTCTTTAAAATAATAGAAAATACTATCGCTTACCGTGGACTGCCGCTTTTAAGTTATTTATTTGCTCTTTTGGGAGCAGTTACAATAATTACAGGAACAATACTCGCCATCAGACAGGAAGATATGAAAAAATTAGTAGCTTATTCCTCTATTTCTCAAATGGGCTATATAATTATTGGAATTGCAATCGCAACTCCTTTAGGATTTAGCGGCTCAATGCTGCATCTAATGAATCACTTAATCTTTAAATCAACTATCTTTCTGGCTCTGGCTGCGGTAATTTACAGAACTGGAACAACTAAAATGTATGAGATGGGTGGCCTGATCTTTAGAATGCCGCTGACCTTTGCTGCTTATTTGACAGCAATTATTGCTCTTGCAGGTATTCCACCTACAAACGGCTTTATCTCCAAGTGGGTTATCTATCAGGCTTTAATTGAAAAGGGATATCTATTTCTGGCAATTGCTGCCTTTTTCGGCAGTATAGCCTCCTTTATGTATGTCTTTAAGCCCTTAAGCACTGTATTTTTAGGTCAGTTAAAACCTCAGCATCAGAATATTAAAGAGGTTCCTCTGTTGATGAAAATACCGATGCTGATCCTGATTTTAGTAATCGTTTTATTTGGAGTTTTTCCAGGAATTCAGATGAATATTATCAATCAAATTTCTGGCTATTTAGGTATAGAAACTGTTAACTATACTCTCTACAGTATTCAGGGAGCAAATGGAGCCTGGAATTCTCTTTTAATCTTTAATATCTTCTCAGCTGGATTTATCATAGCACTCTTGCTCTTTAGTTTTGCTAAAAAATCTAAACTGGTTGGTCTGCTGGACACCTACAGTTCTGGTGAATATATTACAGATGCTGAAAGTTATCATTATGCTTATCAATATTATAGACCCTTTGATAGATTATTTGATAATCTAGCAGCTAAAAGTTTAACTGACTTTTATGAAACTTTAACTAAAAACCTGGTTAGAAGTGGTGAGGGCTTAAGAAGAGCTCTTGCAGCCGGTAAGCTGCAGAACTATGCTCTTTATTCAGTCTTATTATTTGTTATTCTAGCTGCAGTGGGGTGGATAATATGATAGATATAATTTATAGAATCGGACATTTTGTTCTAATCACAGTTTTTTCAATGGCTCTTGGACTGCTCTTTATGGGCATTGCCCGTAAAATTGTGGCCAGGATTCAAAAAAGATATGGTCCTCCTGTTTATCAGCCCTATCTTGATGTTTTAAAGTTATTTGGAAAAGATGCTATAACGCACGGATTTATCTTTGACTTCGGTGCGATTATGGCTCTCGGGGGAGTGATTGCAACCTTATTCTTTATTCCCCTTGGCAGCTGGCAGCTCTATTCAATGGAGGGAACTGTAATCCTGGTAATCTATCTTTTAGCAATTGCTTCTCTCGGAATGGCAATGGGAACTGTTGGTTCTGGTAATCCTCAGGCTTCAGTTGGAATTTCCAGAGCCTTAATGCAGATGTTAGGTTATGAACTGCCCTATCTGGTCATTTTATTTGCGCTGATCTATAGATACCAGACATCTTCTGTCTGGGGGCTGATGCAGGCCCAGGCTGGAAGTTTTTTAAACTGGAATCTCTTTGCCTATCCGCTGATGGCTGCAGTTGCCTTTGTGGTGCTAATTGGAATGATGGGCAAAAAACCCTTTGATTCTATGATTGCTCCATCGGAGATTGGGTCTGGCCCGGTTGTAGAATCCGGTGGTAAGTATCTCGGTATGCTGCTCTTACAGAAGTCAATCACAATTATTATTGAACTGGCCCTTTATGTCAACCTCTTTTTAGGAGGGGCGGAAAACATTCTAATCTTCACTTTTAAAATGCTTATAGTCTGGGTTTTAGCAACAATGTTCGGCAGCCTTTTCCCCAGATTTAGAATTGAAGATGGAATTAAGTTTTTCTGGAAGTGGCCTTTAGGAATAGCAATTTTACAGGCAATATATATAATTACTTAAGCAGGAGGTTTTAAAATGAATAACAACTTTGTTAAAGGGAGCTGGCAGGAAATTCTTGACTGGGCCCAGAATAAATCGATAAATATGCTTCATTACTGTACCGGCTGTGGTGCTATTGAACTGCCGCCTACCATGACTTCTCGCTATGATATGAGTCGTTTTGGTATCGGTCCAGCAGCTACTCCGCGCCAGGCAGACTTACTATTAGTAACTGGCTACTTAAGCACCAAAACTCTAAGACGCTTAATCTATACCTATGAGCAGATGCAGGCGCCAAAATTTGTGGTCGGCTTTGGCTCCTGCACCATCAATGGTGGTATGTACTGGGATTCATATAATACAATCAAACAGCTGGATAAATATCTGCCTGTTGAAATGTATATTGCAGGCTGTATGCCGAGACCGGAGGCTATTTTAGATGGTCTGCTTAAATTGAAGAAAATGATAGCAGACGGTGAGGCAGATGGCTACCAGCGCTATCAGGATAATTTAGAATACTACCATCAGAATCAGGAAGCCGTTTTAGGGGAGGTGCAGAGAACACAGTGAGAAATGAAAAAGATCTCTTACAGTTAATGAATGCTCATTTTGAACCACTAAAACTGGAAATCAAACGCAAGCAAAATGTCTCTGTAGAATTTAAAAAAGAGGAACTTATTCAGGCCCTTTCCTTTTTAAAATCTCATTCCTACAGACATCTATCTACAATCAGCTGTGTTGACTGGCCTGAAGAGGGAGAATTCGAATTAGTCTATCATCTCTTTTCCTATGATGACCTGATCAATATCAGCCTAAAAACTAGAATTAA
Organism: Halanaerobium kushneri; assembly: GCF_900156285.1. Lineage (GTDB taxonomy): Bacteria > Bacillota > Halanaerobiia > Halanaerobiales > Halanaerobiaceae > Halanaerobium > Halanaerobium kushneri. Next base: position 30,892 of record NZ_FTNC01000002.1, read on the forward strand.
GCGTGATCCCGGCATTTTTCAGACCGCAAAGGAAATCTGGCCGGTGGCTGAATTTTACGAAAGAGATATCCACGATTTTTTTGGTGTCAAATTTAAGGGTAATGATAATTTAGAAGAATTAATTTTGGAGAACTGGCAGGAGATCCCTCCCATGCGCAAGGACTTTGATACCAGAAAATTTGTTAATGATAAATATGAATGGAGGGATTACAATGGACAAAAACACACAGACTGAAATATTTTTTGGACCCAATCACCCCGGAGTACCTGGAAATTACGGAATCAACTATGAATTTGAAGGAGATACAGTAACTTCTGCCCGGGCCAATGCAGGTCACCTGCACCGCGGTTTTGAAAAACTGATGGAAGAAAGAATATGGATTAAAAATACAGCCTTAGTTCCCCGGATTTGTGTTGAAGAACCGGATATCAACGAAATGGTTTATGCCATGGGCTTTGAAGCAATTGGAGAAATTGAAGTTCCCCGCCGGGCTGACTATATCCGTTCAATAATTCTGGAACTGGCAAGAATTCAGGGTCACATCTTCTCTATTGGAGGTAATGCAGCTGGAATCGGTCAGTACACAGTCATGCACTGGGGAACCCTTACCCGAGATTACCTTCTAGACATTTTTGAAGAAATTACTGGAGCCAGAGTCTACCACATCTATATTCGACCGGGTGGTGTTAGGCAGGATATTGAAGATGAAACCTTAGATAAAATTCTCGATTTAATGGATGAACTTGAAAATGAACGCTTCCCTGATCTGCAGAAGGCACTTTTTGAAAATCCTAATGCTCAAAAAAGGTGGCAGGGCAAGGCTGTGATCACTAAAGAAGAGGCTATAGAAATGGGAGCAACCGGGCCTGTCTTAAGAGCCAATGGTGTTCCCCACGACCTCCGCAAAATGATGCCCTATGCAGCCTATGATGATGTTGAATTTGAAGTTCCAACAGGTGAAAATGGTGATGCCTGGGATAGAATAAAAATTGCCAGAGATGACATGCTTCAGAGTATAAAAATTATCAGACAGTTAATCAATAAGATCCCTGATGGACCTGTACAGGCTGATCTTGGAAATGGCTTAAAGTATAAGATTCCTAAAGGTGATGCCTATGTTAAAATCGAATCCAAGCGCGGTGAATACGGATATTATATGGTCTCTGACGGCAGCTTAAAACCATATCGAGTTCACGTTAGAGGAGCTTCTACTCCACTCGGCTTATATGGAGTTAGAGAATTTTTACCGGGTACTAGAATAGCTGATGTTCCAGTCTGGGCCAAAAGTCTCGGAATCTGTCCGCCAGAATTTGATCGTTAAAGCTGAACTTAAAAATTATAATTACTTTTTAGTGAATCTGTATCAGCTCAAATTGAAATTTATTTTATGAAAATTAACTTTAATTAATATAATCGAAGACTAATGAGGTGAAAAAATTGGCTAATGATAAAAAAAGCATCTTCTCTCCTGTAACAGCTTTTAAAAACTTAGTTAAAAAACCGGAAACTGTCCGCTATCCGGCAGAATCTAATGATGCAGCTAAAAGATACAGGGGTTTTCATATTAACGATTTAGAAGAATGTATAGGCTGTTCTACCTGCCAGGAAGTATGTGTCAATGATGCTATCTCAATGGTAGAAATGCTTGATGTACCAGCTGAGGAAGGCCAGCGCAATGAGAGGCCGCAGATTGATTACGGCCGCTGCTGCTGGTGTGGACTCTGTGTTGATGTCTGTACAACAGGTTCTTTAGAAATGAGCCGTGATTACAGCTATATTGATCTTGATCCTGATACATTTATAGTAACACCAGCTGAAAACGATATTAACCAGGTTGAGCATCCTCTGGGTTATTTAAGAGATCAAAGTTCAGATCTACTTGATTTAAAAAGAATTGAAATGGAAATGCTGGAGCCTGAAGAAAGAATTGATTCCTTTATAGAAATAGTTGAAGGTTTTTCGAAAGAGCAGGCAGAAAAAGAAGCTTCCCGCTGTGTGGAATGTGAAATCTGTACAGAAACCTGTCCGGCTAATATGAACATTCCGCAGTATATCAGGGGTATTTTTGATGATGATCTGGAAGAATCCCTGCAGCAGATTTATGAGGATAATCCGCTGCCTGAAGTATGTGGTCGGGTCTGCACCCATAAATGTGAGGGAGTCTGTGCTCTCAGCCACCGTGGTGAGGCAATCTCTATCCGCTGGCTGAAACGCTATGCAGTTGACAATGTTGATTCTGCAGAGTACAAGCAGGTTTTAGGAACAGAAAAAATTGAACAGAATAATAAAAAAGTTGCGGTTGTTGGTGCCGGACCGGCCGGCCTTTCTGCTGCTCACTACTTAAGTGTAATGGGTTATCAGATCACTGTTTATGAAAGCAAGGAAAAAGCCGGAGGTATGATGCGCTACGGTATTCCAGAATATCGTCTCCCTTATGATGCCCTGGATAAGGATATTGACTATATTGAAAGTCTGGGAGTAAACTTTGTCTTTAATACCAGAGTCGGTGAAGATATTGAACTTAAAGAATTACACGAAAACTATGATGCAGTATTTGCAGCTACCGGTCTCCATAACGGCCGCAGTACCAGAGTTCCCGGTACTGAAAACAATAATGTCTATCAGGCGGTAAACCTGCTGGCAGATATTGCCCGCGGTAAAGAAGTTCCTGTAACTAAAAGACTGGTAGTTATAGGTGGCGGTAATGTTGCAATGGATATTGCCCGCTCTATGGCCAGAATCCAAAAAGATAAGTACGGAGAAGTAGATATTACTGTTACTTCTCTGGAAACTGAGGATATTATGCCTGCTGACCAGGAAGAAATCGATGAAGCTCGGGAAGAAGGAATAGTCTTTAAACCCGGTCGGGGACCAAAAGAAATTGAAATTAATGAAGATGGTTCACTGGCCCACTTATGTACAAACTGCTGTGTTTCTGTTTTTGATGAAGATATGAATTTCAACCCCACTTATGATAACAGTGATATTGAAAATTATGAATGTGATATGGTAATCGAGGCTATCGGTCAGGGTGGTGATAACTCTTACATTGATGACCAGTTTGAAATTGAATATGCGGGCCCCAGAATTAAAATTAATGACTACAGCCAGACTTCAGTTAACTGGCTTTTTGCTGGTGGTGATATTGCCCGGGGGCCAGATGTAATAAATGCTATCAAAACCGGTCATGATGCTGCAGTTGGCATAGATAAATACTTAAATGATTCTTTAAAATAAAAGATATTTATTGCTAATCCATGAGTAATAAATCCAGCAGGAGGAAAAATTAATTAATTTTTCCTCCTCTTACAATAAACTAAAAAATTATTTTTCCTACAAAATTTAACTCACTTTATATTCTGCAGTTGCTTTTCTTTTTCCAGGATTTATGCCAGTTTACTCAAATCAAATGGAGTTTCCTGATAGACATAATAATTCAACCAGTTAACAAATAAAAGATTGGCATGACTGCGCCAGCGCATCACTATTTCCTTTTCCGGATCATTATCTCTGTAATAATTTTTGGGTGGTGCAATTTTCATTCCTTTATTAATATCTCTTAGATATTCATCCTGCAGGCTTTCGCGATCATATTCCGAATGTCCTGTAGCAAATACCTGCCTGCCATTTTTACTGGCAACAAGATAAATACCTGATTCCTCAGATTCCGCCAGAATTTCAAGCTCAGATATTTTTTCAATATCCTTCTTTTTAATTTCTGTATGCCGGGAATGAGGAACATAAAATAAATCATCAAAACCACGCATCAGTTTAACATGTTTTTTAGTCTTATAATGTGGAAAAACTCCAAACATTTTTTCCTCTAAAGGATATTTGGGTACTCCATAGTGATAATAAAGTCCAGCCTGACTTCCCCAACAAATATGAAAAGTAGAAAAAACATGATGCAGACTCCAATCCATTATTTTTTGAAGCTCATCCCAGTAATCTACCTCTTCAAATTCCAGAGTTTCTACTGGAGCCCCAGTAATAATCATTCCATCATATTTATTGTTTTTTATTTCTTCAAAGGTGTTATAAAATTTAATTAGATGTTCTTCAGATGTATTTTTAGAATTGTGACTGGCCGGATGCATCAGATCAATATCAATCTGCAGAGGTGAATTACCTATCAGCCGCAAAATTTGAGTTTCTGTTTTTATTTTAGTCGGCATTAAATTTAAAATTAATATTTTTAGTGATCTAATATCCTGATGAGTTGCCCGAGATTCTTTCATCACAAATATATTTTCATTCTCAAGTGTCTCTACTGCTGGTAATTCATCCTGTATTTTAATTGGCATTTCTTCTCACTCCTAGCTTCTCAAAATCTTTTTAGAAATTTTTAATTTACAAGTTCGGAAAAAAGTTCCCCTATTCAATCACTGAGAAACTTTCTCCCGGCACTTAAAGACAAATATTTAATTTATACTTAACATTACTTTTCCGATGCTGCTAGAGCCTGATCGAGATCATTTTTAATATCTGCAATATCTTCAATTCCAATTGATAATCTGATTAATTCCGGCGAAATTCCTGTTTTCTTTAAATCTTCATCACTTAACTGCTGATGTGTAGTACTAGCTGGATGAATTGCCAGAGATTTTGCATCTCCAACATTGGCAAGATGTAAAAATAGTTCAAGCTGATTGATAAACTTCTCTGCTGCTTCTTTGCCACCTTTGATGCCAAATGCTACCATACCACCACTACCATTTTCTAAGTATTTTTTAGCATTATGATGTGTGTCATGACTTTCAAGCCCGGGATAACTAACCCAGTCAACTCTATTGTCAGCTGCTAAAAATTCTGCCACTGCCTGTGCATTTTGGGAATGACGCTCCATTCTTAAGCCTAATGTTTCCAGACCAGTAATTGTCAAAAAAGAATTGAAAGGACTGGGAGCACTGCCTAAATCTCTTAAAAGCTGTACTCTGGCTTTAATGATAAAAGCCGCTTCTCCAAATTCCTCCTGAAACTTAACTCCATGATAACTTGGATCCGGTTCCACCAACCCAGGAAATCTCCCTGTATCCCAGTCAAAATTACCACTATCAACAATAACACCACCAATAGAATTCCCATGACCGGCTATGTATTTAGTGGTCGAATGGATCACTATATCTGCTCCATATTCAAAGGGACGGCAGAGATAGGGGGAAGCAAAAGTATTATCAACTATCAACGGTACTCCTGCTTCGTGGGCAATTTCAGCAAGTCTCTCAAAATCAGGTACTGTTAGAGATGGGTTACCAATTGTTTCAACATAAAGAGCCTTTGTCTGTTCATTAATCTCATTTTTGAAAGTTTCGGGGTCCTCAGAATCAACAAAAGAAACATCTATGCCCATATTCTTAAAGGTATGTTTAAAGAGATTATGGGTTCCTCCATAAATAGAACTGCCGCTGACAATATGATCTCCATTATTACAAATAGTTAAAAGGGCAATAACCTCTGCTGCCTGTCCTGAGGAAACTGCCAGAGCTCCTACTCCACCTTCTAGAGCAGCAATTCTTTTTTCCAGTACAGAATTAGTCGGATTTTGAATTCGAGTGTAAATATCACCGGCCTCTTTTAAAGCAAATAAATCTGCTGCATGGTCTGTGTCATCAAAAGTATAGGATGTTGTCTGATAAATTGGAACTGCTGCTGACTTTTTGTTCTGATCTGCCTCATAACCTGCATGTAATGCTAAAGTATCAAATTTGAATTTCATTTAATTTCCTCCTCTAATTTTCTCTTCTCTAATTAACAATAAAATTGAGTGATCACTCTACTTGCAGCCTGTAAATAAGTCTGTAAAAAATAAAAATCCCACTACCTAAAAGTAGGAGTGGGTAATTTACTTACTCCTTATCTCTCAGGAATCTTCCTGCTGGAATTAGCACCGGGCAGTAGCTAACTGCTGGTTGCCGGGTTTCAAAGGGCCAGTCCCTCCACCTCTCGCGATAAGTTTTATTGTTTTTTATAACTTTAACATAGATAAGTAATTCTGTCAAGAAATATTCTTTCTTTTGTTTTATTTAATACTAATCGGTAATTTCCCGCGGGCACTGATTTCTCCTTTTATCAAATCAACAGCAGCTTTCTGGCTGGCCGGACTGTAATCATAGGTTGTAATAAATGCCTGAGTTTGATTCAGATATTTATAATCATAGGGGTTACGAAGAGCAAGAACTAAAACATCATATTTTGCAGCTAATTTTTCTGCGATTCTGGCCTGGTCTCTGTTTACTGCAGCATTATAGGTGCAGACAATAACTAAATCACTGTCAATTATTTTATTATTATTAACAGTAATCGTTTGTCCCTCTTGTAAAGTTATATTTTCTACCTTATTTAATTCTTCCTGTAAATATTTAAAAAACAAATTTCTTTTTTTATCGTCATCTTCAGCTAAAGAAACTCGCCCCATTTCAAAGTCAATTACACTGATCTTTTTTGATTCAATATTTTTTAGAGGCAGAACTCCTTCATTTTTAACCACTGTTACTGCATTTTCTGCAATTTCTCTGGCAATTTTTTGATGAGCTGCAAAATTAATTTTATTTTCATCTGCTTCTTTAAGCTCTGCCAGACTGATTCTCTTACCCTTTAGGCTTAAAATTCTCTTTAAAGACTGATTTATTCTCTCTTCGCTAATTCTTCCGTTTTTTACTGCTTTAATCACAGCATTAATTGCCTTTTTTTGTTTTTGGTAACTGTGAGATACTAAAACAGTATCACTCCCAGCTTCTATTGTTTTGACAGCTCCTTCTACAGTACCAAAAGTATTGACTATTGCATTCATTTCCATACAATCAGTAATAATTAAACCTTTAAAATTAAGTTCTTCCCTCAATAAATCAGTTAAAACAGCCTTAGAAAGAGTTGCCGGTATTCCTTTCTCCTTTTCGATTGTCGGAAAATATATATGGGCTGTCATTATACTGTCTACCCCGGCCTCAATTGCCTTTTTAAAAGGATAAAGCTCTACCTCTTCCAGACGACTGCGGGAATGTCTGATTACAGGTAAATCCAGATGAGAATCAACTGCTGTATCTCCATGGCCTGGAAAATGTTTAGCTGTTGCAATAACTCCTTTTGACTGCAGCCCTTTAATATAGGAAGTTCCCAGTTCAGCAACTAATTTAGGATCTTCTCCAAACGAACGAACTCCGATCACTGGATTATCAGGATTATTGTTCACATCAAGATCAGGAGCCAGGTTAACATTAATCCCTAAATTTTTTAGCTCATCACCTACAGCTTCGCCAGCTAAATAAGCAAATTCTTTATTATTAGCAGCACCAAGAGCCATATTCCCGGGGAAATGCGTGGCTCCTTTTAATCTAGTAACTGTACCACCTTCCTGATCTGCCGAAATAAAAAGCGGCAGCTTTGCCCCGGAGTTTACTGCCAGTTCCTGCAGCTGATTTGAAAGTTCTGCAGTCTGAGCTGGGTTCTCTATATTTCTGCTGAAATAAATCACTCCACCAATATGATAATTTTCAATCATATCTTTTATTTTTGAATCAACCTGCGGTCCTGAAAATCCTATCTGAAAAAGCTGTCCCACCTTTTCTTCCAGAGACATCTCTGCAATTTTAGAATTCATTAAAAAATCTCCTCCTAATTTTAAGAAATTAAAAATATCGAATTCCTGTTCCTGACTTACTGCTGAAGTAGTAAGAGATGAAAATAATATTATAAATAATAAAATTGTTGATAAAATAATTTTATTTCTCATTTGTAGTTCCTTTCTTCCCTTACTTTATTTTAAACTGCTCAACACTTTCCCTGGTATTTCTTAAGTAATCGCTTATTTTACTAAAATCATTTTTGGCAAAAGCAACAAATAGGATGTCTACAGCGGTCAACTGAGCTATTCTCGAGGTGATTGCTCCCAACCTAAGATTTTTTTCACTTCCCGCAACCTGAAGTTTGATGTCTGCTATTTCATTTAATGGATTTTCTCCATATTTACTAATAGATATAGTTTTTGCTCCCCGCTTCTTGGCAGTTTTTAATGCCTCATATACTTCGATAGATTGACCACTATATGAGATAGCTATAGCTAAATCGCTACTTTCAATATTAGCAGCCGAAGACAATTGAGCATGAGTATCTGCATAATAAATAACTGTTTTTTTGACCCGCATTAATTTATACTGTAAATCTTTTGCGACCAGACCGGAAGCACCAATTCCAAAAATATAAATATTATTTGCATTTTCTATTGCTTTTACTGCTTTTTCAATTTCCTTTACTGAAAGTAAGTTAATGGTATTTTTAATTACTTTATAATTATCATGAGCTATTTTTTCCATTATTTCTTCAACCTGGTCATCTACAGCTATATCATCATAAACTTTTACTTTATCATTATTTTCAGTCTCCTGTAAATCTTTAATTAATGCTATTTTAAAGTCTTGATAGCCCTTGTAATTAATTTTTTTACAGAACCTAACTACTGAAGCCGGACTGCTATCTGCCGCCTGGGCAAGTTGATTAACTGATAATTGGGTTACTTTTTCTTTGTTTTTTAAAATATAATTTGCAATTTTTTCCTCAGTAGTGGTAAAATCATTAAACATCTCTTTAATCTTTAATATTACCTTCATTATTCCTCACCTTTAAGTTTAAATTTAAATTTATCTCCTTCTTTTATTTTTTCAATAATCAGGGCAGCTTTTCCTGCATCTGCAACAACATTAATTTTTTTATCAGCAGGATATTCTTTTTTTAGAATCTGTAAATCACCTTCATACCTTTGATATAAATAGTTATCAATTGTAACTGCATATTTAAATCTTTTAATATTATTATGAGCTTTAATTTTCTCCTTTTTATTTTTTCTGGCTGTTTCAGATCTAATAATATATTCTCCAGGATCCTGTCGGTTTTTATGTTCTAAATTTAGCAACCTCATTTCCTCTTTACTGAGACTGCCAATGATATCTAGAGGGATAATTGTCACTTCGCTGTTAATCGAACTAAAATTCTTTAATTCTTCTTTAGACGCTCTGCTATCACCTATATATATTTTGTCAATTCCCAACTTTAATAAATCCTGTCCTGCTATAAGTGGAGTTAAAAAACGATGCTTTTCCAGAGTAGGAAGTCCGGCTTTTATCGGAGGCCTCTTTTTATGATTAGAAGCTACAAAAGCTCCAACTTTAATGTCATATTTTTTTAAAAGATTATTCTTTTTTAATATTAATTCTTCAGATAAACCCGTTTCTTTCCTGGGATAAAAATTATGACAGGCCTCAAAGTTTTCAGGATTACCTCCCTGAGATATTATTGTTTTTAAATCAGAGTCTGTCAGAGTACTGGCATTAAGATTAATTCGGTAATCACTATTTTGACTTAGTTCAGCAATTTCCTGATTGTTAAAACCAAAATCTAATCTCAATGCATCAAATTTAAATTCACTTAAATCCAGATTATTATAATATTTTTTTGAAATATCTGCAGTTAAATTAAAGTCAAGGCGATTGATAGCTGAAATTAATTCTTTAGCTTCCTTTAAAAAATTATTATTTACCTCGGGAATGTGTAAAGAAAGAAAAATATTTTTAATTCCTAATTTTTTAGCCTCTTCTAGGTAATTAATATTTTCCTCTAAACTTAAATCTAAACCTGCATAAACTGAAATACCTAACATATTTTTATGCTCCTTTTATTAAAGATAAAAAATAAAATAATGAAAAGCTCCCCGCTAATAAGGGGAGCCATAAGCTAAATTATTACTTTAACTGAGCAACCTCTTCGTCATTAATAAAGAAATGAGTAACTACAAAGCCACCAATATAGGCAATTACAAGCCCCATGAAATAACTGAACATTGAACCAGGTTTCATTAGAGGGATTGCTGTAATACCTGAAGGCCCCCAGGCACCTGCCATTACATTCTGTAACATAACAAACGCTCCACCAAAACCAGCTCCCAGACCAGCTGTAATAAACGGCTTACCAAGAGGTAAAGTTACACCATAAATTAATGGTTCACCAATCCCCAGTATCCCTGCCGGTAAAGCACCAGAAATAATCTGCTTTAGTTTTTTATTATCTGTCTTTTTTGCTTTAAGATAAATAGCAATCGCTGCTCCAACCTGACCGGCACCAGCCATTGCCAGTACTGGAAATAATGAAACACCACCCATATTTTCAAGCTGAATAGCATACAGAGGTATTAATCCGTGATGAAGACCAAGTAAAACCATTGGTAAAAATACTGCAGCAAGTACATAACCAGAAATCACACTGACAAATGGATTTTGAGAAGCTACAAGAAGAGTTAATCCTCCCACCAACCAGTCAGAAATAACTCCCGATAAAGGCATAATAATAAAAATCATTGCCAGAGCTATAATGAGCATCGATACAACTGGAGTTACAATTAAGTCTAAAACATCCGGAATCATTTTTCTGACCTTTTTTTCTATTAATGAAAGAATATATACTCCAATGATAACTCCAATTATTCCCCCTTTTCCGGTTGTTAAAATTGAATTAAGCGGTACTTCTGTGTCATACATTCCAAAAATTTGAGAAATATTAGTAATCTGCCCCATTACTGTTAGAGCTCCTACCATACCGCCAAGACCCTCAGTTGCTCCAAACTGTTTGGCAGCATTAATACCCGTAAAAATCGCTAAATAACCGAGGAACGATCCACCAAGTAAAGATAAAAGCAGCTGAATAAAGTTCCAAAAATCAGTAGTAGCTAAACTTCCTGTATTCTGTAAATTTGTAATCAAACCAGCAAATCCATTAAAAATACCGGCTGCTATAATAGCAGGAATCAGAGGGATGAAAATTTTACCTATAGTTTTTAAAGCTCTTTTAAACTTACTCTGTTTTTGCCCTCCTTTTATAGCAGCTTTATTTTTTTCCCAATCTTCTCCAACCTCTAAATTAGATGAAATTTTATAATCTCTCTTTAAAATATCCAGACATTTTTTGGCTTTTCCAGGCCCCACAACTATTTGCAGAGTTTCATCTTCAACAACACCCATAACCCCTTCCACAGATTTTAATTCCTTAACATCAACGACAGAGTCATCTTTGAGATCAACTCGCAATCTTGTCATACAGTTTGTAGCTGCAGCTATGTTCTCTTTTCCACCCAATTTTTGTACAATTTTTTTAACCAACTCTTGATTATTCATTGTACTCCTCCTTGTGTAATAATATTAAAAACACTAATTCTTATAGTTTAACTCAATGTTTATTATGTTGAATTGCATCAGCTAAATGTCCCTCATACTTTTCTAATTCTTTTTTTGCCTCTTCTTTTTCAAGTCCTGTATTAAGCATCATAATCGCCAACTTGACATTATAATCTGTTTTTTCCAAATAATTTTCTGCTTTTTTATAACTCACCTCACTTACTGCCATAATCATATTTTTAGCTCTTTCAGCCAGTTTATTATTTTTCACCTGAAGATCAACCATATAATTTTTATAAACTTTACCTAATTTTATCATTGTAGCTGTGCTTAACATATTTAAAACCATCTTCTGAGCAGTACCTGCTTTCATACGAGTCGAACCAGTTACAACTTCAGCTCCTACAACTGGTGCTATAGAAATTTCTGCAATTTCTGCTATTTTTGAACCAGGATTACAGCTTAAAGCAGCAGTTTTAGCTCCCAGAGAACGAGCATATTCCAGACCACCAATTACATAAGGAGTACTGCCACTTGCAGCAATTCCTACTAAAAAATCTTTTTTACCAAAGTCAATCTCCTGAAGATGATCTACAGCTTCTTCCTTGCTGTCTTCAGCATTTTCGATTGAATTTCTAATTGCTTTCTCTCCTCCAGCAATTAAACCCTGAACTAATTTACTGCTTACTCCATAGGTTGGAGGACATTCTGATGCATCCAAAATCCCCAATCTTCCACTTGTACCTGCACCCATATAAATTAGTCTACCACCATTTTTTAATGCCCGGGCAATCAAATCAACTGCAGCAGCTATATTATTTTTTTCTTTTTCTACTGCTGCTGCCACTTTTTTGTCTTCATTATTGATGATTTCTATCATCTTTTCTGTACTGACTCGATCAATATTTTGGGAGTTCTCATTAACTGATTCTGTAACCAGTTCTCCTAAATTATTATTCATCTTTAAACCTCCATTCAAAATTTTCTTTCTTTTCTTAATAAGAGTTTAACACTTTTGAAAATATATTTCAAGTAATTTTATATTTTATGAAAATATATTTCAAAAATATTTATTTTAAGCTCTTATTAAATGCTAAAACCCCCTATTAATTAAAAATAGAAGGTTTTAGACGATTATTTATTATTGATAAATTAAAAGGCTTGTTAGTCAGTTACTAATAATTTATTTGTAGAATAAAACTGAATATTTCAGATAAAGCTTTTACCACTTTCTGGTGCCTTTACCCCCAGATAATCTGCAATAGTAGCAGCAATATCAGCCAAACTTTTTCTAGGTTTCAACTCTTCAACTGATATATTTTTTTGATACACCAGTAAGGGGACATTTTCCCTGGTATGATGACTGTGACCAACATTAGGATCATTACCATGATCAGCTGTAATAATAAAAAGATCATCTTCTCTTAAACTTGCTATTATCTGAGGCAGTTTTTGATCAACCATTTCCAGAACTTTAGCAAATTTCTTATCTGACTGCTGATGACCTGCAAGGTCAGTTTCCTGGACATTAACGGCTATCAGGCCAGAATCAGACTCATCCATTTCCTCTTGCATTAGTTCCAGTACTTTTTCAGTTGCTACTGCTGGCAACATTTTCTTTGCTTTCGGACAATAAATTACATCCTGAACCTTACCAATCAGCCGTACATCTATACCTTCTTCTGCCAGAATTGTAGTTATTTGTTTATTATAATCAATCCCATATCCCAGATGAAGAACTCGATAACCCTCACCATAAACTCCCGAGGCCGTAGAATTTACACCTGTAATTTCAGAATTAGCATTTTCAATACTTTCTAATATCTGCCTTAGATCAGTATTCTTTCCTCCTAGAGCAATTACTCGACTGACCTTAACAGTTTCTCTAACTATTTTCCCTATTTTAAGTATCTCCTTAAAATCAATTTCTTCTAGAGAAGCACTAACATTATAGATTTGCCCGTAATCTGCTTCAATATTATCGGCAACAACTACTTTCTGATTAACCAGCAGGTAAGGATGGTCTGGCTCAGGTATTTTAACCTGGTACCCCTTTTTTTCGAGTGCATACTTTACTTTTTTATGTACTTCTCTAAATGGTTGTATTTTAGGATGAGTTGGACTGGAACCCATTATTTCTTGATGTCCCATAAAAGTATCGGCACCATCATAACTTAAAGCAGCATAAGTATAAGCCGCCTTAAGATTTTCGATTTCAAATTCTGTATTACCTCTATTATAAGTACTTTCTAAATTGTTTTTCTGTATTTTTGAACTTTTTGAAGTTAAATGACTCAAATTATGGGCAGCCTGCAGTCCAAACTGGTTAAGATTATTTAAGTTTAAATCCTGATTATTTTTTAATACAGTTCCCAGGGTATCAGCAGTCTGATCCTGCAAACGCTGCTGAGCTTCTAGATCATCCATTGCTCCAATCCCAAGTCCATCTAGAATTAATAATATTACTCGCTTCAAAATCTGAGACCTCCTTTTTTGTCTATTAACCGGCCCTGACTGCTATATATTCCCTGCAGTTTTAACTTACCATGCTGGATTCCACTAATAACAGCAACCCGGGATCTGGTTACAAAAATCTGAGTTCTAAAAGCATAAAGAACAGTATCTCCCACTTTTAATTTTTGGTCTATATTTTCCAATGAGGCATAATAGTCAATCATATCTGCTTCCGGTTGAGAAGCGGGATAAATCCGCCGGCTGTTTTGATCACTAGTGGAAGCAACCAGAGCATTTTTGAGATGAGAACGACTGTAAAAACCACCACCAAAAGTATAAGCCTGACTTTTTTTAATATGAGATACTTCTGATATATATATCATTGCTGGTTTTTCGCCATCATCATGATAGGCATGATAGGGAGTAGTTCCAGTCAACGCATGACCTGGTTCTCCATGAGTTGCTCCAGCATCAGCCAGTATTGGAATTGTACTCTGACAGCTGACACTTGGCGTATTTAACTGCTCAATTGTCAGCCCATATTTATCATTTAAAATTTTTGCTGTCTTAATTACCAACTCTAAGTTAGGAGTCGTTTCAATTTTTTGCTTCTTATAATTAAATAAAAGACAGGGAAAGGCTGTCACTCCTTTAATTTCAACACCTTCCAATTCTATTAAACGAGGAATATACTTCTCTAAATTTTTAAGATCAAACCCCCCCACTTGACCTTTATAGTTAAAAGAATTCTCACTATAAATTCTGATCATTATTGGTTGTACTCTATTCTGCCTCAGGGCAATTTTGGAAATCTGTTCTGCTTTCTGCAGACTGTAAACAGTCATAATCTCTGGCTCATAAGCTATCATTTCTTCCAGCATAGAAGTTGGAACCTGAACTAAATGTCCTACATTGCCAAGCTGAATTCCTGCTTGCGCTAGAGTTCTGGCCTCCCAGGGATCAACTGCTACTGCTTTTTTGATACCTGCTTCTACTACTGCCTGAGCTGCCAGAGGGTTTCTTCCCAGCTGCTTACTCATAAAATAAAGCTTCAAATTATTCTCTGCTGCTGTCTCTGCCATTAAGGCTGAATTAGCCTGGATCTGATCTAAATCTAATATATATGTATCTGGTTCTAAAATATTATTTTGATGTAAATACAATGCTTTTTCTATTAATTCTGGATTTCTTTTCTGCATTTTTTCTAAAAACATAATTATACCTACCTTTTTAAAGAGGATATGGTTTGATTAATAATTCTAATTATGGTATCAGCACCTGCTCGCATCGGATTAATCCGTACCATAAATTTTTCGGCTTCTGGATTCTGTTTTCGAAAAGTTCCTGAAATTCTATAAAACATAGCTCCAATCTCATAGCGAGATTCTGAACCAACTGGATAGGGAACTCCACCCTGCTCATTAACTGCTTCTAGAAATTTTTTGGCTATTGGTTTGTCAAATTCTAGAATTACAACTTTTGACTGAGCATTTGCAATAAAAGCGTTTTTAACAGCAGCCACTTCTCCCTGCTGCAGTCGCTGATTAAGTTCTTCTACAGTCTGAGCCTGTACAGCAAGACTAACAGGTGTATTGACCAGTGAACGCAGTGCTGCTAAAGCTTCAGTTCCCTGGACCTGACTGCCACCTGAATAATTAATGGATTCAACTTTATCAAGATATTTTTTGCTACCGACAAGCAGTCCAATCCCTGGAGGGCCCTGCAGTTTAAATAATGAAAATGTGCTTAAATCAGCACCAGCTTCTACTCCGATCTGATCGACCTTCATTGCAGCATAATTATCATCTGTAATAACAGGAGTATCCGGGTATTTAGTCTTTATAATTTCTATAACTTTAGCAAAATCATAACTGTCATCTATTTTCTGCCTACTATGCTGAACTAATACAGCGGCAAAATCTTTGTCCGGCAGCAGTTTTTGATCAGCTATTTTATTTAAACTGTTAAAATCAAATTTGGTTATCTTTAAATCCATACTTTTAAATGTAACTTCTGTTGTTGGATAAATCGGAGCCTGATGAATTAAAACTTCAGCCCCAACCTCCAGATTGGCATTAAAAAAAGAACGAATCGCACCAGTTCCAGCCCCTCTAACTAAGAGTGCTCTTTCGGCAGCAAAAAAATCTGCCAGTACATTTTCAACCTTAGCTGTAAAACGTGGTTTTTTAAATTCTGGATCAAGCCCATAATCTCCCCCATTTAAAAGTTCTCTGCCCTTAAATTCACGCTGAATTGAATCTACCAGTTTATATTGTAATTTGATTGCTTCAGCGATACTTAGTGATTTAAGAGGATATATCTGCATATTAAAACCTCCCTTTAAGAAAATAATTTTGCTGGATTATCCCTAATAATTCTATCTATCAAATCTCTGCTTACATTTGCTTGCTTAAGTTTTGGAATAAATTCTTCGAAAAGATACTGATAACTGTGACCTCCATTTACACTTAAATGAGAAAGACGAGTAATATCAGTTGAAAGTAAAATCTGTTCCTCATAGCCAGCTTTAATCAGTTCTTTAATCAACTTAATTCTAAACTCATCACTCTGATATTGAAGCTTACCAATAGTATCAATTCCGATAAATACACCTTTTTCTGCCAGCTGCAAAACATAATTAATATCAGCTGCTAAATCTAAATGACTGAGTGCAAGCTTAGATAATTCCGCCCCTGCCTCTTTTAATATTTTAAGCTGTTCAAAACCACAGCATCCCAGGGTTAGATGAGTAATAATTGGAACTCCAGTTTCTATTTGAGCAAGTGCAGCTGCCTGCAGTAATTTTTTTTCAGCATCAGTCACCTTCTGACTGGTACCCACCTCACCTATTACTCCAGCCTTAATATTAGTACCATCAATTCCATCCTTAATTTCGCTGATCATTAGTTCGGCTAACTGCTCTCTATTTTTTTGATAGAAAAAGCCAGGCAGATATGGTTCTTTATAAAAACCGGTACTGGCAATAATGTTAAAATCAAAAACTGACGCTAAAAACTCCAGTCTGTCTATATCCCTGCCCATTCCGATATTTGTTAATTCGACAATTGTTTTGACACCAGCCTTTTTAACTATTTTTAAATCTTCAACTAGTTCTTCTCCACCAAGCCTGGCATCCAAGTCCTTTTTTTGATCCGAAAGATCTATAGTTAAGTGTTCATGGTACATGGTAATGCCCATTTCGGCTGGAGTTATCTCTTTATTTAAAATATTGATCAAAATTATCAGCTCCTAAAAAATTATTTTCTGATTTCCTATAGTTTTCAAGAAAATATCGGGTAAAAAGCTCCGGTCTTTTATAATTTTTAGCCAGCTTCTCTGCCAGTTTAATGACTTTAAAACCACTTTTAATACCAGGCCTGGCAAGCAAAATTAAAGCAACTCCCAATCTATCAGTAGGAATGCTGATCGCTGTAGCATTAACCAGATTAGCAGCTCTCATTAAATATTTACCGCTTTTTTTCTGGCTGAAGTCAGCAATTTTAAAACTACCGGCAACCGAATCACCATAGCCATAATAATCAATTGGACCTTCTGCAGTTATGATAATCTCATTTCCCTCATTAAAAGTCTTTTTTATAATTTCTATTGCCTTTTTACGCTTTTCACTACCTGCAAGCTTAATCCGATTCACTTGATAATCACTTAACTCAACTTCTATCTCAGCAGTTAAAGCTGCCATATCTTCTCCATGCGGTAATATAACAGTTTCCGTTTCCGGTAAAGCAACAGTCAGCTCATCTAAATTTGATTTTTCTGCTAAAGCAAGTTCTTTTTCTGAAAGTAATTTTTTTAATGCCAGAGTACAGATTTTAAAATCATGGGATATAAAACCAATTCCCGGTCTAAACTCTAAATTATCAGTAGAAATTCGGCTGCAATTGCCCTGAATTCCCATTCCTTTAGCCATTAAGGAATAAAGAGAGGTAGCTGCCGCTGGAGCCAGAACTGATCCCCCACCATCTGTACCCAGAGCCAGATCATTAATTCCTTCAAGAATATTAAGACAGCCTCCACTGCTGGAACCAGTCATTATCCGCATTGTCAGGGGATTTATTAGCTCAGGATCAACAGCCCTTCCACCACGAGCCATCTTATCAATTGTATGTAATAGGAAAGTCTGATCCTCAGTTAATTTATCCACTAATTCTTTTGATATTTGTGAGGTGTTTTTTACTCCCAACAGATAATTGTCATTTTTTGATTTACTCAACTTTTTAAATTTATCCTTAATTTTATGATTATGATAAACCACAGCTTTAGAACTGCTGTGCAGGGCATTAATATATTTTTTCTCTAAATCAGACATTTTTTTCATTTTTACTCCTTATTTTTAAAGCAGGGGGCATTGAGCCCCCTGAATATTAATTTCTAATTACTTAAACAAAATAAATTAAAAGCTAATCGAAAGTAGAACAAAGATATTAGCTATAATTCCAACTAAAATAGCTGCTGTTGGACCCACTGCCATTCTTACAATTGGCTGATCCCCGATTTCATTTAAAATATATAAACCAGCTACAAAAAGAAAACCAAAGCCAGGTATAATTGCATTAGCTGCGTTCATACCACCAACTAAAAGAGCTACTTCCAGCAATTTAGACATTGCTGTTCTAATGTTATCACCAGCTTTTTTGATTCCAGGAAACCTATCCAGCAGACCTGCCAGTTTATCTAAGAACAGTATTTCTAAAGAAATAATTACTGCACCAGCAATTGCTGCCAGTAGTGGATTTTTAATAAATAAAGCTGCAGCAAAGATAAATGTCATTCCAACCGGACTGTAAACACCTGTTGCAATAGCTGTAGTTGCAATTAAAGGTATAAATCCAACTCCACGAGCCAGTGCTGCCAGGGCAGCTTCGTTTAAAGCCCCTTCTTTCATGAGATTAAGTGAAATTGGATCTCCAGCCAAGATCTGATAGGCAGTTGCTGCCGCCACTAAAGCTCCCATTACAGCCAGCATAGGTAAATTTTTCTTGATTCTAGCAACTCTTTCACTAAAGACTGAAACCAGATCGCCAACATTGGTATTACTGCTTTTTTCTCTGGTAGCAAAAATGAGTAAGATAAGCATTCCAGTAATCAGAGCCATACCTTCTGGATTAATACTTACCTCCATTCCAGCCAGCATCAGCGGACTAAAAGTCACAGCCAGCTGTCTAACAAGCCCGGCTGCCAGTAGATTAAAAACACCTTTTTTTATCCCAAACTGATAGGCAGTAGCTAAAGCAGGAAAAGCAGCAAAAGCTACAACTATCGGATCCCCAACTTTCCCTAAATCACTCAAAAAGTTAACAGGCATTTTTTCGAAAATATTAACTACAAATTCCAGACCATACATTAATCCCAGCCCGTAAAGAGCACCAACAATACCAGCAGTGACCATTCCCTTTTTGCCGTCCGGTGCCCAGGTTCCAATAACATCTGTACCGAGTAAAATACTATGTATTAAAAGTATATTAGCTGATAAACTAAAAGGAATTCCAAATCCAATTACCAGACCAAAACTCATCGCAAACGAAGTCGCCGCCAGATCTCGTTTACTCATTCTTCCTTCAACGTGTTCAGGAATAATTGGGCGAAGCCCATCATTGAATACTGCAATTCCCTTATTGGTGAGTATTGCTGCCAGTCCTCCCATTAATGCCATCAAAATTGTCTGCATCTTATACACTCCTCGTTTAAATTGATATGTTTATTTAATTCAAAATATTTTTCAATAAAAGTGTTACAGTTTTATCGATATGATCAGCAGTAAATCCAAAGGCTACCTTACCATTTTTTACTTCTTCCTTTATTTTTTCAGCTTTAGGACCACGCCCGGGCATAGAGACAGTGGCACATTTTGCATTAGTTAAAATAGCCATTGCCATTCCCAGCGCTCCTCCACCTCCTGTATGACAGGCACCAAAATAATAGTCAGCATTTCCAGTTTTAATGGCTGTAGCTGCCTGAATATCATCCATAATCTCAACTTCGACTTTTTCACCAGCTATTTCCTTTATCTTATTTGCTATTTCCTGACGGTCAACCTGACCTCCAACAACAATTTTCATTTTTTATTCCCTCCTTTCCTGTTTGATTAAATTACAAAAATGTAATGCCAGATAGTTTTTTTCTCCAGAGGGAATTTCAATTTCGGTTTCAGATTCTATTTTTTGGATAAATTCAATACATTTAGAATAGTAAACCTCTTTTTTTAATTCTGCTAAGATCGCTTCATCTAAATCTTCAACCTCTTCTCCTCTTTTTATTCTCATCAAGGCCATTGGCAGGTGAGTTACCAGCATAGCAGCATTTTCACTTGTCATCTCAACTGCAAAATCAGATTCAAATTTTTTTAATAAATTAACAATTTTCACTTTCAATTCCGGCTCCAGCTGTTTACCCTGTACCAGAATTTCCAGACGCTCATTTAATTTCTGCTCCATTTTTTTCCTCCTAATACTCCGGAATTAATTTGTGATCATAAACTTCTTTTTGAACTTCAATAACTGACTCAGGATTAATAGTTTTGCTTAAAATTCTTTTAATCATTCTGCTGTTTTTATTGACCAAAATAACTGCATTACTAATTTCTTTATTTTTCTTAATAGAGCTTTGATGCTGCAGATCAGTAAAGTTTATATTATCCAGATTTTTAATTTCATCATAATTCCAGATTGCTGCATCTATTGTTTTATTTTTAATATGCTCCATAATTTTCATGTAAGTTAATTCTACAAATTCAACTTCTTTATTTTGACATTCAAGTTCTGTCAAAACCTTATGGTCAATTGAAGTCGAGTCAAGACCAATTTTCATTCCACTTTCAATTTTTTTGTTTTCTGGACCCGAGAATACTATTACATGTTTGGAAAGGTAGGTTCCCGAACCAAACTCATATAAAATCTCAAATTGATCATTATCATTATAATTTTTAGCTGCAAATTTAGATAAGACAATGAAATCATATTTGTCGTCTTTTAAGACATTTAATCTTTTTTCAGCACCCCTGGTATAGGCAATACTGTAATTAAAATTAGCCGCTTTAAACTGTTTATTTAGGCCAGTTGCCAGACCTTCATAGCGAAGTGAATAAGGAAGTGGTAATAATCCCATAATCATCCCTAAATCTGCAATTTCCCAGAGTAACTGATAATCTAAACTAAGAATATAGCTTCCAAGGTGCCCTTTTGACTCCAGTTCTACTGCCTGATGTTCAGTTAAAAATGAAATAGCTGACTGTACTGTGCCGCGACCGGTGCCATACCGTTCAGCATACCCACTAATTGTATCAATTCTTTCACCTACGTTTTTTAAAAAGAAATCTCTGGCCAGCATTGAAGTTATAAAGCCAATTTTTGACATCATCTTACTTTTTATTTCAGAAAACATAATATACCTCCTTATTAATATACAATTTTCTGTACAATGATATAAAATAAAATACAGTGTACTGTATTCTGTATATTAGTGTAGCATAAGATTTTAAATTTTGCAACTATTAATTTGTTTTTTTAAGCTTTATTTGATTTCAATTAAATTATTTAACTTTCTAATTCCCAGCCCTTTCTCGTCTGGAAAACTAATCTGCCTGCCATTTAAAATTATACCACCTTCAACTGGATCTTCTGCCAAATATAATGGTGCATCTAAATCAAGTCTGGTTATATTCTTCTTAGCTGCTGCCAGATGAGCTGCTGCAGTAACTGAAACTTTTGCCTCCAACATGCTTCCCAGCATTACTTCAATCCCATAAGCTTCTGCTATTGCATTAATTTTTAATGCATTATAAATCCCTCCCGCTTTCATTAATTTAATGTTTATTAAATCACAGGCCTGCATTTTTAATAAATGCAGACAGTCTCTGGCACTAAAGAGACTTTCATCTGCCATAATTGGAGTAAGAACGCTGTCTCTGACAAATTTTAAACCCTGATAATCATCTGCCTTAACAGGCTGTTCTATTAACTCAGGCTTTAAGTTTTCTGCTTCCATTGCTCTAATTATTGAAACTGCTTCTTTTGGCTGCCAGCCCTGATTCGCATCAAGTCTAATTTTAATATTTTTACCAACTGCATTTCTAACTGCTCTAAATCGGTCTAAATCTTTTTGATAGTCTTTACCCACTTTTAATTTTAATACCTGATATCCATCACTAACTGCCTGGAGTGCCTCAACTTTCATTTGAGCTGGAGAGTTAACACTAATGGATAAATCAGAATTCAATGAATTTCTATAGCCACCCAGTATTTTATATAGTGGAACATCTAATTTTTGAGCAAAAAGATCATAAACTGCCATTTCCACAGCCGCTTTTGCACTGTTATTATTTACTGCAGACTCTTCAATTAAAAAATGTATTTTTTCAATATTCCCTATACTTTCTCCAATCAATTTAGGTCTAATATATTTTTGTATTATTCCGCTAATACTGGAATTTATATCTCCTGTAATTACAGCTGTTGGTGCAGCCTCTCCATATCCAATATCACCTGTGTCAGTTTCAATTTCAACTATAATTTCTTCTGCAATTTTTACTGTTCGGAGTGATGTTTTAAATTCTTTTTTTAAAGGAACTTTTAAATAATATACTTTTAGATCTTTGATTTTCATTATTTTCACCCTTATTATTAAAATGCATTCTCATAAATTTTTAAAATATCACTTAAATCTGCTTTACGAGGATTGGTGGCTAATGTAGGGTCATCTAATGCATCTCTAGCCATAGATTTAAAATCATCTTTACTGCCACCAATTTCACTGATAGATGACGGTAAGCCTAAATCAGAAATTAGATATTTAATCTCTTTAATTGCCGCTTCTGCTGCTTCTCTTTCTGTCAACCCCTCTATTTTTGCTCCCAGAGAGTGGGCCAGTTCTGACAGCTGTTTTTTACTAACAAGTTTATTAAATTTTAATACAGCAGGCAGCATTATAGCATTTGCTACTCCATGGGGAATGTTATAGGTTGTTCCCAGCTGATGAGCTGTTGCATGACAGACTCCCAGACCAACATTGGAAAATGCCATTCCGGCCATTAATGATGCAATGCACATCCTGTGTCTGGCTTCAATATTTTCACCATTACCAACCGCCAGCGGTAAATTTTCTACAACATATTTAACAGAGTGATCTGCCAGAGCTCTAGAAATAGTGATTGAATTTTTCGATAAATAAGCCTCTACTGCATGAACCAGAACATCAATTCCAGTTGCAGCAGTAATTGAAGCTGGCAGACCGGAAGTTAATTCAGCATCAACTACCGCAATTTTTGGAACCAGATATTTACTGCTGATAACCATTTTTTTGTTTCTCTTGCTGTCAGTAACAACTGTAGAAACTGAGACTTCACTTCCAGTTCCTGCAGTAGTTGCAATTGCAATCAAAGGCAAACCCGGATTTTCAATTTTATCTGCCCCCTCATATTGAGAGATTGGCTCTGGATTATTAAGCATAAAAGAAATTGCCTTTGCTGCATCCAAAGAACTTCCTCCGCCAATTGCAACAATAAAATCTACATTTTTATCACGGGCTGTCCTTACCCCCTCCATAATTACTTTATCATCAGGATCAGACTGAACCTGATCATAAATATGAATTTGAACACCATTTTTTTCTAAGGATCTAACTGTAGAGCTGTGTAAATTAAGGTTAGTTATACCTTTGTCAGTAACTAAAAGAGCCTTATTTCCTAATTCTACTGCTTCTTTACCAATCTTTCTGACACAACCCGGACCAACTAAAACTTCTTCTGGCATTATAAACTTATAAAAATATCCCAAACCAGCTTCTTCCATTACCTGATCATAAACCATTTCTTTAATCTGATTTAATTCACTTTGATTTTGCATACTAAATTCTCCTTATGTCCAATTTTGGATTATTATAGTTTAAAAAAATAAAATTTGATTTATTAAATATGCTATCAGCCCTACAATTAGAACTGATAGCATATAATTTTCTCAGTTAATACTGATTAAATATTAGTTTTTAATATACATCTTTCCATTCATCAATATTGTCAGCATCAAATTTAAATGGTGCACCTAACATAATTTCTGTTCCGTCTCCAGCTTTAATAACTTCTTTTTGACCTAAGTCACCAGCTGTAAATGATTCTCCAACTGCTCCAGTAATATCTTCTTTAACTAATGCTTCAGCTGTCTGGCCGGCAAGATAACCTAAGTCAATTGGATTCCAGAGATACATCCAGGGGCAGACACCATTTTTAATATATTCTGCCATCTCACTTGGAAGACCTAAACCAGTTAAGTAAACTTCACCAGCAAGATCTCTATCAGTTAAAACTTTACCTGCTGCTGCTATACCAACAGTAGTTGGAGCAATGATACCCTTTAGATTAGGATATGATTTTAAAAGTGCTTCTGTTTCAGATACACTCTTATCTCTTAAGTCATCACCATAAGCAACTTTAACAAGCTCCATATTATCGTACTCAGGTTTTTCTAATTCTTTTTTCATCCAGTCAATCCAGAGATTTTGATTGGTAGCTTGAGAGGTTGCACTTAAAACAGCTATCTGACCTTCATAACCAATCATTTCTGCAATACCCTGAATTTGAACTCGACCAATCTGTTCTGGATCAGCCTGATTTACATGAACCATTCTGCTCTGAGGATTAACAGCTGAATCTAATGACAGCACTTTAATACCTCTATTCATAGCTTTCTGTAGAGCTGGCTGTAGAGCATCAGGATCATTCGCAGAAATCGCAATTGCATCTACTCTCTGTGTAATTAGCTGTTCAATCATGATAATTTGTGCTTCTACTGTTGGTTCAGCAGGTGCTTTGTAAATAACTTCTCCACCCACTTCATTAATGGCATCAGAAAAACCATCTCTAACTTTTTCCATAAATGGATTACCTGCACTCTTTACAACTAAAGCATATTTACCGCTTTGAGCTGCAGCAGCACCCACCAGAGAAAAAACCATTAACAAGGCCAACATTCCAATAATAACTTTCTTCATACACAAACTCCTCCTTTTAATTTTATGTTGATTAAAATATACCGGGTAGTAAGTGGTTTTCCCGGTATAAAATTAATTACTTAATAAAGTCTATTATTTAATCAGATTTATTTCCATAGAGTAAATTGGATACCATAACTGAGAAGATTAGTAAAGCACCAATGATAATCAGAATGACCTGAGATGGTACATTTACAAGTCCAAGTCCATAGCGTAAAAATCCAATAATAAAGATAGACAATAAAACCCCTATCATCTTACCTTTTCCACCCGAAGTACTTACACCTCCTAAAACAACCATCGCAATTACATCTAGCTCATAGCCTGAGGCAATATTAGGTCTGGTGCTTCCCATTTTTGAAGTTAAAAACAGTGCTGCCAGAGCTGCCATAAAACCATTCAAGGTGAAAACAATAATTTTCATTTTATCTACTTTAACTCCAGAAAATAAACTGGCTACATCATTATTGCCAATTGCATAAACTTTCCTGCCAAATGTTGTTTTATGTAGTAAAAGATAAAATATTACTGCTGCTACAACAAAAACAATTAAGATAAAGGGGATCAGAGTCTTAATATATCCCCAGCCTAAAAAATTAAACCACATTGGAAAACCACCTGAAGCCTGGTCTTCTAGAATAATATAGGCAATTCCTCGATATAAAATCATAGTTGATAGAGTTATTATTACTGCAGAAAGTTCTTTAAATTTAACAATCAAAATTCCATTAATAAAACCGGCGGTAATTCCAACTAAAAGACAGACACCTATTGCCAGCGGCATTGATAAGCCCGCATTATATAAAACCGCCATAATTACCGAAGATAAAGCTACAGTTGAGCCAACAGAAATATCAATATCACCAAAGATAATGACAAATGTCATAGATAGAGCAATAAATGCCTTATCCAAAAAAGTCATTGTTGCATCAAGCAGTGTATAGGTATTTAAATAATAAGGAGATAATTGAGCATTCATAATGTGGATAGCAATAAAAATTAAAAGCAACAGCCATTCCCACTGGAAAAAGAAATCTTTTAAATTAAACTCTTTTTCCGCTCTAATTTCTCTATTTAAAGCAACTTCATTATCAAAATTATTTCCCATTGTCTAATCTTCCCTCCTTATTTTATTGGAACTTCCTATTCTTCTTTTAATTAAAGCACTAACAATTACTGCAATTAAGATTACTGCACCCTGAATTGCATTCTGCCAGAATGGTGAAACATTAATCATTGGCAGAGCGTTTTCTAAAATACCGTAGAGTAATACCCCGGAAATCAGACCGGTAACTTTTCCTTCTCCACCGGCAATACTTATCCCCCCAATTACACAGGCTGCAATAACATTTAATTCATAACCTGCAGCTGTATTACTCTGAGCAGAAGCAAATTTTGAAACCCAGAGAACTCCTGAAAGCCCGGCAAGTGAACCCATAATTGAATAAACCATCCAGGTAATCTTAGTAACATCTATACCACTTACCTTTGCAGAATCTGGACTGCTTCCTACAGCATATATTTTACGTCCGGTACGGGTATAATTAATAAAATAGTAAAAAACAATATAAATAATAACTGCTATTAAAATCAAGTTATTTATACCAAATATACTGCCGGTTGAAATTGCTTTAAAACTATCAGACATCTGATAGGCACTGACCCATTTTCCCCCACTTATTAAAAATGTTACCCCTCTAAAAACATTCATCATACCCAGGGTAGCAATAATTGGTAAAATTTTAAATTTGGCTACTAATAGTCCAATAATTGAACCACTGATTAAACCAATTAAGGTACCAAGCAATAATGCTGCTATAGGATGGAGACCAGGATATCTTGCCACCAACATTGAAGTCAACATCCCCGATAAAGCCAGGTTAGCTCCAATAGAAAGGTCAATTCCTCTGGTTATTATAACCATCATCATTCCCACAGCTAAAATTGATAGAATAGCAGTATTTGTTAATAGATCATCTATATTTGACATTGTCAAAAAATTGCTGTTGCGAAATTGAACAAATATCGAAAGTATAACTATAAAACCAATCAGGCTGAATTCTCTAATCTGTTGAATTCGTTCCAGACTCATTTTATTTTCAGAACTTTTTTCAGACATATGTATTCACCTCTAATATTAAATTTCTTATTTCTTTTCTTTCATAGCTGCTTCCAGTATTTTCTCCTGATCTGCTTCTTCCACATTCATTTTTGCAGTTATTTCGCCATTTCTCATCACCAAAATTCTATCTCCCATCCCCAAAACTTCAGGCATTTCTGACGAAACCATAATTATAGCATATCCCTGAGCTGCCAGATCACTCATTATCTCAAAGATTTGTGACTTAGCTCCAACATCTACTCCCTTGGTAGGTTCATCTAAAATAATTACCTTCAAATCAGAAGTTAGAAGTTTAGCTACAACTACCTTCTGCTGATTTCCACCAGATAGCTGTTTTGCCAGATCAAAAATTGATCTTGCTTTAACATTGACTTTTTCTGCCAACTTCTTGGCAATACTCTTTTCTTTTTTTCTATTAATCCAGCCGTTCTTAGAAATTTTATCTAAAGCAGTTAAAGTGATATTTTTATCCAGTTCCCAGTCCAGTATCAGTCCCTGTTCCTGACGGTCTTCCGGCAGATAACCAATACCTAATTTCATTGCGTCCCGGACTTCATTAATTTTAACTTCTTGATTTTCAAAATATATTTTGCCACTATCATATTCAGCCAGACCAAAGAGTGATTCGCATAACTCTGTTCTACCTGCTCCTACAAGACCCGTAATAGCCAGAATCTCTCCTTCTTTTAGTGAAAATGATATATCTTTAAAAAACCCTTTGCGGTTGAGATTTTCAACCCTCATAATTTCCTGACCTATTTCTTTTTCTGTTTTAGGAAATAACTGATTAATTTCTCTGCCCACCATAGCTTTAATTAAATCTTTATTTGAGACTTCATTTACTCCCCAGGTCCCTATATACTGTGAATCTCTGAGTACTGTAACCCGATCAGCCAGACGATACATATCTTCAAAGCGGTGAGAAATAAAAATTATTGAAGTACCTATTTTCTGAAGTTTTTCGGTAATTCTATATAAATCTTCACTCTCTGTCTTGGTCAAAGAAGCAGTAGGCTCATCCATAATAATTATTTCTGCATTAGTTGAAATAGCTTTGGCAATCTCTACAATCTGCTGCTGAGCAACACTTAAAGTACTCATTCTTCGTCTGGGATCAAACTCTGCTCCCAATTCCTGCAGATGTTTTTCAGCTGCTTTATGCATATCTTCCCATAAAATTCTTTTAGTACTGGAATCAATCTTTTCATGCCCCATAAAAATGTTTTCAGTAACACTTAAATGAGGATAACTGGTCGCATGCTGATAAATAGCTGCTATCCCCAAATCTTTAGAATCATTTGGGTTTTTAATATTTATTTTTTCTCCATTTAAATAAATTTCTCCCCCGTTTGGCTGATGAACTCCGGTAATTACTTTAATAAAAGTGGATTTCCCTGCACCATTTTCTCCCATCAGAGCATGTATTTCTCCAGCTTTTAACTGAAAATTAACATTATCTAAAGCTTTAACTCCCGGAAAAGTTTTAGTTATATTTTTTAACTCAAGAATATATTTGGACATTATTACCTCTCCTTTTAAAAATATTTGTCCAATAAATCATTTAAAAGCAACTACTTTTTATAAAACATTAAATCCATTGGCTCAATAACCGGTACAAGTTTTCCTTCTTCATTTTCTTCACTTTCGAGTAAATCTTCCATATGATGGTTCCACTTAGCCACAACTTCGCTTTCAGCCTGAACTTTATCTGCATAATTTTTATCTTCACATTCATAATAGCCAAATAAAACTTTTCCTGAATTCCAGATAGAATAATTTTTAATCCCTGCTTTATCAAGAACTTCTAACATTTCAGGCCAAATTTCATCGTGCCGTTTTTTATATTCAGCAATTGTATTTTTATCTTTTAAAAATAATTTAAAACCAAACCTCTTCATTTTAGCACCTCATTTTAAAATTGATATTATTCCAAAAATTTAAATTAGTTTATAATAATTAACTTCTGCAGATGGGATTATCTAAGTTTTGAAGGAGGAGCAGAGCAAGTTTAATTAAAAACTATATCTGCTCCTATAGCATTGGGATTAAACTCTATTATTTAAAGTTTTTTCTTCATATTTCCAGATCTGATCAAGATAATCATTACTTACTGGAATATCATTTTGATAGCAGTAATAATTCCAGACTGCCTGCCAGGGATATGTTTTAAATTCTTCTGTTAAAGCAAGTCTGCTGGTATAATCACCTTCGAGTTCCATTTCTTTAAGTTTTTCAGTTGGCTCCAGCATTGCTTTTAGCAGAGCTTTGAGCATATTTCTGGTTCCAATTACCCAGGCAGCAACTCTGTTAATACTGGCATCAAAGAAATCAAGACCAATATGAACTCTGTCTTCAAAACCTGGTCTGACAATTTCTTCTGCAATAGCCTGCAGCTCATCATCTAAAATGATTACATGGTCACTATCCCACCTTACCGGACGGCTGACATGTAATAATATTTCATCTAAAAATGGCATTACCGCCGAAATTTTATTAGAAACCACTTCTGTTGGATGATAGTGACCTGCATCCATACATAAAATTGGATCATTCTGCATTGCATAACCAAGATAAAACTCGTGGGAACCGGCAACATAACTTTCTGAACCAATTCCAAATAATTTGCTCTCTACTGCATCAAGATTATATTTAGGATCAATTTTTTCGGCTGTTATTTCATCTAAAGCTTCTTTTAAACGCTTACGTGGTCCAAATCTATCTACTGGATTGTCTTTAAATCCATCTGGAATCCAGATATTTGTAACAGCTGTCTGACCTAATTCCTTACCAAAATATTCTCCGATTTTTCTAGATCTTTTGCAGTGTTCTATCCAGAAATCTCTAATTTCTTTATCAGGATGAGTTAGAGTAAAACCATCATCTGCTTTTTCGTGAGAAAATAGAGTAGGATTAAAATCAAGCCCAATACCTTTTTCTTTTGCCCATTCTACCCAATTTTTAAAATGTTTGGGTTCTATTTCGTCACGATCAACAAATTCCCCTTCGTTTTCTAAATAAATTGCATGTAAATTTAATTTATGCTTACCTGGAATTAAGGAGAATGCCTGATCCAGATCATTTCTTAATTCTTCTGCTGTTCTGGCCCGACCTGGATAATTACCTGTTGTCTGAATTCCACCGGTCAGTTCTCCCTCTGGATTTTCAAATCCTTTTACATCATCTCCCTGCCAGCAGTGCATAGAAATGGAAATTTTAGCCAGTCTATCCATGGCATTTTCTACATCTACTCCCCACTCAGCATAAATATCTTTTGCCAGTTTATATGAATCCTCAATATATTTCTCATTAAACATTAAACATCACCTCAAATTAGTTTTGATAATAATTTTTTAATAAAAATCTAAATAATAAATTTTAGAAAATAAATTTAAATTAACTTTTCATTTTATTTTCATTTATTGCTAAATCTATAAGTTTATTCTGGTAAATATTCTTTTAATTCTACAGAATTACGAACTATTTCTCTTCCTTCCTCAAGACTAGCAATCTCTCCAAGTGCCATCAGCTGGGTTAAAATATTGCCAATTGCTGTTGCCTCTATCGGTCCGGTCACAACTCTTCTTTTACTAATGTTGGCAGTATACTGACATAGAATTTCAGCCTGAATACCACCACCAACCATATTTAGAGTTTCAATTTTTTTATCTGTTAGCTTTTCCAGTTTTTCTATTACCTCTTTATAATTTTGAGCTAAACTTTCGTAAATTCCCCGGGCCATCTCCCCCGGCTCCTCAGGTACTGGCTGTCCGGTCTCTCTACAGTAATTTTTAATTGCTTCCGGCATATTATCAGGATTTACAAAATCATGGTGATCCGGATCAAGTGAATATTTAAATGGTTCTGCTGCTTCAGCAGCTTCGGTAATATCAGAATATGATAAGTTCATACCCCTTCTATCCCAGATTCTTTTGCATTCCTGAATTAACCAGAGGCCAGTAATATTCTTTAAAAATCTCACTTTATTTCCTACTCCCAGTTCATTGGTAAAATTAGCAGCCAGACTTTCTTCAGTAATTATTGGCTGATCTAATTCCATTCCCAGTAAGGACCAGGTGCCACTGGAGAGATAGGCACTATTTTCATCTTTAAGTGGGGCAGCTGCTACAGCAGAAGCTGTATCATGGCTGCCAACTGCTATCACAGGAAGTTCTCCCCTAATTCCACATTCGGCTTTTACTTTTTGCAGTATATCACCAACTTTTTCACCCGGTCTAATTATCTGCTGCATCATACTCTCAGGTAGATTAAGCTTATTATAAATTTTTTCTGACCACTTATCTTTTAAAGGATTATAAAGCTGAGACGTTGAAGCTATTGTGTATTCATTAAATTTTTTGCCGGTTAAAAAATAATTTAAGAGATCAGGAGTAAATAATAAGTCCTCTGCATTATCTATAATCCAGGGACGATTTTTTAAATCTGCAAAAAGTTGAAAAATTGTATTTAACTCCATAAATTGAATTCCAGTTTCCCGGTAAATTTCTGCTTTAGAAATTTTTTTAAATACTTCCTCCATTAACCCCTCTGTTCGCTGATCTCGATAATGATAAGGAACTGACATTAAGGTCCCGTTTTCATCTAAAAGACCATAATCCACACCCCAGGTATCAATCCCAACCGAGTCAAGTTGATTAGAGGTTTTTTTAATAGCCTTTTTGATACCTGCTTTTATTTCGTTATACTGTTTTAGGGTATCCCAGTGAAAATCATTATTTAAATAGGTACCACCATTAGAAAATTTATGTAAAACTTCTAAATCTATTTTCTGGCCATCAAAACTTCCCAGTATTGTTCTACCACTTGATGCACCCAGGTCACAGGCTAATATTTTTTTGCTTTGCGTCATTTATTTACACCACCTTGTTGTAGCTTTCTCTGGCAATTACTACTTCTTCATCTGTGTTAACAACTACAATTTTCACTTCAGAATCTTCAGCTGAAATTATTCCTTCCCCTTTAAGATCCTGATTAGCCTTTTTATCTATTTTTATATTTAGATGTTCCAAATTACTGCAGATTTTTTCTCTTAAGAGCACTGAATTTTCGCCAACTCCACCGGCAAAAACAACTGCATCCAGGCCTCCCATCACAGCTGTATAAGCACCAAGATATTTTTGAGCCCGGTGAACTGCGGTCTTAATAGCCAGTTCTGCCATTTTATTACCATCTTCATATGCCTCAACTATTTTTCTGAAATCACTGCTTATCTCGGAAATTCCTTTCCAGCCGCTTTCTTTATTTAAAATTCTGTCCATTTCATCAACAGAAAGATCTTCCTTTCGCATTAAATAAAGAATAGCTGCCGGATCAACATCACCAGAACGAGTTGACTGAACAAGTCCTTCTAAAGGAGTAAAACCTGTACTTACTTCATAAGATTTACCGTCTTTAAAAGCGTTAGCAGTACAGCCGCTTCCGAGCATTAAAGAAAATAGTTTTAAATCATTTTTATCTTTTTGTAAAATTTCTGCTGCTCTATCAGTCATATAATCAAATGTTATGCCGTGGAAGCCATAACGGCGAACAGAGTATTTTTTGTAATATTTATAAGGTATAGCATAAGTGCGGACATAATCCGGTATTTCTGCATGAAAAGCATTATCAAAAACTGCAACCATCGGTGTCTCAGGTAAAATTTCTTTAAAAATTTCTATCCCTTTTAAATTAGGTGGATTATGCAGTGGTGCCAGATCAAAACTATCTCTTATAGTATCCATAACTTTTTGATCAATCATTACAGAACCAGTAAAATTCTCACCTGCATGAACCACTCGATGTCCAACTACATCAATTTCCTGGTACTTATTTAAAACTTTAATTTCTGGTTTAATCAGTGTTTCTAAAATATGATTGATTGCTTCACCGTGATTTTTAATCTCTAAAATCTCTTTAAGACTATCATTATCATAGTTTAAATGAAAAATTGCATCTTTACTGCCCAGCTTTTCTACTTTACCAGAAGCAATTTCTTCTTCAGCTGGCATTTTTAAAATTTTGAATTTAACTGATGAACCTCCACTATTTAAAACAAAAATTTTCATACTAAAACCACTCCTATAATAACTTATCCATTAGATCTTTATGTACTGAGGGAATAAATGATTTTTTGACAAGCAATCCCTTATCAGCAACATTTTTTGCCGCTGTTTCCAGAGCTATTTCTACAGAACCAATATCTCCAGTAAATGTTAATACTGCCTTTCCTCCCATTCCCATTGCTGTTCTGACTTCAAGCAGTCTAATCTGAGCTGTTTTAGCCGCCAGATCAGCTGCAACAATAGCTGAGGCAACAGAAAAAGTTTCAATTACTCCCAGAGCTTTAACCTCTCCTATCTGAACAGCACCTGTTAAGGCAGGAATTACATCCTGATGAACATTTGCCAGAATAAAACTATCCACAAAAAATTCCTTACTTTCTTTTTGGCCAGTTTCCACAGCACTTTTTACAGAACCGACTTCTCCATGGAACATAGCCACATACTTACCCGGACAAACAGGTTGAGCCTGCAGCAGCTCTATATGAGCAGATTTGACTATTAAATCTGCTATTTCAATTCCGGCAGCAATACTATTAAATTCAAGTAGTCCTACAGCTCTATTCATATTTTCACCTCTCAATAACTATACTTTTTCCAAGTGATTTAATTTTTCCATCAATTGCTGCATGTATATTTGCTCCTAAAGAATCAGCTGGTATTTCAGCAATTAAATCTCCTTTTTTTACAAGATCTCCAACTTTAACTACAGGACTTGCCGGTGCTCCAATATGCTGAGTTAAAGGAAGCTCAACTCGCTTAATCTCTACATTTTTATCAGAAAAAGGAAAATGACTATCATATTCTTTTATTCCCAATCTGGAAACCAGTCGGGATACTGGAATCTGACGATATTCGCGCATTGGATGAACTGAATCAACTTCTGGATTATCCTCGCGTCTGTAACCATTTTCTGCCAGCTGTTTTTTTACCTCTACAATAATACTTCGGGGATGAAGCCCCATTGGACAGCCCCAGGTATCACAAGCTCCACACTCACAGCAGAGATCTGCCTGAGTAAATAAATCCTTATCTGTATCTATTCCATAAGCAACTCCACGCATAATCATATGTGGTTCAAGAGAATGTCCCAGCAAATTACGTGGGCAGACGTCAGTACAGGCTCTGCACTGACAGCAGACAGATACCGAGCGTCTAATATCATTTTCAATCGGTACACTGCGGTCGATTATAATTTTATGATCTGCAGGTAAAACCAGAATACCTTTGGTGGTTTTAGTTACAACATCCTCTATATTTACCAGTTTACCCATCATCGGTCCACCATCAATCAATTTATAATCTTTAACTGTGGCACCACCTGCCAGATCAATTATTTTTTTAAGTGAAGTTCCAAGCGGTACTTTTAAAGTTTGCGGATTCTTAACTTCACCATTGATAGTTAAATATTTTTCGGTTAAATTCTTTCCTTTCAAAGCTTTATTAACATTTACCAGTGTTTCAATATTAATGACAACAGTATTGACCATTAAAGGAATTCCACCTTCAGGAATAATACGCCCTGTTACTTCGTAAACAATCTGCTGTTCATCTCCAGCAGGATAAAAGTTCTCCATCTCAAAAATCTCAATCTGCTGATAATCTTTTAAAACTTTATTTATACTGGCTATTTCTTCTTTATATTTAGACTTTAAAGCTATAACAGCTTTTTTTGCCCCCAGCAATTCTCTTGCATCCGCTAAAGCACTGACAAATTCCCTGGCTTTATATTTCATTAACTGCTGATCAACTTCTAATAGTGGCTCACACTCAGCCCCATTGGCTATTAAAGTATCTACTTCTGCATCCAGTTTTACATGGGTTGGAAAACCAGCACCGCCAGCTCCAACAACTCCTGCATTCCTTATCAAATCAATAACCTTATTTGCTGCCATTTGCTCACCTCCAATGAAACTTTTTAATATAATAATTTAACTGGACTATATTTAATATGAGAACTGAATTCCTCCACAGATTGAAGTTCTTATTTCTCTCGTATAATTTTTAGGAGTACAGATCCCTTCAAAGGTAGGTTCAGCAATTGAATGAGTATAGTTGCTGTCACCCTCAACATCGAGTCCTGCATAAGAAGGTCCATTAATAACTGAAATTGTAACTTCCATTTTTCTTGAGAATTCCGCAATTCTGTCCAGCTGATTAGAATGCAGCATTGCTGTGTGGCCAAAATGCTGTTCTGCTGTTAATGATTTTTCTAAACCTTCAGCAAAATCATTAACTCTTACCAGAGGTAAAACCGGCAGCATCTGTTCGATCATTACCAGAGGATGATCAAAATCTACGTCCATTACTGCTCCTCTAATATTGTCAGGTACATTTATTCCAGCATCATTTAAGATTACTGCAGCATCTTTACCTACATAATCTGGATTTACATGTTCAGGATCTTTTACAACAAGATCTGTAACTTTATTTATTTCTTCGCCTCTTAATATATAAAAATCATTATTTGCTAATTCTTTTAACAGCTGATCTGCGATTGAATTAACAGCAAAAATTTCTTTTTCAGCTATACATAAAATATTATTGTCGAAAACAGCTCCATTAATGATATCTTTTGCTGCCTGAGCAATATCAGCACTATCATCTACCAGAACTGGTGGATTACCAGGGCCAGCAGCTATAGCTTTTTTGCCACTTGTCAGTGCCATTTCAACTACAGAAGGTCCCCCTGCAGCCATTATCATATCTGTTTCTGGATGTTTAACAACGGTCTGTACAATTTCTAAACTCACTTTATCTAAGGCAACCACAAGATTTTTTGGGCCGCCAGCTTTTTCAATTGCATCATTAATTAATCTAATGATTTCTCTGGTCACTTCCTGTGCTCTTGGGTGAGGACAGATAAAAGTTGAATTTCCTGCAGCCAGCATACAGATAGCATGATTAACAATCTGAGCTATAGGATGAGTTGTTGGTGCAATTAAAACTACAAAACCAACCGGAACTTTTTCTATCAGAGACAATCCTTCATCACCATCTAAAACTTCAGTTTTTATATCCTCTAAACCAGGTGTTAAAGTAGCTGAATTAATAATTTTTTGTTTTTTATCCTGCCAGCGTCCTAAGCCGGTTATATCAACAGCCATTTTAGCAAGTCTTTCTGAATTTTCAACACTAATATTTCTTACAGCTTCAATTAAATCTGCTCTCTGTTCTTTCTTCATTTGCTTATACTTTTTTTGAGCTTTTACAGCTGCTCCTACTGCTGAATCAAGATCTGAAAAAATTCCTCTTTTACCTTCAGCAATCTGAGTCTGAGCAGTACCTTTTTTTTCTATATTCTCTAATACAGTTTTAACAATCGAAGCGATTTTATTTTCATCTACTGCCATTAACTATCACTCCCTAATATCTATATTATCAACAATTCCAACTACAACAGCATCAACTGCTACATCATCTCTATTCAGTGCTTTGCGGGCACTACTTCCCTCAACTATCAAGACTTTTTCTCCCACTCCAGCTCCCAGGAGATCAACAGCTACAGTTAGTTGAGAATCATCTTTAGCCTGATAATCTTTTAGCACTAAAAATTTGGATCCTACCAGTTTTTCATCTTTTCTGGTAGCAATTAAATTACCAACTACCTCCATTATTTGCATTTAGTTTCACTCCTTAATGATCCTGGCTTTTAAACCACACTGAACATCAGCAGCATTTGCATCATCAGTATCTAAATGCATCTGTAAAACCCAGCCTTTTTTGACTCTAACCTGAACATTTCTTAAAATAACCCCTTTTTTACCTGGGATTTCAACACTGACGATCTCATCATCTTTAACATTCATTTCGGCTGCTGCTTCAGGTGGCATATGTATATGCCTGTTAGCTCTGATAACCCCTTCTTTTAGAGTTATTGATCCCTCTGGGCCAACCAGAGTTAATGATTCAGAGCCAGAAATATTTCCCGAACGTCTTACTGGTGGTTTAATACCTAAGGTAAAAGCGTCTGTCTGGGAAACTTCCACCTGAGTGTGGTCACGAACTGGACCTAGGATTCTAACATTTTCTATACTTTTAAGTCTTGGTCCAACAAGAGTTACAACCTCATTTGAGGCAAATTCTCCCGGCTGAGCCAGGTCACTTTTTTTGGTGAGTTTATATCCCGAACCATATAATTTTTCTAAATCACTCTGAGTAATATGAATATGTCTTACAGAAATTCCAATTGGAATCTTATATTTCGACTGATCAGATTTAAGACTCTTCTCATTAAGTGATTCTAAAACTTGATCTGTCACCATTTGAATTAAATCACTTTTATCCACCTGCATACCTCCTTCTCAGTAAAATATAAATATTTATTTAAGAATATATTTTTACTTTGGTAATATATCATTAATTCCTTTATCAGGTCTGGCAATTACATCATAATCAACCATTTCACCGACTCTTCCTACCGCTTCTACTGCAGCATCAACAGCAGCTTTTACTGCTCCAATGTCTCCACGAATAATTACTGAAACATAACCAGAGCCAATCTGTTCATATCCAACTAACTCTACATTAGCAGCTTTAACCATTGTATCTCCTGCTTCAACTGCTCCAACAAATCCTTTTGTTTCAATCATACCAAGTGATAAACCGGCCATTTATGTACCTCCTTTAATTACTTTCTTCTTTTTTTGCCAGAAAAACTCTTTCTGTATCGCTGTGTGGTCTTGGAATAACATGGACAGATTTTATTGTTGTCAGTTTCCCTGCAGCCTGTTCTCCTGCTTCTATTGCAGCTCGAACTGCTCCAATTTCACCCTGTACCATAACGGTTATTAAACCAGAACCTGAATATATATATTCTCCAACTAATTCTACATTAGCAGATTTTAACATCTGATCAACTGCTGCTACAGCTCCTGAAAGACCAATTGTTTCAATAAGTCCCAGAGAATTACCCATATTTATCTAGCTCCTTTCCCAAAGTTATTTATACTTATTTTGCTTTTGGTAGAATTTTTTCTAATTCATCATGTGGTCTTGGGATTACATGAACAGCTACTAATTCACCTAATCTAGAAACAGCTTCGCCACCAACATCAGTAGCTGCTTTTACTGCTCCTACATCTCCTCTAACCATTACACATACCAGACCGGATCCTATTTTTTCTGTTGCAACTAATTCTATATTTGCCGCTTTGATCATTGCATCTGCTGCCTCTGTAGCCGCAGTTAAACCTCTACATTCTACTAATCCAAGTGCCTGTTTACTCATTTTTTTTACCTCCTGTTTTGGTTCCGAACTTTTTTCTTCACTAACTTTTAGATCAGAATTGATTTCAACTTCTTTTTTATCAGATTTTTTAACACTTTCATTATTTTCAGTTTTTTTAGCTTTTACTAAATATCTATCTTCTTTTTTGACAGCATCTTCATTAACTTTATCATTCTTTACTTTTTCTTTACTATTATTTTCAGACATTGCTGTAATCCACCACACTATTTAAAGAAGAATCCGGTCTGGCAATTACATTTGAGGCAATTACTTCAGTATAATTTGCAGCCTTTTCTACACCCGCCTCTACTGCTGCCTTAACCGCATCTACGCTACCTCTTAACTTAATGAAAACAACTAAACCGGGTGAACCAGGTTTGCCTTTTGTTGATTCAATCGCTGCTAAATCAACATCTGCAGTTTTTAACGCAATATCTGCTGCTAAAATTGCTGGACTAAAACCATAAACTTCTATAAATCCAACTGCTTCTCTTGCCATTTTTTTCACCTCTTATTTTAAATATTTTGTTAAACCAGGATGTGGTCTTGGAATAATTTCAGCACAAAAAACTTCTGCCCTACCACTGACAGAGTTCTTACCTGCATCTACAGCTGCCTTTACAGAACCAACATCACCTTCTACAACAATAGTAACCAGACCACCGCCAAGATCTTTTTTGGTAGAAAGATGCTTGACACCGGCGGCCTTGACCATTGCATCAACAACATGAACAGCTGAAACTAAACCTCTAACCTCGATCAATCCAACTGACTGATTGGCCATTTTGAGACCCCCTTTTTTTATTATTCTAGTTCAGAAATAACTTTCTTGGTAATTTCGCTTACCAGAGTTTCCAGATTATCTTCAGATATATCATTAGTACTGGAATTTAAATTACTATTTTTTTGATTAGGATTAACTTTACAGGTAGCAGGATGTTTACCCTGAACACCTAACTTTTCTCTAATTTGATATAATCTATCTACATTATCATTAGAAATTTCTTTAATTCCACCTAACTGTCTGGCTGTTAGATTAATTTTTGCTGCCAGTTCAATAGTTTCCATTTTAAAATAAGCATTTGTCAAATCTGTACCTACTGTTAAAGCACCGTGATTTTCCAGAAGTACTCCATCATAACAGTCAAGATATTTACGTACGTTTTCTGGTATCTCCATTGTTGAAGGTGTACCATATTCTGCAATTGGCACAGTACCCAGACTTATAATAACCTCCGGCATTATCATGTCATTAAGTGGAATGCCTGCTACTGCAAAGCCAGTTGCTGTTGGCGGATGAGCATGAACCACAGATTTAACATCATCACGCTGTTTATAAACATCAATGTGCATTTTGAGTTCAGAAGATGGTTTTAACTTACCTGAAATTACATTACCTTCCATATCCGTTTTCACAATCATATCGGGTGTCATAAATCCCTTACTTACACCAGTTGGCGTTGCAAGCAGTTCGTTTTCTCCAATTCTGATCGATATATTTCCGTCATTAGCAGCTACAAAACCATTCTGATAGATTCTTCTGCCAATTTCGCATATATCTTTTTTTAATTGAAATTCGTTCTTCATTTTATCACCTCTTTTTTTGTTTTATTTGCTTAATTACAAATATATTATACAGTATATTTTATTTTATTTCAATCTTTTTTTGGTTTTTTATTTATTTATTTTTGTTTTTTGTGTTTTTATTTACTTAAAAAATTGATTATATAAGAAAATTGTGTTAAAATTAAATCAAAATTATTAATATATAATAATGTTAGCTTAATTTGAGGTGAAAATTATGGGAAGAAATTATGGAGTTTTAGAATGTAAGGGACGCTCCGCTACCTATTTTGCTCTTAATAAAATGCTTAAATTCTCAAATGTTGATTTTATAGGTGCAAAAAACAGTCTAGGTGCAGGCCTTTCTTCTGTTATCATAAGTGGTAATACAGCAGAAATAAATAATGCTTTAGAAATCGGAAAAAGAGAAGCAGCAAAAATTAATGATGTTTTAGGAGCAGTATCTATAAACAATCTAAGTAATGAGCTCGAAAAATATATTTTAAAAAAAGATAGTTCAAATAATAAAAGTAATAAAACCAATTATGCTGAAATAAAAAATGCAATAGCCTTAATTGAAGTATTTACTTTTTCAGCAGCTTTAAAAACTGCAGATCAGGTCTTAAAAACTACCGATGTAGAATTACTGGCAATGGAAAAGTCAAAAGGTGGGGCTGGAACTCCGGGTTTAATTGTCTGTCTTAAATTTCAAGGTAGCAATGACGCTCTAGCTGCTGCAGAAAAAGTTGCCCGTAGAACTGCTGCTAAGTATTATAAATCACCAGCCTCTTCTATTCTGAGCAATCCAGCTTTAACAATTAAACAGCTTAGTAAAGAGGGGATATAAATGGAAAATAATTATTTGTTAATCGAATGCAGAAGTTTTAGCCCACTTATTGCTGCTGTTGATGAAGTCTTAAAAAGTACTAACCTCAATTTTATTACATATAAAAGATATGGTTCAGCATATAATACTGCAGTATTTAATGGAAAACACAGTTCTTGTCTTAATGGCAGAGAAATTGCTGTAGAAACTGTTAAAAATATCTGCCAGCAAATACCTTCTCAAAATATAATCAAAGCTGGAGTTTCCAGACTAATTTCAACTAAGGTAATAAATAGCCCTGATAAAAATATTATTGATTTTTTCTTTAGTAAAGATACTAGAATAGGTAAGTTTAAAACAAATAAATTAAAAGAACAAAATTATGACTCTCTTCTTTTTCTAGATTCCAGAGGTTTAATTGCTCTAATCACAGCTGCTGATCAATTGACAGATGATTTCCCTCTAGAAATTATTGACTGTAAAAAAATGGGTTCAGGGAGATTAACATTAATTTTAGCCGGTAAAATTGATGTTTTAAAGTTAGCTTCAGCTGCTGCTAAAGAAATTATTATAAAACAGGGAAAATATATAGGCAGTAGTTTAATAGCAAATGTTGACCAACAGATTGTAATGAGTTTATAATATATATAATAAGGAAGTGATTTTATGCTAGCTGAAGAAAGACGACAGAGAATTTTAGAAAAAATAAATATTGATGGAACAGTCCATGTATCAGATTTAAGTGAAGAATTGGATGTAACTGAAGAAACAATTAGAAGAGATCTTGATGTTTTGGATGAAAGAGAATTATTATCTCGCATCCATGGAGGGGCAGTTGCGATAGAAACAAATAGTAAAGCTGAACTCAGTTTTAATGTTCGGGAAAATAAAATGAAAAATTCTAAAACTGAAATAGCAAAAAAAGCAGTTAACTTGATTGAAGAAGGTGAAACAATTTTTCTGGATGCAAGTACAACTGCCATGTATTTAGCAAGAGAACTGGCAAATCTTAATAATTTAACTGTTATTACAAATTCAATTAAGATAATGATGGAATTAATTGATTATGATAATATTACTGTAATTTCGACCGGAGGAACTCTACGCTCCAATTCTTTTTCTTTT
The DNA here is from genome assembly GCF_900156285.1 of Halanaerobium kushneri. Classification (GTDB taxonomy): domain Bacteria; phylum Bacillota; class Halanaerobiia; order Halanaerobiales; family Halanaerobiaceae; genus Halanaerobium; species Halanaerobium kushneri. Next base: position 72,423 of record NZ_FTNC01000002.1, read on the forward strand.
GTAGGGCCACTGGCTAATGAAACAGTTAAAAAATATTTTGCTGATAAGATTTTTGCCTCCTGTAAGGGAATAACTGTTCAGCATGGTGCTACAGATTCAAATGAACTGGAAATTGAGGTTAAAGAAAATATGATTAAACAGACTAATGAAATTATCATTCTGGCTGATCACTGTAAATTAAACCAGACCGGGCTTGCTAAATTTGTTAATTTTGAAGACATTGATACTTTAATAACTGACAGTAATGCTGATATTAAAATCATCGATGAATTTGAATCTGCCGGACTAAAAGTGGTTTAAAAAGAAAAACCCCTTCTGGATAGAGCGGATATTATTCAATCCGTCTACCATAAGGGGATTCTATATCATCAGATAAAGATTGTTTTTTTAATTTTACACTTTTTTTATAATCTCAATCTCATAACTGCCTAATTCTATTTTTTTGTTTAAATTACTTTCTTTTAATAAACTAAATTGTTTTTTATTTAAAAATATCTCCTTTTTCTGATTGCTGAAGTTCATAATAAAAACATATTCATTTTCTCCATCACTTCTTGTTTGTGCGGTTACACCTTCTGGTAATTTTACATTTAAAGGCTGATTTAAATCCAGTTTTTCAATTAGGCTTTGATAAAAATCATCTACAAACTTTTCTTCATTTCTGGAAGCAATGTAATATGCCTTTCCGTTTCCATATTCATTTACTGTTAAAGCAGGCCGACCGGCATAAAAATCATTTTTATATTCAGCCAGAGATTTTGCTTCTTTAAGATGAATGAGATCACAGAAAATTTTTGCTGTATATTCTCCAGTCAGATTTAATTCATTTTCCTGATTAAAAATAATTGTATTACTATCATTATCATAGAGTACATCCAGCTCTTCGGACCAAATTCCAAATAAATCTTTCAATTTTCCAGGAAATCCGCCTTCAAAGCACAGATCAGTTTCATTAACAATCCCTGACCAGTAAGTACTGACAACAGTTCCTCCATTTTTAACAAACTCTTTTAAACGAGCTGCAGTTCCATTTTTAAGCATATATAACATAGGAGCCACAACTATTTTATACTTTGAAAAATCTTTTGTCTGATCTATTACATCTACGGAAATCCCTTTTTTCCAGAAAGCCTGATAATGTTTGACACAGCTTTCTACATAATTTCTTTTTTTCTGTCTTGGTCCTGAAGCTTCATTAATTGCCCAGCGATTTTCAGTATCAAAAATAACTGCAACTTCTGGCTCAACTGTGGTACCTACAATTTTATTCAGTTTTTTCAGATCTGCCCCTAAATTTTTAACATCTTTAAAAACCCTGGTATTTTCATGCCCAACGTGATCAACTACTGCTCCATGAAATTTTTCAAAACCTCCTCTGCCCTTACGCCACTGGAAATACTGTACTGAATCTGAACCATGAGCCACTGCCTGGAGGGAAGAAAGCTTATGCATGCCGGGCCTTTTAAGTTTTGCAACCGGCTGCCAGTTAGTTTTACTGGGGGTACTTTCCATAAGTAAAAATGGTTTTCCATCTTTTAGTGATCTAAAATAATCGTGCATAAAAGCTACATCTGCAGCTCTATAACTATCGCTTTCATGATCACTGTGCCAGCTTGGGTAACTATCCCAGGAAATAACATCAACCTCATCTGCAAATTTTGAATAATCAAGTCCATTATATCTATACATAAAGTTTGTTGTTACCGGAATATCTGGACTCAGCTCCCTTAAAGGTTTAATTTCATTTTTGTAAAAATCCAGGGTCTGCTGAGTTACAAATCTTTTCCAATCTAAAACAAGTCCGTGACTAGACTGCATACCCTGAGGGGCTGGTGATTCTATATTTTCCCAGTCTGTATAATTATGACTCCAGAATGTGGACCACCAGGCCCGATTTAAAGTTTCTAAATCACCATATTTATCTTTAAGCCAGCTTTGAAACTCTGCCTGACAGAGATCACAGTGACATTCTCCCCCATATTCATTAGAGACATGCCACATTATAACTGCCGGATGATCTCCGTATCTTTGAGCCAGTTTTCTATTTAATTTAGCTATTTTTTCTCTGTAAACAGGAGCCGTATAGCAGTGATTATGTCTTTCTCCAAATAAATTTTTACTGCGATCAGAATTCACTCTTAAAACCTCAGGATATTTTGCTGCCAGCCAGTCGGGTCTTGCTCCACTGGGTGTTGCGAGAATTACATTAATATCATTTTCATATAAATTATCAATTACCTGATCCAGCCATTCAAATTGGTATTTTCCCTCCTCTGGCTCCAGAGTAGCCCAGGCAAAAATCCCCAGACTCATCACATTACAGTTTGCTTTTTTCATTAATTCAATATCTTTTTTTAAAATATCAGGTCGATGTAACCACTGATCAGGATTATAATCTGCACCATGAAGCATTGAATCTATTTGTCCGTTAAATAAATCATATTTTTGCATATTTAACTCCCTTTCTTTTTCTATATTTATTCCAAAATTATTATTTTAAATAACTAATTATTTAGCTGATCCGGTAACTCCCTCGGCGAAATTCTTTTGTAAGGCTAGAAAAATAATTAAAGTTGGCAGAATACTAATTCCTACAGCAAGCATTAAAACCCCATAATCTATTGTATAACCTGCTGTTAAATTTGAAATTAAGAGCGGCATAGTTCTGGCGCTTTCTTTTTGCATAATAATTAAAGGCCAGAGATAATTATTCCAGGCATTCATAAAAGTAATAACTGCTGCCGCTGCATATGTAGAACGCATTATGGGAATAAACATTCTAAAGAAAATTCCAACTTCAGTTAAACCATCCAATCTCGAAGCTTCAATTACTTCATGAGGAAAATTACGACTGCTCTGTCTGAATAAAAAGATCAAAAAAGCCGTTGAAACTGTTGGCAGAGCAAATCCGGCAGTTGTATTTAATAAACCTAAATTACCAAATAGCATATATAATGGTACCATAATTACTGCAAAAGGAACCATCATTGAAAGTAATAAGATATTCATTAAAAAATCTTTACCTCGATCATGATAAATTTCAAAACCATAACCAGCAAGTGAAGAAACTAATAAACTTGCTAGAGTAGTTACAGCTGCATATTTAAAAGAATTCCACATCGCTCTGTAAAGATTAGTATTAGCTGTTAGTGTTTTAAAATTTTCAACTAAATTAGTCCCTGGAAATAATGTTCCTGCAAGTACATCAACACTTTTATTGGTTGCAGCAATAAACATCCACAATAGAGGAAATAAAGACAAAAATGAAATTGAAATTAAAAATAAATACTTGGATGCTCTAAATATTTTTTCTTTTCTCATCTTTCATCACCAACCTTAAGCTGCATAAATGATAAAACAGCTACTATTATAAAAACAACAAAAGCAATTGCTGCTGCATAACCAAACCGTGGTACATATTCAAAAGATAATCGATAAATATACTGTGACACAGATAGAGTAGCATTAGCCGGTCCCCCACTGGTAAGGTTCTGAGTTTCATCGAAAATCTGCAGAGTTCCATTTGTAGACATAATGGTTGTCAGCAGAATAATTGGTTTTAAAATTGGAATAGTTATTTTAGTCAGACGATCAAAAGCACTTGCACCATCAATTTTTGCTGCCTCATAAATTGCCGGATCAATATTCTGCAACCCTGCCAGATAAAAAATCATATTATATCCTGTCCAGCGCCAGGTCAGTCCAATTACAATTAGCAGTCTTGCTGTCCAGGGACCACCAAGCCAGTTAATTGGTTCAGCAAGGATATTTAAATTCATTAAAATTGTATTTATAAAACCATCTAGAGCAAACATTGAGCGAAAAATAATTGCATAAGAAACAAGAGAAGTTGCACAGGGTACAAAGATAGCTGTTCTAAAAAAACTTCTAAATTTTAAAGTCCTATCATTTAGTATTCCAGCTAAAATCAGTGCCAGACTAAGCATAATTGGAACCTGTAAAATTAAATAAATAAAAACATTAAACATTGATTGTTTAAAAAGACCATCCTGGAGCAGCCGCTTATAATTAAACAGTCCGGCAAATCTCAGATTATTGCCGACTCCTCCCTGAAGTGAAAGAATAAAAGCTCTAATTATAGGATAAAAATAAAATGAAAAAATCAGAAGAGCTCCAGGAATAACAAAAAACCAGCCAATCAGTTTGTGTTTTGTATTAATTGAAAAACCGTTTTTATAACTTTTAATTTTTTCGATAGTTGTATGTATCATTCTAACCTCCTTTAAAAAAGTTGAGGGGGATAGTCCCCCCAAACTGACTTTTATTTTACCACATCTGGAATTCTACAGTTGATTGTGCCTCATTTAAAGCATCCATTATATTCTGACCCTGCATTATCTGTGTAATTGCTGTACTAACAGCATCCCTTGCTTCATAATTATAGATACCGTATTTTACTCTTGGAACTCTAGAAGCAAAATCAGTTATATCTGAATAAATTTTCTGACCACCAAAATAAGGATGAGGTTCATTATAAACTTCACTATCACCTGCTGGTAAGTAAGTTGCCAGTGCTCCTGATGAAGGAAGTATTGTTTCGTATAATTCTTTACTACCGGCAAATGTTTGATTTAAGAAATCAGCTGCCAACTCTGGATTTTTAGAACTTGCCATTACCATCCAACTTGATCCACCCTGACTGCTGTAATTTGTTGCTCCCTCAATACTACCAAATCGAGGAATATTAGTTATTCTCCAATCTCCAGCCTGCTCCTCTACCGGCACAATTGATCCGATAATCCAGGCCCCATTCATGGTCCCAGCTACAGTTCCACTCTGAAATGAACTAATATACTGATCCCAGTCATTTACTTCAACTAAAATCTTCTTTTTTAATAATTCCTGATAAACTCTAATCACTTCTTTTAGTGCTTCATTTTCAGTTATATATGGTTCTCCATTGCTATCAAATAACCAGTTACCTGTACTCTGCAGCATAACCATTAACAGATCAGATTCCCCAGCAATAGCAGAAAGTAATGGTTTCCCAGTTTTTTCTCTAACTTTTGAACCTTTTTCAATAAACTCTTTCCAGGTAATATCTGTAAAATCATCAATTGTATAACCTGCTTCTTCTAAAACATCAACTCTCATTGCATTAATTGCTGCTCCGTTATCAAAAGGAACACCATAATTTCTACCATCTACAGTAGTCAGTTCTACTTTGAAGTCTGCAAATTTATCAAAATTTATACCACTATCTGATAGGTCATAAAAGGCATCCGGAAAACTACTAACATTTTTAATTAGGGCATTGTCCTGCATTAAAACAATATCAGGTAGATCTTTTGTTTGATTTGCACTCAGAGAGGTACTCAATCTTGTCTGGATATCTTCCCAGGCAACTTCCTGTACATCTACTGTCACATTTGGATTAATATCTTTATAAATATCTGCTGCTTTTTCCATAGCATAAATATTAAAATTAGGATCCCAGCACCAGACTGTAATTGTAGCATTTTCCTGAGCAAAGCTCAAAGTTGAAAACCCAGCCAGCATCATCAACATTAAAAATAATACAGTTAATTTTTTCTTCATTTTCATCCTCCTAAAAATTTTAGTTAAGTTACAGACCTAACCAGCAAGTGTTTTAAATCGATTTAAACTTTTGCTAAATCATCCCCCCTTAAGTATGTATTTACTTAAACTAAACTATTTTATCTTTAAATCGATTTAAAGTAAGAATATTAGCTTTATTTAAATCGATTTAAATTCTGTTTAAAGAAAATTTATTTAAAATTCCCTAAAATCAAGTTCTATATTAAATATTAAGCCCAACTTTTTGAGTAGTTTCTCTTTCAATTAAAGAAACATCAAATTTAATATGCCTGGCTGCAGACTCATTTTTATTTTTAATTTTACTCAGCAATAATTTTATAGCTTTTCTAGCCATCTTTTTATTAGGTATATCAACAGTTGTTAAAGCAGGATTATAAAAGTGTGAGAGACGAATATTATCAATTCCACAAATGGATATTTTCTCCGGCACACTAATTCCGGAACTAACAAGAGACTGGACTAAACCAATAGCAACTTCGTCATTATGAGATAAAATTGCTGTTGGCCTCTTCGTTTCTAACTGGTCGGCAATTTTTTTGCCTAATTTATAACCATCTTCAAATGAAAGTATATTTTTAAATAAATATTGATTATCATAATTTAAGTTATATTTCTTTAAAACTTTTAAATAACCGGTCATTCTAAATTCATTCTCCTTACCAGCAAAAGCAATTTTTCTATGCCCCAGATTATAAAGATGTTCTGCTGCAATAAAAGCTGCTCTTTCCAGATCAGAATTAACAGAATCAATTCTATCTCCAGCATCTAAAAGTCGGTCAATAAAAACAACTGGAATAAAATTATCAGCCAATTCTTTGATCAAATCTATATTTAAATCGGAAGTACTGACAGAAGAGGCAAAAATAGCACCATCTACCTGCATACCTCGAAAAAGGGTAATATAATCCAGTTCATCTTCTTTACTTTCCACTCCACAGTAGATAATATTATAACCATTCTTTTTAGCGACAGTTTTTATTTCTTTTGCAATTTCTGAGAAAAAAGGGTTATCTATTTCTGGAATAACAAGTCCAATAATTTTCGTTTCTTTAGTCTTTAAAGCCTTTGCTCTTGCATCAGGAATATAGTTCATTTCTTTTGCCACTTTTTTTACTCTAGCTTTTGTCTTGTCATTTACCAGCTCATTATCATTTAAAGCTAAAGAAGCGGTAGCGGGAGAAACATTTGCTTTTTTTGCAACATCTTTTAATCTAATCATATGATTACCTCTTTTAAATCGATTTAAGTTTGATTTATAAAAATAGTAACATAATTTATTTAATTAATCAAGTGTTTTTAATTTTATTTTAAGTTAAATTTTTCTGATATTTGTTTTTCCTTAAACTTTTAATGAGATTGAGAAAAGGTAGTCTAAATTTCTCAATCTCATTTTTAATATAACATTTATAATTTACGAGCCCCATCACCGGGATTACTAACATAAACTTCAGCATCAATCCCTGTTTCTAATTTATATTTTTCTTTAATATTTTCTACAAAGTCAACTACTTTTGATTTTTTGACCAGATTAACTGTACAGCCTCCAAAACCAGCACCTGTCATTCTGGCTCCCTCTACTTCCTCTTCGGCTGCCAGCTTTACTAGAATATCTAATTCCTTACAGCTTACTTCATAGTCTTTACTTAAGCTCTCATGAGAGGCATACATTAAATCACCAAATTTCTGCATATCATCAGCTTCTAGAGCTTTTTTACTGGCCAGCACCCGAGCATTTTCGCTTACCACATGATGAGCTCTCTTATAAACATTTTCAGCCAGCTGATCTTTATATTTGATTACAGTCTCTAAATCAACATCTCTCAAAGCTTTTATAGTTTTATCCTCTTTCTCTGACAAAAATTCTACCGCCTGGTTACATTCATTGCGTCGCTGGTTGTATTCAGAATCAACAAGTCCTCTTTCCACTTTAGAATTACAGATTACTATCTGATAATTTTCATTTTTAAAGGGTACCAGTTTATAATCATTGCTGCGGCAGTCAATTAAAAGCGCATGATCTTTTTTGCCCAGCCGAGAAATATACTGATCCATGATGCCACACTGAACACCAACAAAATTATTTTCTGCCCGCTGGGCAAGTAAAGCCATCTCAACTCCATCAATCTTAATTTTGTGCAGATCAGTTACGGCCAGTGCTGTAACTACCTCAAGCGCTGCAGAAGAACTTAAGCCTGAACCCTGAGGAACATTCCCAGTAAACATTAAATTAAACCCCTGCAGTGTCTCTCCCAATTTCTGAATCTCATCTATAACTCCCAACAGATAGTTGGCCCAGACATTTTTCTGATCGTATTCTAAATTATCCAGATCATACTCGACAAGCTGATCATAGTCCAGAGAATAAAATTTAACTTTTTTATCAGGACGCAACTGGGCCAGCATAGTAATTTCTTTTTCGATTGCCATAGGCATTACAAAGCCATCATTATAATCTGTATGCTCTCCAATCAAATTAACCCGTCCCGGTGCTTTATAGGCGCCACTTTCTAAATCAAAATCTCTAAAAGTCTTTCCAAACTTATCCCACAACTCTTGTTTATTCATTTTTCCACCTCTTTTAAATTTTAATTAAAGTTAAAATATATCTCAACTATTTACTCTAGACCTACAGATTAGGAATCCGCTGGTCTTTTTAGCTTACTAATTATTCTTAAAAACCACCTGATTTATGCCACTGCCAGGCTGTCGAAATTATCTTTTCTAACTCTGGATATTCTGGCTGCCAGTTTAATTCCTGCTGAATTTTATCAGAACTTGCAATTAGAACTGCCGGATCTCCAGCTCTCCTTTTGGCAACTTCGACTTCAAAATCACGGTCGGTCACTTCCTTAACTGTATCAATAACTTCCTTAACTGAATAACCTTCTCCATTACCCAGGTTATAGATTGAACTTTCCTTTCCTGCACCCAGCGCTTCTACAGCAAGCACATGAGCTGCTGCTAGATCATTTACATGAATATAATCTCTAATACAGCTGCCATCCCGAGTTGGATAATCATCACCAAAAATATATATCTTATCTCTAATTCCTAGGGCAGTCTGCAACACAATTGGAATTAAATGTGTTTCAGGATCATGAGCCTCACCAATTTCTCCCTCTGGATCTGCCCCTGCTGCATTAAAATAGCGGAGAGAAACAAAATTAATGCCATGAATATCATCATAGCGTTTCAATGCCTTTTCAAAAAATAATTTACTTTCTCCATAGGTATTGGTTGGCACTGTCTGATTTTTTTCTTTAATTGGAATCTGATCAGGTTCACCATAAACAGCAGCTGTCGAAGAAAATACAATGTTTTTTACATCATTTTTGACCATCGCTTCTAATAAATTAATACCGTTAGCAAAATTATTTCGATAATATTTAGCTGGATTTTCCATTGACTCTCCAACCAGGCTGTCTGCTGCCAGGTGAATGACTCCTTCTATTTTATTCTCCGCCATCACATTTTCTATGTGTTTTTGATCTGAGAGATCACCTTCTACAAATTTTCCTCCTATTACTGCCTCCCGATGGCCTTTCTGTAAATTATCAAAAGTAACTACCTGATGACCTTCTTTTAAAAGTGCTTTTAATACATGACTGCCAATATAACCTGCTCCACCAGTTACTAAAATGTTCATTTTTTGTCCTCCTTAAATTTGAGTATAAACTTAGATGTTTAATTCAAAAAAATTATTTAAAACCTTTTCTGCTGCGCCCGCAGCACCGGCAAAATTCTGATAATGGGCTGTAGTAATCTTTAAATCTTTAACAGCCTGATTTAAAGACTCTTCTGCCACAATATGATAGAGAGGCTCAATTAATAAGTCTTTGTACTCAGCAAAAAGACCTCCAATTATAACTGCCTCCGGATTTAAAATGTTAACCAGATCTGAGATTGCCCTGCCAAAATATTTTAAGGCATCATTTACAACCAGTAGGGCCTCACTCTCTTCTCTTTGATAATTTTGCATTACTGTATTAAAATTAACTTTTTTGCTCAGTTCTTTTAGTTTTTGATAGCGGGAAATAATACTTTCTTTTGAGGAAAGCGCCTCCAGACAGCCACTTTTACCACAGTGACAAACAGGTCCCTTATCAGTCAGTTTCATATGACCAAATTCTCCGGCTGCATAATTATTTCCATAATACAGCTCACCTTTAAATACAAGCGCTGCCCCAATACCAGAACCAGTATTAATAAAGATGAAGTCATCTCTCCCCTGCCAAATTTCGCCTGCCGCCATCATCCTGACATCATTATCAATAAATATCGGATAATCATATTTTTTAGCTAAAATACTTTTAATATCAACCTCTCCCCACTCAAAATGCGGAGTGAAAATTGATCTACCAGCTTCAGGATCAACCAGTCCATGGATCCCGAGTCCAATCCCAATAATTTTGCTGTTATGCTGGAATTTTTTTTGATATTTTTTGATTAGAGAAAAAGTCTGTTTTTTATATTCTTCTAAAGTATATTTCGGTGGTAAAATCTGATCTTCAGCAATTATTTCTGCTTCAATATTAATTAAAACAGCTTTGACTGCTTCAATTCCCCATTCAATTCCAATTACATAAGCCCCTTCTGGATTTAATTTAAGCAGCATCGGTCTTCTGCCACCTCTTGATTTTCCCATTTTTGATTCTTCTACCAGATCAAGTTTAACCAGTTCTCTGACTATATTAGTTACAGTGGCCCTTGAAACATCAAGTTTTTCTGCTATTTGAGCTCTAGAAATACCGTCTTCATTTTTGATTAAAGTAAGTATATTTTTCTGATTCTGTTTTTTCATATTTTTAAAACTGCCTTTTTCCATTTATTCTCACATCCGTTTCTTTGTTAATTTATTAAATTAACTAAGTTGATTATAGCATTATTTTTTAAGTCTGTAAAGTAATTTTTGAGGTGATTTTATTATTTTAGTTAAATTGGCTGATTTATTTGCTTGAAAATTATTACTATAGTATAATAAGGAAAAGAGATAAATGAGGTGAGTCAAATGTTAGCAATGTCATCATTAAGCAGTCAGCCGGTTCCTGGATGGGCTATTAAATCAAATATTAATAACAGCAACTCTCAGTCAAAGAGTATTGATTTAGGTATTAATACTTCTGAAGATGAAGGTATTCAGAATAATAGTCTTGAGAATGCTGTAGATAATTCTTCCAGCTCTGCCGAAGGACAGAATCAAAATTATGAAAACAAAAATGAAAATAGTCCTGAAAATGAATTTAGCGATGCTGAAGAGCGGGAAATTGAAAAGTTAAAACGCAGAGATCGAGAAGTTCGGGCTCATGAGATGGCTCATCAATCTGCTGGTGGACAGTATGCAGGCTCAGCCTCTTATTCGTATACTACAGGACCTGATAATAAACGCTATGCTGTTGGTGGTTCAGTTGATATTGAAACTTCCCCTGCAAAAACTCCTGAGGAAACAGTAAAAAAAGCTGATCAGATTAAAAGAGCAGCTACAGCTCCTGCCCAGCCTTCTGGAGCAGATCTGCAAATTGCAGCCAGAGCTACTCAAATGAAAATGGAAGCACAGGCAGAATTAAACAAAAAAGAAACCAATAGCAAAGATAAAAAAACTAGTAATTCCAGTGAAATCAATAAAAATAAGAAAAATAAATTTAAAAATAAATATTTAATCAATAAAAGAGAAAATTCTTATCATAATTCTACTCGCAAAATATCAGCTAATCAGGGTTTTGCTGCTTAAGCTAAAATCAATATGAATTTTAAAGACTGCTAAAAAATAAAATTTTAGCAGTCTTTTTATTGTCTATGCAACTTTCAATAAAATTGTTTCAAAGGGTCTTAACTGATAATCTAATTTCTTGTTTTTTAAATCCCTGTAATCATGGTCCGGATAATTACTTAAAATAACTTCTTCAACCAGATAATCTAAATTGAGATCGACTTTTTTGTTTTTAAAATTAGCAATTAAAACCAGTTTCTCTCCTGCTTTTTCTCTGAGGTAGGCTATTAGATTTGGATCTGATTCCAGAATAGGCCTGTATTTCCCATCAACAATTATCTCCTGATAGGGGCTATTTTTTCTGAGCTTGATCAGTTTTTTGTAAAAATAAAAAATAGAATTATCATCTTTTAGATTTTCTTCCACATTGATTTTCTGATAATTGGGATTAACTTTTAACCAGGGCTCTGCTTTAGAAAAACCAGCATTTTGGGCAGCAGACCACTGCATTGGTGTCCGACTGTTATCTCTACTCCTTCTCCAGACAACCTCCATCACTTCTTCTTTACTGTAACCTGCTTTTAATGCTTCCTGATATAAGCCGTGAGTTGCCAGATCCTGATAATCATCTATATTTTCAAATTTAACATTAGTCATCCCTATTTCCTGGCCCTGATAAATAAAGGGGATTCCCCGCTGCAGCATAAAAACAGCTGCCAGCATCTTGATTGAATAATTATTAATTTCAGATTCAGACAGATATTTGTTTAAAGAACGGGGCTGATCGTGATTTTCCCAAAAAATTGCTGGTCTTCTATTAGCCGAATAAGTTTTTTGAATCTCGTTTAACCTCTCTTTTAACTCAACTAAATCCCAATCTCTTTGCTTAAACCACTCACTTCCTTCACTTAAGTCTAAATCAACATGGCGGAAATCAAAGACCAGATCAAAGGGGCCATCATCTCCAGTAAATTCCTGCATCCTTTTATTATCTTCTGCATATAATTCTGCTACAGTCAAAATCTGGTAGTTGAAAAAAGTCTCTGCCTTTAATTCATTTAATAAGTCCAAAATTCCAGGCTGGTTGGCAGAAGCTTCAAAAATACTGCTCAGGCCGTCAGGTCCATTTACCTTTTGGTCCTTAAACTCATTCTTTTTAATATAGCTTATTGCATCTACTCTAAAACCGGCCAGTCCTTTATCCAGCCACCAGTTCACCAGCTGATACAATTTTTGCCGCAATTTTTTATTTTCCCAGTTTAAATCAGGCTGTTCTTCAGCAAAGGTATGTAAGTAATACTGCTCAGTCTGCTCATCATAGGTCCAGGCCGAGCCGCCGAAAATTGAGCGCCAGTTTGTCGGTGGGCTCCCATCTGCCTTCGGATCCCTCCAGATATAATAATCTCTTTTTGGATTAGCTTTAGATTTGCGAGATTCCTTAAACCACTGATGCTGGTCGGAACTGTGATTGATTACTAAATCCATCATAATTCCAATTCCTCTTCTGTCAGCTTCAGCAATCAGCTCTTCCATCTCTTCCATTGAGCCAAACTGCTCGGCAATTGCATAATAATCGTCTATATCATAGCCGTTATCTTTCATCGGAGAAGAAAAAACTGGACTGAGCCAGATTAGATCTATTCCCAGCTGATTTAAGTAATCAAGTTTTTCTATTATACCAGCCAGGTCCCCAATACCATCGTTGTTGCTGTCATTGAAACTTTTAGGATAAATCTGATAAATTACTGAATCATGCCACCATTTCTCTGTCATTAAAACCATCCTTATTCCTTAGTATAATGAAGTTTAAAGTATCTTATTTTGATTTAACTTTTTTAAATAATAGCTTAAGATTAAAGCTGCAGCCAGAATAATAACTAAAAAGACAAAACCTGCCTCAATTGCTATAAAGTCATTAATAAATCCAACCACCCAGTTAGAAAGAACTGTTAAGCCGATCATACCGGCAGTCTGAGCAAAACCAACCACTTTAATTCCACTGCTGTCAAAACTATCTAAAATTGCAGCCTGGAGGGTCGGAACCTGCCCTGCTAAAAAGAGACCAGAAATCGGAATCAAGATTGTAAAGTTATAGCCGCCAATTAAAGCAAGCGAAATCAGGGAGGCTGCCGCCCCACCTGTAATAATTAAAAAATTATAATAGCCAATCTTTTCAACTATAATACTGGCCAGGAATCTTCCCGCTGTAAAGCAGATAAAAAAGAGAGATAAATAAAAGCTAACTGTCAGATCAGATCTGGACTGAGCATCTCTCAAAAAAGGTGCCAGCCAGGTCACAATTGAAAACTCCACCCCGACCTGAAAAAATATAATTAGTGAAAACAAAATTACTTTTTTATCCTTGAGCAGTTCTGAGGTGCTTTTCATTACCTTTTTTCCACTTGATTCAATCTCAGGCAGTGAAGCTGAGTTGAATTCAAAAAAGATAATCACCAGTAAAATAATTGAAAACAAAAATGAATAATTCCAGCTGAAACCAAGTTTTAAAATTGAAGTCACAAAATAAGGGGCAATAATCCCTCCGGCCCCATAAAAAAGATGAAGCAGGTTAATCATCTTACCCCGTTTTTCACTGTAAGAGATTGAAGTGAGATTTACAGCTACAATATTTAAGAGAGTTATACCTGTACCCAGAAAAAAGAAGGCAGTCAGCAGTGTATAATAATTAAAGGAAGCATAAACTCCCGCCAGAGCCAGGGTATTATAGACAACTCCATAAAAGAGAAGTTTTATCAGGCCGAATTTTTCGATTAATTTTCCGCTGCTGAAAAAGATAAGCATTGAGCCAATTGAAATAAAGGAAAGCAGAAAACCAAGTCGGCTGTAGTTGAGGCCAAAATCATCCATAATATATGGACCGACCTGCCCCCTTATATTATTCACAACTCCGTTCATAAACATGATAGTAAATGCAAGTATAATTATCCTCTTTTTATTTTTTGGCATTATGTAAATCCCACCTTATTTTTATTTATATTCAGACAGCCAGTCTCCATGGGCCTCAATTAAATCATCACATAAATTAACTATTTCGTCAATAGTTAATTCAGAAGCAGTATGGGGATCAAGCATTGCCGCCTGGTAAATATATTTTTTCTTTTTCTCTAAGGCGGCTTTGATAGTCATTAAATGGACATTAATATTTGTCCGGTTGAGTGCAGCCAGCTGCTCTGGCAATTCTCCCACATGACAGGGAGAAATTCCACTGCGGTCAACCAGACAGGGTACTTCAACCACTGCTTTTTGGGGTAAATTATCAATCAGCCCCGTATTTAAAACATTGCCCCCAATCTTATATGGCCTGCCAGTTTCCATAGCTTCCATGATATAAGAGGCATATTCGTGTGTCCGCTCATGTTCTAATTCCTCATTTTTAACCAGCTCATCCCGCATCTCTTCCCACTCAGCAATCTGTTTTTCACAGCGGCGCGGGTATTCGTCCAGCGGAATATTATATTTTTCAATTAACTCCGGATATTCAGATTTAATAAAATAGGGATGATATTCTGCATTATGCTCACTTGATTCAGTTATATAATAGCCAAAACGCTTCATCAGCTCATAGCGGACCAGATCATCGTGTGGTGTTTCTCTCGCAAAGGCCTTCTTTTTTATTTCGGGATATAAGTCTTTGCCGTTGCGGCTGATCTCTAAAAGCCAGGCCATATGATTAATCCCTGCAATTTTATACTGCAGATTTTCGGTGCTCATCCCAAGCGGCTCCAGCAGCTGCTCGTGACAGATCTGGACACTGTGACAGAGACCGACAGTTTTGACATCTGTTGCTCTGAGCATCGCTCCAGTCAGAATGGACATTGGATTGGTGTAATTTAAAAACCAGGCATCAGGAGCCACTTCTTCTATATCCTTGGCAAAATCAAGCATCACCGGAATAGTTCTTAAAGCTCTAAATATCCCGCCAATACCCAGTGTATCACCAATTGTCTGCCGCAGTCCATATTTTTTAGGTATTTCAAAGTCAATTACCGTTGAAGGCTCATATCCCCCCACCTGAATTGCATTGATCACATAATCTGCATCTTTAAGTGCGGCTCTGCGGTCTGTATAGGCCTTAATCCCAGCGTAACTGCCGTGGTTGCTGTTGATATTTTTAAGCATCATCTCCGAATCCTTTAAACGCTGCTCATCAATATCATAAAGAGCGAATTCTGACTCCCTTAAAGCCGGAGTTAAAATACAGTCTCCCAGAACATTTTTAGCAAATACAGTACTGCCTGCACCCATAAAAGTTATTTTAGCCATTAAAATCTCTCCTCTTTTTAGTATAATTTTTGAGTCTAAGCCTTTATTTTTTTGAAAATATATTTAATTTGTATTTTTATTATATCCATAGTACTATGTTTATATAAATGGTTTAATGTCAATATCATATGTTATTATGTTGTTTTATTCAAATTTCAGGAGGGAAATCATGGCTGAAGTACAGGATTTAAATATTGAGAGGCTGCATTTAACTGATATGGAGATTCACATCTGTGGTTCTCAACAGTGCAGTCAGGGCCACAGTTATGGTCCGGCAGTTAGAGATTATTTTCTAATCCATTATATCCATAGAGGAAAAGGAAGTTTTAAAGTAGATAAAAAAGAATTCGAGTTAAAAAGAGGTGAGGGATTTGTAATCTGGCCCCATCTTCTCTCTTATTACCAGGCGGATCAGAAAAATCCCTGGCAATACTCCTGGATTGGCTTTACCGGTTTAAAGGCTGAAGATTATCTTAAGGAAGCAGGAATCACAAAAGCAAAACCCTTTTTTAAAACCCAAAAGCCTGAACAGATATCTGCTATTTTTAATCAGATGACTGAGACCGGTAATTTAAAAAAATCAAAAGAGATTAAATTAATGGGACTGCTCTACCTCTTTTTGGCAGAACTTATTGAAAATACAGAGCAGCAGTTAAAAAATAAAGATTTAAAACAGGAGTACTTAAAAAAAGCAGTTAATTATATTGACCGCAATTATTCCCGACCCGATCTAAAAATTACAGATATTGCTTCTTATTTAAGTTTAAACCGCTCCTACCTCTGGCAGCTATTTAATGAGCTGTTGAATATGTCTCCCCAGCAGTATCTGATTGAATTCAGAATGGAAAAGGCTGCCCTCCTTTTAGAAAACTACAAGCTCAAGGTCAAATCAGCAGCTTTAAGTGTCGGTTATGAGGACCCCTTCAATTTTTCTAAGATTTTTAAAAAAACTATGGGGATATCTCCAAGTCATTATAAAAATGGACAAACTAATAGATAAATGCTAAAATTAATTAGAGGAATATTTTTAAAATTAAGTTAAATATATATATATATTAATCACAATTGTACTCTTATCTAAGAAAGGAGTAATAAAAGATGAAAATTGGCATTTTAACTGACAGCACCTGCGATTTAAATCAGGAGATACTAGAAAAATACGGCATTGAAGTCATACCTCTTTCAGTTCATTTTGGTGAAGAAGAATTTCAGGATGGAATTGATATAAAGCCGGATAGCTTTTTTGAAAAGCTGGATCAGAATAAAGAACTTCCTCATACTTCTCGGCCAGCACCAGCTTTATTTGTTAAAAAATATAAAAAAATGCTTCAAAAATATGATCAGCTGCTTTCAATTCATGTTTCTGCTGCCTTAAGTGGAACCTATGAATCAGCAAAACTTGCAGCCCAAGAAGTAAATGCTGAAAAGATTAAGGTTATCGACTCTGCTACTATTTCCCTGGGATTAGGAATGCTTACTGTGCTGATAGCTAAATTAATCGATAAAGATAAGCAAATAGATGAAATAATAAAAATAGTAAATCAGGCCAAAAAAAAGCTGTATCTCTATTTTACAGTTAAGGATCTGACATATATGGAAAAAGGTGGTCGTATCGGTAAGGCCAGCTCTTTTTTAGGTTCAATATTTAGTATAAATCCAGTAATTTCTATCAGTACTAAAACTGGAAAAGTTAAACCTATTGCTAAAGTAAGAGGTCAACACAGGGCTCAAGACAGAATTATTGAACTTATCAAAAAAGATTTAAAAAATGAAAAAAATGCCTGGCTTGGTTTTGCCCATGGAAACCGCAAAGACGATCTGGAAAAAACTAAAATTAAACTGATAAAAGAACTTAAAGATGAAAAAAATATAAATTTAAAAATTTACGACAGCAGAATCAGTGCCACTCTGGGCTGCCATGTTGGACCTACAGTCTATGCAGTTATTGTCTTGAGTGGAGATTTTTTAGTTTGATATTTATTTAGTTTCAAATAAAAATGATTTTAAAAACAAACTGGTTTATAATCGATTTAATTTTCTAAATTTTAAACTTAATAACTAATATTTACTGACAATTATCTTTTCAAATGAGGTAATTGTCTTTTTTTTGCTAAAATTTTTTAATTTTTTTCATAATTGAAATCACCGAAATAACGGTAATTTTCAGACTTTATCCAAATTTGGTTCCAAATTTTTTAATTTTTTTCACCAAAAAAGCAGGATTTTTGGATTAAGTCAAGAATACGTATATTAGAGAATATTAAAAATATAAATTTTTTAACGGAGGTGGTCATTTAAAATCTTATATTTTTGTTATTCTGGTCAAAATCATAAAAAAACTTAGGAGGAATATTATATGTCTATCAAAAAATCTTTAATCTTATCTTTAGCTCTCTTTTTTGTTCTCACCTTAACTTTTTCATCAGCTGCGGAAGAACTTGTTTTATGGCATACCTCATTTACCAGTGAATGGTCAGGTTTAGATGAAACTGTAAATTTCTTCGAAAATAATACTAATTTAGATGTTTCAACTGATTATGGACCTCCTCTCTATCGTGATATTTCACAGCAGTTTATCGTCCAGGCGAAAACTGGAAACCCGGATGTTGTTGAAGGGGTACTAGAGCAGATGTTTACTTATGCAAAAGCAGGTTTAATTATGCCCTTAAATGATTTCTGGAAAGGTTATGAAGATAAAGATCAGTATTTAGATAATGTCATGGATGCAGTTACAATTGACGGAGAAATTTACGCTATTCCCTATAATACCAATGTAAGATTACTTTTATATAGAAAATCAATTTTTGAAGAATATGGTTTAGAGGTTCCTACTAACTGGGATGAACTTGTAGAAACAGCTTCCTATATTTCTGAAAATGTAGAAGGAATGGATGGATTTATGTTTACAACTAAGGAAAGAGAAGTTAGAGCCTTCCAGGAATTTATGTCCTTCTACTTACAGCTAAACAAATCTATGTTTGATGTATCTGGTGAAAATGTAAAAGTTACTGCAACAGTTGATCAGTTAGAAGAGGTATTAAACTTATATGACAAAATGTTTAGCTCTGGTGCAATTTCAATGGACAATCGTGGTGCTGACTGGAAAGCATTAGATTACGGATATACTTCTGGTAACCAGGCAATGGTAACTGTTGGCCCCTGGATCTGGTCCCACCGTTATGAAGATGAAGCAAGGGCTGAAGTAATTGATGATACAGGTATTGCAGCTATTCCAGTTAATAAAAATGGAACTCCTGGAACTTATATGGAAGTTAAGCCAATTATGATAAATAAATACACTGATAATCCAGAAAAAGCATGGAATTTAGTTAAAGAAGTAACAAATAAGGACTTCCAATTATTAGTTGACTCTAATGCTGGTGTGCTATCTCCTCGTAAAGATGTAATGGCAGAACCAAAAATGGCAGATAACTGGTGGCTGCAGGGTTTCAGTAAATTTGCAGATACTGGTGTTGCCCTGGACCCAATCAGCTGGGAAAGACCACAAAATGCAATCATAGGTGCAATTCAGGAAGTAATTTATGATGAAGGAAGCCCTGCAGAAATTGCAGAAAAACTCCATCAAGAATTATCAGATATTGCAGCTAATTTATAAGCTAAAAGAGAATAACCCTCCGGACAGGTCAAAATGGCCTGTCCTCCCTTAAAAAATTTTATCTGACTTTTAAAACTTAATTTTCTCAAGGAGGCAGCTTTATGATTAATAATAAAAAAAATAATTTAAAGGGCTATTTAATTCTATTACCAACTCTTTTGGCCTTTGGCTTAATTATTTTTTATCCCACTGTTAGAGCATTTATACAAAGTTTTACAAACGCAAGTATTTACAATGAAGCAAGTTTTATTGGTCTAGAAAACTATATCAAAGTCTTAAATAACCCGGAATTTTGGACAGCTTTTATGCACACTTTTGTTCTTGTTATTTTGGCAGTTTCCTTACAATATATTCTAGGAATGGCAATGGCACTTTTATTAAATGAAGATCTCAAAGGTTTAGGCTGGGTAAAATATACAATTATGATCCCCTGGGTTATTCCTGTAGCTTCAACTGTTGTTATGTTTGACTGGCTGGTTTTACCTGACTATGGACTTATAAATATGATCTTAAAAAATATAGGACTAGGACATTTAACAAGATACTGGTTTGGTGATAAAAACTTTGCCTTTCCTCTAATTGTGATTATGCATGTCTGGCGGAATATGCCTTTTTATGCTATTACTCTGTATGCAGGCTTAAAGTCAATTCCAAAATATTATTACGAAGCAGCTGATATTGATGGAGCATCAGCCTGGCATAAATTCTTTTATATTACCCTGCCAAACTTAAAATATCCATCAATGATCGTTATTGTACTGCATGTGCTCTGGACCTTTAACAACTTTGATTTTATTTATCTTTCTACTGGTGGTGGCCCTGTTGGCTCAACTGAAGTTTTGGCAACCCAGATCTATCAGACAGCCTGGAACTACTATGAATACGGACACGCCTCAGCAATGGGTATTTTAATGATGCTGGTGATGATGGTCTTTTCCATCTTTTATATCCGTCTTGTAAGGAGTGATGACTAAATGCACCAAAAAAAATCAACTCTTATTTTAAAATATATAGCTCTAATCAGTCTAACAATGTTTATTTTAGTACCCTTTATCTGGCTTTTTTATTCATCCTTTAGAACTGAGTCAGCTATGTTTTCTGGCAAATTTTTTGAAAATCCCAATGGCTTAATGATCAAACACTACTTTAATGTTTTTCAGTCCGGTGGCGGCACAGGTAATTTTATCGGGTATTTTAAAAATTCAATTCTAATTGCCTCAATTACAACAATTGTAGTAGTAACGATCTCTGTTTTCGGAGCCTATTCTCTTTCCCGTTTTCAGCTGAAATTTAAAAATGCCTTTATAATTACCATGCTTTTATCCAACATGTTTCCCTGGGTACTTTTGGTAATTCCTATTTTTGGACTGCTTTTTTCTATGAATTTAATCGACAGTTATGCTGGAATAATCTTTACCCACATCATCTTAGGTCTTCCCTTTTCAATCTGGCTGATTAAAGGCTATTTTGATGGAGTACCCAAAGAACTTGATGAGGCAGCAATGATCGATGGTCTGGGACCATTTCAGACTTTAATTAAAGTTATACTGCCGGTTGCAGCACCTGGTATAGTAGTAGCTTCATTCTATTCTTTTATGGTTTCCTGGGGAGATTTTCTCTTTGTTTCTGTTATCTCTCAGTCGATGGCAACTAAAACTCTGCCAATTGGTTTAAATAACTTTTTTGGTTCAACTCAGGTAGCCTGGGGTTCAATCAATGCAGCCACAGTTATTTCTATAATTCCAACAATTTTATTATTCTCAATGCTGCAGAAATGGATTGTAGAAGGCTTAACAAGTGGTGCAGTTAAAGGTTAAATAACTGAATCTAATCTATATATAAATTTAAAAACAGAAGGGAGAAAAATTATGGCAATTGATTTTAACCAGAAGAAAGAATTATTTCACTTAAAAACTAAAAATACAAGTTATATAATAAAAATTATTAATGATAAATATCCTGCTCATCTCTACTGGGGTAAAAAATTAGGCGGCAGTTTAGATTTTGAAGATAAAATATTATATGGTGACCGACCTGTAATGACAATTATCAAGGAAGATAATCTTTCTTTAGAACTGCTGCCACAGGAATACCCGGCCTATGGAAATACAGATTATGGAGTGCCGGCTTATAAGGTCCTGCAGGAAAATGGATCCAGAACAACTAAGGCTATCTATTCTGAACACAGAATCTATGAAGGAAAATCTGAGCTTACAGGTCTTCCTGCTTCTTATGCAGAGGCAGATGATAATGTAGAGAGCCTGGAAATTGATCTAATTGATCAGACAGCAGATTTTAAAATAACTTTAACCTACACAGTATTTGCAGACTATGATATTATCACCCGCTCGGCTAAAATTATTAATCAGGGGCAAGAAAATTTAAAACTGCAGTCTGCACTGTCGATGAGTCTCGATTTTGAAGACAGTAATTTTGAGATGCTGCAGCTTTCTGGAGCCTGGGGTAGAGAAAGATACCTCAAAACCCGCCCCCTTATCCAGGGTCTACAGCAGATTGAAAGTAAAAGAGGTGCCAGCAGCCACTATCAGAATCCATTTATTGCTCTAACTCGCCCCAATACAGATGAATATCAGGGAGAGGTCTATGCAGCCAATTTAGTTTACAGCGGTAATTTTAAGGCTGCTGTTGAAGTTAACCACTATGATCGGACAAGATTATCCTTAGGCATTAATGATTTTGATTTCAGCTGGCTTTTAGAAGCCGGAGAAGAATTTCAGGCACCTGAGGCAGTACTTGCCTATTCAGATCAGGGTTTAAATCAGATGTCACAGCTCTACCATAAATTTTACCGAGAGCGGCTCGTTAAAAGCAAATTCAAAGCTGAAGAAAGACCGGTTCTTTTAAATAACTGGGAAGGAACATATTTTGACTTTGATGAAGATAAAATTGTCGAGATTGCTGCCAGTGCAGCTGAACTCGGGGTAGAATTATTTGTGCTCGATGACGGCTGGTTTGGACGGCGCAATGATGACACTTCCTCTCTTGGTGACTGGTATGTAAATAAAAATAAGCTGCCAAATGGGGTCAGCGGTCTGGCAGAAAAAATAAATGAGCTAGGTCTTGATTTTGGAATCTGGGTTGAACCGGAGATGGTTTCTCCTGACAGTGATCTCTACCGTAAACATCCAGACTGGGTAATAGAAGTTCCTGACCGAGAAAATTCAGAGGGCAGAAACCAGCTGATCTTAGATTTTTCCCGCAGGGATGTTCAGGACTATATTATAAATATTTTAAGTGAGCTATTTGCCAGTGCAGATATCTCTTATGTAAAGTGGGATATGAACCGCAATATGACTGAGATTGGCTCAAACCAGCTTGCAGCTGAAAGGCAGTCAGAAACAGCTCACCGCTATATGCTTGGTCTCTACAGAGTCTTAGAAGAATTAACTGCTGAGTTCTCTGACATCTTATTTGAAAGCTGTGCCAGTGGAGGCGGCCGCTTTGACCCGGGAATGCTCTATTATATGCCGCAGACCTGGACCAGTGATGATACAGATGCAGTAGAAAGATTAAAGATTCAGTATGGTACATCTTTAGTTTATCCAGTCTCTTCTATTGGAGCCCATATTTCTGCTGTGCCCAATCATCAGCTCGGTAGAATTACCTCTTTAGCTATGAGAGCAGATACAGCCTATTATGGTGCTTTTGGCTATGAACTTGATCCAACAGTAATGAGTTTTAAAGAAAGAGAAATTATTAAAAAACAGATAAAGAAATTTAAATCTCTGAGAAAATTAATTCAGTATGGAGATTTCTACCGACTGCTCAGTCCATTTGAGGGTAATGAAACAGCCTGGATGACAGTTTCTAAAGATCAGAGAGAAGCTTTTGTCAGCTATTACAAAATCCTGGCTGAAGCAAATGTCTTTACTGGCTCCTTCAAACTTAAAGGCTTAAACCCTGATTTTGATTATTATATTAAAGAAATTGATAAAACAGTGAGCGGCAGTCAGCTCCTCTACTCCGGTCTGCCTATTGGAGAGCTAAAACAGGAAGATTTCAGTTCAAAAAGCTGGCATTTACAAGTAATATAAGTTATTATAATAAATGAGGGTAAATATTTACCCTTAAAACTTAAAGTCAGGTGATTTATTATGGGAGTAACATTAAAAGATATAGCCGAAAAAGCTGGTGTCTCGATTTCTACTGTCTCACGAGTTATTAATAATGATCAGTCAAGACCGGTAAGTGAGCATACAAGTGAGATTGTCTGGAATTATGTAGATCAACTCGGTTATAATAAGCATAAAAAGAATAATCAGCAGAATTCAACTACCACTAAAAGTATTGGTTTTATCTTAAATGATACGCCAAAAATATACAACCACCCCTTCTTTTCAGTTATGCTGGAGGGTTTAGAAGATGAAGCCCGCAAACAGGGTTATTCTATAGCTTTTTCTTACACTCAGGCTGATCTGGAAGTTCCTGCGATTGAGCATAAGTTAGTCAGTCAGGAAGAGGCTGATGGGGTAATTATAATTGCCGAATATATTGAAGAAAAGTTTTTTAATGAGCTTAAAGACAGCTTTGAAAATATCGTTATCTTTGATAACCGCAACCCAGATATTCATGATTATGATGCAATTAATGTTCAAAGACGGGAAGCAGCAGCTGAAATTGTAGAATATTTGGTTGAACTCGGCCATCAGGAAATTGCTTTTATTGGTGCAGCTCTGATTGGTTCAAATCATGATACAGTTGTCCATGAGGACCGCTATCTTGGTTTTGCAGATGTGATGAAGAGGCACGGACTGCCAATCAGAGAAAAATATGTTAAAAAAGCAGACTGGGAAATGGGATTAGCCTATGAAAAAATGAAGGAAATTCTGGAATTAGATGAACTGCCGACAGCAGTTTTTGTGGCCAGTGATTATATGAGTATTGGTGCTATGAGGGCAATTCATGAAGCTGGTTTAGAAATTCCAGCAGATATTTCAATAGTTTCCTATGACAACATTAAAATGGCTCCATTTACCAATCCACCTTTAACTACAGTGCATGTTCCTAAAGAAGAAATAGGAAGGCAGCTGGTTAAAACTTTAATTGACCGCATCAATGGTGATATTCATATGCCCTTACAGATTATTGCTCCAACTGAATTAAAAATAAGAAAAAGTGCAGCTCCTCCCCGCCAATAGGGAGACTGCACTTTTTTTGCAATTATAAATTTTATTTATTTTGAGCCTGTACTGCTGTAATCGCTGTTAAATTAACTACATCTTCAACTGAGCAGCCGCGAGATAAATCATTAATTGGTGCTGCCAGCCCCTGTAAGATAGGACCAACCGCATCTGCACCTGCCAGCCTTTGTACAAGCTTATAACCAATATTACCTGACTGCAGATCAGGGAATACTAAAACATTTGCTCTACCTGCAATTTCACTTTCCGGAGCCTTTCTTTGACCAACACTTTCTACTAAAGCTGCATCTGCCTGCATCTCTCCATCAATTTTTAGATGTGGAGCATTTTCGTGGGCAATTTTTACTGCCTCACGCACATTATCTACGTTTTCATGGCAGGCACTTCCCATAGTTGAGAAAGAAAGCATAGCAACTTTTGGATCAAAATCTAGCAAGCTCTTTGCTGTATCAGCTGTTGAAATTGCAATCTCTGCCAGCTGCTCTGAATTAGGTGCTGGATTTACTGCACAGTCCGAAAAGACCATTACTCCCTCTTCCCCAAAGCTTTTATCTTTGAGAACCATAATTAAGGCACTGGAAACTGTTGAAATACCTTCTGCGGTTTTAACAATCTGAAAAGCAGGTCTTAAAACATTACCAGTTGCATTTGCAGCCCCAGCAACCATCCCATCTGCTTTATCAGTATAAATCATCATTGTTCCAAAATAAAGTGGATCTTTTACTGCCTTTTCAGCCTCGGCTTTAGTAATTCCTTTATGTTTTCTAAGTTGATAAAATTCGTCTCTAAATTCTGCTATGTACTCAGAATCTTCCGGATCAATAATTTCAACTCCATCAAGCTCAACTCCATATTCAGCTGCAGCCTCTTTAATTGACTCCAAATTCCCCAAAATTACTATTTCAGCAATTTTTTCAGCTTCAATTTCTGCAGCTGCTTTAACTATTCTTTCATCATCACCCTCAGCAAAAACAATTTTCTGCAGCTTAGAAGCTGCTCTTTCTTTAAAATTTTTCAGTACATCCATTTAAATATCCTCCCTAATATACTTAATATTTTAAGAGATTAGATAATATTAATAAAAGTTTGTAGTATAAACCTATAAGTTTATTAACTCAACTGCTACTTGCTTAGATTCTTTTTTAGGAAACAATTCAAAACCAAGGAAGTGACTGTAATCAAGAGTTTCTAATTCTTTAAAAATATTTTTATAATTTATCTCACCTGTACCCGGTTCACTTCTATCGGGAGAGTCAGCAACATGGATATAATCAATCACATCAATATATTCTCTTAAATTTTCAATAATATTCCCTTCCATTATCTGCATATGATATGCATCAAATAAGACTTTGATATAGGAAGAATCTACCATTCTTGCTAATTCTGCAGAATCTTTTGTATGAGCAAGACAATTACCGTCATGATCTTTATAAGTATTTAAAGCCTCTAAAACTAACTTAACTTCAGCTTCCTCTGCAAGAGGTGCTAACTCTGATAAAACTTTATACATATTAATAAATTTCTTGTGCTCACTTATTTCATCATAGCTATCCAGTACTACACCACCTTCTCCTAGTGCATTTGAATGAATAACGAGATTATCACAATTTAGAAATTTTGCCTTTTCAATTGAAAGCTTAATATAATTAATATAATCTTCATTTTCTTGAGGATTTACTAAAGAATAATCTTTATCTCCGGAAAAACTTGATATTTCTAGATCATTTTCTTTACACAATCTTTTTATTTTTTTTAAATTCTTATCTTCCCATGACCAAAATTCAATATAATCAAAGCCTGCTTCAGATGCTAAACTAAATCTCTCTTCAAATGGATATTCCGTAAATACTGTCTCAATACAGATTGATTTCTTCATAACACACCTCCCTATTTATAATAAAATTTATTATTGAAAATAAACTAAACACAACTTATTTAAAAATATTCAAATACTTCCTTCTCCGGATTTTATTAAAGCGTATTTAGTCAACAGAGGTACAAATATTTCTGCTGCAAGTGAAGCCCCTCCAATTTCACTCCAGAGTGATAAGACTTTTCAATAACTTATTTAATAATAATTTATCTTCTTCAATATTAATTTTAGAGAATAAAGACCTGCTTTTCTCACAGATCCTTATCCCCTAAATAAAATTAAATTTACCAGGCTTTATTGCTGCTGCCAAGTATTTTAATTTTTTCTTTTGTCTTTTCAATTACTGCATCTCTGCCAGGTCCACAATAAGTATGAACATCATAAACTTCAGGGTCCTCTGCAAAAATTTCTTTGACTCTTTTAGTAAATGCCTGCTGGAAATCAGTATTAAAATTAACCTTGTTCACCCCATATTTAACAGCAGTCTTTAAATCCTGATCAGAAACACCAGAAGCACCATGTAAAACTAGAGGCATATCCAGTAATCTTTTTATTTTATGAAGCCTTTCAAAATCTAATTCTGGCTTGCCCTGATAAACACCATGAGCTGTACCAACTGCAACTGCCAGGGCATCAACTCCGGTTTTTTCTACAAATTCCTTAGCCTTATCAGGATCAGTATACATCGCATTTTTTTCTTCAACTGTATGACCATCTTCAGTTCCAGCAATTGTACCCAGTTCTGCCTCAACACTTACTCCAACACTGTGTGCTACCTCTACAACCTTCTTAGTCATTTCTATATTTTCCTCAAACTCTTTTGTTGAAGCATCAATCATTACAGAAGAAAATCCAGCTCTAATTGCAGCTATAATACTTTCAAATCTGCTTCCATGATCTAAATGCAGTGCCACTGGAATTGATCGATCTTTAATAATTGCTTCTGTCATTCTGCTGACAGTTTCCAGACCTATATAAGGAATAATCCTTTCACTAACCTGCAGTATTAAAGGTGCCTTCATTTCTTCAGCACCGGTAACAAAAGCCTGTAAAAATTCCAGATTATTAATATTGAAGGCCCCCACAGCATAATTATTTAAGTGTGCTTCCTGCAGAAGTTCTTTCATCGGGTTTAAATTCATTTTTCTACTCCTCTCAAACCTTGATTTAATAGTTCAGCTTTAACTAATTTTATCTTAACTGTTCTTAACCCAAAATTGAAAGCAGAGTACCGGCTGCAATTGCAGAACCAATAACTCCGGCAAAGTTGGGACCCATCGCATGCATTAGAAGGTGATTGGATGGATTTTCTTCCTGACCTACCTTCTGTACAACTCGGGCTGCCATCGGTACTGCAGATACTCCTGCTGCACCAATCAGTGGGTTGACCTTACCTCCACTGAATTTATACATCACCTTACCAAATAAAACTCCTACTGCTGTACCAAAGCTGAAGGCGATTAAACCTAAAACTAAGATACCAATAGTTTCGGCATTCAAAAATGCCTCTGCACTGGCTGTTGCCCCAACTGTAAGACCTAAAAATAAAGTCACTATGTTCATTAAGGCATTCTGGGTTGTTTTAAGTAAGCGGTCAACTACTCCCACTTCCCGCATTAAGTTACCAAACATCAGACTACCTAAAAGCGGTAGGGCTGAGGGTACTAATAAACCACCAAGTAAAGTTACAGCTATCGGAAAAATGATCTTTTCCTTTTTTGTTACATGTCTTAACTGCTCCATTTTGACCTGACGCTCTTCTTTGGTTGTTAGAGCCTTCATAATCGGTGGCTGAATAATCGGTACTAAAGCCATATAGGAATAGGCTGCTACTGCAATCGGACCTAATAGATGTGGTGCCAGTTGACTGGCTGAAAAGATAGCTGTCGGTCCATCAGCTCCACCAATAATTCCAATCGCACCTGCTTCTGCAGGTGAAAAACCTAAGGCTATTGCTCCAAAAATAGTAGCAAAGATACCAAACTGGGCTGCTGCACCTAAAAGGGCAGTTTTAGGCTGGGCGATCATCGGCCCGAAGTCAGTCCAGGCTCCAACTCCCATAAAGATAATTGGAGGATAAATACCGAGCTTAACTCCCTGGTAGAGGTAGTATAATAAACCTCCTACCTGACCATCTTTCCCGGCTGCCATCAGTCCTCCTAAGGGCAGATTAACTAAGAGCATCCCAAAACTGATCGGCACTAAAAGCAGGGGCTCATATTCTTTGACCACTGCCAGATACAAAAGTATGGAGGCAATGATGATCATTATAAATTGTCCAAGCCCCAGGTTTAAATAACCTGTTGACTGGATAAATAGTGAGATCTTATCTAACATGATTTAGCCCCCTATTCGATTACCAGCAGTATGTCTTCTGCATCAACACTGTCTCCGACTCTTACTTTGATATCTTTGACTGTTCCTGCCTCAACTGCAGTAATTTCGTTTTCCATCTTCATTGCTTCTAAGACTATTAAGGTATCACCTTTGCTGACAGTTTCACCTTTTTTAACATTGATCTCTAAGATGCTGCCGGGCATTGGTGCCACAACATCACCTTCACCAGCTTCAGCAGATGCTGCCATCTCTTTTTGTGGTTCTTTTTTTGGCTTTGGTGCTGCCTTTTTAGCTTTAGTTTTAGGAGCAGCTGAACTTCTGCTGCCTGCACTGGTTGTGCTTTTTACTGCAGAACTACCAGTTTCACTTCCTATTTCTTCAACATTTACAATAAATTCTTCACCATCTACCTCAACTCTAAATTTTTTCATTCTCTATTCAGCTCCTATCTCTTCCAGTTTTGATTACTTTTTTGAATGGATATTATCCGATAATTTTTTTGATCATTTAAACTTTCATAAATTGCTGCTGTTACTGCTGCTATCTTTTGCGGAGAAAATCCCTCTTCAGCAGCCGCAGTTTCAGCTTCAGCTGCTGACTTATTTTCAGCTTTTGAAATTTCTCTTTTCTTTTCAACCTTATTTTTGCTTTTCTTTTTCGATCCACTTTCCGGTCCAAATAGTTTTCCGCTGAAATGGAGGAAAACTGAGAGCAGATAAAGGGAAAGGAAAACTGTTCCCATTCCTATTATCAATAACTCCAGACCAAGAACATAATTATTCATACTTTCACCTACTTATTACTATTTTATAGTTAAGCGAATTTCATAATACACTTAATTTAGTTTAATTCAAAAAAATATTGTCTGCGAATCATAAAAATAAGCCTTTTAACTTGAAATTGTAGATTTTAATGATTTACCATAGATTTACTGCTAAATTCAGACGCACTTAGCTTGGGTAACTTAAAATCATGAATTTAGAAGCTATTTAAGCAGCTAAAACCTGATTTTGGAGTTTGATTTTCTTGGCTGCAATTCTTGCAGCTATCAAACTGATAGAACTTAATAGCAAATGAGTTTTAACTTTTTTGGCCCCCATTACAGTTAAGTTCTCTAAATTTAGATGCTCTTTTAGTCTGGGAAAAGTTCTTTCAACACTGGTTCTTTTGTTGTAGATCTTTCTCCAGGTTCTAGAATCTCTATGTGGAGTTGATATATATCTTGGATTTTCTTTTGGTCTTGTTTTAGTTACCTGACCGTAATTGCTGTCAGAACACCACTTAGTTCCGTGAATACAATCAACTTTACCACATACATGTGGGCATCTGAATTTGTTGACTCCCTTGTAATGACCCCAGTAATACATTTTGTGTCCACCACTGCAGACTGGTGTTCCTTTAAAATCATAGAATCCAGCTGGTGGCTGTTTAGCATTACGCTTGTTGATTGGGATAATGGCCTGAGAATCCTGCTCAAAGAGAATATGCTCATAGATATCAGTAGTATCATAACCTGAATCCATAGTCCAATATTTTGGTTTAATCAAATCTCTTTCAGCTAAAAAGTCATTAACCTTTTCAACTAAAGGTATTGCCTGGGTTTTATCTGAATGATTGGCTGGAGTTAAAGTTAAAGCAATCGGTAATTCTGATTTAGTTTCAACTGCAGCATGTATCTTCCAGCCAAACCATGTTATCTGATTTTTATGAGAGTCGAATTTAGTACCCCAATCAGGGGTAAAGGAATTTTCTTTATCTATCTTTGACCTTGACTTAGCTCTTTCATAAGCTTCAAGCTTTGAAGCATCAATAGCCATTGTCTCAGTCTCTAATAGATTAAGTTCTATACTCTGATCTAAAAGATTATTCATTAGTAATTCTAGACCATCAGTCTCAGATAATTTGCTGTAATATCGGCTGAAAGTTGCTTCACTGGGCACCCTGCCAGTGGTAGAAAAACCACAGACATATCTGAGATATGGACTTCTATCAATTTTGCTTACTAAGTCTGCTCTGGTAGGAATCTTTTCAATCTGCTGGACCAGAAAAGCTCTTAAAATAGCTTCTGGATTATATCCAGTTGGTCCTTTATTAGACTTAGGTTTTATCTTTTCAACAATAGGTTTAAGATCAATAGGATCTAAAATACAAATTAATTTGTCTGTTTCCGATAAATTTAGCAATTCTTCAAAGGGAAAGAGACACTCTTGTCGAATATTATTAATAGGGCTTCACCTTCTTTCGTATTTTATGGGTGCTACTATTTAATTCGACAAGATGGGGTGAAGCCCTTTTTATATCATTAAAATCTTTGTTATATCAAGGCTTATTTTTATGAAATTCGCTTAGTTAAATAACTTTATAGTTAAAGAATTGCATTTTTTTCTTTTAGATCAGTTTAATAACTCTGATATATCAAAGTATTTTTAAGCGGAACTCTTTTAGAGTGGAATGTTGCCGTGCTTTTTATCCTGACCATCTTCTTTTTTATTGCTCATCATCTCTAAACCATTGATCAGCTTGGCTCTGGTCTCTTCCATCTTGATGACATCATTGACCATCCCTCTTTTTGCTGCAATATATGGATTAGCGAAATTATCTTTGTAATCATCTATTTTATCCTGGCGCAGCTGCTCTGGATCATCTGCTTTAGCAATTTCTTTTCTGTAAATTACATTGGCTGCACCCTCTGGACCCATAACTGCTATTTCTGCTATCGGCCAGGCATAGACCAGATCAGCTCTCACTGAGCGGCTGCCCATTGCTATATAGGCTCCACCATAAGCTTTGCGCATAATTAAAGTTATCTTGGGTACTGTTGCTTCTGAGTAAGCATAAAGCACCTTAGCACCATGGCGGATTACTCCCCCATATTCCTGTTCTGTACCCGGCATATATCCCGGCACATCAACTAAAGAGATAATCGGGATATTGAAGCTGTCTAAAAAGCGGATAAAGCGAGCTATTTTAGTTGAAGCATCAATATTTAAACAACCTGCCAGATGCTGGGGCTGGTTGGCTACTATACCAACACTGCGTCCGTTGAGGCGGGCAAAGCCGACTACTGCGTTCTGAGCAAAGTAGGGCTGAACCTCCATAAAGCTATCTTTATCTGCCAGAATATCGATAACATCTCTGACATCATAAGCTTTCTGAGGGTTTTCCTGAACAATTTCTTTCAGTTCTTCAGTGCTGCGGCCCGGATCATCCTGAACCTCAAGCTTTGCCGGCTCTTCTTTAAAATTATCCGGTATGTAGGATAAGAGGCGCCTGATATTATCTAAGGCAGCTTCTTCACTGTCTTCCATAAAGTGGGCAACACCGCTGACCTGGTTGTGGGTGGCTGCTCCACCGAGTTCTTCTGCTGATACTTCTTCACCGGTTACTGATTTAATTACACTGGGTCCGGTGATAAACATCTTTGAGGTCTGGTCGACCATAAAGATAAAATCTGTGATCGCTGGTGAATAGACTGCTCCACCGGCACAGGGACCTAAGATCGCTGTAATCTGAGGTACTACTCCTGAAGCTTTGGTATTGCGGTAGAAAATCTCACCATAGCCGTTTAAAGAATCTATACCCTCATTAATGCGCGCTCCACCGGAATCATTAAGACCGATTACCGGGGCACCGTTTTTAACAGCTAAATCCATTACCTCAGAGATCTTATTGGCATGTGCTTCACCAACTGAACCTCCCATAACTGTAAAGTCCTGAGCGTAAACATAGACCAAACGGCCTTCAATTGTACCATAACCGACTACAACTCCCTCTCCTGGAACTTCCTTTTCGTCCATTCCTAAAGATGTGCTGCGGTTTTCTACAAACATATTCAGTTCATTAAAAGTACCATCATCTAATAGATATTCTATTCTTTCTCTAGCGGTTTTTTTATTCTTTTTATGCTGTTTTTCGATTCTGGCCTGGCCGCCACCAAGACGAATCGTTTCTTTTTTATTTTCTAAAGACTTTTCCTTATCTTCTACTGACATTTAAAAACCACCTTTCACAAATTAATAAATATAAACTTTGTTAAAAAATTCATTAATTATCTTATACATATTCAAATTTAGACATTAAAGAAATAGAAGCCCACTTTTCAATTGAATCTGCAAAAAGGGACTTCTATTTTATAGATTTATTTTTTAGTATTAACAGAAAATCAATTAAGCTTCTTCACCAAATAATTCTTCATCACTTGGAATCTCAGCTTCAATTGGTTTTGAAAGCCAAGTTACATTTAAGAAATGTTTAAGAGTAATATTCTCTGTTGTAATATTACCACCCCAGGTTCCACAGCCTAAACTTAGGGTAAAGGGCATACCATTATTCCAGTTACCACTATTACCATAACTTTGAGACTGTCTAACCATAATTCTGCTTACTGGAGCAAAAGCACCCAGCTTTTCAATATGCTCATCATTTGTAGAGTGAATTCCACAGGAATGGCCTAAGCCCTGGAATCTTAAGATCTCTTCAACTCGTTTTAGGGCATTATCAAAGCCACTATATTTATAAACTGTTAAAATCAGTGACAGTTTTTCGCCGGAATAGGGATACTCTTTACCTACCCCATCTTCTTCGACAATAAAGAATTTAATATCATCTGAAATATCAAGCCCTGCTGCATCTGCAATTATTTTGGCAGAGCGGCAGATTAAATCAATATTTAAATGGTAGCCGTCAACAAAGAATGCATCCTGCAGCTGCTGCTTTTCTTCTTTTGTTGTAAAATAACCACCCTGTTTCTGCAGTTCTTCCATTAATTCATCATAAACAGATTCCTCTACTATCAGTGAGTTTTCTGTAGAACAGCTGGTACCATTATCAAAGGTCTTACCATTCATAATTTTTTCTGCTGCATCTTCTAAATCAGCTGTTTCATCAACAATAATTGGTGCATTTCCAGGGCCAACTCCATAAGCAGGAGTTCCCGAGGAATAAGCTGCCTTAACCATGGAGCCTCCACCGGTAGCTACTACCAGATCACTCTGTGACATCAGCTCATTTGTTGCTTCAATTGAAGGTTCTTCAATAATCTGGAATAAATCTTTTGGTGCACCTGCCTCTTCTAGAACATCTCTCATTAAGTTAACAATCTTAGTAGATGTTTTCTTGCTGCGTGGATGAGGTGAGAAAACAATAGCATTTTTCCCTTTTAAAGCAAATAAGCCTTTTACAGGAGGAGTTGCTTCACAGTTGGTTACAGGTACTATACCACTAATTACTCCTACTGGTTTAGCAAATTTAATAATTCCCTCTTCTTTATCTTCTTCAATTTTACCCATAGATTTTAAATCTTTAATATCATTCCAGGTTCCTTTTACTTTTTTAGTAATTTTAACCCGCTTATGTTCTACAACACCCATTTTGGTTTCTTCTACAGCTAACTCTGCAATTTCTTGAGCATCTTCTTCATTTGCTGCAGCAGCTGCTACTTTATTACATAGTTCATCAATTTCTTCTTGGCTGTAATCTGCAATCTGATCCATTGCTTTTCTTGCTCTATCTATCATTCCAGAAACTAACTTTTTTGCTTCTTCACTCATTAATAAACACTCCTTTTATAATAATTAATCTTATTATTGTTTTATAAACTGTCAAAACGTCTAATAATTTCATTATCGATTTCACTTTCATCAACATTTAATCCATGTTCCATTGGGTCTCCATTTTCATCAACAAAAACGAAGGTAATAAAACAATCTGCAACTATATCTTCTGTATTATTATTTTTATGTGCTTTTCCATAAACTACAAAACTGGTCCTGCCAGATCTAATCATTTGTGTTTCAATATTTAAAATATCACCCTTATCAGTTGGAATATAAAAGCTGAGCTCATGTATTTTTACACAGACAATATTTTCTGGGTGTTGAGTAGTTTGAGCGCCATTAATAAAGCAGGCTTCGACAAACCACTCAGCCATTCTTCCTGCATAAAGGGTCCCATGATGATTTAAGTTATCCGATTTTACTAAATGTGAAAAATTCATTTTTTTCATTAATAACTCCTTTTTAAATTCAGACAGAATGAATTAATGATTTCAGTACTTCAAGCTATGTCGTTTTTCTAATTTTTAATTCAGGTGTTAATATAATTTGACTTTTAAATTCTTTATCAGAATTACTTTTTATTTTTTCAACAAGTGTTTCTAAAGCAAGCTTTCCCATTTCATATTTCGGCTGAGCTACAGTAGTTAGTTTGATTTCCGAAAGTGAAGAAAAAGAAATATCATCAAATCCGATAACAGCTATATCTTCGGGAACTCTTAACTCAGCTTCCTTTATAGCCTGAATTGTTCCTAAAGCAAGTAGATCATTATAACAGATTACTGCATCTGGAAGCTTAGATTTATCAAACCTAGTTAGAATCTTTTTCATTAACTCATATCCACTTTCCTGATCATATGATCTCTTAACACTGGTTATAAATTCGTCTCTTACTTTTATATTATGCTTTGCTAATGCCTTTTTATATCCCTTAAGTCTTTCCTTATTAGCAAATCGTTCTTCTCCAGCACCTATAAATGCTATTTTCTTATAGCCTTTTTCAATTAAATGGTCTACAGCCTTTTCTGTTCCCAGAACATTATCTACAATAACAGATGTATAATTTTCCATCGGAATAAAGGAACTGATAAAAACTGCCTTAATTTTAGATTTTAATAATTTTTTTAAATGACCCAGATCTTCAGAACTTGGGGTGATAATTAGACCATCTACCTGTTTCTGCAGAAGTGCGTTAACATAGTGCTCTTCTCGATCTTTGTTCCAGTTCGAGTTGCAGAGGAAAATATTATAACCTGCAGTTGCTGCAGCTTCTTCTACTCCTCTGGCAACCTGGGGGAAAAATGGATTAGTTATATCAGGTATTACAAGTCCTATTGTCTTGGTCTCCTTGTTTACTAAGCCCCTTGCAATTGCATTTGGTTGATATCCCATTTCATTTGCTTTTTCAATAACTCTTTTTTTTGTGTCATCATTCACATCAGGATGATCATTTAATGCCCTTGATACAGTAGCATAAGAAACTCCTAATTCTTCTGCGATTGTTTTTATAGTAACAGCCAAATTTCCCCACTCCTATTCTCTAATTAGTACATTCCAGTATTTTATTATCGTGTATTATTTTAATAAATTCTTCGAAGTCCTTAAAATACTTTGTCGTTTCAAATTCTATCACAACCAACTCATTGCCACCAGAATAAACCTTGAACTTACCATTAAGCATACAAATATCAAGTTTAATACTGTCCATATTTTTATAATAGATCTTCTGCATACTATAACCTAAATAATTATCGGTTATTTCTTCAAAACCTTCCTGCAGAATTAAGATACCGTAATCAGTAGCAATTAATAATTTAGCAGGACTGAATGGTTCAGGTCTATTCTCATTATCAGATATTTCCTCTCTGACAATAAAGATTACATCAAGTATATCTTTGTTGTCCACAAACAGTGTATCATCTTTCAGCACTTTTTTTAAGATATAATGTGCTTTATATCCCTGAGAAAGTATATCAATTAATTTTTTTTCAACTCTTTCTTTAAGTTGGTCTCTATTTTTAATTTCTGTCACAAAATCACCCCCCAAAGCTTTTTTAGGCTATTACTTTATTTCGGAAAGTTTAACAGGTCTGTTTTCTTCTAATGATTTTTGTGCAGCTTTTGCAATTAAAATTGGTTTTATGCCATCACGGCCGTCAACAGGTACCTCAGTATCATTGACTACAGCATTAACAAACTGCTTCATTTCTTCAGCAAAAGACTCCATATATCTCTCTAGGAAGAAATATAAAGGTTTTTCTGCTTCAACTCCATCTTTGGTGCTCAGTACAGCTGTGGAAGGCTTATCATTACTTACCTCTACTGCTCCTTTTGAACCAAAAACTTCTGCTCGCTGATCATAACCATATACTGCCTCTCTGCTGTTGTTGATTACTGCAATAGCGCCATTGGCCAGTTTTAAAGTTATTACTGCTGTATCAATGTCTCCCGCTTCACCTATCTCAGGATTAACTAAGACTTCACCAGCTGCATAGACTTCTTCAACTTCACTTCCAGACAGGAATCTTACCATATCAAAATCATGAATAGTCATATCTAAAAACATACCGCCAGAGCCCTTAACATATTCAATTGGAGGGGCTTCTGGATCACGTGATGTAATATTGATCAGATGTACATCACCGATTTTTCCGCTTTCTACATTTTCTTTTACAGCCTGGAAGTTATGATCAAATCTTCTATTAAAACCAACTTGGAATTTGACACCAGCTTTTTCTACAACGTCAAGAACTTCTTCAATTTTAGCTAAATTTTTATCAATTGGTTTTTCACAGAAAACATCTTTTCCTGCTTCAGCTGCTTCAATTGACATCTGGGAGTGAGTATCAGTAGATGAACAGACCAATACTGCATCAATTTCTGGATCATCAATTATTTTTTTATGATCCTGATATACATTTTTAATTCCAAGTTCTAAAGCAGCCTTTTCTCCTTCTTCATTTATATATGGGTCAGCTACTGCCTTTACCTCAGCATCTTTAACATAATTCATTATGCTTTCTGCATGAACTCTTCCAATCCGACCAAAACCTATAATTCCTAATTTTATCATTTAAAGCCCTCCTGATTATTTATATTTACTAATTATTTTTTATAGTCCAGTTTTTTCTTTAATAAATTCTCTGGCCTGAACAGCATATTCAAACGGATTAGCCTTTGCTGGATCCTGTTCAGCTTCTACAACCATCCAGCCCTCATAACCAGCTTCTTCCAGGGTTTCAAATAGAGGCTCAAATTTAATTGCTCCATCACCTGGAATAGTGAAAGCACCCATCTTAACTCCATCTAAGAAACTTAAACCTTTTTCTTTGACTTCTTTTACTACCTCATCTCTCACATCTTTTAGGTGTACATGTGCAATCTGATCAACATATTTTTTCAGCAGATTTTCTACAGCTGCCTGAGTACCTTCAGAATAATAAATGTGGCCGGAATCAAATAATAAATAAACATCATCATTTGTCATTTCCATAAATTTATCAACTTCTGCAGGAGTCTGAACTCCAGTTCCCATGTGGTGGTGAAGTGAGACCTTCATTCCCTTTTCTGCAGCTAATTCGGCCAGCTGATTATAGCCTTCCGCTATTTTTTCCCATTCTTCCTGACTGAATTCAGGTTTTTCTTCAAAAATAGCTTTATCTAAACCCTGAATACTGTAGCTTTGCTCAGAACAGCCAATTACTTCAGCACCCATTTCAGCTAAGAAATCTCTATGTTCTATAAACTTTTCAATGGTTTTTTCTTTTTTGCCCTCTGCAAAAAAAGTGCTGAACCAGGCATTACAGATCTGAATTCCTCTACTCTCTAATTTAGATTTTAATTCTTCCGGATCAGTTGGATACTTATTTCCAACTTCACTGCCTGTAAATCCTGCCAGAGCCATCTCGCTTACACACTGCTCAAAAGTATTTTCCGCTCCCAGTTCAGGCAGATCATCATTAGTCCATGCAATTGGTGCTATCCCTAATTTCACTTTGTTTTTATCCATAATTTTCTTTTCCTCCTCTAATATTGTCTGGCTTTTTTGATTTCGTTTTCTAATTCCTGGTGTGCCTTTTTTACACTGTCTTTCTTTGCTACCTCAGGCACTCCAACTCTCCACCAGGAGTCATAACCGTGAGTCATTGTTTTTGGTAAAACTTTCACATCTATTAAAGTTGAGACCTCACTTTTTTGGGCTTCTTTAACAGCCTCTCTTAATTCTTCAATATTTTTGACAGTAAAAGTATTTACACCATAAGCAGCCGCGCTGGCAGCAAAATCAATCGGAATTAAACAGCCGTCCAGCTCTCCACTTTCCTGGTTTCTGTATCTGAATTCTGTACCAAAACTTCCCATTCCCTGAGACATCTGCAGGTTATTGATACAGCCAAAAGCCATATTGTCAAATAAAATAACATTAATTTTTTGACCTTCCTGAATACTGCTTATTAATTCAGAATGAAGCATTAAATAACTGCCATCTCCAACCATTGAATATACTTCTTTATCGCCAGCTGCAAGTTTTACTCCATATGACCCTGAAATCTCATAGCCCATACAGGAATATCCATACTCCATATGATAAGTCCCGGGTTTTTTGGGTCTCCAGAGCCGCTGTAAATCTCCAGGTAAACTGCCCGATGATCCCACAACTATCGAATCATCAGCAAGTAATTTATCTAATTCTCCTAAAACTGCTGTCTGAGTTAATACACTTTCTGTATCAGCATTAAATTCTGTCAGTACTTCATCAATATGTCCTGCTACTTCTGGAGTAAAATTATCAGCGTTATATTCTAAATTAAATAATCTTTCTGATTCCTGCAGCCACTCAGCTTTTACTTCTTCAATTTCATTCTGATATGAGCTGCTGTAATCAGCTTCTTTTAGGGTCTCAGTTAAAGATTCTAAGGCAAGTTTAGCATCTGCAGTTACCGGCAGAGCATCCATTTTGTAAGCATCAAATTCGCAGACATTAATCCCTATAAATTCTACCTCCGGGTTCTGGAATAACTGTTTGGAAGCAGTTGTAAAGTCCATAAAGCGGGTTCCAACCCCGATTACAAGATCTGCATCTCTGGCAATTTTATTGGCTGCAGAATTTCCTGTTACACCAATTCCACCGAGATTAAGTTCATGATCCCAGACAATTGATCCTTTACCAGCCTGAGTTTCACCAAATGGGATTTTAAATTCTTCGGCAAATTCTTTAAATTCTGCTGCTGCCTCTGAATATCTAACTCCTCCACCACAGATTAAAAGTGGCTTTTTCTTTTCTTTAATCAGCTGAGCAGCCTCAGCCAATACTCTCTGGTTGGCAGGTCTTCTTTCCAGATGATGTACTCTCTTTTTAAAGAACTCTTCTGGATATTCATAGGCTTCTGCCTGCACATCCTGTGGTAAAGATAAGGTGACCGCACCTGTTTTGGCAGGATCTGTCAGCACTCTCATTGCATTAATCGCAGCTGTCATCAGCTGTTCCGGTCTATTAATTCTATCCCAGTATTTGCTTACAGATTTAAAGGCATCATTTGTTGTGATATTATAATTTTCTGGATGCTCAACCTGCTGCAAAACTGGATCGGGCTGTCTGCTGGCAAAGGTATCTCCAGGCAGTAATAATAAAGGAATTCTGTTGGCTGTTGCAGTTCCTGCTGCTGTTACCATATTTGCCGCTCCAGGTCCAATAGAAGAAGTACAGGCATAAATTTTTTGTCTATTATTTTGTTTGGCAAAGGCTGTTGCTGCATGGGCCATTCCCTGTTCATTTCGCCCCTGGCGAACTATTAAATCTCCTGAATCTTCTTCTAGAGCCTGACCGAGCCCCACAACATTACCGTGTCCAAAGATTGTAAATACTCCCTCTACAAATTTCTTTTCCTGACCATCTACTTCCAGATACTGATTATCAAGAAATTTTACCAGTGCTTGAGCAACTGTTAATTTTATTGTACTCAATTTAACTCCTCCTATATTAAATATCAATTAAGAATTGACTTATGCTTATTTAATTATTCAAAGTCTATAAGTTTATTTTTCAGGCCAAATTTTAGCATCTTTATCATAGAGCCAGGTATGCTCAGGAATATCTATTCTATCAGTCCAGGGATTAGATTCTAAATGTCTAATCATCCAGCAGATATACATTGCATATCCTGGAGCAGATGTCTGCGGATGTGATAGGCCGCCGGGAATAGTTACAGTATCATTATGAGTAACTCTAACTACATCATCATCTAAAAAGGCAGCACCAAAGCCCTGTGGTTTATTAAATCTGTAGTAATAAACTTCCGGCTGAGCATGGCTGTGGGGTGGGAAACTTGACCATTTTCCGGGATAAGTAATTGATTCACCCATAACCATGTTAGAATAAGGAGCAGTTTCATAATCAAAAACTGTTCTTACCTTTCTGGTAGCTGTATTATTCATTAAACCATCACCAAACATATCAACCCTGCAGTCTTCTGGTTTGTAGAATACAGAATCAAAATCTTTATCATTTCTGGTCTTCTGAATCAGTACTTCTGACTGTGAAAGAGCTTCAACTTCTACCTCTACCCCTTTACTTACATGTAGTACCCAGGGCTCTTCATCAAAACAGGATTCTCTTTCTGCTTTTTCTTCTTTACCCTCCCATTTATAAATAATTTCTCCATTTATCAATAGTAAGGCCATTTCTTTTTCATCACTTTTTAGTTTGAAATTTTGATCAGCTTCAAGACTTAAAACTCCAACATCCATCAGCATTGTGCTATATTTGCCGTCTAATTCTGTAATTTTATTATAACCTAATTCAAATTCATTTTCTCTTTCTATTAACATTTTAAAACCCCTCCTAAATAATCTAGTCTCTAACTACTCTTTCCCCGTATTCTTTTTTCTTTTCTTCTATAAATTCTTTGATTTCATCTGCTGTAGGCATCGCATCTGAACAGCTGTGAGCTGAGACCAGCATTGAGGCAGAAGCACTGCCAAATTCTAAGGCATCAAGAATATCCCAGTCTTCTAATAAACCATAGATGAAGGCAGAAGCATAAGCATCTCCACCACCAAAAGACTTAATCATTTCTACAGGGAAGATCTTAACATCATAACTTTCCCCTTCAAGAGTATAGGCGGTTGATCCTTCTTTACCGTGTTTAATTACAACTAGTTTACTGTTAAAGCTAAACCAGTGTTCTGCAACCTCTTTATCAGTTCTATCTTCTTCCTTAATTATCTTTTCCATATAGTTAAACTCAGAGCGTGAGCCGATAATTATATCACTTTTTTCTGCCACCTTGGTATAATAAATACCTGTTTCTGCTTCACTCTTCCAGGAATAAGGGCGGTAATCAATATCAAAAATAACTTTAACATTATTTTTAACAGCATATTCTACTGCCAGTAAAGCCGCCTGACGGGAAGGCTCAGCTGATAAAGCAGTACCCGAAATTAATAAAGCTTTAGAATTCTTAATATAATCTTCGTTTATGTCATCTGTGCAGAGTTTTAAGTCAACTGCTTCATTGCGGTACATTAAAATACTGCTTTCTGTCTTGCTTTTAATTTCTGTAAAAGTCAGTCCTGTTTTGGCACCAGAGCTGTCAACAGGCATATTTGAAATATCAATACCTTCATTTTCAAAATACTGCAGCACATAATTCCCAAATTGATCATCTGCAACACGGCCAATAAAACCTGTCTCTTTATTTAAACGAGCCATTCCTATTGCTACATTGGCGGGTGAGCCACCTACATATTTTGTGAAAGTTTCTGTCTCTTCCAAAGTTGTGTAGAGTTCATTCGCATTTAAATCTACTGCAGCTCTTCCGAGTGCAATTAAATCATATTTTTTATTCTGATCAAAATTTATGTTATTCACTCAAATACCTCCTAAATCAATTTATGCTTTTTTCCTTCTTAAAACATCAATGTAAACAGCAACTATAATAACTGTACCCAAAACAACTGTCTGCAGACTAGCTGCAACTCCTAAAAGATTAAGACCATTTCTGATAACTGCAATTATCATGGCACCAATTAGAGTACCCCAGATAGTACCAACTCCACCAAGGAAACTTGCTCCACCAATGATAACCGCTGCAATTGCATCTAATTCGTAACTTAAACCGGCATTAGGATAGGCTGCATTTACTCGACCCATTAAAACAATACCACCCATAGCTGCCATTAATCCAGAAATGGTATACACCCAGGTTAAAACCTTTTTAGTATCAATACCTGATAATCTTGCTGCTTCCGGATTTCCACCAACAGCATAGATATGTCTACCAAGAGTAGTTTTATTTAAAAAGAAGTGAAAAAATACTACAACAGCGATTACAAGAATAAAACTAAAAGGTATCTGCCCTATATAACCTGAACCAATAAACTGAACCCAACCAGGTAAGCCAGAAACAGGAGAAGAATTAGTTATAATCAAAGCCAGACCTCTAGCCACATTCATCATACCTAAAGTAGAAATAAATGGGTGAGGTAGGTTTAATCTTGTTAGTAAAAGTCCGTTTGTTAAACCAGCTGCTGCACCAACTGCAAGTACAATTAAAATTCCAATAACAGGATTGATTCCATAATTAACAATTGAAAGACCACCAATTGAAATAGATAACGCCAACACAGATCCAACTGAAAGATCAATACCAGCAGTCAGAATTGCTAAGAGCATACCTGATGCTACTAAAGCATTAATGGAAGCCTGCTGCAGTACATTAGTTATATTATTTACTGTTAAAAAATATGGTGAAATAAAAGATAAAACAATTACTAAAAATAATAGTCCAAATAAAGCTCCTAACTTTTCAAAAATTATGTTTTTCCATTTAATTAAGTCATTATTTGCCTTTTCCATTTTTTAATTTTCCCCCTTAAAATTATTAACTTACAGTAGCTGCACTCATGATTTTTTCTTGAGTGGCTTCTTTTACATCCATTTCCGCAGTTAGTTTTCCTTCACTGATCACTAAAATTCTATCACTAACCCCTAAAATCTCTGGCAATTCTGATGAAACCATAATTACTGATTTACCCTGACCTATCAGCTCATTGATAATATTATAAATTTCTACTTTTGCACCAACATCAATACCTCGGGTAGGCTCATCAAAAATAAATATCTCAGCACTGGTATTCAGCCATTTACCAATTACAACCTTCTGCTGATTACCTCCACTTAACTGTTTTGCTTTAGTGTGAATTCCAGGAGTTTTGATTTTTAAGTTGCTTACATATT
This sequence comes from Halanaerobium kushneri, assembly GCF_900156285.1. GTDB lineage: Bacteria > Bacillota > Halanaerobiia > Halanaerobiales > Halanaerobiaceae > Halanaerobium > Halanaerobium kushneri. The sequence continues at coordinate 115,772 of NZ_FTNC01000002.1, forward strand.
TCTCAGTGTCTGCTGCCTGCTGTTTTAAATCTAATAAAATATTTTTCTTATATTTGTTTAAATTAGATGAAACAATATTAAATTTAACAGTCTGATCTAAAAATAAGCCCTGAGTTTTTCTGTCTTCTGTTAATAAGACCATTCCTTCTTCTAGAGCATCTTTAGGATGATTAATTTCAACTTTGCGGCCGTTAATGTAAATATCTCCACTGTCTTTTTTATCTGCACCTATAATTGTTCTAACTAATTCTGTTCTGCCAGCTCCAACCAGACCTGCAATTCCCAGCACTTCACCTCGATGAGCTGAAAAAGAAATATCATTAACAATTTTGCCGCGTTTTAAATTTTCAACTCTTAAAACTTCTTCGCCTCTATCTATATCTATTTTAGGATACTGCTCATCAATATCTCTTCCGACCATATCCCTTACTATGTCTTCTTCTGTAACATCTGCTATATTATTAGTAGATACATACTGTCCATCTCTTAGAACAGTAACTCTATCGCCAATTCTTTTGGCCTCACTTAACTTGTGAGATATGAAAATCATTGTTACACCTTGTTCTTTCAATTTCTCCATAGTTTTCAAAAGTTCATTTACCTCATCTTCACCCAGAGAAGATGTTGGCTCATCTAAAATCAATAAATTAACATCTACAGAAAGAGCTTTTGCTATTTCGACCATCTGCTGTTTCCCTACACCTAAATCCTGTATTTTAGCAGTAGGACTAATATCCTGATTCAATCTTTTTAAAATATCGCTTGTTCTTTCTTCCATATATTTGCGGTCTATTATTCCTAATTTTTTATTCTTTTTAATTTCTCTTCCCATAAAAATATTTTCAGTTACATCTAACTGCTGAATTAAATTTAATTCCTGATAAATTGGTATAATTCCATTATCTAAGGCTGTTCTTAAATTGTTTTCTTTAATCTCTTTTCCATCAATTGTGATTTTACCGCTGTCTGGCTGATGAAGACCTGTTAAAATTTTAATTAAAGTTGATTTTCCAGCTCCATTTTCTCCGATAAGAACATGAATTTCACCTTTTTTAACTTCTAAATTAACATTATCCAAAGCTTTAACTCCAGGAAAAGTTTTTGTGATATTTTCGATTTTTAAAAATGTTTCGCCCATAAGCTCTCCTCCTAAATACGGCCCCGTTTAAGGGGCCGCAATAATTTAATTACTAGTTAATCCAAGAGTTCTTCAATTAACTCTTCACCAAAGATAGTTTCAAGACGATCTCTACTGAAAGCCTTAGTTAAATCCTTAATAGCTGCATCTACATTATCTGCATCAATTATATTGGTTGGTACTGGAACAGTTTTTTCTACTTCTTCACCATTTAGAGTTTTTACCATCAATTCTACACCAGTATAACCAATATTATAGGAGTCCTGCTGAATTGTAGCTGTTAATTCACCATTTCTGATTGACTTAATTGCATCTGGTGAGCCATCAAAGCCCATTACAGCAACATCTTTATCAACATTTGCACTCTTAAGTGCTCTTAAAGCACCCAATGCCATCTCATCATTTGTACCATAAACACCATCGATATCTGGATATGTTTGCAGGATATTCTGCATTACACTAACAGCCTGACCTCTTTGACTATCAGCAGGTTGAGTAGTTACTATTTCAATATCTGAATCTTTTACTGCATCCAGAAATCCTTCTACTCTTTGATCATGAATATAATCTCCAGCTGCTCCTCTTACAATTGCTATTTTTCCTTTGCCGTTTAGCTTTTCTTCCATATAATTTCCTGCCTGCTGAGCTGCTAAAAAGTTACCTGTCCCTGCAAAAGAAGTCTTACCTTCAAAATCAGCATCAGTATCTATGGTTACTACTGGAATCCCGCGATCAACTGATTTCTTTAAAACATTCAGTGCTGCAGAAGGTCTTAAAGGAGCAACAACCAGACCATCAACCATTCTAGAAATCTGATCTTCTAATAAGTTGATCTGCTGCATAACCTGAGTTTCATTACTGGGACCAACTACTGAAACATCAACACCCATATCTTCTCCTGCCTGCTCTGCACCGGCCTGAACTGACTTCCAGTAATCACTGTTTGTCGCTTTCAGAACTACAGAAATTCTGTATTCTTCGTCAGCTTCAGTTTGAGCAGATACTGTAACTGTTAGACCTAAGATCAATGTCATAGCTATGAATAAGTAAAATAATTTTTTCATTTTTATCCTCCTATTGTTTTACTAAAATATTATTTTTGAAAACTTTCATCCCTAATAAGCAAATAATCAACTTAACCCTTAAAATTATAACCCAAACTGTGAAGCGTTATTTATTATCACCCCTTTCTAGTTTTAATTAATAAAAAAAACTACCAGCCGATTAATAATCCAGGAGCAGCTTTTTGAATAAAAAGACTCCGGATTTAACCAAGTGGTAGTTATAAAGTGATAGTGTTATTCCCACAAAATTTTTAATTTTCAAATATCAAACGTTTACAAAAACATTGAAAAATATTAATTAGTTCTTTTGAAATGGATAATATTAAATGTTTGCAAAAATAAGTTAAGTTTTTATAAAATTGTGAATCAATATTATATTAACTATTTTCGCATATCAAACGTTTACAAAATTCTTAAAAAATAATATTTGCTTTTCAAAAGCAAATATTAAACGTTTGCAAAGGATCTCAAAAAATATTTATTTTCTAAATTTATTATAATACAACATTTTTCAATTGTCAAACAATTTTAAGAATTAATTGATTTTTCCCTGAAATTTTTATTGACAGCTGAATTAATTCTGATCAAGCTTAAAATTCTTTATTTGTTTAACTCAATAATATTATAGAATAATAATTTTTAATTGTCAAACAATTTTAAAGAATGGTTTGTGTCAAGCTTTTGTGGGAGACTTTTTCCTCACAAAGACATAATCTTATATTCTCTTTATTAATTATCATTTTTTAGCTTAAATTTCAGTTTATATAATCTCGTTTTTTTAGCTTTAGATTTAACTATTTTTAGACATACTACACCTTGTAAATATCAGAAACTATTTAAACAGCTTAAATTATCGGGTTGTTTGTCATTGAATCTGATATATTCTTTAATCCCTTAACCCAGTCCTGACCTGATTTTGGACCTCTAAGAGCAGGCATTGTAGCTTTTAATACTTCAGATTCTGACCTGGAATATTTCTTTTGCACATTATTATATGCTTTTCTTAAATCATTCGTTTTAAACTCCCAGTTAATCTTGTTTAAATGCCTTTCTAAGCTGTCATTTCTATCTGCTATTATTATCTTTGCTAAATTTCTTGCACCTTTTCTAGACCATCTCATTCCTCTTTTTTTGAATCTATTAGCTAAAACTTTATCTATGTTTGATTCCATTGCCCCAAGACCTCTTATTTCCTCAGGCAGACCTAAATCCTTTTTCTTTTGCTTCTGCTTTTTATCACGGATAAATTCCCAGTTTTTCAAGAGATATTTTTTTAGTTGATCTACCTTCTTTTTATCTTTCTTCTTCTGCCTGTATTGTTTTGCTTTCTTCAGATTTTCTCTTAATTTATCTATATCATTTTCTTCTATATTCTCCAGTAATTTAGGAACAAACTTTGATCTGCCAAGCTTTCTAAAAAACTTTTTGTTAAGATGATATTCGTCCAGGAATCTTACCTCTATCTGAGGTATGTATTCATTACCTGTAGTTATCCATTCAGCTCCATCTCCACATAAAACGGAAATGCTGCCATCACTGAAAGAGTAGTCTTCATACATCTCTGCTGCAGTTTCTTTCCAGAATTCATCACTGCTAAATACTCCGCCATAATATTTTTTGCCAGTCAAATTATATTCATCACTCATAGGATGTCTTTTTTCCCATCCCTGATAGCTCATCCCAAGCTTGAGTTCACCTTTTTGTTTATCATCATTTTGAAGTGGAATATGAATACCATCTGCTTCTACAAAAAGATGTTCTATTTCTTTTCTATCTCCATCTTTATCATCTGGGATTAACCCATCTCTAAAGAAATCAAGCTGCTTTGTTTCAGCTTCTTTACTGAGCTTCTCACCCTCTTTTTGAACCCAGTTAAAAATTGCTGTATGACTGGCTGAAGTTTCTAAAATATTATCTATTTTATCTGCAGCTTTTCTATATGGAAGCTCCTGGACCAGGTCCAGTGCTATTTCTTTTAAAGCAGGTGACTGTCTTTCATTGGCAGGAATATTTAGATACTCATCCAGAAGAAATCTAAACTTATCATTGGAATCTTTGTAGTATCTTCTTTCGATAGTCACTTCACCAAAAAGAGTGTCAATAGTTCTTTTTTTGATATCTTTAAGTTTAAATTTATCTTTATTTCTGCTCTCCATGATAGCCTGATCAATGTCTTCTAAAAGCTTTTTTAGTGCTTTTTGAGCCTGTTTACAGACGATTCTAAAAATTTTCTTCTCTACATCCTTGAAGTTAGTCTCATTTTGTAATATTCTTAAATTAAGTTCCAAGGGGCCTCACTCCTTTCTTTTAGAATTGTCCTTGTGAGGCTCCTTCTTTATTTATGCTAAAATTCCTGCCTATTTACATAAATCAATTCTTAAATCCCACTTTTATTTTACACTAACTAAAGAATGGCAGTGATTGGTGAATTGCAACATTTAATACACGGTTTTTTTGATTTCCTTGAATCACCTGTACCTTCAGTCTTTTTAAATACTAAAGCTTAATTTTTTTCTAAATAATTCATCTGAGTTTCCATAGTCAACATTTTCCTAGGATATGTATTAATGAATTTTTGTATCTCTTTTACCAGGGTTCTTTTGATTCCTTTAAAACTTGTGCCTTTAGGTAAGAATCTTCGGATAAACCTATTGGCTACCTCATTTGATCATTTGAGCCCCTCTGCCAGCTGCAGTATGCATCACAGTAATACTGGCTGATCCTAGGAATACTGCTGCCTGTGAAAGACTTTTCAATCCCTTCATAATCTGCAAATTCTGCTCCATTGTCTGTGGTTATTGTTTTGAAAGTCTCCCTGAAATTAACTACCCCAAATCGTCTTTCTATTCGATCCAGTCCTTTTACCACTGATTCTGCTTTTTTGTTTGGTATTTTTTCTATAATTTCCTGTCTGGTCTGTCTTTCTGTTAGAACCAGTAAGAAAGGCTCTCCTTTTTCTTTTAACCCCTCTACTAAATCCATCTCCCAGTGTCCAAATTCTTCTCTAGTATCAGCTTCTTCAGGTCTGTCCCTAATTGTCCGACCTTCCTTACGTCTAGTAGTACTAGCACTTTCTTCAGGTCTTTCTTTTCCAGTTTTATAGTTACCATGGGGAAGATCTTCTCTATCTAAATCTAGAATCTCTTTATCTATATAATTATAGATTGTATTACAGTGCAATTCTATATCAAACTTATCTGATTCTCTTATGTTTTGAGCTACTGCTGCTGGTGATTTATGCTCTTTTATTCTTTTTTCAATAAACTTAGCAAGTTTAGAATTATTTCCAATTTTCAAGTTAGGTTCTTTAGCTGTTGCGTTTTGATCATAAATTTCCTGTCCTTTTTCAGGTCGTATTGTCAAAAAATCATTTAATTTATATAGTCAAAACCCTATTGTAGCAGGGATTTGAGCTTAAATACTTGTCACCCCCCTCTTTTTGAGGTATATTTAGGTTGAATAGCACCATTTTAAACCAAAAAAGAAGGGAAAGGTGACAAACTTTGAAAACAATTATTACTACTTTACTTGTCTATATTCAAATTCAGTATTATATAATTTGTTATCTGATGACTTTGTTTTTAAGTAAAGACTTTATGCCCAAAGATGATATTCCTATCAGTAAAGAGTACCACCATCTTAAGGATGATGATCTACCTGTTATTGAAGTCTTAGAAAAATTTGATTATCAGAAATTAATAGCTGATTATCAAAAAGAAAATGATAAACCACTTAAGCCTATTAGACGCCATAAAAACTCTAAAAACAAGGTTCCTGAGTCTGTGACCTGCCCCAGATGCGGTGCTCCACATGTTTATCTCTATGATAATACTGGAGGCCGCGGACAGTACCTCTGCAAAGTCTGTAACACTAATTTTAATGATAAAAATCGTTTTTCTAAAACAGTAATCTTTAAGTGCCCTCACTGTTCACGTACCCTTGACAGGATTAAAGAGCGTAAGGATTTCTATATCTACAAGTGTAGAAATGACGACTGCTCTTTCTACCTTAAAAACTTAAGAACTATGAGTAAAGAAGAGAAAAAACATTTTAAGAAACATCCTCACAAATTTAAAGTTAGATACATTTATCGAGAATTTGATTTTGACTTTCAGCCACTGAGTAAGGAGTCTACCTACCTGCCTAAGGTTGATATTTCAGGCATTCATTCGTCTCCACATACTCTAGGGTTAATTCTTACTTACTATGTCAATTACGGTCTTTCTTCTCGTAATGTAGCTGCTATCATGAAGGATATTCACAATGTTGATATCTCTCATCAGACTGTACTTAACTATGCTGATTCAGTTGGGTATCTTGTTAAACCCTATCTGGATAATTATCCTTATGATCTTTCTGATTCTTTTTGCGGTGACGAAACATATATTAAAGTTTATGGCAAATGGCAGTATATTTTCTTTTTCTTTGATGCTGTTAAGAAAATTATTCTCTCTTATCATGTTTCACCTAAAAGAGATACTCCCTCAGCCATTAAAGCTATTAATGACGTTCTTACTAAGATGGATCCTATACCTGATAATCTTAATTTTGTAGTTGATGGTAATCCCATCTATCTTTTAGCAAGACATTATTACTATCAACAGGGTATTGATTTTGATGTCACACAAGTCATTGGCCTGACTAATGATGACCCTGTTTCAACAGAATATCGCCCTTTAAAGCAGATTATTGAAAGACTCAATAGAACTTTTAAAAAGAGCTACAGGTCAACATGTGGTTTTAAATCCTCTCAAGGCTCAGTGGCTTATGTCAATTTATTTGCTGCTTATTTTAACTTTCTAAGGCCTCACTCAGCTTTAGAGAAAAAGATACCTGTGACTGTGCCTCAGCTCATTAATCTGCCTAATATGCCTGCCAGATGGGGCAAACTAATTGAGCTATCTCAGGAATACATACTTCATCAACAGCAGCATTCTGCTTAACCTTTATATCTATCTAGCAGAGCCTGAGGCAGCTAAAAGCTATTTAAAAGCATTGGCAAAGCGAACCCTTTACAAACCGAACCAGATAAATGCTAAAATCAGTGGTTCGAGGGTTGGCTAGTTTAACCTGCCTTTATATCCATCTCCTTCACCCTCGGCAACCTCCAGCTAGCATTTAGATGGTGTTTGTCAAGGGCAATGCGGTCATCCCAACCATTAAAATTTACTCTAAAAACTAAATTCTTTCTTCAACATCACTTTTTCATAGATTTGTTGACATAACCTTTCAGGTGAATACACCTCTACTTTTTTCCATTCATAATCCCTTAATTCAACAGTCCCTTTCTTAATTTCTCGGCTTACTGTTGTCCTATCACAATTTAATTCTCTACCTATTTCTGAAAAGTTTTTATCTTGTTGATTATATAAATGTTCTATTTTTACACGGTCTTTATAACTTAAGTGTTCACCTTTGCTTCTTTTTATGTTACAATTACTTTGACACATATTCTGTACCCCCTAATGTTATTGTGGTTATTAACATTATACAAAAGGTACAGGTATGTGTCTATTTTTTTGTCTAATTCAAACCGTGCATTTAATTATACAATTTACTAGAATTTTGTCTCACTCAATTATAAAATCAAGTACAAAAAAACGAATCATTGCAAAAATCGAGAAAATCCTATCAAATTCTTATAATTTCACCTCAAAGTGAACTCCATGTCATTGTTATCTATCCATACCTTTTACATGACTCTCTTTCTATTAGCTTAACAGGAAAATATTTTTGTACAATTATTTTTTTGTTTTTATCATTCTTTTTTTCATTAATCTTTTCAACTAGTATTCTCGCTGCTTCTTCTCCAATTTCTTTTGAGGATTGAGCAATAGTAGTTAAAGGAACTTCTAAATGACTAGAAAAATCTAAGTTATCAAAACCTATTAAAGATAAATCAGCAGGAATTTCTATATCTTTGCCCCTACTCATCTTTATAACATCCAAAGCAATATAATCATTAATTGCAATTAGTGAAGTAATACCACTTTCTTTTATATAATCATATATATTTTTATACACTTCTTTTTTTTCAAGATTATTATCATATGAAAAAATTTTATTCTCTTTTCCCAGTAATCCATAATCTTTTAAAGCTGATTTATATCCAATAATCCTATCTTCAATACTACTGGTCTTACTAAATTCACCTTTTATAAAACCAATTTTCTTATGTCCTAATTCTATTAGATATTCTGTAGCTTTATACCCACCTAAAACATTATCTGACATAACACAATTAGTTTTACAATCTTGAAGACCTCTATCCACTAATACAAAAGGAAACTCTTCATTTTTTAGATCTGTAATTGCATTACTCTCTTTTTGGTCTTCAGCAGGCATAATAATCAATCCCTCTATACCATTAAGACGCATCGTATGAATACTTTCAGCCTCAATTTTATAATTATCATTAGAACTTACGAAGCTCATATTGAATCCCTTTTTCTGAATAAAACTTTCAATTCCACTTAAAATATTTGCTTCCAATTCATGTTCACAGTGGGTTAAGATAACTCCAATATTCCCATAATTTTCAGTGGTCTTTTTGTTATCATAGACAAAAGTTCCACTACCTTGAACTCTGTATAAACAACCCTCATGAACTAAATCCTGTATTGCCCGCCTTATAGTATATCGACTAACACTTAATTGTTGGGATAATTCTCTTTCAGTGGGGATAGCTTCTCCCAGTCTATATATATCCTCATTAATTTTATTTAAAATAAATTCTTGAACCTGTTTATATAGTGTTTTAGAGCTGTCACGTTTTATTTCTTTAGATTCCATCTTTTAAGCTCCTTTCTAAAATTCATATGTACCAATTATTATAAACAATTAACAGGTTGCTATCAAGTTTTTTATTTTATTTTCATCAAAAGGTGAATTGCAAGTTGCATTGCACGGTTTTTTTGATTTTTTTGAAATAACCCGCACCTTCAGTGTTTTTAAATGCTAAAACTTAATTTCGATTTAAACAATTCATTTGAATTTCCGTAGTCAAACATTTTTCTGCGATAAGTATTTATAAATTCTTGAATCTTTTTTACCAGTGTTCTTTTGATCCCTTTGAAACTTGTGCCTTTAGGTAAGAAGCGTCTGATAAAACGGTTAGCAACCTCATTTGATCCTCTCTGCCAACTACTGTATGCATCACAATAATACTGGCTAGTTCTGGGAATACTACTGCTTGTAAAAGACTCTTCAATACCCTCATAATCTGCAAATTCTGATCCATTATCTGTAGTAATCGTCTTGAAAGTTTTCCTAAAATTAACCACTCCAAATCGTCTTTCTATTCTATCCAGACCTTTTACCACTGATTCCGCTTTTTTGTTTGGTATTTTTTCTATGATTTCCTGTCTGGTTTGTCTTTCTGTTAAGACTAGTAAAAATGGTTCTCCTTTTTCTTTCAAACCCTCTACCAAATCCATCTCCCAATGTCCAAATTCTTCTCTAGTATCAGCTTCTTCAGGTCTATCTCTAATTGTCCGACCTTCCTTGCGTCTCGTAGTGCTTGCACTTTCTTTAGGCCTATCTTTCTCAGGTTTATAATTGCCATGTATGAGATCATCTCGATCTATATCTAAAACACCTTTATCTATATAATTATAGATTGTTTTCCAGTGTAATTGTAGGTCATAATCATCTGATTTTTTAATGTCTTTTGCAACTGCTGCAGGTGATCGTAATTTAAGTATCTGTTTTTTTATAAATTTAGCTAAATCTTTGTTTTTACCTATTTTTAAATCTCGTCCTTTTGCAGTATTATTTTGCTCATAAACTTCCTGTCCTCTTTTGGCACTATACTCTTTTCTATAAGTCCAATCACTATTTTTTTGCTCTATTTCACCCTTTTTAATTTCACGACTTACTGTAGTTCTATGACAGTTTAATTCTTTACCTATTTCAGTATAATTTTTATCCTGTTGATTGTATAGATGTTCTATTTTTACGCGATCTTCATAACTTAGGTGTTCACCTTTTTCTCTTTTTGTGTTACAATTATTTTGACACATATTCTGTACCCTCCTAATGTTTTTGTGGTTATTAACATTATACAAAAGGTACAGGTATGTGTCTATTTTTTTATCAAATCAACGCGTGCATTTAATTATACAATTTATCTTTTCATTAAAAAATCGTTGTTTTTTAAAACTAATAAAGGCACCTAATAATGTTGACATACCCTATTTGCTTTTGTCAAGCGAAAAGTGTACCACCCTACCAATCGAATTGTGTACCACCTAGTTTAAAAAAGAGAAGGAGAAGAAAATACTCCTTCTGTAGTTAAAATTACTGGGCTTTCTTTGTTTTCTTTTGCTGATCTAAGAGTCGATGACTGGATCCATTAAATAACATTATCTTGCTGTTGTGAATCAGTCTATCAATAATTGCAGCAGTCATTCTTTCATCATGAAATACTTTAGCCCATTCAGCAAATTCAAGATTGCTGGTTAAAAATATAGATCCTTTTTCATATCGTTCTGAAAAGATTTGGAACATTAATTGTGTCGCCTGATTTGATAATTCAACAAAGCCCAATTCATCAATTAATAATAAATCCAGTTTGTTGATCTTCTTTAAGAATTTAAGCAGCTGCTGCTTTTCCTGCATCTCAATTAGTTGATTACACAAACCAGCTGCTGTGAAGAATCCAACTGTTTTACCCAGTCTGCAGGCCTCAATACCTATTGAAATCAGCAAATGGGACTTCCCAGTACCTGGTGATCCTAAAAATAAAACATTGGTGTTTTGATCAATAAATTTGCAGCTAAACAATTCCATAACTTCAGTTTTAGATAAAAAAGGAGCTTCAGAAAAATTAAACTGTTCGATTGTCTTTAAATTAGGAAATTTAGCCTGTTTAAAAAGCCTATTAAATCTGTTGTTTTCTCGCATGATAACTTCATATTCAACAAGGTTACTAAAAAATTGTTCATGGTTCCAGTTGTTATCTCTTGCTTCTTTTAGAATATCATCATAGCATTCTACAATGCCTGGTAGGCGGCAGAATTTAAGCTGTTCTCTTAATTTATCATCCATTTATCTCACCACCTTTTACCAGTAAAGAATCGTAATCGCTTAAAGGAAGATGAGTAGTGTAGATATGGTCAATATTAAGCTCTTTCAGGATATCATCTGCTAAATACTGTGTACCAGTGGTACACTGAGTTTGGTAACGAAGTACACTTAATACATCCTGGTAACTGTATCTGTTTTTCTGGTCAAGGTCTTTTAAAATTCTGCTGATGGTTGGAATTGAATATTCTTCTGTCAGTCTTAAAATATCAATGAATTCTCTGGTTCCTTTAGATTTTGATCTTAAATGAGCCTGGATTAATCTATGATATTCATCAAAAATTTCTGGCAGTTTCCAGTTGTGATTTTGCAAATTAATCCAGTTAAATTATTCAGATTAAATCAGCCTAAATTATCTAAAATTACAGCATAATTTTCAAATTGAATTAGTAAAAACAAAAATATTTTGCAGATTAAATTAGCAAGGGACTTAAAAATAAGCCCCTTTAATTTGAATAATATTTTTCACTTTAAAATGTATCTTTTTCGCAGGCTTTGAAGACAATTTCCTGGTTTATCTGTTCTGCTTTAAGCTGAAATCCTAAAAGCAGCGAGTTAACTGCGATATTGTTGATCAATCTGGGTAGTCCTCTGGATCTCAAGGCAATTGCCTCCAGAGCCTGAGGTATGAATATTGGGTGATTTGCTCCAGCAAGCTCAAGCTGGTGCTCAACATACTCTTTGACTTCCTCTTTGTTTAAAGGATTTAACTGATACTTCATGATTACTCGCTGATTTAAGGACTGATTATGATTCAAATTTAGCTTGGTCATAAAGTGAGATAAACCAGCTAAAATAAGAATAAATGGGTTCTGAGAATCCATAGCAAAATTAAATAAAATACCAAGATCACTCAAAAATTTGTTGGGAGCAAGCTGCATTTCATCTAAGATAATGATCGGGGTAATCTTTTTCTCGTTGTAAAACTTTAAGATAGCAGCCTGAACCTGATTAAAAAGGTCCACCTTTCTGAATTTAGGTTCTTCTCCCAGGCCAATGGCTATCCCTCTGTAAAAATCCATTACTGAGCCTGTAGATAAGGGGAAATAGATGACCTTAAATAATGATGGATTAACACTGTCAGCCATAGATCTCAGGGCAGAAGTTTTACCACTTCCAGGTTCACCAATAATGACAGCAATGCCTCTTGTTTTTTTAAGATAGTCAAGTCTGGCAGAAAGTTCTTTTAAGTTTTCAGACTGGTAGAGATCTTTAGTTGCAATCTCTTTTTTAAATGGATTATCTGATAAAGAATAAAAAGATTTATACATTTTTGCTGCCTCCTTCAGTCATTTTAGCAAAGGAGAGAGGATTACCTCTTTTAGCATGAGCATTATCAGCCATAATCACAGGCTCAGCTTTAGTAATACATTTACCATTTTCATAAAGATAAATATTATCATATGTTTCCTGATCAAAGCGGATCTTAACCTTTTTGCCAATATAGACAGGAGGAACCTGATAGAGTTTAGAGTTAACCGATATAGTTCCGTCGTGTCTAACTTTTCTCTGAGCTCTTTTGAGAAAAAGCAGCTTAAGTTTTTCAGGCTCATCATAGGTTTTAACCTGACTAATCTGGGACATGTATTTATCCAGAGGAGTCATCTTCAGAGAAGAGTGCACTTTACGGTGATAATCTTTTTCCAGCCACTTAAAAAAGCTCTTGTTTAGCTTATCCAGGGAAGATAAATCTTTATCAGTTAAAAGAGGTAAAAATCTTTTTCTGACAGTTAAGTAAAACCTTTCAATTTTGCCTTTATCAGCAGGTGAATACGGCTTAGTGTGAATCAGGGTAATACCCAGCGAAGCACAGGCAAAATGGAGATTATCACTGCGATAGACTTTACCATTATCAACATAAAGGAGTTTTGGAATACCTCTTCTTAAAATAGCTTCTGAGAGTACCTGCTGCACAGCAGAAAACTTTTCTGTTGTTAAGAATTTGGCATAAGTAATAACCCTGGAGAAGTCATCAATAAAGGCAAAGAGAAAAGTCTTAACCTTTTTGCCATCAAGGTTGAGATAGGGTCCATACATCTCGTCTCCCTGCCAGAGCATATTAACCTGATCATAGGCAAAACGGCGTCTGTTTTCTTCTTTGCGGGGAGAGTTGACCAACAGGTTCTTCTTTTTAAGAAAGCGATAGACAGTAGAATAGGAGGCCTGAGAGGGCAGCATTTTCTTTTCCGTAATCAGCTGATCGTAGAGCAAAGAAACAGACCGATCAGGATGTTCTTTTCGGGCTTCTAAAATAACTTCCTTAAGTTCTGGAGTTAAAACACGACTTTTACCTCTGTCATTTCTGGGTTTGGGTTTCAGCCCTTCAAAACCACCTTTGCGATAGGCTCTAACCCACATGGATATGGTTTTTGGTGAGTATTCTCTGACACCATAATAAGGGACATTATGTTTTTTAGCAGCCACCTTTGCCAGATACTCGTTCTGTTTTTTCACCTGTCTATTCAGGATAGGTGAAATGAGGGAAAAGCGGAATAGAGCTATCTGTTCTCTGTCATTATCAGTCATCAAAATCAGCTCCTTTAAGCTTGAATTTTAGCATTTAAGAGCAAAATTGTTCTTAAACTGCTGATAATAACATTTTAATCAGAAAATAACTCTTTTCTAGTGAAAGCTTTTGTGTTTAAAAAAATAGTTCCAAAAAGTCAATCTTTATGGTACAATTAAAGTGCCATAAAACATTGATTAAAGTGATCCTGATACTCTTTTGAGAGTATCTGAGCGTCGGAGCTCCAAATCATTTTAATTAGTTTTGTGGCTTTTTTTATTCTTGATAATTTAAAGGGGATCAGTGAGTGATATTTATCTCTGAAAAAAGCAATTAGACCAGGAATATTGCAGGTAAACCTGTGCAGATAAAAATATACTGCTCGTTTGTAAAGAAGTAGTTTTTTCTGCAGCAGATATTCTTTCATACAGCAGACAATATAATTTAGAGATCTCTGAAATCTAGGGAAGAGAAAAGCTGGAAGAATGGAAACAGTTTTCTTACAGTGCTGGCATTTGTATCTTCTAATTTGTATCCAAAAGCATTGGTTATCGATGGTGATTACATAGCGGTGGTAAAATCCATGTTTAAGAAGTTTATCATGGCAGTGAGGACATTCTTCAGGGTGAGGAAAATTATTATTCTGGCCGAGCTCAGAATATTTTTTTACAGGTATTTTAAAGTCATGAATGATTTGCATCTGATCACACCCTAAATATTCTGACAATATTTTATCAGATTAATTTAGGAAAAGAAAGTGCTTGCTTTAAATTATTTTGATTAATATTTATCGTTTTCTAGTGGATTAATTTGATAGATAACATCCAGTCCTGGATCACTTTTGCCTGATCATATCCTCTAGCTTTTTTCCTGAGTAAACTCAGGAAATGATAGGGATAAAGAATTTCTTTGTTTTTACCAAAGAGCCTATCATGTACGGCAACCACTTTATCATTGTAGACCAGTCTGATTTCAAATGGATATAGTCTGGCCTGTAGCCTTTTGCCAACATATTCAGTTGGTACAGAATATCGATTGGTATCTATATGGACCAGCTGATAGCTGCTAACTTTAACATCTTTAAGACGGGCATAGTCATAAATTTCTGTTAGAGGAAGAAAATCTTCTGCTAATAACCTTTTCTCCCAGGTTTCACCGAGATGTTTTTTGGTTCTAAGTCTATGCTGACATTTTTTAAGCAGCATCTGATTTGTATCTTCATAACTGATAAATTCTGGTCTTGGTAAGAAGTAATTATTCTGAACATATTTTACTAAATTTTCAACTAAGCCCTTTTCGTTACCCTTGCCAGGTCCACAAAACTCTGCTTCAAAAGAGTAAAATGATTGTATTTTAAGGAATTCCTGCTGCAGTATACGATCCTGCTCTTTAAGAACTGTTTTTACTGCTGGTTTAAGATTATCAAAAATAATCTTTTTAGGAATACCACCAAAAAATTTAAATGCTGAACTAAGTCCATCAAAAAAGAATTCTGTCTGTTCTCTCGGATAGGCTTTAACAAATTCACCTTTGCCAGAGCATAATTTAGCACAGAAGGCATGCTGCTTGACAGGAACACCTTTTTTCACAGAGTATACTTCACCAAAATCAACCTGTAGGGACCCACTAATTGGAACCAGTTTCAGATAGGCTTCCTGCTGGTTTATATGGAGTTTTTCTTCCTCCTTTCTACACTGATAAGTAAAGGAAGAATAAGTACCTGAATAGCCTTCTTCACGGATTAATTCATACATCCTGAGTTTAGTTAATTTTTGTCCTTTAGGAGCTTCACTGTTTTCTTTAACCATTATGTTTATTCGCTTTTTGAAATCACCATTTACTAGCTGAGGTCTGTCTGTACTTAGCCTGTATTTTTGTTCTGGGTTTGCAATAGCTTTAGTTACAGTATCGCGATGTATCCCAAGTTCGCTTGCAATAGCTCTCTTACTTTTCTTTTGATTAAAATATAGAAACCTAATATAATTATATTGTGCCATCTCTTTCACCTTTCTTACCTCCTGTTTATAATGATTATTGGATAAATCAATTATACAGGAGATGGTGTTGAGGTGGTACACTTTTCGATTAGCAGAATATTATTTTTGGTACACTTTTAGTTTAGCATATGCACCTATTTCAAAAATCTATAGTCAAGAACTTTTCTTAAAACTCAAAATATGGTAAATCTGTATTTAATTCTTTACAAGCTAAAAATGATTTTTCTGCATCATTAAATTCATTTGACCATTTAATTAAAAATTCAAACTGATAAAAACCACCAATTTCAGCTTTAAAATTTGTTTCCCAATAATTACTTAAAGCCCATGCATATACATTTTTTTTGAGTTTTTTTAACTTTTTAGAACCTTTGAGTAAACGATTTCTATATTTAAGATCTCCAATATGTATAATTGGAGTGTCAGGTGTTGCTACAGTTATTCCACTATTTTTTGTGATAATTGAAAATCCTTCCTGAACACAATAAAAATCTGTTAATGTACCGGGTAACTGGTCTTTCCAAGGTTCTATTTGTCCACCAGTTTTATGAAGAAAAATATTATTAATCTTAGAAGAATCAGCAGAAAAGGGTAAGGAGATGTATAAATTCTCTGCCTCCCAGTTACATGTTTTTAAAAATCTTATAGTACAATCAGCTTGTGGCTTATAATGATATGCTCTTATTTTAAGCAAATAATGTTTAAGTCCAGGGGAACTATATTTTAATTCTACTTCAGTGAAAAGTTTATTCTCTTTTATTGATCTTAAACCTGTGAATTTTCCAATAAATCTATTTACTTGACAATTCTTGCGATTTCTACCCATCGAAACTCTTGTTTTAATTATATCCTCTTCATTCTTTGCAGGATTCATTTCATAAATTGGAGTAAAAGGATTATGTACTCTTTCATCAGATAATAAACTTATTTTATTTTTCTTATCAAACCACTTTGTAATTCCTTTTTCTTTTTCCCATTCAAGTTTAACATATGGAGTTTCCAGAAAATGCTCACCAGATTCTGATTTACAATTTAGATTTGATTTTAATTCTGTATCTACAATAATTCCAGACTTATCTCTATAACTAACATTACCTCGCATATCAAAACTACTCCGACTTATCTGGCTATTTTCATATTTTTTTTGAATATCAATTGTTTTTGTTTTTTTTGCCTCAACACAAATATTCATAAACAATGAATTACTCTCTTTATCAAAATATTGTTTTTTGGGAATCTTTTTATTAATTATACCAACCATCTTTTCATTATTTTTTATAGACTCAGAAATAGGAAATTTATATAATTTATTGACCTTAAAGGGCATTGGATTAACTATTTTAATTTTTTTAGAATTAATTAATTGAGCATTTAAAATTCCTTCGGAAATTAATAGTTCATTAGTTATTTTACTTATATAATTATATGCTTGAGTAGCGTACTGCTTTTTGGTTTCAGAAATTATATTTACTTTATTTAAATAAGGATGTGACACAGATTGATGATGTCCCCAAGTATGTTCAGCATATAGACCTAGAAGTTTTTCTGCTTTTCTAATTTTAGTATCGTCTTTAGTATTATACTTATCTAATAAATTACGATAGTATTTCAGTTTTCTTTGAGCTAAACGAAAAGTAGATGTAGTTCTTGCAGTACTAATTACTCCATCTGTCCACCAGTCTGGCCAATCCCCGCTATATACTGGAATTTTCACATCTGTATTTCTAATTTTTTGAAATACTTCATCTATTGTTACCATTTTCAAAAATATCTTGTCACCATAAGACTTATTCCACTTTTTTATCATTTTGATAATATTCTCATTTGGGGGGGCATTATCAATCACTTTTCCACTAACTGTAATCGGAACGAAGTCAAAAGGATAGTTTTCTTCTTCTAATTTCTCTAAATATCTAGGAATTCTAACTTCTGCAATAGAAAATGGTTCCATTTGATTTAAATCTAATTCATCATCTATAAATTTCCCATGTATTGGTCCAATACCAAGATCATTTCCAAACATATAATGATCTCCATTCCAAACCAGCACTTTATTTTCTTTAGGAGTCTTCCAGTAAAATGGAAATTGTCTTCTTCCAATAGGAAACATTCCATGATGACTATGGGTACAGCTATAAAGATTCTTAATCCCATTGCTATATAAAATTTCAGAAAAACCCCAACTATAACCATTAATATCCGCAGTTAATGCTGTTTCTAGATTTATAGAATTTTCTTTTGAAAAATCCACAGCACGTTTTGTAAGATTATTTAGTACTTTATAATCAAGAAGTTCAGTAAAATTCAGATAAGAAGCTGAAAGCCCTATTTTACCTTCAATAACGTATTTTATGAATTGTTTAAGTTCATCAGATTGAGCTTTTTTTAAAAATTCTTCAACGCTCCAAAAAGTTTCACAATTCCACTTATACCCTTCTAATGATTCTTTAGATAACATCTCTATTACTTTTCGAATATAATTAACATGACGTAATTTAATAATATTTTGTTCTGCAGTAAAACCAATATCTGTATGAGAATGATTAATAACAAAAATTGTCCACTTTCTTTTTGGCATTTATTTTTCTCCTTTGATTTATTATAAAACTCATAAATCTTAGTTTATATATTTTGTTATCTATCAAAAACAATTATCCTATACTCACTTTTTTTACTCCAAACTCCTTTAATTTTTTAACTAGAGAAGCTTTTTCAGTTTCTGAGAACATCTTGGTTTCAAAGTAATTAATATTACCTATATTCTTATTTTTAGAAATTCCCCAATTATTATAAAACATAATATGGGTTTCTAAAATACTTTTATATTTATTCGAAAGGTCTGCTATTGCTTTATAATGTTCATCGCAATTATTTATTCCCGGAATAATTGGGCATCTTAAAATTACATTTGCATCTCGATTACATAAAAAATCTAGATTAGATAATATTAATTCATTGGATACTCCAGTATATTTTTTGTGCCTATTTTTTCCTGTAATCTTATAATCAAAAAGAAATAAATTTACCAGCGAAATAATTTTTTTATAATTGCTTTCTTTAGCGTATCCACATGTTTCTATAGCTGTGTGAATATTTTCTTGCTTACATTTTTCCAGTAATTTCACCAAAAAATCGATTTGAACAGTTGGTTCCCCACCAGATACAGTTATACCACCACCAGAATTATCATAAAACTTCTTATCTTTAATAACTTCATCCATTACCTCTTCCACTGAAACGCTTTTCCCTATGATTGATAATGCATCTAACTCACAAACTTCAATACATTTTCCGGACAACTTACATTTATCGAAATAAACATAATGTTTACCACTAACAAAGTTATGTACACCATTACCACAACTTTGTTCACACATCCTACAATTTATACACTTACTCTCATTATAAGATAACTGAGCTTCATATTGTTGTGACTCTGGATTATGACACCAGATGCAATTTAGTGGACATCCCTTTAAAAAAACGGTTGTTCTTATTCCCGGCCCGTCATGAAATGAGGATCTATTTATATTATAGACTAATCCCTTTTCTGACATGTTTACAACTCCTAATACCATTTGAACTTTTTGAATTATAGATAACTTAATTAAACCTTAATAAATAGTTCTACCTATTATATCCTTCTGAACTCCCTGCTCAAGATCAACAAACCTTGCAGTATAGCCTCCAACACGCACCACTATATTCTGGTACTTTTCAGGTTCTAACATTGCCTTTTCCAGATCTTCTTTATTTACAACACTAATATTACATTGCGAACCACCAAGATCAAAATAAGTGTATAACAATTGCTTCAGCTTATTTCTTTCTTTATTAAATAATTTCTTGCTAAACTTGAAGTTCTGAGCAATACCAGCATGAATATCACATCTCATTTGTGTAAGTGAATTAATCAAAGCAGTAATGCCTTGTGTATCCATCCCCTGAACAGGGCCATTGGCATTCGATAAAGGTGTCCTGCAGAGCCTTCCATCAGCTGTTGCAGCTGTGAATTTTCCTAAAGTTGTATTGGCACTATTATTTATTTCCACGACCAGAAAAGAATCTAAACATGTATTTTGATTTTGTTTTTTTGTAATATTACAAATATGTTCATGAACTCTAGCCGCCATCCTGTCTGCCTGTGCTTCATCATTTCCATACTTGCTTATATTCAGTAGATACCGTCTTTCTTTTTCAAAGCCTTTAAAATTATCATTTAGCATTTCTAATAAATATTCAGCCGAAAACGTCTTCTTATCATAAATAGCTTCTTTTATTGCAGCTAAAGAATCAGATGTAGTAATATTTCCATATGTCTCTATAGTCCCTCCAAGATGCTGTATTCCACCATCAAGAGCAGCTTTTCCTTTAGAAAGACAGTCACTCATGAGCATACTTTGAAGCAGAAAAGAACCTTCTTCATTTAAGGTTTTATATATCTGCTCTTGAATTTTTGCTGCCTTTTCAATAAAAAATTTAATTTGCTTGTCATAAGCAGCAAAAAAGTCCTCAAAAGTTTTAAAATCATTAAGGTTGCCAAGTTCTAAACCAATAACATCTCCTGTCAACAAATCTACACCATTATTTAAAGTAACTTCAACTATTTTAGGCATATTAATTATTACATTGGGAGTTCCCAGACTTCTATGACCAAGGATAAACTCTCCACATCCAAAAAAAGAATAGTCCTCTGCAACTTCCCGTGTCACTTTAAAAGCTTTTTCGACACCTGGAACATTAACATCATCATTATATAAAACAGGAAAAGTAAGACCAGTTCCAAGTAGATCAAGTGCTTTATCCATGAGACAAGAATTCATTCCCTCATAATATCTTAGACTTGTTTGAGGAAACATACCTCCTGCCCTTTTAGTGGCCTCCATGGCAATAAGTGCAAATTCATCTGCATTATTCTCATTCCACCTTCCCACTCCACCAAGAATAACTCTGCTATTCCTCCCATACAATTGATCTATTAGTTTAAAAAGAGAAGTCAAAAGCTGAATAGCTTTTTCCTCTGTAATAATATCATTATTCCGATCATTAACATAGAGATCACCAAGTACTACATCCATCCTATTAAAATCCGTAATCCCAGCAACTATATTAAAAATCCAAATAAGTTGTAAAGCTTCCCTAAAAGTAGCAGGTTTATTATTTTTAATATTAGAGATAGTATTCTTGATTTCATGGAGTTCTTCTGCTTTATCAACAGTTATATCTGCGGCCTTTAACTGTCGATTTATATCTTTTATATAATAGTCCCAAGCATATAGAATTAAATCCAGAGCACCATTAAGACCAGTATAGAAATCTTTGTTTCTGCCATATTTTTTTGCTTTTTTCAAACCATTATTAATTTCTTTGCGTAAGCCTGGTATACCTACTTGTATAAGTTTTTCATGGTCCACCTGAAACTCTGCTATCCTATATAATGGATGGATAATAGCACTTTCATTCACCCAATCATCAGTAGGAGCTGCATATTTCATAGTAGCTGAAAACGCCTGGCGCGCCTTGTAATTTGTATTTTCAGTTTCCCAAAAATCACACATATCTTCAACTAATCTTTCATATTCTTCATCTATATTCGAACTATTTAACTTCTCTTTTACCCTACCTAAATCATAACAATAACCACATCTATCAATTTCATCACTTGTTCCTTCACCATACACTATATGATGAAATCCAATAGTGTTATACTCTATTCTACCTGCTAATAAATCATTGTCTTTCATAGGTCTAAGCATTGTAGGAAGCTGAACTTTTAAACACTCCAACTCTCTTATTGACTTTGAAGCATCCTTATATTTTTTGTATGTTTCAGTAAAAAGTAGTTCAGCATCCAAAGATTTTAGTGTTTGCCTCAAAATAATTCCTCCTTTATAAACTAAGATTACCTATCAACTATAATCGTAAATATTTTCTTAGAAGGAACATTCAAATATAAACCTTCTTCATGCTCAATCTCTTCTATAATATCTTCAGACAAGTTTCCTAAGTAAACATTCGAATAATCAAAGTCTAGGTTGATTTGTGTTTTTTGATTTTCTTCAGTCGGATTGTATATTCTTAATATGATCTTTTCACTCGATTCATGTTTTTTGATCGAGCTAATTTCAATTTTTTCATTTTCAATTTCAATATAGCTTTTTTCTTCTGGTAAACTGCCTGACTGTTTTTTAAGAGTTTTTGTTTTTAATTGTGCTCTATATTGTTTAGCTTTATGAGAAATTCCAGCTTCAGCCCAATTGCCCTTATGTAAAACTAAAGCATAAGAAAAGCTATGCTTGCCTAAACATTGAGCTTCAGGAGCAGGCAAACATGGTCCAGCTTCAATTGTACGATGTTCCAGATCATCAACTGATAGCCACCCAACACTCCTTAACAATGTAAGCGCTATTGAATTTTGTTTTTCAGGAATAATTTCATATTCAGGTAAACCTCTATTTAATAATGAAACCCCAACTTGATCATCACTCAAACTTACAAATCCTGAATTATGAGCAGTTTTATAAGCCTTTTCAACCCACCCTTTACTATCAGGAACCGCGATAGGTCTTTTTACTACATCAAAATGACTATCTGCATATACAACATCTGTATCAATCCCTGTTGGAAATTCAACCTGTAAACGATGATCTTTTGCTTTGTTATCGAAAGTTGTTTCAAAATCAATTCTTTGGATCTTACTATATAAGGTAATTTTAGTTTCTAAAGGACAGTCAATATAACTACATGATCTGGACTTTCGATTTTCACCTATTTTTTCAGGTAAAGACATAGAACCTGATATTTTTAATGTCACTTCTGAAGAACCAAAGTTTTCAATCGAGCAATTTGAAAGATTAGATAATATAACTTTATCTTTTAATGGAGGAGAATATGTATATTCATCTCCAGCATCACCTCTATCTGAAAATCTATTACAATTATTATATGTCCTGTTGTTTATTTTATCTGTTATGTCAACTGTTCCATCATTATTTGCTTTTACTATATAAAAAACATTCTCTATATAATTACTACCATGAGCTATATCTGAACTATATTCTCCTGGCATTGTAAGATCGTTTACCGCTTTAATCTTATATGTTTTATAGCCTGCTGCCGGGATATTTTCTGCAGTAAATGATATGTCAGCATAATTTACATCAATTAGAGTTGGAGTATCAAATGGATCTAGCTCAATTTTTATATCTTCACCATAGTCTTTAAGTTGATGAATTATTTCATGATTATCATCAAATACTTTCACTCTATTAAACGTGATTTCTTTTGAAAACTTAATCCTTGTATTAATATTTTCATTAATTTCATAAGGAAGTGGGTTAAATATTGTTAAAGCTAACTCATCGTCTTCTAAATATTCAACATTAATTTTATTAGTTATATATTGTAAGTTTTCATTAGTTATCTCTTCAGCAATCTGTTCTGCCCAATCAAACCTGGTCATCATTTCTTTATGCACCTGGTCAATACTACATCCACAAATACTGTCATGAGGATGGTTTTTCATTAACCATTTCCATCCATTCCAGATCAAATTAGAGCGATACTTTTTATCCTGCAGCCAAGCAAAAGTAGATGTTGGTTCTGCCCAATTTTCAAGTAAAGTCTGACATCTCTCATTGGCCTGCTTAATATACATTCTCGCAGAATAAACCGAATTTAGGGTCATCATATCTTTATTGGATCTGAATTCACCTTTTAACTTCTCTAAATCATCATTTACCGTTTCTTTAGCATAGTCCATATATTGTTTTAAATTCCCCTGACTTATTTCAATATTAGGAAACTTTTTGTTTAGATACTTACTTAATTCTGGAATATGAGGTTGTGCCTCTAGGTGGTCTACTCCATTTAATAATAATAGTGATTTTGAAGTTTCTCTTTTCAATAGGTCATCTATTGAATCTCTAATAACATCATAAGCTTCATCAAAATCTGTGGAAAGACTTCGGGCATTACAATATCCAACCTGTGGAAGATGCGCTGCAAATAGTTCTGTTCCATCCGGTCCTTCCCAGATAAATTCGTTTCCTTTTGTCTTATTATAATCAATACCACGCCAGAAAATTATATTATCTATATTAAATCCCTGAAGTATTTGAGGCATTTGAGATATATGACCGAAGGGATCCGGCAAGTAACCAATTTTCATAACTTTTCCAAAGTCATCTGCTATTTTATGACCTAATAATAAATTTCTAATAGTAGCTTCACCGCTAACTAAAAATTCATCAGGTAAAATATACCAGGGACCCACCTGTATTCTATCTTCACCAATATATCTTTTTAGTATCTCTTTTTTTTCTGGATACACTTCAAGATAATCTTCTAATATTATTGTCTGGCCATCAAAACTAAAATCAGTGAATTCATCATTTTCAAGTGTATTAAATAAATTTTCAAAAGTATTTATCAGTCTTAACTTAAACTGTTGAAAGGTAAGATACCATTCTCTATCCCAGTGAGTATGTGGTACAATGAAAGCTTTATAATCATTTGTTTTTTTAAACATTTTATTCCTCCCTCAAAACAAAAATAATAATTGGTTCTAATTGAATTTCACCTTTAGATTTTATTTTGTCACCAATTTCACCTTGAGTAACTTCATAAAATATGGGGTTCGAATATTTTATATATAATTAATATGAAAGTAATAAATTAAAATATTATTCTTTATAATTAAAACTTTTTCTTATATTATCCAAATAAATTACTTTATTATTAAATCGTGACTTTTCAGCAGCATGAGCCATAATATGACTCTCAATTGAATTTTCTAAAATACTTATACTATCTGATTTGTTTTTACCTTGAATCATTTTAATGAATTCTTTCATTACTCCTGCATCACCACCATTATGACCACTTTTAGACTTTTTAACTTTAATTTTTTGCTCAGAAAAACCAAATTTATTAATTTTAATTATACCTCTATCAAAATCAGCGTTAATTTCTCCTTTAGTTCCAAAAATAGATGTTTTTCGAGTTATTTTATCAGAAAATGCTGTTAATGCAAAATTAACTTCTATATTATTGGTTAAAGTCATTCTAATAGTTTGAACTTCAGGTACATTATTATCACATTTATATACACAACGTCCATAAGGACCCTTCCGTAAAGCCTCAATTTTTGCTTCATAAGAAAAATCATCTGTTATAACTGAAGTTGGCCACCCATCACTGCCATTAAGATATATTTTTTTTGCTGAATATGGACATTCACTTTCTATAGAACAATCTAAACATTTATTTGTTGCTCCTTTGGGATGATTATTTTCATTAAAAAAATCAAGTGAAGCATGAGAAGATAATTCTATACATTTTTCATCTGTTAACCAGTACAGCAAATCTAAATCATGACAACTTTTGGCTAAAATTATCGGAGCTGCTACTGAAGTATTACGCCAATTTCCTCGCACATAACTATGAGCAAAATGATAGTAGCCTATCTTTTCAATGTGATTTATAAAACGAATTTTACCAATATATTCTTTTTTTAAAATCTTTTTTAGTTTTTGATAAAATGGAGTGTATCTAAGTACATGACAAACTAATATATCACTATTAGTTTTCTGCGCTTTCTGAAGAACCTTAAAAGTATCATTTAAATTGGGGGTGATTGGCTTTTCTAATAATATTTTATACCCCTTTTCCATGGCATACAACACTGGATTTAAATGCATATTATCTAGGGTTGAAATTATAATTCCATCTGCTAATTTTTTTTGATTAAGAAAATTTTCCCAAGAATTATATTGTAATTTTTCCTTTATATTATGTTCATCAGCAAATAGTTTTCTTTTTTTTTGATTAGGTTCTGCTACAGCTACAGCTTTAATCTTATCTGAATTATTTTTTATGAATTGTCCATATGCACCTCTACCCCGATCACCAGCACCTATTATAGCTACTGTTACTGTTTTATTCATTTTATTTATCACTACCTTTCATTCCTGTATATTCCTTTCTTATCTTTAATAGTTCATACTATAAATTGAAGATATTAAATTTAAAAATAAATCATTACGAACAATTGTAAAATTAAAACTTAAAATTTATTGTTTAATAAATATTGGATTAGTTAATACTAAAATTTCTTTACTATTTTCAGCTTTTATTTCCCAATAATAATATCCAACTTTAGATATATTATAATATATCATATTATCTTTTGATTTTTTTAAATTTTTTGTATAAACTATTTCTCCGTCATGGTATAAATTAGCTTCTACTTTATTTGTTAATTTTTTTACTGAAAATCTAAGTTTAATTTCCGAGTTGAATTTTATAACATCTCCCATTTCTCCAATTATATTATCGTTTAAAGCAGCTTTAAAATCTACTTCAGGTCCTGAACTAATATAGGCCTTTCCTCTTGACAATGCATATGATATGTGTTCTTTAGTACATTCTTCTGCCTTTACATAAGTAAATGGAATACGTTTATTATTTTTGTAAAATTGAGGATCATGAAGATCATTACTACTAATAATAGTAATTTTATATTTCTCATCTAACTTTCTATGCCAAAGTTTTCTAGCTAAAGTGTTTTGAATAATATTATATTCCCAATTTCTAAACCATACTTCCAATAGATCTATTTGTTTCCAATCAATTTCAGAATATTCCCATTCACATCCCATGCAGACTGGATTACCGATAGAAAAAGGATGTGCTACTGAAAAAAGCCCTCCTTGATTATGTATTTGACGAATTTGTTTTTCTAAATTATCATTTTTATCGGTGGTTCTCCAATCAATATATGAATTTATATTTAACGCGACTGCATGGCCAAAATAACTAGATAATTCGATACTAGGTATAATTGTAATATCATCTGTCATTTCATTTGTTATTTCATTCCAAGCACTAATAGTATTGTGATCAGAAAGTGCAAAATAATCAAGATTATAATCTTTGACAAGTTCAACCATATTCTTAAGATCTGTCTTTCCATCACTATGATTTGTATGAAGATGCAACTCTCCTTTATACCATTTATATTCTATTTCTTTTTTATAAAACCAAATTTCAAGTTCATAAGATACTTTTTCTGAACAAATTCCATGAGTTTCTATTTCAACAGTCCAGTTTCCACCTGTAATTGGACCGCATAAAAAACCAGTTGTTGTATCTTCCTGGCATTTAGAATCAATTGCAATTTTTTTTCCATAAAAATGTGGTGAATCCCACCGTCCCCTGAATTTTCCCAATGGACTGTATAATGAAAAATTTAATTGATTTTTTAACGGAATTAATTCTTTAATTAATGTTTTTTTCTTTTCTTTAAAAATTTCACGCATTTCTGAATCAAGTTTTATAACATTTTTTTTATAAAAATCATTTAATTTATTATTAATATCTTCAACTGCTTGTTTTTTATTTTTCATATATTCAGGAAAATAAGTGAATTTTAATTTTAATTTTTGAGTACCTTCTGGTATATTTAAATTTATTGGAAAAAATTTCTGGTTGTCTTTTTTATGGAATTCACCAGAAAATTTTTGCTCTATTACTTTAATTTTCAAAACCTCCTTCTATTGTGTTAATCTCTTAAATATTCACTTATTAGTTTATTAGTGAACCTGATTCTTTTTCATAAATTCTTACCATATTGTAATCAAATTTAATTTGCACAAGTTGTTCTATTTCTAAATCAATATTTCTTTCAAGAGTTAGCCTAACTCTTGAATTTCCGACTTGTAATGTTACTAAAGTAGTTGCCCCAAGTGTTTCAATTGCATAAATTTCACTTTTAATATCACTTTCATTTTCTGAAATAAAAACATTCTCTGGTCGTATACCAAAAATATAATCTTTCATTAAATCAATTGGTTTGTTTAATTTTATTTTATTTTTAGGAATAGAAACACTTGTTTCTGGAAAATGAATTTCAATATTATCTTTGTTATCCTCTAGTTTACAATCAATTAGATTCATTGGAGGATCTCCAATGAAATCTGCAACAAAAGAATCAGAAGGATTTTCATATACTTCTCGTGGTGTTCCTATTTGTCTAATTTGACCGTCTTTTAAAACTGCAATTCTATCAGCCAAAGCCAAAGCTTCAGATTGATCATGTGTTACATAAATAGTTGTAATTCCTAATTCTGATTGAAAATGTTTAAGAAATGTTCTTGATTCTAAACGTAATCGTGCATCTAAATTACTTAAAGGTTCATCGAATAAAAACACCTTCGGTTGATGTACTAAAGCTCTTGCTAAAGCAACACGTTGCTGCTGCCCCCCACTAAGTTGATTGGGTTTACGTTCAAGTAGATTACTTATTTTAAATTGTTTAGATGTTTCTTTAACCTTTTTCCTTATTTCATTTTTATTTATTTTTCTCACTTTTAAAGGATAACCAATATTCTCAGCAACTGTCATATGTGGATAAAGAGCATAATCTTGAAAAACCATTGCCACATCTCTTTCTTTGGGTTCTTTATAAGTAACATCTTCATCATCAAACATTATTCTTCCTTCAGTAGCTTCTTCTAAACCTGCAACTAATCTTAAAGTTGTTGTCTTTCCGCAACCTGAAGGGCCTAACAAAGCAAAAAATTCACCTGGTTTTATATTAAAATTTATATTATTAACCGCTATAACATTCCCAAATTTCTTTACCAATGAATCAAGATTAATTCCAATAACTTCTGTCATTTAAATCCTCCTTATTTATCCTTTCAAGCCACCATAAAATCTAAAACCATACTTTTTATTTGCAAATAAATATAATGCTATAACTGGAATGGTATATAGTAAAGAATAAGTTGATATTAGATCAATTTTTGGCATACCTACCTGATTAGTAAATGAATATATTGCAACTGAGGCAGGCATTTTCCCTTCACTCCTTAAAAATAAAAACGGAATTAAAAAGTTAGACCAAACCTGAACAAAAGTATAGACTCCAATTACAACCATTCCAGGTCTTGATAATGGAAAAATAATATCTTTAAAAATTTGAAACTTTGAAGCCCCCGAAATAATAGCAGATTCTTCATATGATGTTGAAATAGAATCAACAAAATCTTTTAGTAAAAAAACAGCTGTTGGTAAAAATCCCCCACTAAAAACCAATATTACCCCTAAATGAGTATCAATTAATCCTACTCTCAATAATAAAAAGAAAAGTGGTACCATTGCCGCTATTCCAGTAACAATAGAAGAAAACAAAACTAATATATACATAATTATATTCTTACCTGGAAGTTCAACTCTAGAAAAAGCATAAGCTGCTAATGAAGCCAAAAACAAAACTAAAAACGTTGCTCCAAAACTTTGAATTAAACTGTTTTTAAAAGCAGCAATAGCATAATCATTTTCTATTACCTTAGAAAAATTTTCTAAAGTAGGGTTTAAAGGAAACTGAAGTGCTAAAGTAGGGTTTTCATTAAATGGTGTAAAAATAAGCCAAAGAATCGGTAAAACAAAAAACGCTGATAAAACAACCACTAACAAATTATATAATAATCTTAAAATTACTTTTTTTACTTCTCTCATCCATTACCACCCTTCATTGAACGAAAATAGAATAATGCAAATATTAAATTGATTAGTAACATAACAACTGAAACTGCAGAACCATAACCAAACCTCATATATTTAAATGCTTCATTATAAGTGTAAATAGGCAAAATCTCTGTTGCATTTGCAGGTCCACCTTTAGTCAAAAGAAAAGGTGTAAATAAATTAAAAGTCCAAAGTGTAATTAAAATTAAATCAGTACCAATATAATTTTTTAATGATGGCAATAAAATATCTTTAAATTTATCCCAAAAAGATGCACCAATTACATCAGCAGTTTCTAAATAAGAAGGAGGAACTGTTTGAAGAGCCGAAGTAAATAACATCATTGAAAAAGCAGCTCCTCTCCAACTGTTCCAAATTATTATGACGGGCATTGGATATTGAGTGAGCCAGTCTTTAGAGTTCATACCAACCAAACCAACAATTCTATTTAATAGACCATAATCTACATCAAGAAACGCTCCCCATAAATACGCAACTACTACAGAAGGAATTATCCAACTAGCTACAGCAAATCCATTTAATAATTTTTTCATTATTCCTTGAGTATTTCGTAAAATAATTGCCAATAATAATCCCAATGCAACTTGTCCAATTACTGCTGAACCAAGAACAAATTGAAAAGTTAAATTTAAAGAATGCCAAAATCTACTATCTGTAAACATACGAAAAAAATTGTCAAGACCTACAAATTCAAGACTATCTTGTAATAAAGAATAATTGGTTAATGATAAAAATAAACTCCAGATAGCAGGAAATATTAAAAACACAAAAATCAATGCTAATCCAGGTAATACAAAAAATATAGCCTTTCGTTTTGATAATATTTTCATTAAAATCCTCCTCTATTTTATTCTCCTTTCCCTAAATTTTAAAATTTAGGGAAAGGAGAAAGCTATATATAATCATTACCTAACAGTAATTATTTTTCCATCACTTTATCTTCTCCAACAATTCTAGTCACTTCTTGAGCATATTTATCTAATGCTTCTTCTGGAGTCAAATTACCAGTAACCACTTCACCTGTCATAATTTGAACTTGTCTTGATACCTGTTCATATTCAGAAAAACCAGGGCGAGCAGTAGTGTTTTCTGATAAAGCTGGAGCAATATTAGCCATATAAGGGTCACTCTGAATCATATCACTTTCAGCAACATCATTTCTTGCAGGTATTCCAGGATTGATTTCTAAAATTTCTAGCTTCATTTCTTTAGAATTTAAGAACTTTAATAGCTCCCAAGTTAACTCTCTATTATCAGTAGATGGTGATGGAACCCAACCTGTACCTCCAGAAATTGATACATAATCTTGTTCATTAATTCCGGCTTTAGGTTCTTGAGCAGGCATAGCAGCCCAACCAATTTTAGAATCTCTATGTTTTATACCCCAAGCAGCATCAGGTTTTATAACTGATGTCCAAAACCAGATTCCCTCAACCAGCATTGCAATTTCATTATTTTTATATTGTTCAAATGTCTTGTCTCTTGCATTTAATGATACCTGAAGATTCCCATCACCTAATTTTTCATCAACATAAATTGTTTCATATAATTCTAATGTATCCAATAAAGCATTACTTTTTACTACCCATTTACCAGCAGATTGATCATAGAGTCTACCTCCAGCTCCTAATAATGCCATATAAAAGCCCTGCATTGTGGTGGCTTCTCCCATTTGCTCACCAGCATTAAGTTGTAATGGAGTAACATCTGGCATCTCTTCTTTTATTTTTCTAGCAGTATTAAGTAGATCTTCCCAGCTTTCTGGCTGCCAAGCCCACCATTTTTTGACATTTGCTTTTCTAAAAATTTCTTTATTATAATATATCATACGTAAATCAGTATTTTTCATAAATCCATACATTTTATCATTAAAAGCCATCATATTTTTTACGCCTTCATTAAAATTATTCCAACCCTCCCAATTAGAATAATCACTAGAATAATATTCAAGTGGTTCAAGTAATCCAGCTTCTACAAATGATGCTAACCAAAACTGATCAAATGAAATAACATCTGGACCACGGCCAGCTCTCATATCAAGAGTAATTCTTGTTTTATAATCAGCATCAGGTACAGCTGTCTCAATAACTTCCAAAGTTACATCTTTTCCTTGATCTTTCATATAATCTTCAAAAGCTGGTTTTAATGTATATTTATAAAATTCAATTATAGGACCATTCTTACCACCTTCTGTACCATTTGCAATTATTTCTAATGTGGTAGCTGAAGATACAAATGAAAAAGTTAGTAAAAAAACCACTGTTAGTACAATAATCATTTTCTTATTTCTTTTCATTTTAAACCTCCTAATATTTTGAGTTACAAAATAAATTCCAATATTCTGATTTTTTTAATTCGAACTAATAAAACACCTATATAACTCAAAAGACTATTATTTCCTCACCTCCTCTATTGGTTATTTTCTTAAATACTAACTTATTCACAGTTTTTCATTTCCTTTTTCAAAGTGTCATTACTCAACTTTAAATAAGCTTTTTAAATTAACGAATTTATTAACAACATTACTCTTAATACGTAGACTGCTTTCTATAAGAATAAGTATCTTTTAATATCGCTCATCTACTACTATTCACCCTTATATTTAATTTTTTTGACCATTATGCTTGTTTGATATGTACCAATTTAACATTTTGATTAATATTGGTACGTATCTATATTATATATTCATGACAAATTGAAAAAGTCCTTCTTTTTTTGAAAAAAAAGAAAATTAAATTAATTTTTTAAAAAAACAGTTTCTTCACTAAAAAATTAAGCGGCCTAAGCCCTTTTGAATCTAAGACTTAGCCGCTTAGAATTTTTTTGAATATCTAAATAACAAAGTAATATTCACTTAATAAATATTTTATTTATTTTAATTCTGGAAAATAGCGATGATTTTCAATATAATCGTCAAGAATAGATCTGGCAGCTTTTAAATCAGGAATTAATGGATGAATGATTAGTGCTTGAAGTGCTGAAGCATAAGACTTATCTTTAACTGCTTTAATTGTAAGTCTTTCGTAACTTTTTACTGCCTGCAGCATTCCTCTAGCATGTTCTGGTATATCTGCAATATTTAAAGGATGTAGTCCATTTTTATCTACATAAACAGGTATTTCTACAACATCCTGATCATCAAGACAGTTAATTGCTCCATTATTAACCACATTAAGTAGCATTAATTCTGCCTGATCAGAATTTAATAACTGCATTACTTGTAAAGCAATATTACCATAACCTGTTTGCATTTTATCAGAACTACCGGTAGAATTAATCCCTCCCCATAATTTTTCCGCAATATTATCAGTTTGTAACCCCATAGTTTCTACCTGCAAGTAGCTGTCATTTCGGGCACTATTGTAATTTTTATAAATCTGAAGAGGTGACTTATTACTATCATCATTATTAATTTTTCTTAACTCATTAAATAATTTAGTATTTAAGGCTTTAATAATTTCTCCTCTACTCATTTTGCTATCTTTAAGATTTTTTACAGCTTCAGTATTATTATAATAAAATAATAAATACTCATTTGGAATCATTTTTATCTGTCTCAAAAAGTCGGGATCAACTCTTGTTTCAGCAAGAGCCTGATTATTATTTAATACATTTTCTGTAATATCAATACCATTATGTACCACTCTTTTTATCCAGCCAAAGTGATTAAGTCCAAAATATTCATAAAAAAGCTCATCTTCATTTAAATCCATTGCGTCTGCAATTTCTTCTTTTAAAACAGTAGGGCCATCACAGAGTCCAATAACTTTTTCATGACCAGATTCAGTTAGAGCTTGAGTAATTAAACCTGATGGATTAGTTAAGTTAAGTATCCAAGCATCTGGAGAAACTTTCATAATTAAATCTAAATATTCCAGCATAACAGGAATAGTACGCATTGCCATTGCAAAACCACCGGGACCAGTAGTTTCTTGACCAACAACTCCGTAATTAAGTGGAATATTTTCGTCAATTATTCTATCATCTATCTGACCAACTCTAATCGTAAAAAGTATAAAATCAGCCTCAATAAATGCCTCTTCTGCATCAAGAGTATAATTTAGTTTAATATCTTTTCCAGAAATCAATTCATTATTTATCATTTTAATATTATCTAGTCTTTCTTGATCTATATCTAACATAGTAATTTCTTCAAGAGAGAGTTCTTTTTTGTTACTATAAAGTGTTTTAATAATTTGGGGAGTTCTAACCCCACCACCACCAACAATTACTACTTTCATAATTTAAGCACCTACCTTTTTTATTAATTTAAATATTTTTTTGCTTCATTCATATTCTGAGGGAAAGCATCAATACCACCCAGTTCACGTGTAGATAAAGATGCACATACATTTGCAATTTTTAAGGATTCTAATAAAGAAAAGTCACAATTGATTGAAGCAGTATAAGCAGCAATAAAAGAATCCCCAGCTCCTGTGGGATCTTTAAACTCAACTTTTAGTGCACTGCTCCTAACAAAACCTTGTTTATTGTCATAAGTTATTGCTCCCTTTTCTCCCAGTGTAACAACTGCTGTAGAAATTGTGTTCAAATATCTGCATGCTTTTTCCATATTAGAAAACCCTGTAATTTTTTTTGCTTCCAGTTCATTACAAAAAAAGATATCTGTGTAGTGCATAATTTCCTCAAATTCATCTTTATGTTCTCCATAATATTCGGCAGCATTCCAACCAGTTACAAGAGAAATATTTAAGTCCATTTTACTTATTTTTTTGATTAAGCCCATAAAATCATTACCTGCAGCCAAAGAAATATGCAATCTAGTGAAATTATTAGGATTGTTATTTTCAGCTATTTCTTGCAGTATTTGTTCTGTTTTATCTTCTATTCCCCGATAGCTAATAAAAGACCTGTCGCCATCATAAACTATAGCAGTAGAATTATTAGTAACTGCAGGTTCAATCTTTTTTAAATATTTAATCCCTACTTCTTCCTGTTTTAGTTTATTAATTAAATATTCACCCTGAACATCACTACCTACTGCTCCAGCAAGTTCTACATCTAATCCCAATCTACTCATTCCTACAGCAGTAATTGCCATTCCTCCTGCTGATGTTTTATAATCAGAACAAAATATCTCCTGACCTTTACTGGGGAGATTTTCTAAACCTTTATAAATAGTATCAAAAAATATTTCTCCAACTAATAATATTTTTTCTGTCAAAATCATCTTCCTTTCTTAATAATTGTAATTTATATTAAAAGTTAATCAAGAACTCCCTGACTCAATCCTTTAACTAAATGACGCTGAAATATTAAATAAAATATTATCATCGGTACCGAAGTTATAGTTGTACCGGTCAACATTAAAGGAATATTAGTAGTATATCTTCCTTTAAAAAACATCAGGCCTACTGGGAGAGTTACTTTAGCAGGATCCTGCAGTAAAATTAAAGGAAGCAGATAAGCATTCCAAGTCCAGACAGTTGTAAGTGCAGCTGAAGTAATAATCGCCGGTTTGGCAATTGGTACTAGTATTTTCCATAAAACCTGCCAACTTGTTGCTCCATCAACCAGACTTGCTTCCAGCAATTCTTTTGGTAAACCTTTAAAAAAAGAACGCAAGACCATAGTTGCAAAACAGGCACTCATTGCAACTTGAGGCAATATTGGTGCTAGATAACTGTCTATTAAATTCAAACGTGCCATCAGCTGATATAATGGAATCATTATAAAAGGAGTAGCAATCATTATTCCAACTACAGTCGTAAATAATTTTATCGTTCTTTTAAAAGGGAATTCCATAAATGCAAGTGCATAAGCTGACATAATTGCAAATATATTTGCTAAAATAACTGTAGGAACAGTCACAATTATTGTATTAATAAAATAATAACGAAAATTGTATTCAATTAATACTTCTTTAAAATTGTCTATACTCCAGCTTTCTGGGAAAGCAAGAGCCCCATTAATTATTATATTAACATGCTCCCTAAAAGAACCTAAAAACATTAATACAAAAGGTATTAAAACAAATATAGATAAAACTATTAATATACTGTAAGTTAATAAATTTTTGAAAACCTGTTTTTTTGATATCATATTAGCTCCCCTCACCAATTCTCTCAATTATCTGCGTTAAAACTAATATTAATACTACAAGAATTACTACCAGCGCTGATGCATAACCTAACTCATACTGAACAAAAGCGAGTTCATAAGCATAAAGAGAAATTGGTCGAGTTCCATAAGAACCACCTGTTGTCGAAGACACTATACCAAAAATATTGGTGCTCAGCGACCTGATTAAAGTAACTACAAATACCACTACCATTTCATATCTTAATTCAGGTAAAGTTATATATATAAATTGCTGAGTCGAATTGGCTCCATCAATCTTAGCTGCTTCATAAATACTTTCATCAATTTTTTGTATGCCTGATAAAAATATTATTACTGCAAAACCTAATGTCAGCCAAATACCTATAAATCCAACTGCATATGGTGCTGTACTTCGATGACCAAACCAGGCTGTTTGGTATTTATCCAGACCAATTACTCCTAAAATTTGATTGATTACTCCAAATTGGGAAGAATAAATCCAGGAAAATATAATACCTATAGCTACAGATGCAATTACCTGGGGTAAGAAAAAAACGGTTCTGAAAAATCTCACTCCAAAAAGTTCAGTTCTTCCTATTAAAGAAGACACTATTAATCCTGCAATTACAGGAATTATACTATACATTACAATATAAATTAAATTAGCACTAAAAGAAGCCCAAAATTTGGGATCTTGAAACATATTTATGTAATTAGTAATTCCTAAAAAATTCATTTCTCCAATGCCATCCCATTTTAATAAACTATAAAAGAAAGTATTAATAAAGGGATAAATCAAAAATACAGATGTAATGGCTAAAGTGGGCAAAATATAAATATATGGTGTAAATTTACCCATAATATCAAATAGAGGTTCAAAGTTTTTATCTTTTTCAGCAGACATAAAATTCCTCCTAAAATCACTTAATTAAGCGACCTCTTATTAAAGAGGCCGCTTTTTTCTTTATTACTGTTTATTTTTAATCCGCTTTGGGTTTTTCATCCTGCCACTGTCTAAAATCAGTTTCTATTTTTTCTACAAAATCTACTGGAGAAATATCTAAGTTCATTAGATTCTGTCCTGCTTCTCCCATAGTGTCCCACATTGAAGATGAAATCCAGTCTAAATAGTGCCCTAGTCTTCCAGAGTCATTCACTTCATTCCAAGTAGTATAAATATCGTATTTTAATGTACCCCTTTCTAATTCAGAAGTATCTACTGGAACTGAAGCTGGTAGACTGTTATTATCTATCAAATGTTCATTAGTAGATTCCGAAGAAATAACTATATCAATAAACTCAGCAGCCAGATCAGGATGTTCTGTGTAAGCACTTATACCATAGGGAACAAGCATTCCGCCAACCTGAGGCGGTAATTTTCCATCCTTTTTATAAGGAGGAAATGGGAAAAATCCTGCTTCAATATCAGATACAGTTATATCTCCACTGTACCAGCTTCCCTGAATAAATATTGCTGCTTTACCAGCTGTAAAGATTGGCAAGGCATCATCTCCATTTAAACCGGAAAACCCATCAACAAAATAATCATTTTCCACCCACTCTTGTAAAATAGATGCTGATTCTTGAGTGCTTTTATTAACAAAACTCCGATCTTCATCCCACCGAAGAACAATATCATCTAGATATTCTTGAGCATTATCTGCACCCATGTCATGAGCCAGAACACTTCCTAAGACTTCACCATAAAGATGGAAAAACTGCCAGTCATCTAAACCACCGTAAGTAATTGGAATATACCCTGCATCCTTGAGAGTTTTTAATACTTCTTCGAATTCTTCTAAACTCTGAGGTATATTTAGATCAAGCTCTTCAAATATTTCTTTGTTATAGTAAACACCTACTAACTCTCCCATAAATGGGACAGCATAAAGGTTACCTTTACCTAAGACTGTACCATCTTCAGAATAACGAGCTCTGTTCATAACTGCAGGAGATAATATTTTATCTTCCCAGTTATATTCTTCTGCATATTTGTCTAGTGCTAGCAAATGACCTCCTCTAACTAGTGGTCCCATCATTGTTTCTGCATTATTTACAGTCATAATATCAGGACCCTGACCTTTTGGTAAAGCGGCCATTATCTGCATTTTTAGATCATCTAATGGTCTCGCTACACGTTGAAAGCTAACATTTGGATGTTTCTGCTTAAATTTCTCCATAGCATCTTTAATTATTTGATCATTTGCTTGCCTAAAATAATTATCCCATACTTTAAGCACTACCTCTTCTTGAGCAGAAACCACAGAAGCAATTGAAGCTAAAACCAGCATTAATACAACAATAACAAAAATTGATCTTTTCATTTACCTTTTCCCCCTTTAATATTTTTTCTTTTATTTAATAAAACTTTCCTCGGCAATTATCAATTATGTATTTAAGGAAAGTTAGTAAGCCTAAATCAACGACGACTTGAAATTTGAAAATAAAATCTGTCTGTACGATAAATATTTACACAGTATAAAATTGGTTCCATCTTAACATTAAAATAAGTTTCTTCAGCACTTAAAACAGGTGCCCCTGCTTTCAATTCCAATTTTTTAGCTATATCTTTTTCAACACCAGCTGCTCTGACATTTAGTTGAGAAAATTCTAATTCAATTCCACAATTTTCTTTTAAATAAGTAAATAATGATTCATCTAAATCATCTAACATAAAATTTTCTGGAATTATTGTATGCGGAAGTTTATCTATACTGTAGATCATTGGCTTTCCATCACCAGTTCTTGTTCTTTCAATAACTGCAACTTTTGTACCTTTTTCTACAGTTAAAATATCAGCCAAATTTTGATCTGCTTTTTCCCAACTCAATTTTTTATAACTAGTTCCTGCCTCTAAACCCTGTTCTTTTATACTTTCAGTAAAACTTTTTAATCTTTCCATTCCATTTATCTGAGAACGAGTGATTAATGTTCCAATACCCTGCATTCTTTTTACTAGACCATCACTTTCTAAAATTCCAATAGCTTCTCTAATTGTGCTCCTGCTAACTGACATCATCTCAGTTAGATCTTTAAGTGGTGGTAATTTATCTTCATCTTCAAAAATCCCAGTTTTTATTTCTGCTTTTAATTCGTTATAGATTTGTATATAAAGAGGCTGCTCACGTCTTCTTCTATTTTTATCCATTTAATCAACTCCTATCATTCATCATTCATCTGATGTCTGATATTATTATAATATCATTTTTTTGAA
The DNA here is from genome assembly GCF_900156285.1 of Halanaerobium kushneri. Lineage (GTDB taxonomy): Bacteria > Bacillota > Halanaerobiia > Halanaerobiales > Halanaerobiaceae > Halanaerobium > Halanaerobium kushneri. The sequence continues at coordinate 154,392 of NZ_FTNC01000002.1, forward strand.
TTGTCAAATTATTTCGCTAATTAATACTCTAGATACATTTCATATTTCAATTCACCTTTTAAATCATTAATATTAGTAATCCGCAAAATAGAAAGCTAAACTTTAATTTTTAAATCGAGTAGGAGAGAAATAATTAATTTATTTCTCGTCCTCTCACACCACCACAGCGTACCGTTCGGTACTGGGCGGTTCATTAAGAATTAATTACTTGTGTATATCATTCCGTAAAACTAAGGTATCCCAGCTTCTTTAGAAATTTGTTGGTAAAGGTTCTTGTAAGTATTTGACTAATGGAAATTCTCCAGTAGCCTTTTCTTGTGTTAGCATATCCCCACGCTTTAGATTCTTTAATGCCCAGTTTCTTGAGCATCCTAAAACGAGTTCTAACCCTTTTCCACCTTTTCCAGTAGCACATCCTTATTCGTCGTCTTGTCCACTGGTCAAGAGCTCTCATTTTGCTTTTCATATCAGCTATTTTATAATAGCTGACCCAGCCTGTGATTGTCTGTTTTAATTTCTTAAAACGATATTTCATTGTCCAGGCTTTATTTCTCGATGTGAGTTCTTTTATTTTTGCTTTAATTTTCTTGATTGATTTCGGGTGGACTCTAATCCTTACTTTACCTTTCCTTCGATAAAATGAGAACCCTAAGAATTTCCTTCTCCAGGGTCTGCCGACTGCACTTTTTGTTGTATTAACTTTAAGTTTCAGTTTCTTTTCAATAAATACAGTTATGCTTTTCATAACTCTTTTAGCCGCTTTTCTGCTTTTAACAAAGATCTGACTATCATCAGCATAGCGACAGAATTTATGATTGCGTTTCTCCAGTTCTTTATCCAGTTCATCCAGCATGATATTACTAAGCAATGGACTTAAAGGCCCGCCTTATGCAAAGAAAGTTATTATGCTAAGCTTAGCATAAGCCACCCTGAGGGGTTCTTTTTTTTGTGGGTATATATTCTCCATCCTTCATGACTCCCATGGTCAGCCACGATTTTATTATTTCAATTACCCATCCATCTGTTACTTTTTGCCTGATAAATTTTATTAAAAGCTCATGATCTATATTATCGAAAAACCCTTTAATGTCTGCATCTAATACCCATTTGTAGCCCTGTTCTTTGTATTCTTCTATTTTGTTTATCGCATCAATCTGCGATTTACCTTTTCTAAATCCCAAAGAACAGTCACAGAATTCTTTTTCATATATCGGTTCCAGTATTCCTCTCACTGCAGCCTGAGCTATTCTATCTTTAACTGTAGGTATTCCAAGTGGTCGCTGTCTTCCATCACTTTTTGGGATAAATACTCTCAGTGCTGGTTTGGGTTGATATCTATTCTCTAAGAATTCTCTGTATAGTTCTCTCATGTGAACTGCATAGTTTTCTTTGAATTCTACTGTATCTATTCTATCAACACCTGCATTACCACCGTTATCTAAGACATGTTTTGCGGCTACTTTCATATTTCTAATCTTTGTTACTTTATCTTTAAGAGTGTAGTACGTTTTCTTAGTTATCTCTTTCACCAGTCCTTACTTCACGACTTACCAGTCTTCAACTCTACAGTCCAGTTGAACAGACCCTATCTTCATAATATTATCAGCCACGTTTTAGATTCTCACCAATCGCCCCCTCTGACATATTACTACTGAGGTTATGGTGTTTCTGGCCTACCACCTTTGGGATTAGATTTCTCCCTCCGGCTACCAGCCTGACCCATTGCTTTAAGCAATGTTTAAACCATTAAAATCTGTTTACCACTCCTGTAATATCTTCAACTTCGACTGCGCTGGCTGTCCTTTGCTAAACTGGTTTTATCCTCCTGCAGCTCGCCCTGCTATCTAAGGACCAGTCATCATAGCTACTATTGACGCCATCTGAACTCTGTATCTGCTTTATCTTGGTTTTCCCGTTCAGGTTATGCCTCGACTTACTAAAACTAGTTTCAGTTTCAGACAAATACAGAACTCCTCCGGTCAATTATTCTATCTTACTGTCATTCCAACCCTAATCACATCTGCAAATCCGGCCTAGATTGCATGGTTTTTATACCGGCATTGAGCTTCTTCGTTTTTATGGCGAATCGCCATTTACAGATGCCACCTCTGGTTCACATAATGTTTTGGACTAACAGCACGTCTCAGACTCTTCAGATTCCACCTCGCGGTGAACACCCTGTCACTGTTGACTTCTACATGATACATGCCACAACATAGGTAGGACTTTCATCTACTATCAGAATAATTTACGGAGCACACATAAAAAAAGTACAGTCTCAGTAAAATAGGAGACTGTACTTTGTTAATAAATTAAAATAATTTTGGTTGTATAATTAATGTTGTGAAGAAAAAACTGTAAATCTAAAAAAATCTAAATAAAAAAAGGCATTTGCCTGACTCTGTTGAATTAATTAGTTTGCACACCAAAAATTCAATGAAAGAGTCAAGCAAATGCATAATAATCTTGTCACAGATTTATTAGATTTACCAGACCTTGTGGCAACAGAATTAATCCAAACAGAAAAATATTTAACTTTTATCGTTGATTACAAAACAGATCATGTTAAGTGTCCTATCTGTGGCAAAAAGGCAGATAATATTCATGATAGGCGTCCTCAAAGTATTCAGGATGTTCCTTTTAGAGATAAAAAAGTTGTTATTAAAATAGTTAAAAAACGCTATAGCTGCAAGCATTGTGGCAAAAGAGCAATACCAAAAAATCTTAAGAGTATTCCTGGTTATTCCAGGAAAACTGAGCGTTTTAAATTCTATCTTTTAAAGCAGACTGATGGCCGTGATTATTCAAGGGTAGCAAGAGAAAATGATCTCAGCTATACAAGTATTAAAAACTCAGTTAATACTCAAATAGATACTATGATAGAAAAGGCTCAGCTGGAAACTTTAGATAAAGTTGAAGCTATCAGTATTGATGAATTTGCAATCAAGAAAAAACATAAATACGCAGTTGCTTTAACTGATCCAATTAACGGTAAGCTAATTGAAGTTCTATCCTCTCGAAAAAAGAAGGATCTTATAGAGTACTTCAATACCTGGCCTGAGGAACTGCGGGAGCAGATCAAGTACTTCTCCATGGATATGTGGAGTCCATATAAAGCTGTTGCAGAAACTGTTTTTCCAAATGCTAAAATAGTGGTTGATAAGTTTCATCTAGTTACAGCCATTAATAATGCCCTAGATAAGCTGAGAAAAGAGGAGCAGGATAAACAGACTGCTGCTAATAGAAAGAAGTTCTATAAATCAAGACTAACCCTTCTAATGGCTGGTGAAGACCTTGATGATGACGGACACCAGCGACTGATAGAGATCTTCAAACTATCTCCTGCTTTAGAAAAAGCATGGGAGCTAAAAGAAGAATTCCGTGATTTACTCCAAATTCCTGATGTTAAAGAATCTATTCAAGCTTTAAATCACTGGTATGAAAATGTTAGTCAGTCTAAATTAAGTCTTTTCTATAGAGCTAAAGGAACAGTGAAACGCTGGGAACAGCATATTATTAACTATTTTAAGACTAGAATAACCAACGGATTTGCTGAAGGATTAAACAACAAAATCAAATTAATCAAAAGAATTGGCTACGGTGTTCCCAAAGTTGAAAACTTAAAACGCCGAGTATATTTATCATTACTAAGTATTTAAGAGAAATTTAAAAAATCAAAGAGCTAACATGATTCAATGGATGCTATTTAGATTTCACAACATTTGTTAAAGAACCATAATATTTAACTCTTTTTTTAATAAAATCCTCTAAACTTTAAGCCCGCTGATCAAATAAGAATTATAATCTATAGCTTTAACTTCTATATTTTTAATATTTCTCTCTTCCAGCATAGCTTTTAACTGCTCACTTTTAACCCGATGATGAAGTGGTGGACCCTCTTCTCTTTGATCTGGATCCCACTCAATAAAAACAACCCTGGAACCCTTCTCTAAAAAATTAAAATAGTTATCCAAAAACTCAGCTTTATCTTCTACCTCATGAAAAAGATAAGCAAAAAGCATAAAATCTGCACTCTGATGCAGGTTGGCATCATTATCCTCGCTCTTACAAATTTCTATTCTGTCAGTTAAGCCCGCCTGCTGAGCTCTGTGTTTTAAATCCAAAAGCATATCTATTTCTACATCAACAGAATAAACTTTTCCCTTTTCACCAACTATTTCTGCTGCCGGCAGTGAGAAAAATCCATTCCCTGCTCCTACATCAACAAATATATCTCCCTCTTTTAAATTTAACTTTGACAGCATTTCAGCCGGTTTTAAACTTTTTAATCTTTTTTCTGAAAATAATTTTTTCTTTTTAGATGGATGAAATCTTTTACCTGACATAAAACCACTCCTATTCTATTAAAATATCACTTTTATAAATTTACTCATTTAACTATTAAATTCAAATCAATATATTTATAAAGTTATTTTATCTTATCTAAAGATATTATAACTTAAATCAGACAATTAAAAAGTAAAAGACCCTACATCTGTAAAGATTGTAAGGCCTTTTACTTCATCTATATTAATTTAATAAGGAGCTAATTTATTTGGTACCGGGTACCTGGGATTTTTTTCAGGTACCCGGTGCCGTTATTATGCTATCTCTTTGCTTCCCAAATATCACACCAAACATTTTCATTATAAGAACCTTTAAAATCAGATTTACCCATTATCTTTTCAATAGTCTGTCTGATAATTTCACTTGTATTTCCGTGAGCATTGATAAAAGTTTTAACCATAGGTACATCAATAAAGTGGTTGGTATAATTTAAGGAAACAAATACTGTTGGAATTTCAGCAGCATACCAGGGAACCTCATTATCCATTGGAGACTTCCACTTAATCCTGTAATTATTCTGCTGGGCATAACCCCTAACATCAGCAAAAACAAAAGCTGCATCATATTTATCACGATATTCCATTATTTTACCTTTTTCACGGGATTCACCTTCGTTTAAATCAACCTCAAAACCTGCCTTTTCCAGTTCTTCAATAATTCTTTCTCTGGATGAGGTATCGCTATTATAAATTCCACCAAGCTCTCCATAGAGATAATATAATTTTATTCTTGGATGAGTCTCCGGGGTTATCGGCAGCTGATCCAGGCTGTCTTTAACCAGAGTAATTCCCTGATCGGCAGCCTCTGCAGCCATTTCATGATGTTCCTTCTGACCAATTATCTCAAGCTTATCTTCTGCCGGTACTAACTGATCAGCCTCCGAATTCTGATGAAGATTAATTGCTGCTTTGAGTCCTAAAATTCTTTCCAGTGCCTCATTTAATCTTTGATCTGTAATTACTCCATTTTTGTAGCCTTCCAGCATAAACTGAAAATCTTCTTCCTTATCATTAAAGAATAAAAACATGTCACAGCCAGCAGCTATTGCACCAGGGACATAATCCTTTCTTGACATAGCAGCTGTCATTCCTAGCATATGTGAGGCATCTGTTACTACCAGACCGTTAAAGCCCAATTTATCTCTTAAGAGATCATTTAATAACTCTGAAGCCAGAGTTGCCGGCATAATATCCTGTTCGCTTAATTCCGGGTTCAGCTGTTTTGAGTATTCCGGCATTGCAATATGACCGGCCATAATACTCATCAGACCATTGTCAATGTGGTGTTTGTATACTTTACCAAAAGTCTGATCCCATTTTTTTGGCTCAAAATCATTAATTCCTAAAACCAGATGCTGATCTCTTTCTTCAACACCATCACCGGGAAAATGCTTAACACAGGTAGCAATTTCACCAACTTCGCTGTCTTTTAAACCTTCAAGATAGGCTGAGGTATATTTAATTACCTTCTCCGGTGTGTTTCCATAGGCTCTGGTGTTAACAATTGTATTCCGCCAGTTATATAAAATATCAACTGAGGGATCAAAATTCCAGTTTACTCCGAGAGCTGCTTCTTCTCGACCGCTGACCAGACCTGCATTATAGGCCACTTCTTCTGATTCTGAGGCCTCAGTCATTGCTCCACTGGCAATAAAAGTTCCATTTGTTGAAGCACCATCGCCACCATTATCACAGTTGGCTGCTGCCAGCAGTGGAATTTTACTTGCTGCCTGCATATCTTTGATAAAATTATAAACTTCTTCAGATCTTTTACTGGCATATCTGATTCCACCAACATGATACTTCTTCACAATTTCTGCATTATCCGGATCAGCCAAATCACCATGAATCCTGGTGATAAATAACTGGCCGATTTTTTCTTCCAGTGACATTTCAGAAATTGTGTCTTTTACCCATTTAATATCTTCATCATTTAAATAAAAAGGCTTTGCTTTTAAATCTACCATAATTACCTCCGTTTTTTTACTTTAAAATAAAATTAAATTTTTTAATCAGCTTTTCTTCATATTCACCCTGATAATTTCCACTGAAAAACTTTTCTGCTGCCTGATTAGCAAATTCTTGCCAGGATTCTTCTTCCTCACAGGGCATTATCGGATAAAATAATACTTCATTTTTCTCAGAGGCTCTTAAATCTCCCGGTGCATCACCGATCATTAATACTTGATTTTTATCATACCCTTTTGCCTTTAAATCCTTAATGTTAGCAGCTTTCGAACCAGCTTCCTGACCAAGTATGACTTTAACATACTTCTTTAAATCATAACTCTCCCATTCATCTAAAAGAGCTTCCTGATTAGCTGAAGAAACAACTGCTAGATCTGCTTTAGCTGAGATTTCAGCAAGTGATTTTTTAACTCCTATAAAAACTTTTCCCTGATTTTTTTCCAGTTTTGAAATCTCCTGATTAACCCGCTGACTCCATTGAAGTGCTAATTTAAGCTGCTGATTATTCTCATTATTTTTAATGGCTCTTTTTAAAGCAGGGTTGGATAATTCGCTGCTTTCTTGAGTCCATTTTTCAATCTGATTAATTTGGGGCAGTTGATAACCTTCTTTTTTTAATTCATTAAAAGTTTTAACCAGACCCTGAAAGCGGTTGATACCTCTGCTGTGAGAATAAAGATTAACCTTATCCCAGTGTTTCAAAAAATCTTCTTCCATCTCCTCTAACTGCCAGACTTTAACTGCCTGCGGACCAAAAGCTTTTTTATGTTTTTCAGTCATTGTATCAATCGCTGAACCATCAGAATCAATGCAGATCAGATATTCTTTTTCTTTTAGATAATTATCAATAAGGTTCATTTTTTCACCCGCTCTTATTTGTGATATATTTTACTTATACCCGGTCCAGATAGGCTTATTTGGACCGGGTACAAAAGAATCATTTCACTATTGTTTAAGCTTTATAATTATTCGGCATTTCTTCCCATCTCTTTTTTAAAAGATGAGCTGACATCTTAGGCTGCCTGTCTCTGGTAAAAGCACCTTTTTTATTGCCGTTAACTCTTAAAATACCTTCTACAGTCTGGAAGTCAGCAAAATTCCACATCTGTTCTCCAACTATTGAATTACAGTTATCAAAAACCTGATGCTGAACTTCTAAATATTCATTTTGATACTCCTCAGACCACTGAACTGAAGGTAGTTTGTGAATACCTGCCTTGGTATCTGCACCATATTCGGTCATTACAATTGGCTTTCCTTCTTTTTCCCAGCCGGCAAGTTCTTCTTCAAAATCTTTCTGAGCATATTCTAGTTCAGAACCCCCAATGATATACCAGCCGTAATAGCGATTTAGCGATATCACATCAGCAAACTGGGCTACATTACACTTGCCATAGGGGGCAGTCATAATATTGGTAAACGTAAGAGGTCTCTTTTGAGGATCAAGGCCCCGGGCAAAGGAGAAAATTTCTGCAAAGTATTCTTCTGCTCTTTTTTGAGCACTATCCGGTTCATTGGCCAGGCACCACATAACAACAGAAGCATGGTTTTTATCTCTCTTCATTAAACGCTTAATTTCTCTTTTATGATTTTTTATTGTCTGCTCGTGGACAATTTCTTTTTCAAAGAACTCCGATTCTTTACCTGTACCTGCAGCCAGGAAGTTCATATTCATATCAAAAAGTCCGACTGCAGGAGTTTCATCGATTACTACAACCCCTCTGCGGTCACACATTCGATAAAATTCTTCGTCATAAGGATAGTGTGAGGTGCGAACTGAGTTAGCTCCAATCCAGTCCAAAAGCTCAGCATCTCTGATCATTACTGCCGGATCAAAACCGCGTCCGTTAATCTCACTGTCCTGATGCTTACCAAAACCTTTGAAATAAAATGGCTCATCATTAATTAAAAAGCGGTTGCCTTTAACTTCAACTGTCCTAATTCCTACCGGCAGTGGATAATTATCGACCAGCTCTCCTGCACTTAACAGACTTACTTCCAGATTATAGAGATATCCTTCTCCAGGCTGCCAGAGCTTAACGTCTTCAAACTTCAATCTGCCTTCTGCACCTGAGTTTTGGGCAACAACTTCGCCGTCAGCGTCCTTTAATTCAACCCTTATTTCAGAATGAGAGCTGCTTTTAATTTCATATTCTACAATACCGGTACTATCATCAAAATCTGTAACTGTGCTAATGTCATAAATATAGTCCTTAGGCAGAAGCTGCAGTTTTACTGCAGAGTGGATTCCAGCATAATTAAAGAAATCAAAATAAGGGAAGAGTCTCCTTTTGCCATCATCATATTCTTTAATCTGTCCTGTAGGGATAGTTGTTAAATCTAATTCATTATTAACAACTACAACCAGAGTATTTTTGGCTCCAAAATCAGCTGCTTCATTAATAATTGCTCCAAAGGGCATATATCCGCCTTCATGTTCAGCAATTTTTTCGCCATTTAGCCAGACTTCCGCTCTGTGAGTTGCACTGCCAAAGCGCAGGTTAATATTTTTTTGCTGCCATTCTTCTGCCAGATAAAATTCTGTCTGATACCAGACGTCTCCAACATGTTCTCTAATATCTTTATCTGTAAAAAGATCATTATAACTTGAAGGAACAGGCACTTCTTTGTAATCATTTAAACCGTTCTGCCAGCCTTCTTCTCTCCCCTTTTCTTCAAAATCAACTTTAAACTTCCAGATCCCTGATAAATCAATCACCTGACGGGTTGCAGATTCAGCAGGATATAAAAATTGTGATTCCATTTTTTATCACTCCGTTTATTTAAAATTTTAAAAATATAATTATAGAGCTTCTCTAATATATATAATTTTAGAAAAGCCCTAATAATATTTCATTCATTATACTATTAATTCAAAATTATTAAGCAGTAGTTGAAGCTACAGTTTTCCTCTCATCGATTTCATCCTGAATTTCGGCCATTTTTTCTGCATCAAGAGGATAGAATTTCATAGCAATTAGAGATGCCACATGCCCGATTAATGGTAAACCAAAAACAATAAACATTATGGCAATTTCCAGCCCCTGACCAACAGGAGAGTTGGGTGGAATCTTTTGGGCACCATATCCTGCCAGTGAAATACTAAGCCCCATTATTACTGTACCTAAAGAAGAAATCATTTTATCCACAAAGGAAAAAATAGTGCCAATGAATCCAGACATAAATCTGCCTGAGCGATAAGTTTCGTAATCGGTACAGTCGGCAATCATTGGAATAACAATATTACCAGCTAACTGACTTACTGAATATTGAGCACCTAAAAGTATTAAAAGAATTAATACTTGAGTTGAAAATTCTCCTGATGCTAAAAATGGTGTAGCAACAACAAGCATTAAAACTAATATTGTTCCACCCCAGGTTAATCTAACAAAAGATTTTTTAAGACCAACTTTTTCTGCATATTTAACTCCTAAATAGGTAACTATTACAGCTGGTACTGTCACCCAGAGTGTAAATTTACCCTGAAGAGCAGTATTATATAGAATATTGGAAAAGAAGTAAACGAAACCAGCTCTTCTTGCAGTCATAGCTAATTTATCAGTAGAAGCAGCCACAATTAACATTTTCAAAGGTCTGTTGTTTTTTAATACTTCCCAGGCATCCTTAAATTTAACTTCTTTAGAATTTTCAGCCAGTCCAAAATATTCAGTTCTGTCTTTTGACCAGATACCAATAATTGCTAAGATAGTCATCACAAAAGAAGCAGCCATAAATACAATAGATACAGTTGACCATAAGGCAGGATCATTAACATTCTGAGCATATTTAGGTGCCATATAGGTCATAATAAACCAGGTACCACCAGAAAATAATAAAGTGTTATATATTGCATCAAAAAAAGTAAAAAGTGGTCTTTGAGCTGGATCATTAGTTAGAGCTGCCTGAGCTCCTTTAGTACAGGAAGTCTGAAAAGTATACCCAATAATTGCTAAACCATATAAAACTGCTGTAACAATATACTTTGTCTGTTCTGACCATTCAGGTGGGACATGAAACAGGGCTATTAGCATTACTACTAAAATAATATTTCCTACTAGCATAAAGGGACGATATTTTCCAAACTTAGTGTCAGTCTTGTCAAGTACAAACCCAATAATCGGATCGGTAAAACCATCAAACATTCTCATTGCAGTTGCTATACCACCAACAATAGCTGCTGATAAACCTAAAACATTCTGAGTAAAAAAGGCATAATACATTATTAATAAAAAGGCTGTGTTTGTAGCAGTATTATTTAAAGCAAAAAATGCAATCTGCCATTTTTCTGCGTTATGATACTTTCCCTTTTCTTTCAATTTTTCTCTTTTCTTTTTAATTTCTTTTTGATCTGGCTTATTTAACATTAATAAGTCCTCCTAGTTTTTTAATGGATTTAGTCCGGCCCTTCCGGATTGAGCTGAACTACGAAAATCATGTCTTATAGGACTTATGTTAGATTTAACTAACTCTTATATAACTTCTAATAACATTATAAAATAAAAATATTGTAATTTCGTCTCTATTTATTTGGAATTAATAAATAAAAATCCAGTTAAATTGAATTTATTCAGAAACAAATCATTAAAACCCAAAGAAAAGATAATTAACTGTTTCTTTTCTTTGGGTTTCTATTTTTTCCTATAAATATTTAGTTTTTAGTTAAATTTGAAACTGTTTTCTTAGCAGATAAAATTCTATCCCATGACTTTTAATTTCACCCTGAAGTTTATACTTACCCTCCAGATCGAGATATTCAATTCTTAAATCAGGAAATGATTTGTATTTTAAATATTTAATTTCATGATTATTCAGGTCAGAAGGAGCACCCATCTTCAACCACTGATCAAAAGCAGAACCAGAATCTCTATTCAATTTATACTGACTGAGCTTATACTTGCCTTTTAATCCATTAAGTTTAAATATAAATTTCAGGTCAGATTTATTTTCAAAAACCTGATACCTGTTATATTTATCAATAATACTGTAATCAGCATTTTGATAACTTTTACTCAAATAAGCATAATTATAAATCAAAAATTGAAGATCATCTCCCCGGGCAGTAATTATATAATTATCACCCTGTGCAATAATCTTATCTCCCAGTTCTGATAAAACTATATAGGCATAATAACCAGATTTTTTAATTCCCTCTGTATTCATTAATCCTCTGCCACCAAAAAATGGTAATTCGTTAATCGGCCACTCCGAAATTAAATCTGATAAATTTAAATAACCCAGCCCATCTAAATAATCCTGAAGTTTTAAGGCATTATCTATTATAAAATCTGACATAAAAGCAGTATCATGTACCAGTTCTTTTGCATTCCAGCTGACATTCCAGCGGGTTGCTATTAATTCTGCCTTCGGATAATAATCCTGCAGCAGTTTTTTTATTTTTTTAGACATCTTTATTGAGTAATCCTTTTCTTTAAACTTAAATTTAATATCTTCCAGGGTACTTTCCTTATAAAATTGACTCATATCAATTTCTTCTTCGATTACTGGCACTGAATTATGATAGAGATTGATATTATAAAAATCTACAGCAATATTATTTTTTTCTGCATATTTCAAAAATTTTTGAGAAAGAAAATTTTCTTCAAAAAATGTTTCTGAAGCCGGTCCAACTCGCAGTAATTTAGAAATACCTTTTATTTTCTCAGCTGTCCTGGCATAAAATTCAAAATATTCAAGCTCTGTTCCAGCCCAGTGAAAACCCTGATGAGGAAATTCAGTCCAGACCTGAAAATACCAGCTTTTTACCTCTTCAATACTATATCTATTAATCAAATGTATTATAAATGCATTAATCAGCTCAAGCCAGGCTTCTATTTTTTGAGGTGGCGAAAAATTAGCCTGATAATAAAAAATAGTTTTATCTTTTTGACTGGCCAGTAGCTCAGGCATAAAACTTAAGGTAATAAATGGTTTTAAATTATTTTCTAAAATAAAATCTATTATATTATCAACAAGTTTCCAGTTATAATGGATGTTTTCCAGACTATCACCTTTACAAACTTCCAGATCATCATTAAAGATACCTTCAAAACGTAAATATTCAAAATTTATCTCCTGCTGAAGCTCTCTAATCTGATGGCGTAGATTTGAATCCAGAATACTTTGAGCTGTTCCAGCATTAATTAGTTTTTGCCAGACAGGCCTTACATTTTTTATTCTCTCTGACTCAATTAAGTTAATTTCACTCTCTATTTTTTTAACCTGACTGAAATTATTTTCTTTAAAGTATTTGATTACTTTCTCAAAATATTGAATATAATAACTGAGCTCACCAAACTCTTCAATTAAATTTAGCTTTTTTAGTTGGGGATAATTTTTCTTTACTGCAAGCGGACTCTCTTCAAAATACTCATTAAATACTCTATAAAAACTCTTCACATTTCTAAAACCTGCTTTAAGTGCAATCTGATTAATATTTTGATCTGTATAAAGAAGTTCTGACAGTATTTTTTCCAGCCGCAATCGGTCCAAAAATTTTTTGAAATTAACTCCAGTTAATAGTTTAAATTTTTCTGATAGATAAGAACTATTATAATGTAATTCTTCTGCAATTTCCTTTAATGTCAAATTTTTTTGAATTTGATTTTCCAATTTTTCAATCACTTTAAGTACTATATTTCCCCTTGCTTCCTGATAAAATTGATCCTGACGTTGATTATAAATACAGTAATTGTTATTCAGCTCTCGAAAAAGTTCAGCTAGATTTTTCTTTATTTTTTCTTCCACTTGATAATGAGAAGAAAAATAATCTCTGGCTATTAAAGCAATTAAATATTTAATCTTAGTCAGATTATCCTGATTATTTAATTTGTATATCTTAGTTTCAAAGTTAGAAATTAAATTCAACAAATAACTATATTTAAAGTTAAAAACAAGATATTCAGCATCTTTTGATTTTCTAAGCAGCTGAAAGGGGGTATAACTATTAATTATCTTAATTTCCCCTGCCTTTAAATTTATTATATCTCTGGACTCACTATTGTTGCTATAAGTTATTTTACCCTTTAAAAGCCAGATGATTTTTAAACTTCGATTAAATTTTTGCTGTTTTACAAGTGAATTAAGAGAAATGTTAAGGGGAAGACCAAATTTAAAATCTATTTTTTCGTAATTCATTACTTAAAACTCCTCAAATATTTTATAGGGTACTCTAAAACTTAATTTTATTATATCATCTACAGCTAAAAATGTATAAATAAATACCGGTTATTGGAATTATAAACGGTATCTATACAAATATTATTAAATTTTCCTATTAAAAGCAGGGATTATTCTACCTATCACGAATTATTATTAATATAGCTTATTAAAGAAGAAGCTATTTTATTTTTGTCTGTAAATAAATTTTAAAATTATATAATAAATAAATGGAGGGAAGTTTATGAAAGGAACAGTCGTCTCGACCTGGCTGAGTACTCTAACCAGAACATATGGGGAGGAAAAAGTCAATAAAGCTAAAAAGAAAGCAGGATTTAAGGAAGATTTAATTATTACTCCAATGACAACTATTGAAGATCAAAAAACAAAAGATCTAATGAAATATTTAGGCCAGGATGTTGGTAAAGATCCCAGAGAAATTTGGCATGAGATGGGGATTAAAAATATTGAAACTTTTTCTAAATGGTTTCCTTCCTATTTTAGCAACAGAACTTTGAAAAACTTTTTGATGTTAATGGATACAGTTCACCTACAGTTAACAGAAATGCTTCCAGGAGCTAATCCTCCTCGTTTGCGAGCAAAAGAATTAAATGATAATCAGATCGAAATGACTTATAAATCAAAGCGGGGTATGTATGACTATTTTCTGGGACTTCTGGAGGGAAGCTCTTCTTTTTTCAAAACACCTATCGAGGTAGAAGAAATTGATCGAGGTACTCTTGATGATGGCAGAGATTTTTTGACTATTCATATCAGCTTTGAAAAATCTTTTAGAAATAAGAAGAAATATCTCTTTTCAAAAATTTTAGGTCTGGGTTTTTTAAAGAGTATCCCTGCTAAAATGGGCTTAATTGGATTTATCTCAAGTTTTGCTTTAATATCTCTGCCACAATTTACGGCAGGATGGCAAGTTAATCTGGGCGGAGCAGCAGGGCTGGGAATTATTCTGACAATTATCAGCAAAATTTTAATGTCACCTATTAAAGCTATTGATGATGAATTAAGCAAAATAGAAGCCCTAAATCTCGATGACGAAAACAGGCTGCAAACTGCTGATGATTTTGAAAAATTATTTGAAAAGCTACGTCAGATTAAATCTAAATTAAGAGAAGATATACTCTTCCTTAAGGGTGGAACTGATGATATGCATAATTTTACTGAAGATTTTGTCGAGCTGGCTGAAGATATGGAAGAAGTATCTGATAGCATTTCTACAGTTGTCGATGAAGTTGCTCAGGGAGCACAGGCTCAGGCTCAGGAAACTGAAGAATCTGCCTATATAGTCAATCAGAATGTTGAAGAAATTGAAAAACTTGCTGAAGCGGGTCAGGAAAGCCGTGATAATCTCGAGAATGCTGTTAAAAATATCCGTTCCTCTACTCAGGCAGTTGTTGATGTAAATGAACGAATCAGTGGAGTTCGCTCTGCCTTTGCTAATGTTAACCAACTGGGAAAACAACTTTCGGAAAAAATTGAAACAATAATGGAAATTGTAGATACAGTTGAAGAAATTGCTGGCCAGACTAATCTACTTTCACTTAACGCTTCTATTGAAGCGGCACGTTCCTCTGATAATGGACGTGGCTTTACAGTAGTGGCTGAAGAAGTAAGAGAGTTAGCAGAAGAATCTCAGCAGGCTGTTGAAACAATCAGAAAAAATCTGGGAGAATTTACTGAACATGTTGAAACACTTAGTTCAAGTATCAGTGAACAGTTTAGCAACCTTGAAGCCAGTAATCAGGCTTTGGAGGAAGTTGCTGAATCGAGCAATAGTGCTACAAATGATATTGAAGCAGCTACCGATCAGGTTGTAGAAATAGTCAGCAGCTTAAATACTGAAACTAAAAAAATCAGAGAGGTTATTGAAAACTTTAATAACCTTGCTGCAATTGCTCAAGAAAATTCAGCATCCAGTGAAGAAATGAGTGCCAGTGTTAATAGCTATTCTGAAAAAATTAAAGAAATGACAGGTTATATTGAACAAATGGAAGATTTAACAGAAAACTTTCGTAATAACCTAAAAGGTTACAATGTTTAATTAATTACTGTAAAAATAAAACCGCTCTTTAGACCGGGAGCTTAAATCCTGATCTTAAGAGCGATTTTTTATTCTTTCAAATTATCTTTGATTACCTGTTCCCAGACCTGCATGTTATCCAGAAGCCAGGCAGCTGCATCTTTTTCTCCCTGATTATTACTAAATTCGACTTTTAATAATTCACTATTTTTCCTTTTACCAAGAAATGAATTGACTCTTTCTATGTTTTTAATATTATCTAAAGGTATAACTATATTCTTTTTTGGTACCCATCTTAAAAAATGTAGTTCATCCGGAGTTAAAAGTAAAGAGCCATTACCTCTAAGTTGAGCTCTACCAGCTGATTCTTGACCAAAAAAATTAACTTCTTTGCTAAAATAAATAATTCTATCTTTATGATAATTAGTAAATAGTTCTTCTGCCCTTTTTCTTTTAATACTTGCAATTACTCTATGAATAACATAACTAAGGACAGCTAAGAGAACAGGGATTAGTAAAACCAAAGTTTTCTGATTGAAAAACTGCATAATTAACCTCCCTAAAGAGCTGATATTCAATTAAAAGTTAAATTATAATCGTTTTAAGTCAATGAGGGTCTAATTTTCTATTTTAACTTAATTTACTTTTCTTTGCGAACTGTATTTTTTAAACTTCCAATACCTTCAATTTCGATTGTTATCTGGTCGCCATCTCTTAAAAAAATCTTTTCCTCCCTGGCAAAACCTACCCCTTCGGGTGTGCCGGTCAAAATAACTGTTCCTGGCAGCAGCGTCATATTATGTGAAAGATAACTTACCAGCTGCTCAATATTAAAAATCATATCTGAAGTTTTTGACTGCTGCATAACTTTTCCATTTAAAATTGATTTAATCTTTAAATCATCAGGTTCAACCTCAGTTTCAATCCAGGGACCTAAAGGACAAAATGTATCAAATGATTTTCCTCTAGCCCACTGCTTATCCAGCTTCTTCTGACAATCGCGTGCACTAACATCATTGGCACAACTATAACCTAAAACATAATCATCAACTTCAACAGTCTCAATATTTTTAGCCTTTTTAGCAATCACAACTGCCAACTCTGCTTCGAAATCAACTTCAGCTGGAGCCAGTTTGGGTAAAACGATCTCTGAATTCGGCTCAGTTAAACTACTGGTTGCTTTTAGAAAAATAACCGGACGCTCTGGAATCTCAGCTCCGGTTTCTACAGCATGCTGCCTGTAATTTAAACCGATTGCAATTATATTTGGTGGTTGGACTGGAGCCAGAAGTTTAATTTTTTCAAGCTTTGCAACCTCCTGTCCAACAGAAAAGTTTGAAAAAACATCCCCTTTTAGCTCAAACACTGTTTCGTCCTTTAAAATTCCATTTTTTATTTTTTCATCTTTTTGATATCTAATAATTTTCATCTGCTACTCACCTGCTCAATTTTATTTTTTATAAATAACTTCAATAATCGTTTTTAATTGATTTACTAATTCTTTGCTCCCTGTTATAAAAAGTGGCTCTCCTTCTATCTCAGTTTTGTAAACTTCTCCTCCTGCTTCTTTAACCAGTAATTCTCCTGCTGCAAAATCCCATTCTTTAAGTTTGAATTCCCAGTAAGCATCTATGCGCCCACAAGCTACAGAAACAAGATCAAAAGCAGCACTTCCAGAACGCCGGAGCCCTCTGATTTCTTTTAATATTCTATTAAGTGGTTCCAGATTATCAATTCTGGATACTTTTTTATCATATGGAAAACCAGTTGCAACTAAAGAATTACTTAAGACAGATTTTTTAGAAATATTTATTTTTTTTGTAGATTTATAAGCTCCTCTGCCTTTAATTGCTGAATAAATCTCATCCAATTCTGGAATATAAACAACCCCAAGTACAACTTCTCCCTTATATTTTAAGGCAATCGACACAGAATAAATAGGATAACCACTTGCATAATTATTTGTTCCATCAAGTGGATCAATAATCCAGGTATATTTGCTTTTTTTATCAGCATAATCATTCTCTTCACCTAGAATATTGTGGGCTGGATAGTTGTCTTCAATCTTTTCTCTAATCATTTTTTCACTCAATAAATCAATTTCTGTTACAAGATCAGTTAAAGTGCTTTTAGTATTAATTTCTAAATTTTCTTTTTTTAACTTTTCTTTCTGAATCTTACCAACATCCAGCGCCCATTCTTTTGCTAGAGCCAGTGCATCAACTAAATTTATCAAATTAAAACAGCTCCTCCACGATTAATAATTGCTCACTTTAATTTTATCAAAAACTTTCTTTAATTACAATTTAAGCAGCATTTCAAAATGCGGTATATTATCTTCCAGATATCTATCGGATACAACCTCAAATCCCAGACTTCTGTAAAAATTAAGAATATACTCCTGAGCAGAAATTCTAATTGAATCTGTACCCAGATTATTTTTAATAAAAGAAATTGCCTGTTCCATCATTTCCAGACCAAGTCCTTCTCTCCTGTATTCCCTATTTACCAGTACTCTCCCTATAGATGCTTCTTTATAGGATATACCTGGCAAAATAATCCGAAGATAAGCTGCAATCTGTTTCTGATCTTGATAAAATAAATGAAAGGAGTGTTGATCCTTATTATCACATTCATTGTAAGGACAGTCCTGCTCGACAACAAAAACATTAATTCTTGCCTCAATAATTTTATATAATTCCTGGTTACTCAGTTCTTCAAATTTCTTTATAGTTAAATCCATAATCTACTCCTTTACTTAATAATCACTTTCTTCCTTGTTATCTGTAAAGTATTTCTCTATTACTGCTGCTTTTTGAGCTCGCGAAAAATAATAACCCTGATAATAATTGCAGTTGTTTTCTCTTAAAAAATCTAATTCTTCTTTAGTCTCTACACCCTCTGCTACCACTTCCAGTCCCAAATTACTTCCCATCATAATAATAGTTTTAACAATATTTAAATTACTCCGATTATGAACAAAAGACTTGTCAATTTTAAGTTTATCAAGAGCAAAACGGTTTAAATATTCAAGAGAAGAATAACCGGTTCCAAAATCGTCAATAGATATTTTTACGCCAAGTTCTTTTAACCTACTTAAAACTTCTACAGTATATTCTATATCTTTAATCACTGTTCTTTCGGTTATTTCAAGCTCCAAAAATCTTGCTTCTAGTTGATATTTAGCCAGCAAATTATCTATTTTTTCAACAAAATTCTCCTGCTGAAATTGCTGAGGAGCTATATTTACAGCCATAATTATATTATAACCTCTATTTTGCCAGGCTTTTAACTGCTGCAGCGCTTCATTTAAGATCCAGTCACCCAGTCTTAAAATCATTCCTGTCTCTTCTGCCAGTGGGATAAATTCCCCCGGAGAAATCCTCCCCTCCTCAGGATGCTGCCAGCGAATTAACGCTTCAACTCCAACAACCCTATCTGATTGACTTTCAAGCTGTGGTTGATAAAATAACTGAAACTCGTCATTTACTATTGCCTTCCTTAACTTACCTTCTAAATTCAACCTACCTGACAGCTGTCCCAACATCTCCTGATCAAAAAACTTAATATTATTTTTCTCATCCACAAAATGAAGTGCCAGTCTTGACTTTCTAATTAAATCCGAACAATTTTCGCCCTGCTCGTTAATAGCAATTCCAATTTTAATTTTTAAATAAATAAGATTATTATTAACTTCATAAGGCTCTGAAAGTGTATTTATTATATCACCAGCATATTCTTTTACTTCCTCTTTGCTTTTGTTTGAAGAAAAATAAAAAATGAATTCATCACTTTTACGAGCAATTGTCATTTCCTCAGACAAACTTTTTCTTAAACGCTGGTAAAGTTCTCGCAGAATATCATTTCCTTTTTGATAACCATAATTACTATTTACCAGAGTTAAATTATCTGTTATCAAAGTAAATAAATAAATTTGACTCTCATTACTTATATTTTCTTTTAAAGATTCCGAAAGATTACTTTCTAAAAAGTTTAAATTTGGCAGACCTGTTAGGGGATCATTATAGGTAAGTTTTTTTATTCTATTAAGCATCTTATTAAACCCCGAAGCAAGGCTACCAAATTCATCCTCAGTTTTAATATCTAACTGAAAACTTAATTGCCCATTCTCTACCCGCTTAAAAGCTGAAACTATCTGTTTTATATTCTGATTTATGTATTTTGAAATATCAAATATTATTAAAAATATAATCAGAACAATAATACCAAAAATAATTAAAAATAAATAGATTGTTTCATCACGAATATTTTTTATTTTGGCAAGAATTTGAGAAACAATATTATAATAACTACTCTGATAGCCGCCAGAGCCAACAAACATATCTGTACCTTCGATTTTTTGTAGATACCCATATTTAGTTTCAATCATTCCATTATCAGGATTAATATAAGGATAACTTAGTCTGCCACTACCCTTATTTTTAACAAGATTAATCATTTCTTCTAATAATTTTCTATCCTGAATCTGAAGTTCCATTCTATTTTTACCCTCTAAATTTGGAGTTGGAGGCAGAGAAACCGTGTTCCCCTCCAGATCATAAATGTAAAAATAAAGATCATCAATGGCTATCTCATTATTTAATTTAGACATCAAATTTTTTAACTCATTTTCAGAAAAAGATTGATCTTTTTCCTGACTCTCCTGCAGACGTATCTGATAAGCTTGAGAGAGAATTTGAGCTCTACTTTTAACCAGAGCTTCATATTTATCATAATTTCTTTCCAATAACTCTAATTCCATCAAAGTTTGATTTTCTTCGGAAAGATAATTAAACTGATAAATTACAATTGCCAGCAGAAAAATCATTGCCATAACAAAACTTAATCCAATTCCCAATAAGATTTTATTTTGAATAGATAAATTTTTAAGTATTCTCATCCTTAGCTCCTATTTATATTTTTATTTGCTGATTAGAGAAATAAAAACAAGCATTCTAAACTTTATTATAACAGAAATGTAAAATTATATCTATTCTGCAGCCAATTTACTCTCAATTAATTAATAATAATTCTATTTTCAAGGTAACACTTTTCTGAATATTTGTTCAAATCAAATAAAAATAAAATACCTCCAAATAGATAGTCTGAATTAATTAGGCTACCTACTTTGGAAGTATAATTAAAAAAAGATGTTTTTTTATAATTAGTCATTATTTTGGTTTGAATTTTGCTTATTTTTTTCTTTCATTGCTTTTGACATCGTCTTTTTCAGAGTTTTCATCATATCTTCTTCACTATCAACACCCATAACAATAATATCAGGACTGCCACCAAAATAATGATCAAATATCTCAAATATTAAAATCCCGGCTAAAAGAACTGCCAGAGCCAGCTCCAGGCCCATCTCAAAATAAATAAGAGCGAAAGCAAGGGCAGTAATAAAGCCGATAACATATGAAATTTGATTTCTATGCTGTGTAATAAACATTGAGAGAAGGTCTTTTAAAATAACTAACTTTTTCTTAATAATATCACTTCTCCTTTATAAAACATTTCTTAAGAGTATCTATATAATATCAGTCCTGATTTTGAATGTCAAAATTTGAGTGGTTTAAATAACTTTTTTGCAATTATAGATACTAATTAACATAAAAAATATCATTATAATAATTACTTCCAAACTCTCGTTTATGAACAAGTGCAGAATTAAGATTTTCTGCAAAAACACTCAGCCATTTTGCATAAAGCTGATGCATTAACTCCAATTCTACCTCTGTTTGCTGCCAGAATTCCTGATGCAGCTGATTCTGATGTTTCCAGATTATCTTGTTTTCCTCTTTAACTGCTCCTGACAAACGATCACAGGGCATCCTTTCCACAAAATGCTCATTGATAATTTCAAATGCTTCATTTAAATCAAACTCGTTTACCTCATCCCGTTTTTTTGCTTTTTGCGCAAGCTCTTTTGCCTGTTCTTCATAAATGGTAAAAAGCAACTCCTGGTCATTATATTTGTCCAATAAAACTGATACCACTGCAGCTTCTCTACTCTGAGCACTGCTAATTGCAGCTTCCAGCCAGGGATGGATATCATTACCAGCAATTAATTCGGTCAGAGGTTTATCTGCTTTTAATTCCCCATACTGCTGACGATAAGGCTGAATTAGATCATTAACAATTTCTGTTGAATATTTTTGACTAAACTTAGCAACAATTTTTGCTTCTCTGGCTTCAACTATCTGGATCTGATTATATAACCACATATGAATCGGTCCTAAAAATGCACTCATTATCAAAACTCCTTTATTTTTATACTTGATTATTCTTCTCAAGTTATTATAGCATTTTTAAAAAGGAGTTTATATGATATGTGTCACAGAATTAATTAATACTGATTATATGAGTACACTCAAATTTTCGCCCTGGTTCAAGCTCATTAATTCCCTCTTTATCTTCAAGTTTTCCAGTAGAATCTACCGAATCAGCAATCCCCTGCCAGGGTTCAATACAAATAAAAGGAGCTTCTGCTGATTGTGACCAGATCCCCAGATAGGGGAAATTTTGAAATTCTACTTTCACTTCTCTTTCTGATTTTTTACTTTTTAAAGTTATTTTTTCTGATACTAAATTTTTAAAGACTAAGGCATCGTCTTTAAAAATTTCTGGCTTTAGTTCCAGAGTTTTTGAGTTTTTTAATAAGTTTTTTCGCTGATTATTTAACAGACCTGATTCTAATAAATATTTATCAGCTGTTTCTTTTTTTTCAAATTCTAAATAATAATCTTCTTTTTTTTCATTCTCAGTAAGAGGCCAGTAAAAAGCAGGATGCGCTCCAATTGAAAAGTAGATATTTTTCTGATCCTGATTAATAACTCGATAAGTAATATCCAGGGAATTACCCTCAATATTATATATAATCTGTAGTCTAAATTTAAAAGGATATTTTTCTAAAGTATCTTTGCTCTCTTCCAATAGATATGTCAAATGTTTTTTACTTTGTTCCACCAGTTCAAATTCCTTATCTCTGGCAAAACCGTGCTGAGTCATCTCATATTTTTGTCCTTTATAAAAATAGTGATTATTTTTTAAACGTCCAACAATCGGAAATAAAACAGGTGCGCTTCTCCCCCAGTATTTAGAATCACCATGCCAGAGATAATTTTTTCCGTCTTTTTTTAAAATTAATTTCTTTAATTGAGCACCATTAGTATCAACTGCAATTTTTATTTCTCCATTTTCCAGTTCTGAAATCATTAGGAATCTCCTCCTGACTTACTTTTGAATTTTAATAATTATTTATTCTTATAACACAATTATATAATAGATACAATAAATTTAAAAGCAAGCAAACCTGCTTTAAACTCATAATTTTTTCAAATAAAACTTAATTTATTTAATAAAAAAAGAAGGAGTTTTTTATTTTAACAAGAATAATATAAATAATGCTAAAACGATTTCGGTTCTTGTTTTTTAAAATTTTTGATTAGTCATTAAGAAAGGAGTTTTATCGTGAAATATGGTCATTTTGATGACAGGAAAAAGGAATATATAATTCAAAAACCTGATACTCCCTATCCCTGGATTAATTACTTAGGGTCCGAAGAATTCTTTGGTTTAATTTCAAATACTGCTGGAGGATACAGTTTTTACAAAGATGCCAGCAAAAGAAGACTAACCCGTTACCGTTATAATAATGTTCCTATTGATGCCGGAGGTCGTTATTACTATATTTATGAAAAAGGAGAATATTTTTCTCCGGCCTGGGCACCACAAAAGTCCAATCTGGATAGCTATCAGTGTCGACACGGACTCGGCTATACAATTATTGAATCAGAAAAAAATTTACTGAAAACTGAAATGAAGTTTTTTGTTCCTCTGGGAGACAATATAGAAATCCACCAGATTAAAATTAAGAATCTTAGTAATGAACACAGAAAAATTAAGCTTTTTTCATTTTTAGAATTCTGCCTATATGATGCCGAAGATGATATGACTAATTTTCAACGTAATTTTAATACTGGAGAAGTTGAAGTAGACGGTTCAACAATTTATCATAAAACAGAATATAGAGAAAGAAGAAATCACTATTCTTTCTATACGGTCAATCAAGAAATTTCTGGTTTTGATACAGATCGCGAAAGTTTTTTAGGATTATATAATAGCTTTTCTAATCCAGATGTTTTAAAAACAGGTGAATCAAATAATTCAATTGCTCACGGCTGGTCACCGATTGGTTCTCATTCTTTAGAAATTGAATTAAATGCTGGCCAGGAAAAAGAATTTATCTTTCAGCTTGGTTATATAGAAAATAAAGAGGAAGAAAAGTGGGAAAGCAAGGGAGTAATAAATAAGAACAAAGCTAAAAAACTAATTTCTAAATATAATTCTTCTGACAAAGTTAATAAAGCTTTTAAAAAGTTAAGAAAACACTGGGAAAAACTCCTCTCTTCATTTTCTATAAAACATCCTGATCCCAAATTGGAAAGAATGGTTAACATCTGGAACCAGTATCAGAATATGGTTACTTATAATTTAGCTCGATCTGCCTCCTATTTTGAGTCAGGAATTAGTCGGGGAATTGGCTTCCGGGACTCTAATCAGGATCTGCTGGGATCAGCTCATATGATTCCGGAAAGAGTCAAAAAACGAATTAAAGATCTGGCTTCAACTCAATTTGAAGATGGCAGTGCTTTCCACCAATATCAACCTTTAACTAAAAAAGGTAATGATAAAATTGGAAGTGGATTTAATGATGATCCTCTTTGGCTTATCTTTGCTGTTGCTGCATATATTAAAGAAACAGGAGATTATGAAATCTTAAAGGAAACAGTACCATTTAATAACGGAAAAAAAGCCACTATTTTTGATCATCTGGAAGCCTCATTTATGCATGTAGTTAATAATCTGGGGCCGCACAACTTGCCATTAATTGGACATGCTGACTGGAATGATTGTCTGAACTTAAGTGCTTTTTCCGAAAAACCAGGAGAATCTTTTCAGACTGTGAGCAACAAAGACAACAGTCCAGCTGAATCTGTAATGATTGCAGGTATGTTTTTAACAGCCGGTCCTGATTTTGTCCATTTATCTAGAAAAATGAATAAAAATAAACTGGCAAAAAAAGCAGAAATGGCTTTAGAAGAAATGAAAGCAGCAGTCAATAAATATGGTCGTGATGATGAATGGTTTGTTAGAGCTTATGATTACTACAGTAAGCCTTTAGGAACAAAAGATAATAAATATGCTAAAATATTTATTGAACCTCAGGGATTCTGCATCATGGGAGGAATTGGACTCAAAGATGGATTTGCTGAAAAAACTTTAGACTCTGTAAATAGAAAGCTGAATTCTGAACACGGATTAATGATTTTAGATCCTACAATTAAGGAATATCAAATAAATATGGGAGAAGTAAGCTCTTATCCACCTGGTTATAAAGAAAATGGTGCTATCTTCTGTCATAATAATCCCTGGATCATGATAGCAGAAACGATTATAGGAAATGGGGAACGTGCTTTTGAATACTATAGTAAAATTGCTCCAGCCTATAGAGAAGATATTAGTAAACTCCACCGGACAGAACCCTATGTATATGCTCAAATGATTGCTGGTAAAGATGCTGCCAGCTTTGGAGAAGCTAAAAATTCCTGGCTGACAGGGACTGCTGCCTGGAATTTTGTTGCTATTAGCCAGTGGATTTTAGGTATCAGACCTGATTTTGATGGTTTGAAAATTGATCCCTGTATACCAGCTGAATGGGATGAATATACTGTAATACGTAAATTTAGAGGTTGTAAGTTTAAAATTAATGTTAAAAACCCGAAAAATATAAATAAAGGTGTAGAAAAAATATTTGTCGATGGCAAAGAAATAGAAGGTCAGCTGCTTAAAACTCATGATAAAGATGAGAGTAAGGTCGAAGTTATAATGGGATAAATTTTGAATAAACTTAAAACTTGGTTTGAATTTATTTCTAAAAAGTAACAATAAAAATTATAAAATCATCTAAGCGGCTTAGATCATAATTTCTAAAGACCTTAAGCCGCTTTTTCTAGTTTTATTTATCAAATAGATTAGTAATCTTATATATCATGTTACAAACATTTCGACAATAATTTTTATACAATTCCTATAGCCCTAAAGATGAAAACAAAGAAAGTCAGAGAAAAAACTGATCCCAGAGTAGTCATCATAACTATTGAAGCGGCGAGATTTTCGTCTCCTCCCATTGCAGCTGTTATAATTGCAGAAGAAATTGAAGTTGGTACTCCAAATAAAATATAAATTAAAAATATTTCACTATTACCAAATCCTAAAGTAAAAGCTGCCAAAACAGCTATCGCTGGATTAATTAATAGTTTGAAAATCGTTGCAGCAACTGCAGATTTAATATCTACAAATAATTTATCAACTTTAAAGGTGGCTCCAATTGTCAACAGGGCCAGCGGAGTTGCTAAAACATCAAAATAATTAGCTGTATTCTGAAGCAGAGGTGGAAATTTAAATTTCATTAATGAGGCTAAAACACCAAGAACTATAGCAATAATAAAAGGATTACTAATTATATTTTTCAGAGAGTTTCTAAATTGATTCTTTGCCTTATTATCAGGATTAGTAAGAACTAAGACTAAAACAGCTAAGATATTATAAATCGGCACTACAAAAGCCACGACTAAAGAAGCAAGAGGACCAATTACACCTGTAACATTTTCAATTAAAGAAAATCCTACATAAACAAAATTACCTCTAAAAGTTCCATGTATAAAAGCTCCAACTTTAGTGTCTTCTTTAACAAATAATTTGGAATAAAAATATATAATCACTACACTAATTGCTGTGCCAACAATTGCAAAACTAACAAATTTAAAATTGAAATTTTCAACTACAGCACTCTGAGAAACACTGTTAAAAAGTTTTAATGGTAAAGCTATGTAAAAAACTATAAAATTAGCTGCATTAATAAAATCCTGTCTGATTATATTTCTCTTCTTTAGTATAAAACCACTCAACATTATCAAAAAAATTGGTAAAGCAACACTGAGACTAAAAACAAAATTATCTAGCATAATTCCCTCCTGAAATCATTATATTTAACAATAGTGTATATAAAAAAAAGAATAATAACAAGACATTAATTGTTATATTAAATTAATTTTCTACTTTTTTTGATATAAAATAGTAAAACAGAAAGGCTAGATAAAATAGCCTTTCTGTTCATTTTTGTTATTAAATGTTAGATCTTATTTACTTGAACATAGGAGAAGTGAATTCTAAATAATCTCCTAATTTAATACTTCCATCTTTATTTCTCTCAATAGGTAATTTAATTTCTAAACTCTCAAAATTATCTTTAGTAATTTTTACACCACTGATATTTTTTGAGTTTTCACCATTATAAAAGAAATTATGATTAGAAGCTTCAACCTCAGGATAACTATCAGCATCTATTTCTTTTGTGGCAAAAGAAATGAATTCTTCTATAACATAATCCTCCTCTATTCCATTATAAGTGGTAAAGACAATGTTTCCTCCCTGGTTATTAAAGGAGACGTTATTTACAGCTCTAACTCCTGGATTACTGTTGCTGGCAAAACCGACAGCACCATTTCCAAAAGCTATACAATCTTTAATTAGATGTGGTACATGAACTCCCTCTCCACCAAGTTTAAAGCCGTTTTTATCTCCATTACCGACAGTACCATCTGTTAAAGTACCATTATTGTAGGCTATAGAGTCTTCGATTACTACTTTCCCTATTGCACCAGTACCCACTTTTGTGTAAAGATCCCAGCCATCATCAATATTATTATGAGAAATACAGCCTTTAAATACGTTACCCTCACCAGAGGTTAATTTAGCTGCAAACCCATCAGCATTGTTATTAGATGGATCCGCATTATCAAAGGCTGTAGAATTTAAGATAAGATTATGTGATGGCCATTGATCTTTATCAGATTCAGTAATATCTGTTCTACTTATCTGCAGACCTGTATTTCCATTATCATAAAATCTACTTTCCTCAACAATATTATAATTACCACCAATAACCATTCCCTTTTCATTTGCCGCAGACTGAGTAACATCTATTCCTTTAATATGCCAGTAATCAGCACTTAGTATAATCCCTTCTGATTTTTTATTAAAATCAAAAACAGGATTTGCTCCTTCTGCTGCTACAAGATACCTGTAATTTTTTTGAGTCCCATCATTATACTTCTTAATTTCTAATTTTTCTTCTCTTAAATACTGACCATCTAAAACTACAATTTTCTGCCCCGGACGAGAATATGCTACAGCAGTATCAATATCAAGCGGAGAATCTTCACTTCCCTCAGCAGCTGGACTACCTTCAGGTGCAGCATAAATATCTGCTCCATCTCTATAAGTTTTCATCTTAACACTGAAGTTTTTAATAATCTGATTATAGTCTGTCAGATTTTGAGTGTCATCTGGTAAAAATATAATCGTAAAATCATTGGCAGTGTTATTTTTAAGCTGAGTTGCAATCTCAATTTCTTTTCCAGCATTAATATCCAACTCATTTTCAATTATTTCTCTACCCTGTTTTACTTCTGCAGTACCATCAACATTTGCTTCAAAAATCAGTGGATAATCTTTAACTGCAGTTTTTTCCAGAGAGAGAAAATCAAAATCTGGATCAACAGGCTCAGCTGGAGGTACTACTTTTGGAGCATCAGTTGCTGCATTAGAAACTCTTAAGTCAATATTACTAACCTCAATATGACCGACTCGAGCTCCAAAGAAGCCAAGATAAATTTTGTCATTCTGTACTTCCAGTAGTTCAGGTTCAAATAAAATCTCTTCTTTTTCTCCATTTAGTCGACCAACATAGCCGCTGTTTGTTTTCTCAAGTGTTAGTCTATACTCTTTTACAGGATAGGTATTATCTGGAGTTGGTTTAACTTGCTCAATCATCATACCTTTATCTCCATTACTGCCTTTTCCATCCGGTGATTCCACACCAGTTCTGTAAAATAACTGGGTTCCATTTGGATCCTTACTTCCACCACTGTAGCCACCTACACCAACAATATTTGAGGCAAAAACACCGTCATCACCATCTTTCCCGATTGCATCACGAGCCATGATTCCAAAAGCCTCCTGGCCATCATGTGGCTCTTTCGCATATTCAATCACTTTAATATCTGCTGAAAGCTTAAAGTTATCATCAGCATCAAGTACGGTATAATAGTAAGCTATTCCATCATGATCAGTTGCTACTTTTCCTCCACCATTAATAGAAGCTACTTCCACTGAATCTTCTTTAACATTGATAAATGTATCATCATCAGAAGCTGACTGACCAAAATTAATTGCATTCCAGCTGTACTCTTTTGCTTTTCTTACTGTAATATCAAAAGTAATAGCCTCTAATTGATCAGATTCTGGAATTACCTGCACCGTGTAGGTTCCCTCTTTTTGATTATCGATATTAGAATCATCAATTGTATATTCATCAGCTGCCAATATTTCTTGATCACCATTATCATATACTTTTGCTATTTTTATACCTTCTGTTTTAAATTCTTCTCCAAGATCAATTGTTGTTTGAGGATACTCAATCAGCTTTAGACCACTAACTTCCTTCTCTTTTAGCCTTAAATTTAAGGCTGTTTTTTGATCTTTATATTTAAGCATCACTTTCTGCTCCCCTATAGCACTGGAATCAAAACCTTCAACTTCATAATCTTCTCTCATTAAACGAATAGAATTCCCATCATCATAATTAGCATAGACTGAAATTCCATCCAGGTCTAATTCTTCGCCGGGAAAATATAAAGTTTTTTCTGGTTTTTCTTTGATTTTCAAATTCTTAAGTTCTGCATCACTAACATTTATAGTAAAGCTGCTTTTAACTTCAGGCTTTTCTTTATAAATTATTGAAACATTTTTTTCTCCTGGAGATTCAAATATAAATCCAGTGTCAGTTAACTCAGTTCCATCAACAGCTATTTTATACTGCTCAGAATTAATTTCTTTTTCTCTGTAGCCATTATTATATTCAGCTATAACTAAAAGTCCTTCTGACTCAAACTGATCTCCTAAATAATAATTTGTTTTAGCAGGATAGTATTTAATTTTTAAAGCTGTAGCAGTCAATTCACTAATATTTAAATCTATTTTCTTAACAGCTCCTCCATATTGAATTTTAATGGTGTTTTTACCTGCTTTAGAACTGTTAAATCCAGTAACTATATAATCTTTACTGCTTAACTCTTTACTGCTACCATCAGCAAATTCTGCTGTAACATCCAATCCTTTAAGATTTAAATCCTCTTCTAGAAGATAATCTTTTTTGAAATTATCGCTATTAATATTTAATTCTTCAACTTCTTTTATTTTTTCAAGCTTTAAATCACTATAAATTACTGTTGTATTTCTGGAGGTATAAAGTCCTGCAAAAAGATCTTCACCTTCAAATCCAGAAAAATTATCTACAATTACCGGTTCTTCCTCACCAAATTTCAACCAGTATGTATCACCAAATTTTTTCATTTTCACTTTATAATTTAATTCTGGTGCCGGAATGGTCCCCTTAACCAGCTCTCCAAGTTTTTTCTGTCCTTTTGCAGTTCTATAAAAAGCTGTTGTTGGGGTTTCTTTGGTTACATTTAGGGGTCCTACCGCAAGTGCATAACCGATATCTTTTTTATTATTTTTATTATATAAAACCTTATCTCTGACCATAATACCAAAGGAAACCTGATTATTCAGATCAAAAGACTGAACTTCTGCCTGAACGCTCATCTCAAAATTATCATCTTGCTTTAACTTTTTAAAATAATAAGCTATTCCTTCTGATGAACTTTCAATCTTACCTCTGTTATTTGCACTCATCATTTTAATTCTGTCTTTATCCAGTTCCTGAATGGCAAAATTTTCGGCTGTTATTTTATTATCTCCACCTACATTGCCAAAAACACTTGCTTCCCAGTTACTGTTTACTTCAATCATTTCTGCAGAAACTGCTGGTGTCATGATGATTAAGATTAATAAAGCCACTAAAATATTTAAGTTGATTTTAGAATTCATTTTATTAATTTCCCCCTCTGATTTTAATTTAGAAAAGAATTACTTACTAAATATTTAAATTTCACCTCCTTTTTAGGTTTAACGTTTTCCGTTTACCCTTAAATAACAAATCTTTGAAATTTATAAATAATTACAAATATAATATTAGCACTTTATCCTAATTTTATCTAAACATATTTTTAGAATTTAGATTTCATTTAACATATTTTTAGCTTAAAATTTAAATTTTCTTATAATTTAAACAAATAAAGCTTTAAGTACTTAAAATATTCAATATAAAACAATAAAAGTAGATATTAATAATTTATCTGCTAATATCTACTTTAAAGTTTTAAAACTTTATTCAATTTTCTCTATAATACTTCATCAAGCCAATCTAAAACTAAATCAGACCATTTAGAAACATATTCGTTTTCTGCTGCTAAACCAAGTCCGTGCCTTCCCTGGGGGAAGATATGACTTTCAAAATTAATGTTCGCTTCACTCAATGCTCTACAGAATAAAATAGTGTTTTCAACTGGAACTGAAGCGTCATCAGCAGTATGCCAGATAAAGCCTGGTGCTGTTTTCTTGCAAATATTTTTCTCAGTTGAAAATAAATCCAAGAGCTTTTGAGAAGGAGAATTGCCAAGTAAATTGTCTACTGAACCCTGATGAGCAAACTTTCCAGCACTGATTACCGGATAAGCTAAAATTTGTGCATTAACCATTGAATTTTCTGCTTCAACTAAATCTTGGTCAAAACTATAATCTTTCAATTTTTCTCTATATATATTTCTATACAAATCATTATTAGTGCCCACAATCGAGGCAAGATGACCGCCAGCTGAGAACCCCATAACTGCAATTTTATTTTTATTAACCTTCCATTTATCAGCATTTGACCTAATATACTTTACAGCTCTTAAGGCATCTAATAGTGGATAAGGAAATCTATAAGGAGCAACCCTATAATGCAGAACAAATGCATTAAATCCATTTTTATTCAAAAACTGAGCCACCTCTTTACCTTCGTGTTCAGCTCGATGAGTATAACCGCCTCCAGGAAAAATTAATACTGACTTTTTTACTTTTTCTGTATCGAGCAGGTATTTTTTTAAAAGAGGTGCAAAATCATCTGTCTTTTTATAACCAGGAATTTGACCATTCCAGATATCTAACATTTCTAATCTCCTCTCTAAATAACTTTTAAATCAAATGAACCAGGCTATTAATTAAAAACTAAATATATCTTATAATTTTTAATACTATAAGACTAAAACCAGTTCTGATCGGTAAAAATCATATTTATATTATATCGTCTGGCTTCTTCTGCAGTCAAAATTTTAATCCAGTCAAATCTTTTGCTATTTGCTGCTCCTGGACCATAACTATTATATTCAGCATAACGTGCTGTTTTCTCTTTAGCTGGATCTCGCCAGTTATTCCAAGCTTTTTCTCTAACATGTTTTCCCATATAAGTATTTATAAAAACTACATTTCCATAAGGTCTCCAGGGACGGCCTAAAAACACAGTATTTTCTTTAAGATCAGAGCTTAAAATACAGTCTTTAAAAACATAACCATATTCTTTTTCTTTAGGAGTAGAAGCAGCTGTAATATAGCCGGGCCCTGTACTGTAAATTTCACATTCATTAAAATATGCAGTTGCTGCTCCAAAAATGAAATCTACATCTCCTTCAATATAGCAGTTACCAAAATATAATCTTCCTTCACTACTTTTTGTATAAAGAGTATCCTGATTACCCTTAAATTTACAGTTATAAAATGCAACTTTGTCTCCACCCACACTGGCTGCTACTGCCTGCCCAACTTTGCTGCGTGGTTCTGAGGTATTAACAAAAGTAATATTTTTAAACTTTAATCGCTCACCATTAATAAAAATTGAAGCAGAATCAAATGTTCCCATTTCTTTACCATTTTCTTTAATTTTTCGGGCGTAATCATCATAGGTCAAAATAGTAGTTTCAGGATCCTCTCCTATAAATGTCAAATTTTTTAAAGTCTCTGGAATTACTATTTTTTCTTTATAAATTCCGTTTTTTATAAAAACTTTATTAATAGTGTTATTCCCTTCTAACATTTTTAATGCCTCAGAAAATGTTTTGCAATCACCACTGCCATCTGCCGCAATAATAAGGTAATTTCTTAAATTGATTTTTTTAGAATTTAAAAGCTGCAGATGTTCATTTTTACTAATCAAATCTAAATTCTCGATCTCAATATTTTCAGCATAATTCACTTTCAGGCCTTTATCTCCATTTATTTTAAGATCTTCCAAATAAATATTTTCAACCGGCATCTCTGGCAGTCCTTTAATATAAATTCCCTGTTCAGAATCAAGACAGTTTATATCTTTAAGATAAATATTTTTAAATTGAGGAGTTTCAACAGTAACTTTCTCTTTTTTTATCTTTGATCCTGATTTAGATTCATAAAAAAGATTAAACTTTATTGCCTGGTGTTTAATCTTAGACATTCTAACCTGCCGTAAATAAATTTCTTCTACTGTCCCTCCTCTTCCCCTGGTGCTTTTAAATCTAATCCCTATATCTGTCCCCATAAAATTACAGTTCTCAAGATAAACATTTTTTACACCAGAAGACATCTCACTTCCAATTACAAAACCACCATGTCCATGATAAACATTACAATCTCTTATGTAAATATTTTCTGAAGGCATTTTTCTTTTTCTTCCTGACTCATTTTTACCTGACTTGAGACAGATGGCATCATCACCCACATCAAAATTACATTCTTCAACCAGCACATTCTTACAAGAATCAATATCCAATCCATCTCCATTCTGAGCATACCAGGGATTACGAATAGTAAGCTGACGCAGGATAATATTTTCAGACATCAATGGATGAAGATTCCAGCCGGGAGAATTTTGAAAAGTAACACCTTCTATTAAAATATTTTTGCATTCTTTTAAATTTAATAAGACAGGTCGCAGATACTCTCCAGCTTTTCTGTAATCTTCAGGAGTTATTTCCGCGCCTTCTTTTCTTTTAATATCTAAGTTATGTACCAAATCCTGACCGTTTAGAGCTTTTTGGGACGGCCACCATATCTTACATTCTTCTGTTTTCTGAACCGCCCCTCCAGTAGCAATTAATTTCTGCCATTGATTTTTTGTCATTTTATATTTCTTAACAGGTCTCCACTTATCACCTGAACCATCGATAATGCCTTTTCCAGTTATTGCAATATTAACTGCTTTTTTGGCACTGATTGGAGATTCAAATCTATAATTTTTTTCTCCTTCAAATTCACTTCTTATAATCTTATAATCTGCTAAATTAGAACTAAATTTTAATACTGCTCCTTTTTTTAAATATAAATTAACATTATCAGCCAGCACAATAGGGCCACTTAAATATATACCTGCAGGAATAATAACTCTTCCCCCACCTGCATTAGAACATTTTTTAATTGTTTTATTTATAACTTCAGTATTTTTAATCCTCCCCCCTTTTACTGCTCCAAAATCATTAATATTGAAACTTTGATCTCTAAATTTAACTTCTTTTATTTTATTCTGATTAATAATTTCTGAAATACGATCAATTTTATTCTTTTTTTTCGTCATTAATAAATTCACCTTTCTTTTTCGAGAAATTATTTCTTCAATATATACTTACTCAATTCTAAATTTTGATTTCTAATTTCTTCAACAATTAACTCAGAAATTTTTAAAGCTCCTTTCTCTGAAAAATGGGTATTATCTTCTATTCCCTCTGGATAATTTTCACTTTCTTTGGCCTGTAGCCAGAGAAAAATATCTTTAGTTTCTCCCGGTCCAAGTTCTTCAAAATATTTTTTAGTAATTTTAGCTAAATCGATTAGAGTTATATTAAGTTTAGATGCCAGTTCTCTTACAGCTTCTGGATATTTGCCATGAGTTTCAATTAAATGACCATTATCAGAAAAATTCCTTCTTTGAATAGGTGTTAAAAGAATAGGAATTGCTTTATTTTTCTCAGCAACATTAATGTATTTTTTTAAATAATCCTGAAAGCTGCCAAAAGCTTCTGTTGCTCTTTCAGGGTCATCTTTTTGGTCATTATGGCCAAATTGAATTAAAAAATAATCTCCTTCAGAAATTAAATTATCAATCTCAAAAAGCCTGTCTTCATTTATAAAGCTTCTTGAACTTCTTCCAGATGCAGCTTTATTTATGATATTAATTTGATCTATAAAAAATCTTTCAATAACCTGGCCCCATCCTGCTCTTGGAGCATCCGTTTCAGCATAGGTAGAAGCAGTTGAATCTCCAGCAATAAAAATCTTTTTTTCTTTGAGCATTTAAATTTATTCTCCTTTATAAATTATTAGCTTTAATAAATCCTTTTTCCAGGGATAGAAAACCGATAAAATTTAAGATTAAATAATTTTATTGAGAAAGTTCTTCAACGGCAAAATAATCATAATCAGCAAAAGACGAAGTTAAATGTTTACTGGTATTAACTGCAAAAAGACCCAACTTTGCCCCAATCCAGCGTCCCGGGACTGCTTTAAAACGTTTACCAAAGTTTTTAAACTTTTCACCCTCAATACTGTAACTAAATTGGCAAAGAGCTTCTTCGTTAAATTCTCTTACTTCTACTTTTAAATAAAGTGTTTGCCCCTCTATCTGTTTTTTGGTCATTTTAAATTCGGATCTTTTTTCTCTTTCAACTCCCCAGTACTGAATAAGTTTCAAACCTTTTTCAGATTTTTCAAGACTTAGATAACTGTACTTTTCTCCCATTACAATTAAACCTGCTTTTTCTCCTTCAACTTCTGGGTCAAAAGTAATTTTGGTTTCAGCACTAAAATTTGGAGCCGGAAATTTCTGCAGTAATAAACTAGGCGCATACCATAAAACTGTTTCTTGCTCCTGACTGATATTGTTTGTATATAATCGGAGTGATTGATTATTTTCACTAAGAGAATACCATTTAGTTTCTGGATTTGCGTGCCACTGCCACTGTAAACCTAATTTTTGATCATTAAAGTCATCACTTGTTGCTGGTACCTTAATCTCAGCCTCAGAATTTACAGCCGGTTTTGAATATTCCATTACAGGTTCCCCAATACCGTCATTATCTTTATCCACTCCAATAACCGGCCAGTCGTTTTTCCAGCTCATAGGCTGCAGGTGAACAATCCTACCATAGGCGTTTTTATCTTGAAAATGAACAAACCAGGATTCACCTGACTCCAGCTCAACATAACCACCCTGATGTGGTCCATTAACTGGAGTATCTCCCTGTTTTAAAACAACCTTTTTCTCATAAGGTCCATAAATATTTTTTGATCTCATAACAAGCTGCCAGCCTGTAGCTACCCCACCAGCCGGTGCAAAAATATAATAATAACCATTTCTTTTATACATTTTTGGACCCTCTGTAGTCGGATGCCCATCTTCTCCATCAAAAATAAAAGTACCTTCATCCAATAATTCAGTCCCATCATTACTCATCCGGCAGAGATTTAAAACATTTTTAAATCCAGCTCTACTGCGGGCATAAGCATGAACAAGATAAGCATTGCCATCATCATCCCAGAAAGGACAGGTATCAATTAAACCTTTCCCCTCCTTAACAAAAATTGGTTTTGACCAGTCTCCAAATGGATCTTCAGTATTACTCATAAAAATTCCGTGGTCAGGATCACCAACAAATACCCAGTATTTACCATCATGATAGCGAATAGATGGTGCCCAGGCATTTTTTCCATGTGCTACCTTATTAAAATCTGCAACAGGAAATTCTGAATATACATGATTTACAATTTCCCAATTAACAAGATCTTTAGAATGTAAAATTGGCAGTCCAGGCATACAGTTAAAACTGGACGCAACCATTAAAAAATCTTCTCCCACCCGGATCAAATCCGGATCAGAATAATCTGCATGTAAAATTGGATTTTTATACTTGCCATTGCCCTGATCAGCTAACCAAACATTTTGCTTCAAATTTACAGTCATCTATAATCTCCTTAATAAATTTTTAATTAATTTTAATAAAAAACTGCCTCCCTGAGCCAGTGATATTAAATCAATAGTCAGAAAGACAGGGATATATTTGTTAATATAAACAGTTGATAATAACTGTTATTTAATTTGAAAATGGATCTGCTGCATCTCTTAAGCCATCCCCCAGAAAGTTAAATCCTAAGATTGCTACTATAATAAATAATGCTGGAGTAAATAACCAGGGATGAAGTGCAATAGTACGTACATTCTGAGCTTCCTGTAATAATACTCCCCAGCTTGTCATTGGAGCTCTAATTCCCAGGCCAAGAAAACTCAAGGATGCTTCTGCTAAAATCATTGAAGGTATTGATAGAGTAGCAGAAACTATCAGCTGACTCATCGCATTTGGAATTAAGTGTTTTCTTACAATCCACCAACCTGTAGAGCCAGAGGCTATAGCTGCAGAGACAAAATCTTCTTCTCTTAAAGACATAATTTTACCTCTAACCATTCTGGCTAATCCAGTCCAGCCCAAAAATGCTAAAATAACTACAATACCAATATATACTCTCAGTGAAGACCAATTCGCAGGTAAAGCTGCTGCCAGAGTTAACCAGAGCGGAATTCTTGGAAACGACTTAAAGAATTCAATAATTCTTTGAATAACTCCATCTACAACTCCTCCTACATAGCCAGATACTGTTCCCAGGATTGCCCCTATTATTAAACTAATTAAAGGCCCCAATAAACTAATAGATAAAGATATCCTTCCTCCCAGTATTATCTTAGTTAGCAGATCACTACCTGTTTCATCAGTTCCCAGTAAATACATCTGTCCTTCATTTACACCAAATAAATGTAAATCTGTTTTAAACAATCCTAAAAAATTATATTCATCTCCTCGATGAAGAAAATCAATATAATATTTACTGTTTTTATCAATTTCATAATTTCTCTGCAAAGTTTCAGGATCCATAGAAGCTTTATAACCATAAACAAATGGAGCACTTAAACCATCTTGATCAATTATACGAATTCTTCTAGGTGGAGCTGTAATGTTTGAATAATCTTTATGGTCCAGAGTATAGGGACTTAGAAAGCCTCCAAAGATCACCATAAGATAAAACAATAATACAACTATTCCACCAGCAACACCTAATTTATTTCTTTTAAATTTTCTCCACATCAATTGATTTCTGCTCAAAATTTCTGGCGACTCATCAATTTCATTAATATTTTTCTCAGATTGATTTGTTTCTGTTTTCATATCTATCCTCCCTCACCATCAAAATTTAATTATACTGAATTCTGGGATCTACAACAGCCAAAATAATATCAGCAACAAGATTACCAACTAATAAAAGAATACACTGGAATAATAAAACCGTTCCTGCTAAGTACATATCCTGGGACCTTAAAGCACTATATATTATAGGTCCTAAGGTAGGTAAAGAAAGTACTATTGATACTACAGTAGATCCAGAAATTAATTTTGGTAATCTCATTCCAGCCCACATTATAATTACATGAAGTGCATTCCTGACAGCATGTTTGTAAATAACTACACTTTCTTTAAGGCCTTTGGCACGAGCTGTACTAATGTACTGCATATTTAATACATCCAGTAAGTTAGCTCTCATTGTTCTGATAACTCCTGCTGTTCCCGCTGTTCCCAGGACAACAACTGGAATCCAGAGATGAGCCAGTAGATCAATAAATTTAGCAATACTCCAGGGGGCTGTAACATATTGTTCTGAAAAAAGTCCCCCCAGGGAAGGAATCCCAAAAACAAAATAACCTACATACATCAATATTAAAGCTAACATAAAATTTGGAATAGATAAGCCTATAAAACCAATAAAAGTCCAGAAATAATCGCCAAAAGAATACTGATGAGTTGCCGAATAAATACCGATTGGTATTCCCACCACAATCATAAATATCTGCGTTGAACCTGCGATTAGAATTGAATAACCTAAATATTGTTTGACAATAGACCAGACACTAGCACTATCATATTGAAACGAATTCCCAAAGTCTAGAAACACAAAACCTTTGACCCACTTCCAGTATTTAACATAAACAGGCTGGTTTAAACCATACCTTTCTTCAAGTTTCTGTACTCTCTCAGCACTTATAGTTTCACCCTGACTTGATACTAAGGCAACATACGAGTCAAGATAATTACCTGGAGGTAACTGAATAATAAAAAATATAAACATGGAGATAAGTATGAGAACTGGTATCATTACAGCAACTCTCCTAGAAATATAATTAATCATTTTTTAACTCCCTTCATTTTTAAAATAATTTCAACTTACTTTTTAAAAGACTCAAGATTTAAACTATCTCTTGAATGACAGGCAACATAATTATTATAATCCTCACCAGTAGGAATCAATTCCGGTTCTTTAGTTTTACAAATATCACTACAATAAGGACAGCGAGTATGAAACTTACATCCTGAAGGTGGATTTGCAGGATCAGGAACAGTTCCTTCCAGAGCCTCTCTTGGTTCATTAGAAAATGGATCTCCAATTGCTATAGACTTTAATAATGCTTCAGTATAAGGATGTTGAGGATTTTGATATAAAGTATCTGAATCAGCTACTTCGACAATTTTACCCAAATACATTACCATAATTCTATCACTTATGTATTCCACTACACCCAAATCATGGGCAATAAATAAGTAAGTTAGACCTAAATCTTTTTGTAGATCAGACAAAAGATTTAATACCTGAGCCTGTACTGAAACATCAAGTGCAGAAACTGGCTCATCACAAATAATTAATTCAGGATTTAAGGCAAGTGCTCTGGCGATCCCGATTCTTTGTCTCTGTCCACCACTGAACTCATGGGGATATCGATTCATTTGATAACTATTTAAGCCAACCTGTTCCAAGAGCTCTTTAACCATTTCAGTTCGTTCTTCACGATCTTTACCAATTCCCTGAACAGTAAGTGGTTCAGCGACAATATCTCTTACAGATAATCTAGAATCCAGAGAAGAAAAGGGATCCTGAAAAATCATCTGTATATTCCGGCGCAATTTTCTTAATTCCTGTCCTTTGGTTTCTGCTAAATCTTTTTTTACTCCCTGATCATTATAAATTACATCACCTGCAGTTGGTTCTAAAAGCTGTAAAACAGTTCTACCCAGTGTTGATTTACCACAGCCACTCTCGCCAACTAAACCCAGAGTTTCTCCTTTATTGATAAAAAAACTGACATCATCTACTGCTTTTACATGACCGACCACTCTTTTAAAAAAACCTTTTCTAATAGGAAAATATTTTTTTAAATTATTAACTTCTAAAATTGTTTCTTCTTTACTCAAGACGCTTTTTCCTCCTCTCGATAAAGCCAGCACTTAACTTTACAATCTTCCACTTCGAAAACTGGTGGATCTTCATTTTTGCAAATTTCCATTGCTTTTGGACAGCGGTCATAAAAGTCACACCCTTCTGGAAGATGAAGCAAATCTGGAACAGAACCTTCAATTGGCTCCAGTCTTTTCTTACTTCCAATAACCGGTCTGGAATTCAATAAACCCCTGGTATAAGGATGCTTGGGATTTGAAAACAAACTTTTTGTATCAGATTTTTCAACAACCTTACCGGTATACATAACCATTACTTCATCTGCTATATCACCAATGACCCCAAGATCATGAGTAATAAACATAATTGACATATCCATATCTTTTTGTAATTCACCCATTAAATTAATAATCTGGGCTTCCACAGTTACGTCAAGGGCCGTAGTTGGTTCGTCAGCAATTAAAAGACGAGGATTACAGGATAAAGCCATTGCAATCATTGCTCGCTGTCTCATACCACCACTAAATTCATGTGGATATTCGTCAACCCTGTTTTCAGGCGCTGAAATACCAACTTTTTTTAACATTTTTACAGCTCTTTCTCTCAATTCATCTTTATTTTTATAATTCTGATGCAGTTTTATCGCTTCAATAATCTGATCTCCAACTGTATAAACTGGATTTAAAGAAGTCATTGGCTCCTGAAAAATCATGGCCATTTCATTTCCTCGTATTTTCCTCATTTTTTCACTATCATGATCATATTCTGTAATATCAATTTTACTGCCATCTTCATAAAAATAGTTTATTTCTCCCCCTGCAATAAATCCTTTAGGACGAGGCACCAGGTTCATAAGTGACATAGATGTCATACTTTTACCACAGCCACTCTCTCCAACAATTCCCAGTGTTTTACCTTTTTCTATGGAAAAACTAACACCATTTACTGCTTTAACAACACCATTTTCTGTGTTAAAAAATGTCTGCAAATTTTTTACATCAATAACACAATTACTGGAACTCATAATTTAACCTCCAAACTTATCTAATTGTGAACTATTTTTAAATAAATTAGTTCTTAATGAAATTGGCCTCTCTTAGAGTAGAGAGACCAATTTCTCTTATATTTTATTATTTATCCTGAGCATCTTTTTCGATAAAGAATTGATAAAATTCACTTGGTCCGAAATATGCTCCATAATCCCAACTTGCCAGAGCAGTCTCGGGAACATTGTGAACATAATTTTTCTTGATTACAAACTGTGGATGTAAGCCATTAGTACCAATCATCCAGACATTTTCTGCATGGATATCAAAGACTTTTTGCCATAACTCCACTCGCTCATCCTGATCTTTAGTAATCTGAATTTCATCATAGAGATTCATTAGCTTCTTAATTTCTGCTGGAGGTTCTTCACCCTGTTTACCGTTAGTTTCATACCACTTTGCATAAAGAGGTGCCCACCAGTTTCCAGATGAGTAAGAATTACTTACAGGTATAAAGTTATAGGGATAAGTTGGTGACCAGGAAGCTCCACCAATATAAGCCCATGGAAGTTTATTTGCATCTCTTCTTGTGTAATGTAGAGTTTTTTCCAGACCTTTAAAGTCCATATCCACACCAATATCTTTCCAGTAATCCTTAATCATATTCATTGTTCTTGGTAAATTGGGATCTTCTCCTATATAGATAGTTAAATGAATTGGTTTACCATCTTTAAGTCTAATTCCATCACTGTTTCTTTCAGTAAATCCAGCTTCATCTAAAAGCTTATTTGCTTTTTCAGGATCATAATCAGCGTAAGCATCAGCCCATTCTTGCTTAAATCCTTCCCACTGAGGATAAACAGTAGCCTGTCTAGGTACAGCCAGACCTTTAGTAGCTACTTGATTTAATTCTGGTCTATTAATAGCAAGTGATAATGCCTGACGGAATTTCTTATTATTATTTAATTCTCGCATCCATTCATCCTCTGCATAGGTAATATTGGGAGCAAAGGTTGGTAGGGATGGAGTATTTCTCTGCCATTTTAAGACTTTATAATTACCACTTTTCTCATTGTTTTTATAAAGTGTAAAGTTACTTGTCATTAATTGTCTCATCTGTAAATCTGCAGCTCCAGATACTACCTGCATTGAAAGTACTTCTTTATCAGATACAATTTTTAGAACAACTTCGTCAAGATATGGTAACTGATTTCCTTCTTCATCAACTTTATAGAAGTAAGGGTTTCTTTTATAAACAAACCTATTTGCAGGCGGTTCGGTAACCGGTACCCATGGTTCTATAACAGGAAGTTCAGGATTTCTAAAAAACTTCTTAGAGTTTTTCGATTCAAATAAACCAACCCACTTATCAAAATCAGAGT
Organism: Halanaerobium kushneri; assembly: GCF_900156285.1. GTDB lineage: Bacteria > Bacillota > Halanaerobiia > Halanaerobiales > Halanaerobiaceae > Halanaerobium > Halanaerobium kushneri. Next base: position 196,570 of record NZ_FTNC01000002.1, read on the forward strand.
CTGCTATTCTTTTTTCTAGTTCAGCCTGATCTGCATAATCTGCATGAAACTGTTTTAAATAGTGAGCAGCAGCATATGGTTTACGACCTGGAAAAGCCAGTTTTTCTAAGAAATATGGATTAGGAGCAGCAAAAGAAAATCTTACTGTATAATCATCTAATTTTTCGACTTCAGGAAGCTTATCCTGAATCTTTAGCCAGCCACTTCCAGATTCGGCAGTTAATTGATCATTTTTAATAATGTCATTAAACCAGAACATAACATCATTTGCTGTAAATAACTCACCATCTGACCAGCGAATTCCTTTTCTTAAATTAAAAGTATAAGTTGTTAAGTCATCAGACACCTCATAACTTTCTGCTAAGTCAGGTTTAATTGTTAGACTTGGTGTATATCTAACCAGATTAATATTATTATATAAAGCCATCAATTTAGGATCATCAGTAGCATTAGTTGCGAACCAGTTTAAAGTACCACCATAATCACCAATACGATCTACTACTTCTGTCACATACGGGTTTTCAGGTAATCTTTCATCTACTGCCGGTAGATTTCCATTTTCAACTTCTTGATCTAAAACAGGAGCTTGGTTATAAGCAGAAGCCAGACCAGAAGTTAAGAATAAAATTAACACTGTTAGTAAAATATAACTATTTTCTTTTACCAATTTCATTTAGTAAATATCCCCCTTAATAATTTAAGTTATTTAAATGATTTTTAAATATTTAGCTTATCCTAATTATCCTTATTTAAGTTATGAAAATCCTGATAACTTGAACAAACTAGAAAATCTCACACCCTATAATCTTGTTATTTTCCACCTCCTTGAAAAAATAACAAATTTTAAACTGCCTTATCTTCTTATTTACTTATTAGTTTAGAAATATCTATTAAGTATAATAACAGAAAAAAAAATTAGATTCTTAACAGATATTTAGATAAGTTAAGATATTTTACATTTTTTTAGGTTAAGAAAAATTTAACATATGTTTTTATGATTTTAAATTTTTTATTAATAGATGTATATTTTTATTTTTCATTAATCAGTTCAAATTTTTCGCCGACTTGATTTTTAATTTTAAAATTAATAAAATCTATATTCCTAAAATTATTACAATATACCCCTCTTTGTTTTTCAGCTTCAAGATTGCTCATCATAGCAGGTGTCTGCAACTGAGCGTTATCTGCCATTGTAATAGAAATATTATTAAAAGTTATTGCTTCAATTGGACTTTCGGGAAGTCCATAAATAAAGACTGCTCTTGTTTTAACATCATTAGCTCTAATATTGTTAAAATGAATCTCTCTAATAACAGGTGTTTTAGAATTAAACTCTTTAGGATTTTTATCCCAGACAAATTTATTTTTTCCACCCTCACCACAATAATAAAATAAATTCATAATAATTGGAGATAAAACACCTTTCATTACAATGTTGCTGACAACTATATCTTCAACAACTCCCCCTCTACCGCGCCTTGATTTAATTCTGATTCCTCGATCTGTACCTTTAAAAACACAATTGCTTATTGTTAGATTCCTAACTGACCCGCTCATCTCACTTCCAATAACAACTCCGCCATGACCGCGAACCATTGTACAATTGGTAACTGTAACATTTTCGCAGGGGACCAATTCCGAACTTTTTTCTGTTCCAGATTTAATAGTAATACAGTCATCACCAACATCAACATGACAGTTCAATATATGTACATTATTACAGGAACTTGGATTTATACCATCTGTATTTGGAGAATTAGGAGGGTTTTTAATACTTACATTATCAATAGTTATCTTATCTGATTTAATAGGATTAATAGTCCAGGCTGGCGAATTAACTATTTTGATGTCTGCAATTAAAATATTGCTGGATTTTTCAAAAGAAATTGTTCTTGGTCTCGGATACTGCAGCTTGTTTGCTGCAAAAAGTTCCCACCATTTTTGACCCTGGCCATCAATAATTCCCTGACCTTTAATAGTTATATTTTTAGAATCTTTAGCATAGATTAAAGGACTGTATACTTCTTGAACTTTACCTTCCCAGCGTTGAGAAATGATTTTATGATCTTTAAGTTGATTACTAAATATTAATTTTGCTCCAGCAGAAATCTTTAGAATAATATTATTATATAGTTCTATGGTTCCAGTCAAAAAATCACCTGCAGGTATATAAACTTCTCCACCACCATTTTGGCTGCATTTTTCTACTGCTTTTTTAATAGCAGCTGTATTTAAAGTTTTACCATCACCTTTAGCACCAAAATCAAGAATATTATAAAATGAGCTATTCATTATTCTCTCTCCTATTTGTAATTTTTAAAATCTAAACTCATCATAACAATATTTAAAAATAATTTCTTAACATATTTTTAGCTATCTTCACTAATTAAACATTATTTATCAAAAAAAACTGCAGTCTAAATAAATCAGACTGCAGTTTCATATTTCAGCTTATTAATTGTTTTTATAACATTTTCTATATTCACTTGGAGTTAAACCGGTTATTTTTTTAAAATTACGGCCAAAATGGACTAAATTATTATATCCTACTCTTTCGGAAATCTTAGTAATATTATCTTTTCCTTTTAAAAGAAGATTTTGAGCTTCCTTAATTCTCGTATTATTAATATATTCAGTTATTGTATAATCACTTTTTTCTTTAAATAGTGAACTTAAATAACTGCTGCTGTAGGAAAATTTATCCGCCAATTTGCTTAAAGTTAATTTTTTATAAAAATTTTGATCAATATAGTTCATAATTTCTACAATTTTAACATGATAATCTCTCTCTTTTTGATCAATATATTTTCCGTCAACATAACGATTTACATAAATTAACAGTTCTATTAAAAGTGTTTTTAAATAAAGATTCTGGCCCGGTTTATTTTTTCGCTTTTCAGCTTCCATTTTAGCAAAAATATTTTCAACCATAATCCTATCTTTAGCATCAAATTGAATAATATTAATATCTTTATTAAATGAGGATAATAAGTCATAATCACCCTGTTTAAAACTTCCCAGAGAAGTTTCTTTAAACTTAACCAGCATTCTATTAAAAGAATCATTGCTATCATTAAATGTCTTATGTCGCTTAAATTTATCAATCAATATCAAATTGCCTTTTTTTACTCTAAAGGTTTTGTCTTTAATATCATAACCACGATTACCATCCTGTAAATAATATATCTCATAAGCATTATGATAGTGAACCGAAGACATTCCATTATCATTTAGTTTACTCAAATTTTCAAAACTCAAGTCTCCTTTTAACTGTTCGGCTTTACAGACCATATTTACCTCCCTATAATTTAAAATAACTTTGTGATAATTTTATCACATATTAGCAATGGATGCATTAAATTGGCAAAGTATTTATTTGATTACCTGATCATTAAGATATTTATTCCAGACATTTTCAAACCAGTTATTATCTTCGGGAATAGATCTTACATCCTGCCAGCTAAATTCAAAATGGTCTTCTTTATACTTAATTCTCTGGATTTTTTGATTAAAAACACCACTTTCCAGACTGAAGCGAAACTCTTCCTTTAAACCTGTAAGAGGTAATTGGCCTTCACTGTCCTGCACTAAATAAGAACCACGACTTCGTCCTCCATTTTGTATATAATCTTTAAAAGCAGTTAGATATACAAGCTGAGCTAAAAGTAAATCATAATTTTGAAAAGCCAGACTTAAATCTCTATAAGATGCTAAATTAGAATTAGTTTCTAATTCTTTAAGCTCATTTTTGCACTCTGCTAAAGCAGACTCAATTTTTGATTCTGAACGAATATGGGCTCCAGCTTCACTCATTCGCTCACCAAGTTTCTTTCTAATAGAGATTACATTGGAGGAACTATTTTCATTAATTGAATTAGCAAATTTCTCTCCCAGACTTAATTTTTTTTCTATTTGAGTCAAAACTTCTTCCTTAAAATCTTCAATTTCAAGAGGCTGAGCTTGATAACGAGCAGCAATAAACTGAGCCGCTCTGGTACTTCCAACCTGACCTGAATTTAAAGCAGTACCACCAGGACGGTAAACTCCGTGACTTCCATTTACTTCTCCCACCGGGAAAAAGTGAGTTAAATTGCTCTCCCACCAGATATTGCCCTCTAAGCCACCATTATTATGCTGAGCACAGACAGCAATTTCCAGCTTTTCATTTTCTAAATCAATTCCGTTATCAGCATATAAATCAATTGCAGGCTGATTCATTTTACTCAACCTCTCAATTGGAGTTCCAAAAAGAGCATCAGAGTTTTCAAGATATTGATGAGCTTCTTCACCAAGTAAGTTAAATTCTAAATCACCGTTTTCAGAGGCATAATCAGGATTTTTTCTATAATCCAGCCAGACTCTTCGTCCTTTAATTACAGTTTCATTATAAACTAAAATATCAATTAAAGAAGAACCAAAATCTTTAACTTTACGGGGATCAAAGGGCCACTGGTAGCCTTTTAAAAATACTGCATCAAGCATTTTCCCAGGTTCATTAAAATATTGATTTAAAAATTCCTTTTTATCATTTCCATCCTGATCAGTAGAAACGTAGGTTGGTAAAACCTGCTGGTAGGTACCTGACAAATTCCAGCGGAATTTAGTAGAAGCAATTCCATACTGCCATTCAGTTAAATTTTTCCCTTTAACTCCAGCTTCAAAAGCAAGTCCGGATGCTCCCGTCTGACTGCCTGGATAAACTGATGTATCATATATTCCGGCCGGCCCACCAGTTGCATAGACTATATTTGTAGTGTTAAAAATTGTATAACGTTTATTTTTGTCCTCAGCCTGGTTTTTATTAAGAGTTATAATCCCAACTGCTTTCTCCTGTTCTTTATCTGTTAAAACTCCTATTACCTGATAATTATCAAAAATCTTAATTTCTTTATTTTTAATTTCTTTCTCCAATTTTTCTGTCATATAACGGGAGGTTAAAGGACCGGCTGAAGTTGCTCGTTTACGGGAATCATGATCTGTTTTATAACCAACATACTCCCCAAATCGATTATGAGGAAAAGGAACGCCAATGTCAACCAGATGATAAAAAGAACGAGCTGATAAAGCAGCTTCTACTAATGCTATGTCTCCATCCATACAGCCACCCGAGAATAAAGTTTCAGCCATTTCGAACACAGAATCCTTATCTTTACCACCCAGAGTTAGTTTATAATATGTCTGTTTATCTGATCCAGTATTGCGGGAGGTCCCCATATTAATTCCTTCTGTTACAATAGCAATATCTTCCTGGCCAAAGTTATATAACCTGTCTGCTGCATTAAAGCCGGCTGCTCCGGAACCTACTAAAACTGTATTTAAAGAATAAACATCAATCTTATGCTCATTAATATTAATTTGCTCTTTCTTCATTATTTTCCTCCCCGGATGAAACAAATTCTATATTGATCCATCCAATTATTTAAAAATTTTAGTGGTTATCATAATAAATCATCTCGAGAACATTATTACCTGTAATATAAAGTGAAATTGTCAGTGCATCAGCCGCTTCCCCAGCTGTCAAGGCCAGAGCAGCTATAATAGCAGCATTAATATCAGTTGTCAGGGCCAGAACTATAAAAACCAGTACAACAAAAATTAATCCAACAATTTTGGCAGCAGCAATTATATTAGTAGTCTGTCTCTGCATCATTACTCCCCAAAAAGTTTCTCTAAAAGCTCTAATAATCGGAAATAAAATAAAAGCAAAAATAACTTTTTTAACTAATAATGCTATTGTAGGAGTAACAGAAATTAACTTTATTAAAACAAAATCTCCTATTTGAGTAAAACTTAAACCAGCCAGAATAATACTTACTATACTTCCAATCCCCAGTGAAAATTTTAAAATTCTCTGCCAGTTATTCTGGTTTAACTCAGCAGCATAAACTAATGAACACTGATGAAGCATATCTAAAGGACCTACAAAAATCATAACCAGAGTCCAGCTCACTCCATAAGCAGCTAAATCATGAGTAGTTACACTAGTCCGTACGATCCCGCTCTGTACAACTGGCTGCACAAACCTTGCCAGAAATGCCATAATAGCAATTGGAATAAAAAATCTAATTATACGTTTTAAGTTAACTTTTTTACTGACATTAGCCGGCAAACTGTCTATAACTACCGCAAAACTTCCATAATAATAACGAAGAGCTAAAGTAATAAAAATCATTTCTATAGCTATCCCGGTTAGCCAGACTCCACTGGCAGCAGTTACTCCCGCTACCGACTGATTAATAGTAACCCAGAGCAAAATTAGGGAAATACTAATAATCCGAACAACCACTCCAGGGGTAATTAAATTAGTTTTTTTAAGACTGATGGCAAGACCCTGCATAATATTCCTTATCGATTCTACCAGAGGAATAAAAGCCATAATACTTAAAGCCTGATAGGCAAAGTTAATCTCCTTTGGATCTTTAAGGCCAATTATCTTTTTAAATACAATTTCTCCCAGAGGAGTATAACCCAGTGAAGCTATCATTAAAAAATACAAAATCCCAAGCCCAAAAATAAAACGGCTGACAAACTTAAAACTACTGTAATCATCTACTAGAGATGTAACTGTCTGTCTTGACATATGGATTGGAGATTTAATTATATTGGTAATACTTTTGGCGACTGCATAAACCGCCAGTGTTATTTCTGGAAAAGGAAGTCGGGCCAGACTGGCATTAACTGCATTATGTGAGATACCAATTATAACCGGCATCACAGCAAGCGGTAGAAAAAATTCAATCAACTCTTTATATTTTATTTCTCTAACTTTATTCCCTATTTTATCTGACATCAAATTCTCCTTGCTGATTATATTTTCTAAATTAATTCCTATTTTTTATAATTTTTTTGCTCAAGAATCTAAACTATCAAAAAAATCAATTGCTGCAGCTGCAGCAACAGAATGGCCTGCCTGCAAAATATCCTTTTCAATTTTCTCTTCACTATCTAAAAATTGATAAACTTTCTTTACTTCCTGATATGCTTTTTTTGCGGAATCAATAGGAAAAAGATGATCTTTTTCTGCTGCCTGAATCATAATTGCTTTAGGAGCCAGTGCAGATATTATTGTTGGTAATTCAGCATATTTTAAAATCCCAGACAAATAATTATCAAGACAGTGTCTTCTGTCCATAATACTGTCCTTATAATAAGAGGTATAACCGCTAATAACAGCTGATTTAATTTCAGCTTCAAATAAAGCACTTAAAATTGCAACCGGAGCTCCTCCAGAAAAACCCAGACAGTTAATCTCTTTTTTTATTACATCATCTCTTTTCTTAAGCAGCTTGACTGCTGAAATAATATCCCACATCCTTAAGCGTAAAATACTCTGACCATACAGTAAAAGCTGACTATTTATTCTGTAACAAGAATTTAAAGTTGGATCCTCTTTTAAATCAGGATCTTGATTGTAATCATCCATAAGTCTGCGGTCTCCGAAGCCAATTAACTCCGGTATAATAACTATGTAACCCGCTTTAACAAAATCTAACGCCAGATTATTATGACAGGTACTCTCCTGCAGATCTTCGCCGGCACCATTAAGTCCAACTGTCTCTCTACTTCCATTTCCGTGTCCGTGGGCAATCACAACTGCCGGATATTCCTTCTTGTTTTGTTCCGGTATTAAAAGATAGGCAGGAATTTGAAGATAATTTTTAACCTGATAGGAGATCCTAAGTCGTCGATAATTTTTAAATCTATTTTCTGCTAAAACCTCTATTTCAGAAATCTCAGTCTGTTTGGGAACTCCACCTATAATTTCAGCAATTTTATCTTTTAATTTCTGACGCCAAAGCTCCCATTCTTTTATATTTTTCGCCTTAAAATGAAACTTAGGATTATTTTTCTGATATAATTTATCTAAATAGGAATCTGGGGAAAAAATATTTTTCTCTCCTGCCATCTCTTCACACCTCATATTAGTTATTTTTGTTTACAGCTGCTATTTTTTATATTTAAATTAGCTACATTTTTAAATTCAAACTGTACTTCAGAATCTATTTCTAAATTTATATTTTTTAAATTTAGTCCATCTAAATTACTGGCAGTTAGACTCCGTTTACCACTCAAATTAATATTTTCCAGAGTGATATCTTTCATTTTCTTTTCCGGTAAGCCTCTCAACACAACAGGCTGGTTAACATTTTCTCCCTTAATATTTCGAATGGTTATATTCCTAAATAATGGGGGCAACTCAGTTCTTGGCTCAACTGTAGTAGCATCATAATACATATTCAAAATTATTCCCTCAGCTCGCAGATTATTAATTTCTATATCTTCGAACAAAAGATTTTCAACACAACCTCCCCGGCCGCGCATAGATTTTAAACGTACACCTCTTTCTCCACCATTAAATACACAGTCATGGACATGGACATTTTTTACTCCACCTGACATTTCACTGCCAATTACAACTCCACCGTGACCTTCTTTAGATTTACAATTTCTAATTAGAAGATTCTCAGTAGGTTTATTTACCCGCAGACCATCTTCATTAATCCCTGATTTAATCGCAATACAATCATCACCTGTTTCAAAATCACAGTTTTCAATCAACATGTTTTTACAGGAATCAGGATTAATTCCATCAGTATTTGGACCATCAGTAATTATTTTTAAATCCCTAATAATTGTATTCTCACAGTAAACAGGATGAATCGTCCACATTGGACCATCAACGATAGTTATTCCCTCAATTAATATATTTTTGGAGTTAATAGGCTGAATAAACTGAGGCCTTAAACCCTCTTTTTGCCCAAAAACCCTATCTTTAACTGGAATCCCATTATACTCTGCATCATATAATCTTTTAGCAGCATCATGCTGAGTCTGTTTCCAGGGCCACCATTTTTCTCCATTACCAACCAGCTTGCCCTGACCAGTAATTGCAATATTTTCACATTCGCTGGCATAAATTAAAGGAGAATAGTTATAGCATTCATTTCCTTCCCAGCGGGTAAAAACTACAGGTAAATAATCTTCAAAATTATCACTAAAAGAAATAACTGCATCTTTTTCTAGTTTTAAATGAACATTACTTTTAAAATGAATTGGTCCTGTAAACCACTCCCCGGCCGGAACAATTATTATTCCTCCACCTGCCTGATGACAGCTGGAGATTGCTTCAGCAAAAACTTCTGTGTTATCAAAATTCCCATCAGCTACTCCTCCAAACTCCTTTAGATTAAATTTTCGCTCGGGAAATTCTGGTTTTTTAACTTCTATTTCAAAATTATTTTTTAGCATCTTAACCTCCATTATCACTGATATATAAAATATTTAAGAGTTTATTTCAATTTCTTAATCAAATTAATATTTAAAGTCTTAAAAATGAATTAATTTCTTTTGATCTGCAGATCTTCTGGCTTGAAGCGCAGCCTCAGTAACTCTAAATGATTCTTCTGCAGTTATCATAGATTCTCCATTACCTTTAACCCAGTTTAAAAAGTCAGCAAACACCTCTTTTTTAGCAAGTAGGGGAAGCTCTCGATTACCTTCAATCTGATCATTTATTAGATAGACTTTTTCTTTTAATACTTCAATAACTCCTTTATCACCAGCAATTCTAATCCGATCATCATCATGACTGGTGGCATTTTGGGGTCTTAAATAATCAATATTGACTGAACCGGCAACTTCATCTTCAAAATCAAAGTGGCAGAGTGCAGAAACCTCTAATTCCCCGTGATTTTTATTTGCTTTTGTTGAATGAGAGGCATATACTGATTTAAAATCTTTGCCGCTTAACCACTGCATCCAGTCAATCGCATGACTACCAACCCAGGGGATAGTTCCTCCATAGCTTTCTCTCTTTTTATAGAAATCCTCTCTCTGGCCCAGGCGATAGGATTTTTGAGCATTCATTAGTCTTACTTCGCCAATAGCTCCTTCTTTTATGTATTTATGAGCAGTTAAAAACCAGGGTTTATAACGAATTCCAAACATTGCAGCAAGTTTAGCCTCACTTTTTTTATAGGCTGCTTTAACTTCTGCCAGTTTAGATAAAGTAGTAGCAATTGGTTTTTCTACAAATAAATTAATATTTCTGTTTAATACTTCAATTGCAGCCTGAGCATGATCTCCAAAATGACAGGCAACAGCTGCGACATCAGGCTTTTCCTGGTCAAGCATCTCTATATAATTATTATATTTTTTTATGTCATAATCTTTAGCCAATTTTTGATAGAGAGAATCAACTTCTTCAGTTTCAGATCCAGGTGCGATTCCAACAATTTGATCCTCATAGTTATCTTTTAAACCTTCAACAACATAATTAGTGTGGCCTGTTGAACCAATAAGAACTATTTTCATCTCTTACACCCCTCATATAATTTGGTGGAAAACATTTTCCATGATCAAATAAAAAATATCAGATTCAACTCTGAAAGTCAAATTATCAATAAAGGTCCTTCAAAAATCTCCAGCCTTAGGAAGAACCTTTATTGTTATTATCTATTCTTCAAAAAATTTTATAGGGTAACTCCATCCTTGAAAATTGCTATTTCTCGATAATCATTAATTTCATTTTTAGTTTTTGTTTTTTTGGAAGCCAGATCCAGTAGATATTCAAAAAATTCTTCAGCCAAAGAATCCATATTCCTACCTTCCAGCAATTCTCCAGCATTAAAATCTATCCAGTTACGCTTTTGATTATATAATCTATTATTAGTGGAAACTTTTACAGTTGGTACCGGCCCCCCAAAAGGAGTTCCTCTACCGGTAGTAAATAGCACCATGTGAGCTCCAGATAAAGATAGGGCAGTTGTTGCTACTAAATCATTCCCGGGACTTTCCAGAAGATTTAGACCGCTACCTGTAACCTGATCTCCATAAAAGAATACATCATTAACAATACCCGTCCCGCCTTTTTGAGTACAGCCCAGTGATTTTTCTTCCAGAGTAGTAATTCCACCTTCTTTATTTCCTGGTGAAGGATTTTCGTAAATTTCCTGATCATGAGAAAGAAAATAATCTTTAAATCCATTAATCAATTCCACCACTTTTTCAAAGGTTTCCTCATCTTTAGCTCTATTCATTAAAATTTTCTCAGCCCCAAACATTTCTGGAACCTCAGTTAAAATACTTGTTCCTCCATATGTTCCCAACTTATCAGAAATCCTTCCAAGTAATGGATTAGCAGTTACTCCAGAAAATCCATCTGAGCCACCACACTTTAAGCCAATTTTTAGTTCAGAAACCGGAATCTCTTCCTGCTCAAACTTGGAAGCATAATCTACCAGGTTATCTAAAATAGCTCCTGCTGCCTTCTGGTCATCCTCCACATCCTGAAGATTAATAAATTTAACCCGCTCTGGATTATAATCTCCTATATATTCTTTAAAATCTTCAATCAAATTATTTTCACAGCCAAGTCCCACAACCATAACAGCTGCTGCATTAGGATGATTAACTAAACCAGCTAAAGCCTTTTGAGTCATCTCAAGATCATCCCCCAGCTGAGAACATCCATAAGGATGTGGAAAAGCATGGATACTATCTATAATTTCATTTTCAATTAAATCTTCATACTTCATTTCTGCTTTTAAAGCCATTTTTTCTACTACCTTATTAATACAACCAACCGTATTAATTATCCAGATATCATTTCTAATCCCGACTTTTCCATTTTCACGTTGATAGCCCATAAATGTAGGGATTTGCTCAGGCTCTTTTAGCTCAGGTAAATCAGGTTGATAGTCATAATCCAATTTCCCCTCTAAAGCAGTTTTTAAGTTATGAGTGTGTATCCATTCACCTTTTTTTACTTCCTCTATTGTTTTTCCAATTGGAAAACCATAACGAATTACTTCTTCATTCTCGGCAAAATCTTTAAGAGCAACCTTATGACCTACCGGGATATCACTTAAAACTTTTATTTTTTTTCCCTGAACTTCAATTATTTCTCCAGCATTTATCTCTTCTACTGCAATAACAATATTATCATTTTCATTTATTAACAAAACTCTGGCTCCCATAAGAACCTCCTTATTTATTCTAAAATAGCCTGGAATCTAGAATCCCAGGCTATTTAAATTTATATTTGATTATTACTAAAACAAATTACTTTACATTTTCAAAAAATAATTTCTTTGGACCATAATAACTAACTTGAGCTACTAGATCGGCAGCAACACTGTAAGGCATTCTCCCTCGATCAACCTGACGACCCACAACATTTGCCAGTGTTCTTCTAAACATTTCTGATCTGGAAGAATAGGACATTAATTTTCTGGAGTCAGTTACCATACCGGCCAAATTATAAAATAAATCAACTGTTGTAACCTGCTGCAGCTGTCTCTCCATTCCAAACGGACTATCAGTTAACCACCAGGGAGCACCCAATGAAACATTAGGAAAAGCTCTGGAGATTGTAGAAGCTGTAAACCAGTGTGTTGGCTCCATAGTATATAGAACAATATCCAGCTCAGAATCAAATTTATTTACAAAATATCTTAGATTATCTACAAGTTCTATATCATTATTAGAAATATCTCCACCTGTATCCGGACCTAAGTTTTCATATAAATTATCTCTATAGTCTCTCACAGCTCCAATATGGAGTTGAGTTACCCAGCCACTCTCTTTATTTAACTTACCAAATTCAACTAAAGTAAATGCTTTAAAATCTCTAATCTCAGTTTCAGTTAATTCTTTACCATTAACTGCCTTTTCATAAATTTCAGCAGCATCTGGTTTTTCAACTTTATAGGAAATAGGTTCCACAATACCATGGTCACTGGCAACACAACCCATTTCTTCAAAATAATCATGAGACTTTTTAAGTGCGGTTAAAAGACCATCTAAATCATTAACATCCTCTTCATAAGCCTCACCTAATTTTTCAACATATTGGCTCCAATTTTCATGTTCAATATTCATAATCTTATCAGGACGCCAGGTAGGAAGGATTTTTACTCCCTCAACCTCTTCTTTAGCTTTTTTATGATTTTCTAAAAGAGAATATGGCTCATCAGTTGTACACATTATCTCTACATTCATTTCTTTTAATAGGTTCTGAGGGCTCATTTCATCTTCAGCCAGCATATTTTTAGTTTTCTGCCAGATCATCTCAGCTGTGTGCTCAGAAATTGGCTCCTCTATCCCAAAACGTCGTTTTAAATCAAGATGAATCCACTCATATGTTGGGTTTCCTGCAATCTCAGGGAAAATTTCTGCCAGAGCAAACCATTTTTCTTTATTAGAAGCATCACCAGTAATTTTTTCTTCTGGAACACCTCTTTTACGCATCATTTCCCAGACATAATGATCTGTTTCTGCTTCTACTTCCCAGATATCGTCCCAACCTTCATTTTCTAAAATCTCTGGAACATCACCATGATTATGAGCATCCAGAATAGGTAGATTTTCAATTTCTTTATATAACTTTTTTGCTGTTTCACCTTCAAGTAAATAATTTTCGTCTAAAAAAGCCATTTTTCTCCTCCTAATTTTATAATTTCATTCCTGAAAATGTTTTCATAATTATAATATCATTTTAAAAGTTACTTTTCTATAACAAATGCAAATTTTTAATTATTCTTTATAAAACCCTAATTTTTTTAAATGTCTGCCGATATGTTTTTCCAGTCCCTGTCGATATTCTTTATCATGCTCATCCCAGAATTTATATAATTTATCTCTAAATATATAACGTCCATCCTTTTTATCCTGAAGAATAAAGCCATAGGTTATATGCAGGAGCTGACGAACTTCGTCTATTTCTAATAAAGATCCGAGTTCCCGATCACTAATCTTAGCCAGTTCAGGTACTTTAGATAAATCTGTAGTAACATGGTAATATTCTTTTGCAGCTTCAAATTTTTCTAAAGCATAAGCATGTATATCTCTATATAAAGATGGATCATTCTCTGCTACTACTCTAATGGCTTCCAACCAGTTGGTACCTGCAGTTTTAACGTGAACTCTCCCCTGAGTATAACGACCAATTATTGGGAAAACACTAAATTTATCACTACCTGAGTGAATACTTAGTTTATAACCAAAACGATCAGCAATATCTGAGTGAACTTTAAACTCTTTTTCAAACTGATCTAAGTCCCCAATATAGTCAATTCCTTTTTCAAATTCACCCACAAAACGAGGTGCAAGAGAGTTAACTTTAATTTTATTCCTTTTTAGTTCATTAGCAACAAAGAAATGTGCTTCTGGAGTTGTCGGGGTTGAAGTCTCATCAATTGAAATTTCAAAGTCCACATCTTTATCTGATTTTTTAAGTAAATGCTGAATTTCTTTAGCAAAATCAAGCATCTTATAATAGACTAATACAATCTCTTGAAAATTATTTTCATTATACTCTAATTGATAGCCTGAATCGAGAACAAAAGTTTTGTTTAAATATTGATCTTCAAGTCCCTCTCTTAAATAATCAGGCACTTCTTGATAAGCTTCTTCAATCTCAGCCTTAGACATCTGGTCCAGATCATCATTAATATAATCTGTACAATCCAAAGTCAGCATAGTATAGCCTAAATCTAGAGCGTTTTGAATATCTGGTTTTTCCTTTAAATGGTCTGCATCAGCAGCAAAACCATCCTGATACCCCTCCTGAAAAACCGCCCAACTAACATCATCAAGTACTGATTTAAAAGTTCTTCCAGTTAAAGTTAATTCTCTGACTGACTGCTGAGCAAAAACAGGCATAACATCAAAATCTTTAATGGCTGCAATATGTCCGGGGGTAGCAATTCCTAATCTATCTCCAAGCCCAATGCTTGCAGACTGATTACCGAGAGCCTGAGGAGCAGTAAAAGGAAAAATATCTCTTAATATCTCCGCATTATAATGACTTAAAGGTGCTATTTTTGCTTTAAAGCCTGCTAACTCTTCGATTTTACCCTGAAAAAGTTTGAAATTTTTACTCTTATTTAGAATAACTAATTTCTTTTTCTGATCAATCTTCGCAATAAAATAAAATGACTTACCCTCTTTAACTATTGACCGGGGATAAATACGATAATCTTCGGCATATTCAGCAACTTTTTTTACCGCTTCTTTTGAAGTTCCAACAAGTTCTTCAGCAAAATCTCTCCAGGACATATATATTACCTCCTTATAATTAATAAACTTTATTCAGGCAGAATATCCCCACTCAAAAAGTGAGGATAGATCTACTTGGTTCATCTATTTAATTAATTTCTCTATACTTGCTCTCATTCCTTCATTTTTTATTAATTTTAAATTATGAACTAGGGAATCTGTCAATCCAGGAAGTTCATTTAAATCTCTATCCCAAAAATCATTATTTGCCAGTACATCTTCACCTAATTCAGATAAAGTGATATCTTCAGCTTCAAATTTAGACCAGAGATCAGCAAAATATTCAAGGGCTTCTCTATCATCTCTGATTAGATATTTTTCTCCATCACGATAAGCAACCAGTTTGCCTTCTTCTAACTCTGTTCCATGGTAAAAATGAATTAAAGAAGCAAGGGCAAAACTTAAACGTTCTGGTACTTTATCATATTCTTCAATATGCTGGACCAGTGAAGGCAGCACTCTGGTTTTAAATTTAGAAGTTGAGTTTAAAGAAATATCAAGCCATTTATGATCAATATAAGGATTTTTGAAGCGCTCAAAAATCTTAGATGCAAAGTCTTCTAACTCCTCTTCATCCGCATCAAGAGTAGGTATAATATCTTTAAATACTGCCTGATTAATAAATTCTCCCACCAGTTCGTCATTAACTGCATCTCGAACCAGATCAATTCCAGCCAAATATGATACAGGTACCGTAGAAGTATGGGCCCCATTTAATATCCTTACCTTTGTTGTCCGATAAGGTGTTAAATCATCGACCCATTTAACATTTAATCCTGCTTTATGGAATGGCAGTTTTTCTTTTAAGCTTTCATCCCCTTCAATAACCCAGAGATGAAAAATTTCGCCAGTATCCAGATTCTGATCATGATAACCAAGTTCAGTTTCTAATTCTTCTATTTCGTTAAAAGGGTACCCAGTTACAATTCGATCAACAAGTGTATTTAAAAAATGATTTGATTCTTTAATCCAATTAGAAAATCCAGCCTCTAATTCCCAGTCCTCTGCTAATTGAAGCACAATTTTCTTTAAATTATCTCCATTACGATCAATTAGTTCTACCGGAATAATTACCATTCCCTTATCTTCAGCCCCATTAAAAGTTTGATAACGTCGGTAAAGATAGGCGGTTAATTTCCCTGGATATGATTCTGGAGGATTATCTGTTAATTTATCATCTTCATTATAGGCAATCCCCGCCTCTGTAGTATTAGAGACAACAAATTCTATATCAGGATTTTCAGCTAATTTTAAATACTCTTCCCACTGATTATATGATTCTATTCCGCGAGAAATAGCGGTCATAATTTCTTTTTTATTTACTTCCTCACCATTTTCAATTCCTCTTAAATAAAGAGTATAAAGACCATCCTGTTGATTCAAATTAGAAATTCTACCTTCTCTAATTGGCTGAACTACAACTGTTCTTCCTTTAAAAATTCCTTTTTTGTTCATTGTATGAAACATCCAGTCAACAAAGGCTCGTAAAAAGTTACCTTCACCAATTTGAACTACTTTTTCGGGATAATCAAGAATTTCAGCAGGAAAATCTGCAATCTCTGTCCCTAAAAGTTCTGATTCTAAGTAATTACGATCAAGCATCGGTAAATTATTCTCAGACATCATTTGCCTCCTTCAAATTTAAAAAACTAGTAGTCGTTTGTATAATGTCTAAGGCCC
Organism: Halanaerobium kushneri; assembly: GCF_900156285.1. Classification (GTDB taxonomy): domain Bacteria; phylum Bacillota; class Halanaerobiia; order Halanaerobiales; family Halanaerobiaceae; genus Halanaerobium; species Halanaerobium kushneri. The sequence continues at coordinate 213,310 of NZ_FTNC01000002.1, forward strand.
TAAATGACAGGGCTCATGACATAAATTTTTGGTGATTTCCTCCTTAAGATATGGTATAATATAGTTAGAGATACTAAAAATACCACAAAGCCAAAAGGAGGAAATCATAATGTCTTTTAATTCTAAAAAGCAATTGTCTTTCGGTGATCTTTATGAACAGGCCAAAGATTGGGCTCAAAATGATAAACCTCAATTCCTTGAAATGCTCGATCAATATCTTGATTTATCTGAATTTATTCCATTCAGTTTCTACACTGCTTACTACAAATATTTTGGTAGAAAAAGAGAATATGATCTAGAATCGATGCTT
>NZ_FTNC01000003.1 GCF_900156285.1 Halanaerobium kushneri
TCTTTTTTAAAAGATTATCTTCTTTTAAAGATCTGCCAATATTACTTAAAAGTACTGATTGACTATCTAAAAGTCCATAAATCATTTGAGATATGAATTTAGTTTTAGGTTTTGATAAATCTTTTGATATTTTTTTAGAGAAATTACTTACTTTTCGTTTAATTTCATAGATTAATCTGGTATAATTAGTCACGGTGAAACAACTCCTTTTGGTGTTTTTTGTCTGCAAACTAATTATACCAAAAGAAGGAGCTTGTTTCACCTTTTTTGCGTAATCTGTGGATAATCTATTTTAAGGACTTCTAAGAGCTAATTATCCACATTTTTTACTGTTGATAACTTTGAGTTTTTGCTATTTTAAAAAATGGGGAAACTACTTTATAATAATTTATTGACATTGTAATAAAATATTGCTATTATAATAGTGACTTTTTTTATTAATAAATATTTATTAAGACTTAAAGAGGAGGCAGAATAGTGGAGAATAGAGTTTTAGATAAATATAAAGTATTAGTTGAGTTTTTAGCAGAGGTACTGGGAGAAAATAGTGAAGTTGTTCTTCATGATGTTAATGATTTTGAAAATTCCATTGTGGCGATAGAAAATGGCCATATTAGCGGCCGAAAAGTTGGCGATTCTCTAACTGATCTGGCTTTAAATGTTTTAAAAGATCAGGAGAAACTGGAAAGTGATTATTTAACTAATTATACTGGAAAAACTTTTGATGGTAAAGAGCTTAAATCTTCAACATATTTTATCAAAGAAGATGGCGAAGTTCTCGGTATGCTCTGCATAAATATAGATGTTAGCGACTATATTGAAGCAAGAGATCTTATAAATTCTTTTATTGGTAATCAAAAAAACATTGAAGAAAAGGAAGAAAATCAAAACTTTGCTGAAAATTTCACTTCCTCGATCGAAGAATTAATTGATTCTATGATCGAAAGTTCAATTGGTAACTCTAAAATCCCACCAGCAAGAATGACTGCTGAGGAAAAAAAAGAAATAACTAAAAAATTAGATGACAGAGGAGTTTTTCTCTTAAAAAATTCTGTTTCAAAAGTTGCCAAAAAATTACATACCTCGGATGCAACAATTTATAGATATTTAAATGATTAATTAAATTGAATCAAAAATTTTAGTTAATTTGAATTAAAGAGGATGAAAACGGGATTAATTTATCGTTTTCATCCTCTTTTATAATAATTATAATTTATTTTTTAGTTCTGCAACGTCAGCAAAAACATAATCAAAGTATTTTTGTCCGGAAGCAAGATTTTTTATATCCTCTCTTTTTGTTTCTCCACTTAAAACTAAGATTCCTGTTATACCTGCATCGTGAGCCATTCGCATATCAGTATATAAACGATCTCCAACCATTGCCAGTTCTGATTTTTCTAGATCAAATCTTTTTAAAATATAATCAATAGTAAGTCCTGAAGGCTTACCTACTATTAAAGGCCTTTTTCCGGTTGATGCAGCCAGTAGTTCGATCATTGCTCCGGTATCCGGCTGAGTTTTACCTTCACTAAGAGGACATACCAGATCAGGATGGGTGGCTACATAGTCCACACCGGAGAGAATTAACTGGTGTGCATCCCAGAGTTTTTTATAAGTTAATGTTTTGTCAAAACCTAAAACTACAAAGTCAACACTGTCCGCTTTTTCTCTGATATTTTTCTCTTCATTTACAATCTGATGGCCAAAGCGTTCCATTTCTTCTCTTAAAGAATCTGTTCCCAACAAATAAATTCTTTTACCCTGCTTAGTGCCCTGTTCAGCTAAATAAGAAGCTGTAATCTCACCGGAATTAATAATTTTTTCTGCAGCAATATTAATATTCATCTGTTCCAGTTTCTGCTGATAATCCGCTCTGTTTTTAGAAGAATTATTGGTTAAAAATATGTAATCTCTATTTGTTGCTTCAACTTCTGCCAGGAAATCAAGACTTCCTTTAAGTATATCGTTTTCTAAATAAATTGTTCCATCCATGTCCAGTATAAAAAATTTAATTTCATTTAGTTCATTCATCTGCTGCCCCTTTCGAAATCTTAATTGTGTAATATTAATTAGCAGTGTAAAGCTGCTGAAGTTTTGTCTGAAGTTTTGTCTTATAAATAAATCTCATAGTACTAATTTATCAATACTTTCAACTAAATTCAAGTGTTAAATTAAAACCCGGCCGCAGAAAATGCAGCCGGGTAGTAATCAGTCTATTTTAGATTATTTATTCTCCAAATAGTTCAGTGTAATCCTGGAGAACTTTATCAGCTTCCTCATCAGCTTTGTTTAAAGCTTCTTCAGCAGTGGAAACCCCAGTAAAAGCTTCTTCAACTGCTGTATCAACAATATCTCTAATTTCTACAAAGTTACCTAAGAGTACACCATTAGCTGCAGGAGACTGAACTCCACTTAATACCTGCAGGAAAGCAGTTAGATAGTTAGGATTTTCGCTAAACCAGCGGTTATCCATTAGAGTTTTAACTGCTGCGTTTGTAGAGGGGAAATAACCGGTATCTTTGTGCCACTGAATAGTAACATCAGTTTGACTTAGATATTTAAAGAATTCTACAACTGCGTCATATTCTTCCTGGCTGTGTCCTTTCATTACCCAGAGTGAAGCACCACCAATAACTGAATTACCAATTCCCTGACCTTCAAACCGGGGGAGGAAAGTAGTACCAACTTCAAAATCAGCTGAGTCTATAATTGAACTTAAAGAAGAAGTTGACTGAATCAGCATAGCTACTTCTCCAGCTAAGAAATCCTGATTGGCAGAATATTCACGGCCGCCATAAGCTACAACATCTTTTTCTACTAAATCTGTCCAGTAACCTAAAACCATTTTCGCAAAGTCACGATCAAGATAAACTTCAGTTGCTCTGCCGCTGCGGCCATTATCATTGTTGGCATAGGGTTTATTATGATAGGCATGCATCTGTTCTAAAATCCAGGCTGGCCAGCCAAAAGATAGTCCATGATTGGCAGCGCCACTATCAATTATTTTTAAACCCATTTCTTCAATATCTGCCCAGGTTTCCGGAACATCTTCTATACCAGCTTTGGCAAAAGCATCTTTATTGTAATAAAGCATTGCAGTTGAAGAATTAAAGGGCATTGAGTAGAGGTGACCGTCAACACTGTAGTAATTTAAAATTGGTTGAATAACACTGCCAAAGTCAATTTTTCCTTCTGCGATTTCATAAACAGGTACAATTGCTTCACTATCTAACATGGTCTGAGTACCTACTTCGTAAACTTGAATAATGTGGGGCGGATTACCTGAACGAACTGCAGAAATACCCTGAGTTAGAGTTTCAGCATAACTCCCGGTAAACTGAGCTGTTACATGAATGTCATCATGTTCTGCATTAAACCCATCAACAATTTTTTCTACTGCTGCAGTACGACCACCACTCATGGCATGCCAGAATTCCAGCTCGATTGTCTGAGCAGATACCATTGCTGCGCTAAAAGCAAAGAGAGTCACCAAGGTTAAAATGATAATAGATTTTTTTAACATAGATTTTCTTCATTTAAGTAAATAAATGAAGATCACACCTCCTTTTTTTGTTGAAAAATGAATCAGATTAGACCACTTATTTTGAGATCACCATTCAACTTCCCAAATTGAATACTGAAAATCTCACCCCCAGTTATTAATTATTTTCTGAAGTTAACCTCAGCTTATCCCTCCTTTTAGAATTTTAGTCATATTTTTATATTATTTGTCCTGCTGCATGGCAAAACCTTCGACAAGGCTTTTCTGCAGGGTCAAATAAACCAGTAGTGGTGGAATAACACCAATTATTAAAGCTGCCATAATTACATTCCACTCCGGCTGAGCGTCAGAGGGAATTAACATTTTGAGACCAATTTGAACTACCCGTACTCGGGCACTGTTAGTTGTAACCAGTGGCCAGAGATATTGATTCCAGACCCAGATAAATTCTATAGTAAATAAGGCGACTATATTACTTTTAGAAAGAGGTATCAGAATTGACAAGAGAAATCTAAGTGGTGTAATACCATCGATTAGACTGGCTTCCAGAAGTGATTCTGGTACTGTCATATAGAACTGTTTAAATAAAAGAACGCCTGTGGCACTGGCAAAAAACGGAATTGTTAAGGCATAATAAGTATCGAGCCAGCCCAAATTATCCATTAACTGGTAGGTTGGCACTATTCTAATTGGCAGCGGCAGCATATGGGTAATTAAAATCATAATAAAAAGCAGATTTTTGCCTGGGAAATCCCCAAAATAGACAAAAGCAAAGGCTGCCGAAACAGATAGAATAATTTTTCCTACAGCAGTAACTATCGAAATAAAAGAACTGTTAAAAAGAAGTTTCCCCATGTTTGAACGTTCCCAGGCTTCCCGGTAATTATTTATTAAGTTATCTCCCAGCTGTAATTTGGGTGGGGATGAATATACTTGATTAATATTTAAAGTACTGACCATAAATGCATAAATTATTGGAAAAGAAACTAAAAAAACAGAAACTATTAAAAAAAGATGAATAAATATTGTTGTAGTTTTTTTACGCTTCATTGCTCAGATCTCCCCTTTATTGATAAAATACTTTTTCTCCGGCATATTTAAACTGAATAATAGTTATTATTGCTACAAAAATAAAAAGTATTATTGACTGTGCGGATGCATAGCCGGTTCTCATACTCAAAAAAGCATCTCTAAATAATTTGTAGGTAACTATATCTGTAGCTCGAGCTGGTCCCCCCTGGGTTAAAACATCAACAACACCAAATGTTAGAAAGAAAACCTGCAGGGTATTCATAATCAACAGAAAAAAAGTGATAGGCGAAATTAAGGGAAAGGTAATTCGCCAGAATTTTGTAAAGGGACTGGCTCCATCAATATCAGCTGCCTCTAATAGTTCAGGTGAAACATTTTGCAGAGCAGCAATAAAAAAGATAAAGTTATAACCGAGCATTCGCCAGCTAGAGGCAATAATAATTAGAATAAATGCGGCTGTACCATTACTAATCCAGTCAAAATTTAAAGTTGTGAGTAATTTAATATAATAAGCCATGATTCCCACATTAGGATGCATTAAAACTCCCCAGATAATTCCAGCAAAAGCAAAGGAAAAAGCAAAGGGCCAGATTAATAAACTTTTATAGATTTTAGCACCTCTGATGTTTTTATTGGTAACAACTGCCAGAATTAAAGCTGAGGCAATAGAAATAAAAACTGTAATTGCTGTAAAAACAAGAGAACGAACTAAACTGTTCCAATAGGCGGAAGAGGTTAAAAGCCGCTGAAAGTTCTCCAGACCAACATAGATTTGTCTGTTGCCAAAGGGGGTAGAGCGAAAAAAACTTAAGTAAAGTGACTGGAGCGAAGGATAGATCAAAAAGGTTGTAACTATAATGATTGATGGTGCAATTAAAAGATAGGCTAAATAACGATATTTTTTAGCAAACTTACTATTCAATCTGATTACCTCCCAAAAGTAATAATATTATGAATATTTAAAATAAAAAAACAGAAGATGCTAATTCTATATTTCGCTGTTAGAGAAAAAAACCCTGCCTTAAATTTATAAAACAGGGCTTAAAATTTAATTTTTTTGACTGTATTCAATTCTATGCAGCAAATAAAAATAGCTGAGGCCAGCAATCAGAGAAATTGCACTCCCAAAAGCATACATGGCTGCTCCTCCAGCACCATCATAAATCATACCGCCCAGTAAACTACTGACAACGGTGCTGACACTGATAATTGAGGCATAAAGATTTTGACCGGTTGAACGAAATTTCTCTCCTACAAGTTTTGAAATATATCCAACAGCTGTGACATGGAATAAAGCATAAGTCAGACCGTGAAAAAGTTGAGTCAGTAAAATTAGAATTGGTGAAGACCAGATAGCGATTAAAAACCAGCGAAAAGCAAAGGCCATTGCCGATAATAATAATACCTTCTTCAGTTTAAATTTTTTCAAAAATATATCTGCTTTTTGAAAAATAATTAGTTCACTTCCTGCTGCAATAAACATTCCCAGGCCCAGCAGAGTTTCTCCTCCACCGATTGATTTAAAATAAATTGGAAAATAAACAAAATTTGCAGTTAATGGAGCCTGAATAAAAAATGTAAAGATTAGAAAGTACAGCAGATCTTTATTTTTAAATAAGAGTTTAAAACTGCCCATACTGGTTACTTTAATGGTTCGATTACTTTTGGGTAATTTGTAGGCAAAAAACAGGGATAAAAATAATCCTGCAGCTGCCAGTAAAAAAGTAGTTTCAGACTGAGTCCGTTCTATAATCCAGCCAAAGGGCATAATTCCCAGCATATAGCCAAGTGATCCCCAGACTCTAAACTGGCCGTACTGTTCTGCTCGATCCCCCAGATGATTTAGCAGGAGAGAGTCTGACAGAGGGACAATTGAGCTGCTGAAAACCATAAAGAAGCTGTAGAGAATAAAAATAATTAAAAAACTCTGGCTCAAAAGAAAACTGAGAGAAAAAAGAAGAGTCCCGGTGATAGTAAAAAGTAATATTTTTTTATTGGCTTCAAAATAATCAGACATCATTCCCCAGACCGGTAGAGCAGTGATCGCCAGTGTTTTGGCAACTGATGTCATCAGACCAATCTGAGTTGCGCTGAAGCCAATTGATTCCATATGAATATTAATGTAAGTAGTTGCTGCTACATAAATATAATAGATAAAATAGTATGATTTAAATAAGATAGTAATTCCTTCTTTCTATAGGTGCTTATCATAGTATAAGCATTTTAAATCTTTTTTGCAAGCATATTTAGTAAATTGATTTAACTTTTAAATTAAGTTGTGAAAGAATATTCAAAATTGACAAATAATTAAAAAATATATATAATTATAAATGCAGAGGAATCAAAATTTGTAATATTTTAGTTTCTTTGTAGTTGGAGATTAAGAATTCCAAAATATATCTAAGGGGGGATGGACTAAAAGTAAAATTTTTTGTCCAAAATCTAACAAGGGGAGTGAATTATTTAATGAGAAAACTGACTTTTTTAATGGTGATTTTACTTGCTTTTATCCTGACATTTTCAGCTGCAGCTCAGGAGCCAGTAACTATTGAATTCTGGCATGCTATGGGTGGCTACAATGGTGAAATTGTAAATACTATTGTGGAGAGATTTAATGAAAGTCATGATGATATTCAGGTTGAAGCCCAAAATACAGGTAGTTATAATGATACTTTAACTAAAACACAGGCTGCAGTCCAGAGTGGATCAGCACCTCATATTGTTCAGATTTATGAGATTGGAACTCAGGTTATGCTTGATAGTGGTATTATAATTCCTGTAGAAGAATTAGGAAGAGAAGTGGCTCAGGATGACAGCTTCGATTGGGGTAAATTTTTAATTCCTGTTTCTAATTATTATAATGTAAATGGCCAGCTGAATTCAATGCCTTTTAATTCATCTACACCTATTTTATATTATAATAAAGATGCTTTTGAAGAAGCAGGTCTGGATCCAAATGATCCTCCACAGACTTTTGAAGAGTTAAAAGAATATGCTCGTAAACTTACAATTCGGAATGAAGATGGAGATGTAGAGCGTTATGGATTTACCTTAGGTATAGTTGGCTGGTTTGTTGAACAGATGACAGCTAACCAGGATGCCTTACTTGTTAACAATAATAATGGTCGTGATGGACGAGCTACTGAGTCTTATTTAGATCGGGAACCAGTAGTGAGATTTATTGAACTCTGGAAAGAAATGGTTGATGAAGGTATAATGTTAAATCCAGGTCGCGGCTGGGATGGAGCCAAGCAGGCCTTCCTTTCTGGTAGAGCTGCAATGATGATTGAGTCAACCGCACAGGTTACTAACTTTACCAATAATGCTGAAAACGATGGTTATGAACTGGGAACAGCTTTCCTACCTCGTCCTCAGGGCGTAGATCGTGGTGGAGTTGTAATTGGTGGAGCAAGCCTCTGGGCTGTAAGAGATCATCCTGAAGAAGAACTTAAAGCTGCCTGGGAATTCTTAAGTTTCCTTTCCGAAATGGAGCAGCAGGTATACTGGTTTGAAAATACCGGTTATTTCCCGGTAACAAAAGCAGCTGTAGAGCATGAAATGAATGGTCAATTCTTTGCGCAGAATCCAAACCATTTAACTGCATTTCTACAGTTATTATTGAGTAAAAGAGCTTCTTCTACTCAGGGTGCATTAATTGGTACTTTCCCTGAAGTAAGACAGATTGTGGAAGAGGCAGTAGAAAAGACTCTGCAGGGAGATATGACTCCTCAGGAAGCAATGGATGAAGCAGCTTCCAGAGTTGACAGATCATTAGAACAGTATAATTCACTATATGAATAAAAGGCATAGAAAGTAGAAAAGTTTGTTATGCCTCTTAACCCCTTCCTCGCTTATTGAGGAGGGGGATTTTTCCATTAAAAATTAATAATCTATAAATTACTAGATATTCCAGGGGAGGTAGAAAAAAATTGAAAGAACAAGATTATGACTCACATTTTTCGGTTCCATATTTATTAATATTACCGTCAATGATTATTTTAACTCTTTTTTTATACTGGCCTACAATCCAGTCTGTGATTTTAAGTTTATATCGGACAGCTCCATTTGGTGCCCGTAGAATCTATTCCGGCTTTGATAATTATATAAATTTATTTACTGATCCAGTTTACAGAGCAAGTCTGCTCAGATCAGCTGTTTTTGTTTTAATTACTATTTTTGGTGGTCTGGCTGTATCTTTAATTTTGTCTGTGCTGGTTAATCAGAAATTGAAGGGGATTAAAATTTACCGGACTATATTTTTTATACCTTATGCTATTTCTCCCACAGTAGCCGGTTCTCTCTGGGTATTCCTTTTAAACCCGGTAGCTGGTCATGTGAATTACTTTTTAGATCTTTTATTTAATGTTCAGGTGCCCTGGCTTACCAATGGTTTTTTTGCTTTTATAGCTATTATAATTGCAACTATCTGGAAAAACATGGGGTTTAATATTATATTTTTTCTGGCTGGGCTGCAGTCAATTCCAGACAGTGTTTATGAATCTGCCAGAATTGATGGAGCGAATTCTTTTCAAATTTTTAGAAAAATAACTATTCCTCTGCTTTCTCCTACAACTTTTTATCTAATTATTATGAACATTATTTTTACTGTTTTTCAGTCTTTTGGTATTGTAGATATTATGACTCAGGGTGGACCTGCAGATGCTACTAATATTGTAATCTACAAATTATACCGGGATATGTTTGTTAATTTCCGTCCGGGACTGGCGGCAGCACAATCAGTAATTTTGCTTATTCTGGTATTAATAGTAACCTTCTTCCACTTTAGATTTGGCAGTAGAGGTGTTCATTACCAGTAAAAGATAAAAAAATTCTGATGAGATAAAATTAATCAATTTTAAAATCAACTAAATTATAAAAGGAGAAATATTATAGAAGGAGTGGTTATCTGATGCGCAAATCTCGAAAAGATTTAATAAATAAAATTTCAACCCATCTGCTCTTAATGGTAATTAGCTTTATAGTTTTAATGCCTATTTTACTGGCATTAAGTGTAAGTTTTCAACCCAGAGCGCAGATTTTTTCTTATCCACCGTCATTGATTCCGGATAAATTATATTTTGGCAACTATATTAATGCCTGGAATTTAGTCAATATGGATCGGCTGCTAGTTAACAGTCTTTTAGCTTCGGCAATTGTAATGTTTGGTAAACTGGCTCTTGGAGTTTTAAGTGGTTATGCATTTTCTCACTTTGAATTTAAATACAAAAAAACACTGTTTTTTGCTATTTTATTTACTCTGATGCTGCCGATGCAGGTAAGAGTAGTTCCCCTATTTGAATTTGTCAGTAAACTTGGCCTGGCAAATACATATTCAGGATTGGTTCTTCCTTTTCTGGCAAGTGCAACAACAACTTTTTTAATGAGGCAGCATTTTTTGACAATTCCCACCTCTCTTATGGAGTCTGCACAGCTCGATGGCTGTGGCCCTTTTAGGTTCTTATTTCAAATTCTGATCCCGCTTTCCGGTCCAACTTTGGCCGGTCTGGCAACAGTAAATTTTCTAGTTATGTGGAATGCTTATCTCTGGCCTTTAATCATTTTGAATTCTGACGAAATGAAGGTTGCCCAACAGGGGGTAAAAATGTTATTCACCAGTGCTTCAGAACGAGACTGGGGACTAATTATGGCTGGTACAATCATGGTGGTTATTCCAACTTTAATTGTTTTTTTGCTGGCTCAAAAGTTCTTTGTTAAAGGTATTGCGACCCAGGGACTGAAAGAATAAACTTGCAGCTTATTTAAAAAAACTGTATTATAATATTAAATTTTAATTAAGATGGATAGAGGAAGTGATAGTTTTGAGGACAAAGATTATTGGACACCGCGGTGGAGCAGCTGGCTATCCCGAAAATACTCTGGCAGCTTTCAAAAAAGCTGTTGATTTTGGAGCTGATGGGGTGGAATTTGATGTACAGCTGACCAGGGATGGAGAAGTAGTGGTAATTCATGATGAATTAATTGACAGGACAATGACCGGAAGTGGTCTGGTTAAAGATTATACTCTTGCTGAACTGCGTGAAATGAGTGCTGGAGAATTTTTTAGTCCTGAATTTAAAGCCGAAAAAATTCCAACCCTGGCAGAAGTTCTGAAAGTTGTTAAGGGGCTGGAAGTAATTAATATTGAATTGAAAAATTATCTCCCCTACCCTCGACTGGAGGAAAAGGTCTTAAAACTGGTTGACCAGTTTGGATTAAGAGAACAGGTAATCATTTCTTCTTTTAATCATTACAGTCTGCAGAAAATAAAGAGATTACAGCCGGAAATGAAAACCGGATGTCTTTTGATGTCAAAAATGATAAATGCTGCTGATTATGCATTTAAAAGAGGCTTTAATGCTTTGCACCTCCATTTTTTAACAGCTGACCAGGAGGTGGTCGAAAAAGCTCATTTTATGGGTCTGCAGCTGAATGTTTACACAGTTAATTTTCCCGATGCAGTTGCCGGGCTGCTTGAAAAAAAGGTTGATATGATTATGACTGATGACATTGAGATGGCTCTTGAAATCAGAGATAAAATTGAGAACAAGTCCTGAACCAGTCTTTGAACCAGTCTTAAAGTATAGCTTTTTAAGTTTCAATATTCCTCTTAAATTTTTAATCAAAACTTAATTTCTATAGTTTGAATTAGCTGTTAATCTTTATTATAATTAAGTTAGAAGGAGATAAACTTAAATAGATTGATCTTCCGTTTTGAGGCGAAAATTTAAGAGAGGTGAGCAGTTATGTTAAGAAAGCTCAAAAATCTCGAAGGATTTACTGTTCAGGGTCGTGATGAAAAGCTGGGTAAGACAAAAGACTTTTATTTTGATCAACATCGTTTTGTATTGAGGTATCTTGTTATAGATACAGGTAACTGGCTTAAACACGAAAAAACCTTAATTTCTACAGATTCATTTGAGGAAATAAATTATGATAATCAGGAAATCATTGTCAATCTGACAGCAGAAGATCTGGAAGCAGGACCAAGTATTCAGAAAAACAAACCAGTTTCCAGAGTGATGGAGGAAAAAGTAGTTAAACATTTTGACTGGCCAATTTACTGGACAAGTTCTCATCCTGCGGATGGACCTGCTATTCAGGCAGGCAGCATAATTAGAGAGAAATTATTTAATTTCGAGAATCTAACTGATGAGGAAAAACAGGCAAAAGAGAAAGAAATCGAATCCAATCTGCGCAGCTTTAACGAAATTCGTGGTTATCACATTCAGGCTCAGGATAAAGAATTTGGCCATTTAGAAGATCTATTTGTTGACGAAGAAAACTGGGTGATTCGCTATCTGTTAATCGATACTCGAAATATTCTGCCTGGAAAAGATGTTCTGATAGCACCGGAGTGGCTGCAGAATATTAGCTGGAATAAAGAAAAATTATATGTCAGCAAAACCAGGGAAGAAATTAAAAATGCTCCGGAGTATAGAGAAGAAAGCAGCGATTATCTGGTTGATCGTAGGTACGAAGAAAAACTCTATAATCACTATGATGAGATTAAATACTGGCAGCAGTAAATTTCAAATAGAATTCAAATAATTATCTAATAAACACTGTTAGGATTTTAAAAGTGAGATATAAAAACAGCAAATTAAAAGACGAGCCCTTTGAGGGGCTCTTTTTTTTATATAGGAAATTATGCTTTTGCAGGAATATGGATAACCTTGTTGCCAGGAAATTATAACTATAATATTTTTAATGATGATATTTTTATTCCAGAAAGTAATTTAATTTAAGTCTTTAAATTAATAATGATTATTGCTATAATAGAAGAGCAGACTAAACATACATTCACTTATTTATTAAAAATGTCAATAATTTTACTGAAAATTATTTGATTTAAATATATAATAGTTAATTAATCATTGATTTTGAATTCAGTGGTTAAGAGTTTAATTAGTTTGCAAATTATATTTGGGGGGATTATTGTGAAAGAAGGACAATTTAAATTAAAGGCCCCTTTTGAGCCAAAGGGTGATCAGCCTGAGGCGATAGAAAAATTGGCTGAAGGAATAAAAAAAGGATATCGTCATCAGACTCTACTTGGTGCGACAGGTACCGGAAAAACTTTTACTATGGCCAAACTGGTGGAAGAGGTAAACAAACCAACCCTGGTTATTGCTCATAATAAAACTCTGGCAGCTCAGCTGACCAGTGAATTTAAAGAGTTTTTTCCTGATAATGCTGTTGAATATTTTGTTAGTTATTATGACTACTATCAGCCTGAGGCTTATGTACCTCAGACTGATACCTATATAGAAAAAGATGCTTCTGTTAATGACGAAATAGAGAAACTCAGACTTTCGGCTACCACTTCACTTTTTGAGAGGCGAGATGTGCTGATTGTGGCCAGTGTCTCCTGCATTTATGGTCTGGGTTCGCCGGATGATTATTTAAATCTTTCACTTGATTTGAAAGTGGGCAAGATAATGGATCGCAAGGATATTACCCGGAGCCTGACATTTATGCAGTACAGCCGCAATGATATGGATACCTCACGCGGCCACTTTCGGGTTAAAGGAGATGTTGTTGATATTTTTCCTGCTTATCGTGACATTGCAATCAGAGTGGAACTTTTTGGCGATGAAATTGACAGAATTACAAGAATTAATACAGTTACAGGTGAGGTTGAGGCCGAAATTAATGAGATGACAATTTATCCGGCCAGTCACTTTGTTACTCCAGAAGATAAGGTTGAAAGGGCAATTAAGACAATTTCAGCGGAGCTGGAAGAGAGACTTAAAGAACTGCGTGCAGAAAATCGACTGGTTGAGGCTCAACGGCTTGAACAGAGAACCCGATATGATCTGGAAATGCTGGAGCAGATGGGTTTTTGCTCAGGGATTGAAAACTATGCCCGGCATCTTGCTGGTCGTGAACCTGGTTCCAGACCGATGGCTCTTTTAGATTACTTTCCTGATGATTTTATGGTAATTATTGATGAGTCACACATGACAGTTCCTCAGATTGGTGGAATGTTTGCTGGTGACCGGTCTCGTAAAGAAAAGCTGGTAGAATATGGATTTCGTTTACCGTCAGCTCTGGATAATAGACCGCTAAACTTTGAGGAGTTTGAAGAGGTTGTACCCCAGGCGGTGTATGTTTCGGCAACACCTGGTCCTTACGAAGAAAAAAACAGTCAGCAGATTGTAGAACAGATTATTCGACCGACTGGACTGGTTGATCCCGAAATTGATGTTCGACCAACCAGGGGCCAGATTGATGATCTGCTAGAAGAGATCCGTCAGGTTGTAGGAGATGAAGAGAGGGTCCTGGTTACTACTCTGACTAAAAAGATGTCAGAGGATCTGACTGAGTATCTGGCTGAAGCAGGTATCAGAGTCCGCTATCTACATTCTGATATCGACACAATTGAGCGTTCAGAGATCATTCGTGATCTGCGCCTGGGTGAATTTGATGTACTTGTAGGAATTAATCTGCTGCGTGAAGGGCTTGATCTGCCTGAAGTTTCTCGAGTGGCAATTTTAGATGCCGATAAAGAGGGTTTTCTGCGTTCTGAGCGAGCGCTGGTTCAGACTATTGGACGTGCTGCTCGTAATGTTGCGGGTAAGGTGATTATGTATGCTGATAAAATAACTGATTCAATGCGGAATGCTATTGATGAAACAGAGAGAAGAAGGGAGATTCAGATTCAGCATAACAAAGATAATAATATTACTCCGGAAACAATTATTAAACCTGTTCGCGAAGTAGTGAGACCGGTTGAGATGGTAGTTTCTGAGGATAAGAGCCGCTATTATGATAAAAGTCAGGATAATGAAGATCCGGATGATAACAGTCAGAATTATGATCAGATGAGTCGTAAAGAAATTCAACATTTAATTATAGATCTGGAAGCTGAAATGGAAGAAGCAGCTGATAATCTGGAGTTTGAAATAGCTGCTCAGATTAGAGATGAAATTGAAGAATTAGAAAATAAATTATAATCGGGACCGGTTATCTGTAGAATATTACTAAATAAAAAAACTAGATGCAGATATTTTACAGGTAGCTGCTGCCTTAGAAGAGGTGTTATTATAAATGGGATTAGATCGTTTGATAGTTAAGGGTGCTGAAGAGCATAATCTTAAAAAAGTAGATTTAGATATACCCCGGGATGAACTGGTGGTAATTACTGGACTCAGTGGTTCTGGTAAATCTTCGCTGGCTTTTGATACTATTTATGCAGAGGGGCAGAGGCGTTATGTAGAATCACTTTCAGCTTATGCCCGCCAGTTTTTGGGACAAATGGAAAAGCCAAAGGTGGAATATATTGAAGGGCTTTCGCCAGCTATTTCTATTGATCAGAAAACAACAAGCCGTAATCCACGCTCAACAGTTGGTACAGTAACTGAGATTCATGATTATTTGCGCCTGCTTTATGCCAGAGTTGGGATTCCTCACTGTCCTATCTGTGGTAAAGAAATAAAGTCGCAGACGGTAGATGAGATCGTGGATCAGGTGCTTGAACTGCCAGAAAGAACAAAAATTCAGGTGCTGGCCCCCATTGTTCGCGGGCGTAAAGGTGAGCATGAGCGTGCTTTTCTGCAGGCTCAGCGCGATGGATTTGTTAGAGCCAGAGTTGATGGTGAGACACTTTTACTTGAAGATGCAGAAAAACTGGATAAAAACTTTAAACATGATATAGAGATTATAGTTGACCGCCTTGTAATTAAGGTAGGGATCAGAGAACGACTGGCTGATTCAATAGAAACAGCTCTCGATTATGCAGAGGGTCTGGTTATGATTGATGAAATAGAAGGAGAAATTACAACTTATAGTGAAAAATTTGCCTGTCCAGAGCATAATATCAGCCTGGAAGAAATGTCACCTCGTATGTTCTCATTTAATTCTCCTTATGGAGCCTGTGAGAATTGTGATGGACTGGGAGTAAAAAAAGAATTTGATCCAGATTTAATCCTGGATAAAGATAAATCAATTGCTGATGGTGGAATTATCCCCTGGGCCAGCTCATCCAGCCGCTATTACCCGGCTCTGCTGGAAGCAATGGCCGCTGAGTATGATTTTAGTCTGGAAACAAAAATTGAAGATCTGGATTCTGAGATTATTGACAGGTTGGTTTATGGTGATGACAAAAAGATTACTTTCCCCTATACAAATCGTTATGGTCGGACCAGGGATCATACCACCAGGTTTAAGGGGATAATAGGCTATCTTAAAGAAAGAATGAATAAATCTGACAGTGCTTCAACCCACCGAAAAATGGAAAGGTATATGAATGAAATTCCCTGTCATGTCTGTGAAGGCCAGCGCCTAAAGCCTGAAGTTCTGGCAGTTACAGTTGGTGGAATTTCAATTGCTAAATTTAGTTCTTTTACTATTAAAGAAGCCCATGAATTTTTAAAGGGAGTAGAGCTGGATGATAGACGAGCAAAAATTGGTAAGGAAATTCTAAAAGAAATCCGAGAGAGATTGCGCTTTTTACTGGATGTAGGACTTGATTATCTGAGTCTTGATCGCTCGGCCGGGACACTCTCTGGAGGAGAAGCCCAGCGAATCAGGCTTGCTACTCAGATTGGATCAGGATTAATGGGAGTTTTATATATCCTCGATGAACCAAGTATTGGTCTTCATCAGCGTGATAATAATCGTCTCATCAGTACTTTGGAGCATATCAGAGATCTGGGTAATACAGTGATAGTTGTTGAACATGATGAAGATACAATTCGCTCGGCAGACTATATTATTGATATGGGACCGGGTGCCGGAAAACATGGTGGTGAAATTGTTGCTGAAGGTAGTCTTGATGATATAATTGCTGAAGAACGTTCACTGACCGGGCAGTATCTTTCTGGAAAAAAGAAAATCCATGTACCTGAAGATAGATACCAGACTGGTGAAAAATGGCTTAAATTGAAAGGGGCCAGACAACATAATTTAAAAAATATCGATGTTGATTTTCCACTGGGAACATTTACCTGTGTAACAGGAGTCTCGGGTTCTGGTAAAAGTACATTAATTAATAACACTTTAAAAAGACAGCTGATGCGGGATATCTATGATTCAACCCTTCATCCAGGAAAACATGATTCAATTGAAGGGATTGATAATATTGATAAGGTGATTAATATTGATCAGTCTCCGATTGGCAGAACTCCCCGCTCAAATGCTGTAACTTATACTAAAGTTTTTAATTATATTCGGGATGTCTTTGCCAGCACTCCGGAAGCCAAACAGCGCGGTTATGAGATCGGACGTTTTAGTTTTAATGTTAAGGGAGGACGCTGTGAAGCCTGTAAGGGACAGGGAATTGAAGAAATTGAAATGCACTTTTTACCTGATGTGTATGTACCCTGTGATGTCTGTAATGGTAAGCGTTATAATCGAGAAACTTTGGAAATTAAATATAAAGGGAAAACAATTGCAGATGTACTTGAAATGACAGTAGAAGAAGCACTGGAGTTTTTCGAAAATATCGAGCCGATTCGCCGCCGTCTGCAGACTCTTTATGATGTAGGTTTAAGTTATATTCGTCTGGGACAGCCGGCTACAACTTTTTCTGGTGGAGAAGCTCAAAGAATTAAAATTGCCAAAGAGCTGGGAAAGAGAAGTACCGGGCAGACTCTCTATCTACTTGATGAGCCAACAACAGGACTTCATTTTGCTGATATTAAAAAACTGCTTGAAGTACTGCATCGCTTGCGGGAAGATGGCAATACTGTAATTGTAATTGAACACAATCTTGATGTAATCAAATCAGCTGATTATTTAATTGATCTCGGACCAGAAGGTGGAGAAAAGGGAGGAGAAATTGTTGTCACTGGTACTCCGGAAGAGGTGGCCCAGAGTGAAAATTCTTATACCGGCAAGTTTTTAAAAGAAGTGCTCTAGACACCGGAGTCTGGATATTATTCCCAATGACTTTAATTAAATTATTCCTTTTAATGTAAATATGTAGTATAATAGTTATATAATATCCTGAGGAAAGTTATAATTGAGGCCTAAAAGGGGAGGTGCAGCATTTGAAGAAGAGAGATAAGAGAGAATCGATGCAGGGCAAAACTGGAGAGGTCATTAGTGAAGAAAAGATGAAGGAACGGATTAAACAGCGGGAAAAAATGTTTGCCAGCGCTTTAAATGAGGCACCGATTCCAGTTATGATTCATGCTGAGGATGGGGAAGTTGTAATAGTAAATAATACCTGGATTGAAATTAGTGGTTATAGTAAACAAGAAATCAGGACAATTTTTCAGTGGATAAAGAAAGCTCATCGCGGTAATATAAAAGAGATAAAACAGGAAATAAATAAATCATTTGCAGCTAATAAAAGTATTGGTGGCGAGTTTGAAATTTTCACCAAGGATGGAGAAAAAAGAATTTGGGATTTTAAAACAGCCCCCTGGGACGTGATGAAGAGGGGCGCAAACTGGTAATCAGTACTGCTGTAGACATAAGCCGCCGCAAAAAAGCAGAAGCTGACCTGCAGAAATTAAACGAAATTTACCGAACTTTAAGTATGGTAAATCAGCTAATAGTCAGAGAAAGATCGCTGGAGAATCTGCTGGTAGAAGCAGCTCAGCTTACTTTTGATTACGGCAAATATAGTAATATTTGGATCGGTAAATTTAGTAAAGATCAGGAAAAATTAAAAATTTTAACTTCAACAGAACAGAATTGTGACTTAATTAGAAAGGGAGATAATTACAGCTTATTTTCGAAGGATTTAGGTTTTGATTTTAAGGATGCAATGATTAATAATAATCAGGATAAAGTGATTCAGAACAGCTGTCAGAATTCTTCTGGCTCTGAGTTTTCTTTTCCTAAACACTGTGGTTCCAGAGCTTTTTTTCTATTGGAAGTTATGGACCAACCCTGGGGAATATTTTCTTTTTGCTCAACTGAGGATGACGAGTTTGATGAAATGGAGATTAAACTACTGTCTGAACTGACAGGAGATATTTCTCTGGGAATTGAAAAGATTATTAATGAGCAGCTAAGACTGGAGTCAGAAAGGCGGTTGAAAAAAAGTGAGGAGAATTATCGCAGATTATTTGAAAATTCTCCGGTGGGGATTTTCAAAACTACATCGACCGGTCAGGTGAAAATGATTAACCCTCATATGGCTCAAATTTTAGGTTTTGATTCAATATCTGAAACTATAACTTATTATAATGATCTCAAAAATTCTCTTTATGTAAATTCTGAACGCCGGGATCAATTTTTAAACCAGATTAAAACAGAGGGTATGGTTGATAATTTCGCTTATCAGGCCTATGATCGGGAAGGGAATATTTTGTGGCTGGAAATGAATGCACGAGTCAGTCAGAAAGATGAAGACGGCAGTTTTATGATCGATGGATTCTGTCGAAATATAACTGAGCGGCGTCAGAGTGAAGCGAAAATTCGTTATCTCGGTTTTCATGATAAACTTACCGGGTTATATAATCGGGCTTTTTTAGAGGAAGAAATTAAAAGGGTAGACACATTGCGTCAGCTGCCGATTAGTATAATTATGGGTGATTTAAATAATTTGAAATTGATTAATGATACTTATGGTCATGCCAGTGGAGATAGATTGATTAAAGAGGCTGCTGACATTTTCCGAAAATCATGCCGGGATGAAGATATAGTTGCCCGCTGGGGTGGGGATGAATTTGTTGTGTTATTACCTCAGACAGATAGGGCTGAGAGTGAAGATATCATTAAAAGAATTAATGCTTATTTAGAGCAGGAGGCTGGAGAACTGCAGGTTTCTATTTCACTGGGGACTGCTGCTAAAACAGATATTGAAGAGGATTTGATGGTTGTTTTAGGTAGGGCAGAAGATAGAATGTATAAAAATAAAATTGCCAGCAGAAAAAGTGCACGCAGTAGTGTATTGGCAGCTTTTTTAAGTTCGTTAAGAGAAAAAAGTTCAGAAACTGAAGAACATGTACAGAGGATGAGTAGTCTCGCGGCTGATTTTGCCCAGAAAATTGGACTTTCTAGCTCTGAGCAGGACCGGCTTTATCTTTTAACTCAAATGCATGATATTGGTAAAATTGCAGTACCGGAAGAAATATTAAACAAAACAGAAGAGTTGAGTGATGAAGAATGGGAGATAATCAAAAAACATACTGAAACTGGTTTTAGAATAACTTCTAACATCGAAGATTTTGCCCATATATCTTCCGAAATACTGCATCATCATGAGTGCTGGGATGGTTCAGGTTATCCAGAAGGAATCAGTGGTAAAGATATCCCACTCCTTTCACGGATGCTGACAATAGTTGATTCTTATGATGTAATGATTAGCGGCCGACCTTACAAGAAGGCATTGACTAGAGCTGAGGCTTTAGCAGAACTGAAAAGATTTGCCGGAGTTCAGTTTGATCCAGAATTAGT
Organism: Halanaerobium kushneri; assembly: GCF_900156285.1. Lineage (GTDB taxonomy): Bacteria > Bacillota > Halanaerobiia > Halanaerobiales > Halanaerobiaceae > Halanaerobium > Halanaerobium kushneri. The sequence continues at coordinate 19,889 of NZ_FTNC01000003.1, forward strand.
GGAAAAATTTATTGAGAGTTTAGATTAGCTAATATTATATCATTTATTTTTAAAAGATTGTTTTGTAACAGTTGAAGAAGTAATTATTCACAAATTAAGGTGATATTTATGACAGACAATGAAAATAGAAAAGAACACATAGAAGCACAGCTCAAGGAATTACCCCGACAGCCCGGTGTTTATTTAATGAAAGATGAGACCGGAATGATTATTTATGTTGGTAAAGCTAAATCTTTACGCAGTCGGGTAAGATCATATTTCCGTAAAAATGATCAGACTTATAAGACCAGAATGCTGGTTAAATATATAGATGATTTTGATTATATTATAACTGATACAGAAGTTGAAGCCTATATTCTAGAGGCTAATTTAATCAAAAAACACCAGCCCAAATTTAATATCAGGCTTAAGGATGATAAAACTTATCCCTATATTAAAGTGACTAAGAATGTTGATTTCCCAAGGGTGTTTAAAACCAGAATTGTAAAAAATGATGGAGCAAAATATTTTGGACCCTTTGCTGATGTTGATGCAATTTATAAGACTCTTGATGTGATCAAAGATATTTTTAAGCTTAGAAGCTGTAAAAAGGAATTGAAGGCAGATGATCCAGAAGATCGTCCCTGCTTAAATTACCATATTGATAAATGTCTAGGCCCCTGTATTGGAGCTGTCAGTAAAGAGGATTATCATGAGCTGATTGACCAGGTCTGCCTTTTTCTTTCCGGGCGTCAGGTGGAGCTTAAACATCAGGTTGAGGAGAAAATGAAAGAAGCGGCTGCTGAAAGAAATTTTGAAAAAGCAGCTCGTTTTAGAGATGCTCTGGAGGCATTTGAAAAATTAAGTGAAAGTCAGAAAGTAATGACAGATAAAAATGTTGATCAGGATGTGGTGGCCCTGGTTCAGGGAGAAGAGGATAATGCCTGTGCTCAGCTGCTTTTAGTCCGCAATGGCCGTCTGATTGGACAGGAATACTTTATTCTTCAGGGAACTGAAGAGGAAAGTGAAGCAGAAACCATGGCTTCATTTTTGCAGCAGTATTATGAGCAGGCAGCTGGAATCCCTGATGAGCTCTTATTAAATACGGAAATAAACTATCAGAGTTTACTTGCCGAAAGACTGGCAGATATTAAAGGTAAGAAAGTAAGCATCCAGTACCCGCAAAAAGGTGATAAGAAAAAAATGCTGGAGATGGCTGAACGAAATGCCGAACAGAATTTAAAGAAGGAAGATATTCGCAGCAAATATGAAAAACAGCGTACCTCAGGAGCTGTAGAGAAGCTGGGAGAAATTCTGGAAATGGAAAATGATCCCTATCATATTGAGGGATTTGACATCTCAAATATACAGGGTACAGATTCTGTTGCTTCAATGGTTGTTTTCAAAAATGGACGACCTTCCAAGCAGGATTACCGGCGTTTTAAAATTAAAACTGTGGAAGGACCCGATGATTTTTCCAGTATGAAAGAAGTGGTGGAACGCCGCTATGCAAGACTTTTGCGTGAAGATAGAAAACTTCCGGATCTGATTCTAATAGATGGTGGTAAAGGCCAGCTTAATGCAGCCTATGAGATTTTGGAACTCTTAGGTATAGAAGACCTGCCGATTATTGGTTTGGCTAAAAGAGAAGAAGAGATCTTTAGGCCTGGAGAAAGTGAACCGATCACTTTACCTCACCATACTCCTACTCTGCAGCTGCTGCAGCGGGTAAGAGATGAAGCCCACCGCTTTGCAGTCAGTTATCACCGCAAACTTAGATCAAGGCGTCTGACCCATTCGATGTTAGATGAGATTCCAGGAGTGGGAGAAACCAGAAGGAATGCCCTGCTCCAGCACTTTGGTTCTCTGGCAAAAATAAGAGAGGCTAAAATCTGGCAGCTTAAACAGGTGGATGGAATCAGCGGCAAAACAGCGCGTAAGATCTATGATTATTTAAGAGAAAATATGAGAGCCTATTGATTTCAGGCTTAAAAGAGGTGAAGATTATGGATTTTAGCAGAGATGAAAAGGGACGAATAAAAAGAGATAGTTTAATTGAGGAAATAAGAAAAGAACTTAAGCGATTATATTTTCTTGAACAAATTAACAATATAGATTTAAGAATTGATTTATCTAACCATTTTTCTAAACTGACAGGAATAGAAACTGATATAATAATATTAAACTCTGCTAAACCATTATTGAAATTTCAGGTTTTGAAGCATGGAAAACCAATATATGTAAATGATGATTTTGACTATCCAGGTTATTTTTCTAAAAGTCTGAGGGAACACTTTGATTTTAAATATTATAAGGAATATCATTATCAAAAGATGAGAGAAAGATTAACTAAATCAACTTAGGTAAACTGAATTTTGATAAGAGGATGTGTTATACATGGTAGATAAAGATGTGGTTTTAAAATATTTATAGATTTTTTATTTTTTTTGCAGGAGAATTAACTTCAGTGTTGAATATGTAATATAGAGAATCTGATATATCACAGAAAAAATTAGGAAGTGTTACTATGGCAATTAATAAAAAAAGCCTGACAGATCAGGTTTATTCAATGTTAAAGGAAAAGATTTTAAATAGAGAGGTAGAACTTGGAGAGCAGTTAAATACCAGAGAGATTGCCGAAGAGCACGGTATTTCTTTGATGCCTGTTCGTGATGCTCTGCGTCGTCTGGCAAATGAGGATCTGGTTGAAAATAAACCGCGAGTTGGCTTTTTTGTTAAGAATTTTTCGGAAGCTGAAGTCAATGAAATTTTAGAGGTCCGCAAAATGCATGAAATTTACTGTCTTAAAAATTATTTTACTGATATTAATAGAGAAGTTATTTCTGATCTAAAAGATAAATTTGAGAATGGGCATAAAAAGTATTTTACCAGTTATGACAGTAAATTGCACAAAGAAATTGTGCTAGCCTCTCATAACGATTATTTAATTGACAGCTATCTAAAAATGATAAATCACTATACAATGCTGTTTAGTTATTTAAATTATAAGCGTTCGGAGACTTCTCATCAGGAGCATATTGATTTGATTGACTGTATTTTAAATGATAAAAAAGAAAAAGCAATGGAAATTTTATACCGTCATTTAGATAGAGTTGAGATTGCTGAAGATGCAGCAATAAAAAGAAGAGCTTAAAATTTGATGGTAAAAATGCAAATTTTATTTGCATTTTGTTGCTAAATGTTGTAATATTAAAAATAGAAAGAAAATAAAGGCAACAGAATAATTAAAAAATCTTTATTTAACAAATAAAGAATATTTTTTGCTCAACTCTGATATATCACATATCAAATAGTAGATAAATGATATCAGTAAAAGTTATTAATAAAATTTTTATTAAGATTATTCAGGCAGGAGTTGATTCTTGTGCAAATTAAAAAAATTGAACTTTTTAAGGTTCCACCCCGCTGGCTTTTCCTTAAAATTACTACTGATCAGGGGTTATCTGGTTGGGGAGAAGCAATTGTAGAAGGGAAAGCTGATACAGTAAGAGCAGCAGTAAAAGAAATGGAAAGCTACTTAATTGATAAAAACCCAATGCAGATAGAAGATATCTGGCAGACTTTATACAGAGGTGCTTTTTACCGGGGAGGGCCTGTTTTAATGAGTGCAATTGCTGGTATTGATCAGGCACTCTGGGATATCAAAGGTAAGTATCTGCAGCAGCCTGTTTACGAGCTGTTGGGAGGAAAGGTTAGAGATAAAGTTAGAGTTTATTCCTGGATTGGTGGAGATAGACCTGATAATGTAGCTCAGGCGGCTCAGGAAAAAAAGGATGCCGGATTTACAGCTGTTAAAATGAATGGAACTGAGGAATTACATTACATAGATAGTTATAAAAAAATTGATCAGGCAGCTGCCAGAGTTGCAGCTATTAGGGAAAAACTTGGCCCTGATTTTGGAATTGCAGTTGATTTTCATGGAAGAGTACATAAAGGAATGGCTCGAATTCTGTTTAAAGAATTAGAACCCTATCGTTTAATGTTTATTGAAGAACCAGTACTGTCTGAAAATATAGAAGCACTGGCTACAATGGATACTTTTGGAATTCCAATTGCTCTGGGAGAGAGATTATTTAGCCGCTGGGATTACAAAAAAGTTTTTGAGCTCAATAAAGTTGATATAATCCAACCTGATCTATCACATGCAGGTGGTATATCGGAGGTTAAAAAGATTGCAGCAATGGCTGAAGCCTATGATACAGCAGTAGCTCCTCATTCTCCACTGGGACCAATTAATTTAGCTGCCAGTTTGCAGATTGATGCTGTTACACCAAATGTTTTCATTCAGGAACAGAGCCTTGGTATTCATTATAACCAGGGAAATGGCCTTTTGGATTATTTAGTAAATAAGGAAGTATTTAAATATAAAGATGGATATGCGGAAATTTCTGACCAGGCTGGACTTGGTATAGAAATTGATGAGGAGCTGGTAAGAGCGGAAGCAAAATCAGCCCATAACTGGAAAAATCCTGTCTGGCGCAACCAGGATGGAACTATTGCAGAGTGGTAAAAATTTTAATTGCTTATTGTTTTCTCTAAACCATAATTAGGAGAGAAGAAAATGAATAAAATCAAATCCGAAATTATCAGTCAGGGTAAATATCTTAATGAAGCAGAAATTGATAAATATTTATCTGAACTGACCAGAGATATAATAGATGCAAAAATAAATAACCTCTTACTTATTCCACCTGATTACACACGTAAATCATCAGCTCTGGGACCAATAACTGAGAAATTATATTTTAAGCTGGTTGAACAGGTTAAAAATATTGAAATTTTGCCTGCATCTGGAACCCACGATCCAATGGACAGAAAAAGTCTTAAGTCTATGTTTGGGGAAATACCCTCAGATAGATTTTTAGCTCATAACTGGAGAAGTGAAACAATCAAAGTTGGCGAAATACCAGCTGCTAAGATGAAAGAATTTTCTCAGGGAGAATTAACTGAAGCGATTCCCTTAGAAATTAACAGGCACCTATTTGATGATAAATATGATCTTATTATCTCTATTGGCCAGGTTATTCCACATGAGGTTGTAGGGATGGCAAATTATACTAAAAATATTGTAGTTGGCTGTGGAGGAGATCAGATAATTAATAAATCACATTTTCTGGGAGCTCTTGCCGGAATGGAAAAAATAATGGGAAAAGATCATTCTCCGGTTAGGAAGCTTTATGACTACTGTCAGCAGAAATTTTTAGCTCAACTTCCGCTTTTATATTTAATGTCTGTTAACTCGCCAGTAGGAGACAGCAAAACTGGTTTGACAAAGATTAAAGGTATTTTTGCTGGAAGTGAGAGAGATAGTTTTGAAAAGGCAGTTGCTTTGAGTCAGCAGCAAAATATAATAAAAGTAGAAAAACCACTGGAAAAAGTTGTAGTTTACTTAAAAGAAGATAAATTTAAAAGCACCTGGATTGGTGGTAAGGCAATTTATCGAACCAGAATGGCAGTTGCCGATGGGGGAGATTTAATTATCATTGCTCCGGGTATCCATAAGTTTGGAGAAGACAAAGAAATAGATAGACTGCTGCGTAAATATGGCTATCGGGGGACAGAAAAAACTCTGGAGAACTTGCATAATAATTCGGAGTTACAGGAAAATCTTTCGGCAGCAGCCCATTTGATTCATGGTTCTTCTGAAGGCAGATTTACAATTTCACTGGCGTCGCCAAAATTAAGTCAACAAGAAATTGAAGCTATAAATTTTAATTATTTAGATTATCAGCAAACAATTGAAAAATACAAAATAGATGAGTTAGAAAATGGTTTTAATAATGTAAATGAAGAAGAGATCTTTTATATCAACAATCCTGCTACAGGATTGTGGGTATATCAAGATAAATAAGTAAAACAGGAGCAAGTTTATAATCCTATAAGCCCTTTAAAAAATCTTGGTGCAGGAGGTGGTAGTTTAAAAGAGGGGAGATTCATAGTATAATATGTTTGGTCAATTTATTTTAATTAATTAACTTAAACTAAAAAATATCTTACAGGAGGAAATTATCTTGAGAAAAAATTTAATTATTAACTTATCACTTGCTCTATTATTGGTTTTAACATTCACAGTGTCTACAATGGCGGCAGAATATACTATTAATGCTGGTATCGGTCTTAACGATAAATCCGCTCAGTACAAGTCTCTGGAATTCTTTAAAGAATTAGTTGAGAAAAATAGTGACGGTCAGATTGAAGTAAACCTTTATCACTCCAGTCAGCTTGGTGACGATAGAGAGATGATGGAAGCTCTGCAGATGGGTGTACAGGAAATGACCTGTCCTTCTACAGCTCCTATCGCTCCTTTTGTTAATGGATTTAAAGTCTTTGATTTACCTTTCTTATTCCCAACTCACGAAGCAGCAGACTATGTTCTTGATGGACCTGTTGGTCAGGATCTATTAAAGCAGTTAGAAGATGTTGGTATTGTTGGTCTGGCATTCTGGGAAAATGGATACCGTCAGTTAACAAACAGTGTTAGACCTGTTGAAACTCCAGAAGATGTTAAAGGTCTAAAAATTAGAACTATGGAAAATCCAATGCATCTGGCTGCCTGGAAAGAAATGGGAGCTAACCCTACACCAATGGCATTTGGTGAGTTATTCTCAGCTATGCAGCAGGGTGTTGTAGATGGTCAGGAAAACCCATGGGGTACAATTTACCTACAGAATTTCTTTGAAGTACAGGACTACACAACAAACACAGGACACGTATATTCTCCATTTGTACTTATGATTTCCAAGCAGTTCTATGACAAATTACCTTCTGACTTACAGGATGTAGTTTATGAAGCTGCTCAGAAAGCTAAAGATCACAACAGAAGAACAAACAGAGCAATGAACGCTGAATACTTAGAAAAACTGAAAGATGTTATGAATGTAACTATTTTAACTCCTGAGCAAAAAGCTGCTTTCCAGGAAGCTGTTCAGCCAGTATACGATCAGTTTAAAGATGAAATTGGTGCAGACTTAGTTGAAGAAGTACAGGCTCAGGTAAAAGAATTTCAGGCACAGCAGTAATTAGTCTGATATTTTAAGCAAAGAATCTTTAGAAGAATAATTAACTGATGAAGGGGGAGCTAATCCCCCTTCATTTTAAAATTCAAGCCAAATGGGTTTAAAGGGGAGAATATTATGGAAGACAAAGGGTTTTCTAATTTATTTTTTAGCATTTATAAATTTTTATTAATTTTATTAACTCTGGTAATGTTTATTATTGTAGGAGCAAATGTTTTCAGCCGTTTTGTTTTAAACAATTCACTTGGCTGGGCAGATGAACTGTCTCGATTTATTTTTATCTGGATTTCATTTCTGGGGGCTGTACTTGCTTATAATACTGATGACCATGTTGGTTTAAATTTTGTAATAGCAAGAATTCCATCAGCAAAAGTACAGAACATAGTAAATCTTATTTCTGATATTTTAATTTTACTGGTCGTATCATTTATAACCTATTATGGCTATATAGTGGCAACTTCAGCTACCAATGTATCACCTGCTTTATATATACCAATGAGCTATGTTTATTCGGTAGTTCCAGTTAGTGGTCTAATGATGGTAATAATTAATTTATCAAAAATCAAAAAACATATTGACTTATTTAAAGAAAATGAAAAAGAAATATCTGTTTCGGCTGAAGAATATGGAGGTGCTGAATAATGCTCTGGTTATTTTTAGGAACTTTATTTACTTTTGTACTGGCAGGGATACCTGTAGTATTTAGTCTGGGATTATCAAATATCGCAATTATGAATGCAATGGACCTGCCTTTTATGGTGCTTCCCTCAAAAATGATCTCCGGTATGAATAGTTTTCCACTGCTGGCGATTCCATTTTTTATGTTTGTAGGAGAGGTTATGAACCGTGGTGGAATTGCAAAAAGACTGGTTGATTTTGCGGATGCAATTGTAGGGCATATTACTGGAGGTTTAGGACATGTAAATATTCTGGCCAGTATGTTTTTTGGTGGGATTTCTGGTTCTGCGATTGCTGACACAGCTGCTATTGGTGGATTACTGATTCCACCAATGATTAAGCAGGATTATCCAGCTGATTATTCAGCTGCTATTACTGCTTCCTCAGCTGTAATTGGAATTATTATTCCTCCCAGCATTCCCTTTATTTTATATGGAATTATTACCAGTACTTCTATTGCCAGATTATTTTTGGCCGGTATTATTCCCGGTATTATTGTTGGGCTGGCTTTAATGATCACAACTTATTTTACTACTAAAAAACATGGTTATGGTCATATAGTTGAGTCCGAACAGGTAGCAGAATTTACTCTGGGTAGACTCTGGAAGACATTTAAGCGGGCCTGGCTTGCTTTAACAATTCCGGTACTTGTTGTAGGTGGAATATTAGGTGGTATTTTTACTGCAACTGAAGCGGGAGTTGTGGCAGCTTTTGTGGCTTTATTACTTGGTCTTTTTGCTTATAAAGAAATTACAGTTAAAGATCTACCCGAGATCTTTTTGGCTACTGCTAAAACAACTGCAATTGTATTATTTTTATGTGGAATGGCAATGGTAACTGCCTGGCTTTTAACAATGGCCCGAGTACCATTTACCTTATCAAATCTGCTGACTTCAATTACTAATAGTCCAATCGGAGTTTTATTAATTGCCAATGTTTTGCTATTTTTAGTAGGTTTTGTAATGGATTTAACCCCTGCAATGCTGATTTTAGCTCCGATTTTACTGCCGGTTATGGAATCAGTTGGTGTTGATCCTGTTTATTTTGGAGTTATTATGTCGATCAACCTGGGTATTGGTTTAATTACACCTCCTGTGGGAACAGTACTTTATGTTGCAACCGGGGTGGCTAATATAACATTAGAAGAACTTGTAAGGTCAATACTGCCCTTCTTATTTACTCTGCTGGCAGTACTGGGATTACTACTTGCTTTTCCCCAGTTAGTAATGTTTATTCCTAATTTAGTAAGTTAATTTTAAAAATAACATAAGCTATATTACTAGCAAGATTGGTTAAATAGATTTTAATTAGTTAGAAAAAGTTAATTAAGTGTAAGTGTTTTTAATAAGGAGTTGATTTTATTGCTTAGAAGTCAGGAAATTAGAAAGCAGGGTCCGGAAATTGATGCTCTGCGTATGGGAATGGACTGGAAAGCAGAAGATTTAGATAAAATGCAGATTGTAATTGCCAATACTTATGGCAATGGTCATCCAGGAAGTTTTCATCTTGATAAATATGTAAGTTTACTAAAAAAAGAATTAAAAGAGATTGATGTGATGGGCAGCAGAATGACAACCTCTGATATCTGTGATGGAATTGCCCAGGGACATGATGGGATGAATTATTCCCTGGTTTCCAGAGAAATGATCGCTAATATGGTTGAGATTCAGGCAATGGCAGCTCCTTATGATGGGATTGCTCTTTTTTCCAGCTGTGATAAGTCGGTGCCTGCACATTTAATGTCGATAATGAGACTTGATTTACCTGCGGTTCATATACCGGGTGGCTCTATGGCTCCGGGACCAGATGGTTTGACTTTAGAAATGATCGGAACTTATTCTGCTGAGCTGCAGCGGGGTGAAATTACAGAAGAGGAATTTAAAGAATATCAGTATTCAGCCTGTCCCAGCTGTGGAGCCTGTCAGTTTATGGGAACAGCTTCTACAATGCAGCTAATGGCGGAAGCTTTAGGTCTTGCTTTACCGGGGGCAGCATTAATACCTTCAACAAGCCAGGCACTGTCAGAAATGACAAAAGAGGCAGGACATTATTTAGTTGAGCTGGTCAAAAAAGGTCTGAAACCATCGGATATTATTAGCCGTAAATCATTTGAGAATGCAATAATGATTCATGCTGCTATCGGAGGTTCTACTAATGCCTTACTCCATCTGCCGGCAATTGCGCACGAATTTGGAATTGAAATTGAACTGGATGAGTTTGATGAGATCCACCGTAAAATTCCCTTTATTGCCAATGTCAAGACCAGTGGTCAATATCCAACCCACTATTTCTGGTATGCAGGTGGTCTGCCTGCAGTAATGAAGGAGCTAAAAGATTACCTACATCTTGACCAGATGACTATTACTGGAAAGACTTTGGGAGAGAATCTTGCAGAACTGGAGAGATTCAGCTATTTAGAATATATGGAAAGTGAAGCACCTGCTAATCTGCCTGATGATGTAATTTATCCTGCAGCAGAACCAATTAATAACGAAGGTTCACTGGCTGTGCTCAAGGGTAATCTGGCACCAATGGGGGCGGTTGTAAAACATTCAGCCGTTGAACCGGAAATGCATAAATTTAAAGGTAAAATTAAAGCCTTTGACACGGAAGAGGATGCTATGGAAGCAGTTCTTTCTGGTGATATTGTCTCAGGTGATGCAGTAATTATCCGTTATGAAGGACCCAAAGGGACTGGAATGCCTGAAATGTTCTACACCAGTGAGGCGATAGCTTCTGATGAAGTTTTAAATACTTCTACGGCCTTAATCACAGATGGCCGTTACTCGGGAGCTACCCGGGGGCCAGCAATTGGACATGTTTCTCCCGAGGCAGTAGATGGAGGCCCCATTGCTCTGGTTGAAGATGGAGACCTGATAGAAATTAATATTCCAGAACGGAGTTTAAATATTATTGGAATAGCGGGTGAGGAAAAATCTGCCGCAGAAATTGAGCAGGTACTGGCCCGGAGAAAAGAGAAGTGGGTTAAACCTGAACTAAAGTTTAATAGTGGAACTCTGGGGCTTTATGTCCGGCACGCAGTTCCAGCTGCTAAAGGTGCCTATATTGGTATGGACTAATAAATATTTTGGTTTGGACAGAAAATTAACTATAAATCATTTTGCTATGAGGTGAAAAAGATGACTAAAAAAGTTAAATTAGATCCCCAGACGGCTTATCTGCAGGCGGCTCCAGCACAGTATATCAATGAAAAAGGAATTCTGAAAAAAGCTGGCGCCTATGTCAGTGAATGGGGAGAGAGAGTTTTAATTACTGGTGGTGTGAGGGCACTTAGAGCTGCCGAGGAAGATTTAACAGCTTCTTTAGACGAATATGGTATCTACTGGGAGAAGAATGTTTTTAAGGGTGAGGTTTCTCAGTCTAATATGGAGATTATCAAAGAAAAAGCAGAAAAGATGAAGGCTGATTTGATTATTGGAGTTGGTGGTGGTAAAGCAATTGATACTGCCAAAGCAGCTGCCGAAGATCTCAGACTTCCAGTTGCAGCTGTGCCGACAATTGCAGCTACCTGTGCGGCAGGTTCAGCCTTTGCTGTTGTTTATACAGAAGATGGTCAGTTTGAAAGAGATTATTTTATGACTCAGAATCCGAGACTGGTAATGGTTGATCCTGAGATTATTGCTGAGGCACCTGCTAAATATTTAAAGTCGGGAATTTTAGATTCTTTAGCAAAATGGTATGAGGGTAAAGCAGTAGAAAGTGGAATAGAAAATCCCAGTCTGGAAACTGTTGTAGCTATGAATCTGGCAGAAATATTATATAATAAAATGCGAGCAGAGGCGATTACAGCCGTCGAACAGTGTGAAAATAATGACTTGGGTCCGGAGTTAAAGGAAGTTATTGATCTAAATATTTATCTAACTACAATTATTCAGAGTCTGGGCCAGAATACTTCTCGAGGAGCAGCTGCACATGGTATTCACAACGGAATGACAGCACTGGCTGAATCCCACGAATTACTACACGGGTTAAAAGTAGGTTATGGAATTATTGTACAGCTTTATCTGGAGGAAAAGGATCAGGACTATATAGATGATGTGATTGAGTTTTTTAATCAGCTTGGTTTGGTTCCTTCCTTTAAAGGTCTGGGACTTCCGTTTACCGAGGAAAATCTTGCGAAAATAGCAGCTAAATCTGTCAATGATACAGTAATGCTCAAGATGCCCATTAAAGTAACCGAAGAGATGATAATTGAGGCTATGCAGAAGGTAGAAAAAAAGGTAAATTAGTAAGATTAAAAAAACGAAGTTGAAAAAGCTATAAATTATTTAAATTTCTCCCTCCGAGGAATTAACATTAAAGCCAGCCCATTTGGGCTGGCTTATTATTTTAGTCAGGATAATCCTTCGTATTTATAAAAAGACTGGAAGATTTTATCCAGACCATACTTTTCAGGTGAAAATATATATTCGGTGTTGCCGAGGAAAAAATAACCGCCTGGATTTAAGACCGAAGTAAACTTTTTAATCAGCTCGTCTTTCATGTCTTTGGTTAAATAAATAAAGAAATTGCGGCTTAAAATTAAATCCCAGTCGTTTTTAAAACGAGCATTGATTAAATCCTTCTGCTCGAAATTTACCATTCTTTTGATTTCAGAACTGAGAGCATAAGTTTTGCCATCACTGCTTTCTTTAAAATATCTCTTTAAAAGTTTATCGGAAACATTTTTAAGAGAGTTTTCCTTATATTCAGCTCTGCGGGCGGTATCCAGAATTGTGTGATCTAAATCTGTAGCATAAATTTCAAATTTAGATGGTCTGATCCCCATCTCCTTTAAAATAATGGCCAGAGTATATGGTTCCGAACCATTAGAACAGGGAGCACTCCAGATTTTAACTTTTTCATTTGTTTCAAATAATTTTGGAAAAACATCTGACTTTAAAAACTCAAAATTTTCCGGATTGCGAAAAAACTCCGAGGTGTTAATGGTAAAATGGTTTAAATATGCATCTTTAAATTCCCCATCATTTTTGATTAAGTTAATACACTGATCAAAATCATCAACCTGATATCGGCGCATCAGGCTCTTAGTCCTTCGCTCAACTCGATCTAGTTTATAGCCATCTAAATCAATATTTAAAATTTCCTTAGCCTGATCTTTAAATTCTGTAAAAGTAATAGCCATTAAATTTATCCCTCCACGATTTCTGTAATTCTCCTGCCAATTTCATCTATTCTTTTAATTTCATGATAAGCACCAGCCTTTGCCGCAGCTGAAGGCATGCCATAAACAAGTGCAGTCTCTTTAGATTCTATTATACCATATCCACCCTGGTTTACAATGGCAGACATTCCTTCTGCTCCATCATGACCCATTCCGGTTAAAATAACTCCCAGGAGTCTATCTCCACTGAAGTTTTCAGCAATACTTTTCATCATATAGTCCACACAGGGTCGAACACCGTGCAGTCTGTCTTTCTGATTCAATTTAACTTTTCCCTGAGCGTCAATTTCTAAATGATAATCTCCAGGAGCTAAAAGTCCATGACCGGGTTTAAGCTGGTCGCCAGCTTCTGCCTCTTTAATTTTAAGGCCAGAAATATTATTCAATCTTTCAGCTAGAGTTTCTGTAAATCCCGCCGGCATATGCTGTACTATCACAAAAGCAGCCGGAGAATTTTTTCCGATATCTGCAAACAGCTTATTTAAAGCTCGCGGTCCTCCCGAAGAGGAGCCAACTGCCACAATCGGAAAACCTCGATTTTTTTTGATAACTTTTTTCTTAGCCTTCTTATTTGTTATTCTGCCTTTAGAATCAGCAGCAGCCTTCAATTTAAGCAGCAGTTCTTCTTTGATTGAGTCAATATTTAAAGAAATAGAGCCTGAAGGTTTGGGGATGAAGTCAAAAGCACCCAGCTCCAGTGCTCTAAATACTGTTTCGCGATTATCCAGAGCACTGACCATAATTACAGGTATTTCGGGATATTTTTCTTTAACAATTTCTAAGGTTTCAAGGCCGTTAAGTTCAGGCATTTCAACATCCAGCATCAAAAGATCTATATCAATTTTTTTGAGTTTGCGCAGAGCATCTTTACCGTTATAGGCAGTGGCCGCAACTTTGAGTTCTGCATCTTTTTCAATAGTATCCGAAAAAATTTTTCTCATAAAAGCGGAATCATCACAGATTAAAACTTTGAGCATGATTTTAACCTCCCTTATTATCTCTGTCTCTAATTTATATATTCTTTGTTTGCCCTAAAAAACCTCTTTAAATATCTGATTATTATCCTAATAATTATCGAATTTTGCTCAATCTGTCAAAAAATGTCTCAAAATATCTGGAGCCTCAAATGACTCTATGTTATAATATAGATAAAGAAACTTTAAAAGTAACTCTTTAATCAATTTTTATAAAAATGTTAACAGGAGTGAGACTCATGGAGCTTATAAATTGTAAAGAATGTGGTAAGTTGTTTTCTTCAGGTGGACAGAAAGTCTGTCCTGATTGTCGTCAGAGTGAAGAGGAAAAGTTTGAGCTGGTCAAGGAATATCTCTGGGAAAATCCTAATTCAACGGTTAAAAAAGTCTCAGAGGATACTGGAGTAGAAAAAGAATTAATTATTAAGTTTATGCGGGAAGACAGACTGGCTGCTGAGGGGCTGCTGGTTGACTACAGCCTGAAGTGTAAGCGCTGTGGAACTGAAATTCAGTCGGGACTCTTTTGTTCAAGCTGTCGTTCCAAGATGATTAGTGACTTTAATCAGGGTTCTGAGCCAGAGGAAGAAAAGAAAAAAAGCAGTCAGGAAATGTTTTTAAAGGAACGTTTCAAAAGGAATAATTAGTTAAAATAATGAATGAAAAATTAAAGGACAAATAATCTGCTTTCTATTTAAGATTAAAATATTAGTTTAAAAATGCCAGGCTGAATGATCAGAGTTGATATTTTCAGTCTGACATTTTTGAGAAAGAATTTTCAAAATAATCTTTTAATTTAGTGAGGATATGATATAATAATAGTTGAAGTCGGATTTTTTTGTCTGAATTCTAATTCGATTTAGTTAAGTTAAAAAAGGAAAATGAGTTCAGTGGAGGTGGTAGCTGGATAGTATAAATTAGATTCTGTTTTCAACATTTGTTAAAGTCTGAATACAAAAATAAGGAGGACAAAAAATGTTATTGAAAAAAAGTGCTGTGTTGAGTGTTCTGGTTATGGTGGCTTTGCTTTTTGTCTTCAGTTTTTCAGCTCTGGCTCAAGAAGGAGAAGTTGAAATTTTTAGCTGGTGGACCGGTGGTGGAGAAGAAGAAGGTCTAAATGCTTTAATTGAACTTTTCAATGAACAATATCCTGATGTTGAAGTGATTAACGCTACAGTTGCAGGTGGTGCAGGTTCTAATGCTAAGGCTGTACTAAAAACCAGAATGGTTGGGGGTAATCCTCCAGACTCATTCCAGGTACATGGTGGTGCAGAACTGGTTGATACTTATGTTGAAACCGGTATGATGGAACCAATTACCGGCCTGCTGGAAGAATGGGGAGTAAAAGACAAATTTAATCAGCAGATTTTAGAAATGTCTTCTTATGAAGGCGAATATTATTCTATTCCTGTTAATGTTCACCGCTCAAATATTATGTTTTATAACAATCAGGTACTTTCCGAAAACAATGTTGAACCTCCAACAGATCTAGCAAGCTTTAAAGAAGCTCTGGCTAAGCTGGATGAAGCTGGTGTAGTTCCACTGGCACTTGGTGATACTAATAAGTGGCCTGCCGGTCAAATTTTTGAAACATTATTGGTAGCTACTTTAGGTCCTGATGGCTATAATGGTCTCTGGGATGGCTCTACAGCACCAGATGATCCTGCAGTCAGAGAAGCACTAGTTCACTTTAAAGATATTATGCAGTATGTAAATGAAGATCACTCTGCTCTTACCTGGCAGGATGCTACTCAACTGGTAAATGAGGGAGAAGCAGGATTTAATATTATGGGTGACTGGGCAGAAGGTTATCTTAAAACATTAGGCTGGACTCCCGGTGAAGAATTTGGCTGGACACCTGTGCCAGGCTCAGAAGGAACTTTTATAGTTGTAACTGATACCTTTGGTCTGCCAAAAGGTGCTCCTCATCCAGAAAACGCTAAGAAATGGTTGAAAATTATTTCCTCTAAAGCAGGTCAGGATACATTTAACCCAATTAAGGGTTCAATTCCTGCTCGTTTAGATGCTGATAAGAGTAAATATGATCCTTATTTAACAAGTGCAATGGAAGATTTTGCAAGTGATACTCTGGCACCTTCTATTGTTCACGGTTCTGCTGCTCCAGAAGGATTTATTACAGCAATGAATGATACAATTAACTCCTTTATTACAACTGGAGATGTTGATCAGGCATTTAAAAGCTTCCAGCAGAATTATGAGGAATATGTTCAGTAATTGATCTAGATTTATTTTAGATCTGGTTAAAATTGAGGTACTGATGCAGTAAACTATTTCGGTAGGGAATGCAATATCTCCCCTCCTGTAAATTTTCAGGAGGGGAAGATTTATTTTATGGAGTGATAGCTATGAAAAGAAAACATAAAGAATCACTTACTTCACTTGCAATTTTATCACCGTCAATAATTACTCTGGCAGTATTTGTCTATGGTTTTATCAGCCGCAGTGTTCAGATTTCTCTGCTTGACTGGGACACTTTTTCCAGTTTTATGCGGAAGGCAAAGGATTATGTAGGTTTAGAAAATTATGCCGGACTCTTTCGGGAAGCGAGGTTTCAGACTGATCTCTGGAACACCCTTTATTTTACTCTCTTTTTTATCCTGGGCTGTCTGGCAATTGGTATTTTACTGTCTTTAATTTTGAATAATAAGCCTAAAGGAGGATATTTCTTTCAGAATCTTTATCTTTTCCCGATGGCAATTTCCTTTGTAGTAACAGGTACAGTCTGGCGCTGGATTTTTGCTCCTGGTCGTTTACCCGATAATCCCCGGGGTATTAATCTGCTCTTTGAGCAGCTGGGGCTCGATGTTTTTCAGTGGGGCTGGTTTACCAGCACCGGTAACTTTTTGGGTTTCAATATTGCGCTGGTAGCTGTAATAATTGCTGCTGTCTGGCAGTACTCAGGTTATACAATGGCCATGTGGCTGGCCGGTCTGCGGGGAATTGATCAGCAGCTGATAGAAGCAGCCCGGATTGATGGTGCCAGTAAGTGGCAGGTTTTTACCAAAATATTATTTCCAATCCAAAAGCCAATTACTCTTTCGGCGATTATAGTACTGGCTCACGTATCACTAAAAGCCTTTGCTTTAATCTATGCGATGACAGGTAGTGGACCAAATAATGTAACTGATATTCCAGCAGTCTATATGTTTGAGGCCACCTTTAGATCCAACCGCTATTCAACAGGTTCGGCAATAGCAATTGTACTTTTAATGATGGTTGGACTGCTGATTATACCTTATCTGGTCAACAGCTTTAAGGAGGAGTAAGCAATGGACGAAAAAATGACAACTCAAGAAAAAATAATTAGATATGCTATTTTAATTGCCTTTGCCATATTTTTTCTGATTCCAATGTATGTACTTTTATCTACCAGTTTAAAGAGTTTTTCCGAAGTTTCAATTAACACAATGTGGCAGCTGCCCGACTCGCTTTCTTTTGAAGGATTTAGAGAGGCTTTTACCAAATTGGCTCCCAATGTGTTAAACAGTTTTTATCTGGTAATTCCGGCCACTCTGCTTTCTGCCATTATGGGCTCAATGAATGGTTATGTATTATCACACTGGAAATTTAAAGGTTCAGATACACTCTTTGCTTTAATTTTATTTGGGATGTTTATTCCCTACCAGAGTGTACTTTTTCCTCTGGTCCAGTTTATGCAGACAATAGGACTTTATGGTTCAATTCCGGGTCTTATTTTAGTTCATGTTGTTTATGGTCTGCCAATTACCACCTTAATGTTTAGAAATTATTATCAGGATGTTCCGGAGGCTCTAACAGAGGCGGCAAAAGTTGATGGAGCGAATATTTTTAGTATTTATCGTCATATCTTTTTTCCAATTTCCATTCCGTCTTTTGTAGTAGTCTTTATCTGGCAGTTTACAAATATCTGGAACGAATTTCTCTTTGCTGTTTCTTTAACTGATACCCAGAGTCAGCCAATTACTGTAGCTCTAACCAATCTGGCCGGAAGTCAGGTTGTGGAGTGGAATGTGCAGATGAGTGGAGCAATAATTACTGCTCTACCAACCCTTTTAGTTTATATTATTTTTGGTCGTTACTTTATTAAGGGGATGCTGGCCGGTTCAGTTAAGGGATAATTTTTACTTAAACTTAAAAATGAATAAAACAGAGATATACTCAGTCACTAATGGCTGGGTTTTATCTTTTTTAAAAGCTAAAAAATAGTGTTTAACAGAATATGGTTTTAAATTAGATTTTTCAAACGAGCTTTTTCCGGGTTAAAATTATACTCTGAGAGAGGAATTGCAGCTTTTTTCAAGAAATAAATAAAGAGTGGTTAATTAGCTGTATATTTTTTGATATTTAAAATAGTAAGGCATTCTACTTAATTTATCTAAATTTATCACTAATAAAGTACTTAAAAATTTTTAAATTAGAGGAGTGAGTTGTTAATGGAGAAAATCAAATGGGGAATTTTAGGCTGTGCAAATATTGCTCGCAAGGCTGTAATACCAGGCATTATAGCTGCCGAAAATTCAGAATTATATGCTGTGGCCAGTCGGAGTCAGGAAAAAGCGGCTGATTTTGCGGAGCAATTTGGAGCTGCTGTCTATTATGATGATTATGATAAACTGCTGGCTGACGAAGAGATAGAAGCTGTTTATATTCCACTGCCCAATGGAATGCATAAGGAATGGACAATAAAGGCAGCAGAAGCTGGAAAACATATTTTATGTGAAAAACCACTTTCCGGAAAAAGCAAAGCAGAAGCAGAGGAAATGTTTGCTGCTGCCAAAAAAAATGGAGTTAAGTTGATGGAGGCCTTTATGTATCGTTTTCAGCCTTTTGTGGTTAAGCTCAAAGAAATGGTTGCTGACGGAGTTATTGGAGAGATTAAAGAGATTAAAAGTAATTTTGCTTTTGATATTAGTGACCGTGATAATGACATTCGTCTCAGTGCTGAATTAGATGGAGGAGCCTTAAATGATATCGGCTGTTATACTGTTAATATCTCGCGTTATTTAATGGGAGGAATGCCAACGAAAGTTGCTAATTTCTTTCAAAAAGAAACAGCGGCAGGTGTTGATTTAAGCGGAAGTGGTACTCTCTATTTTGAAGGCGGGTCTTTTGCCAGTCTTTATTACAGCCTCAATTCTTATAATGAGCAGGACCTGGAAGTAGTAGGGACAGAAGGTATAATTAGAGTACCAGGATTTTTCTCCTGGCTGGAAGAAAATTATTTTCTGCTGGATAAAAATGGTGAGGTGGAAAAGCTTGAAGTGGAAACCGGTGCTCAATATCAGCTTGAAGTGGAAGCCTTTGCCAGAGCAATCATTTATCAGACTGAGGTGCCGCTAAAAGTAGAAGAAGAAACATATGCCAACCTGAAAGTTATGGATGCTATGCGCAGATCAGCTGCAGAGGAGACAGTGGTTAAGCTTTAGTAAAGTTTTCACATTAATTTTTTGAGATTACTGGATTTTTTGCCTGAAATCAAATACAATAATAACAATAGAGTATTTCAGCTATTTTTAATAAAATAAGAAATTTGATTTTTTGCAGTCAGTACTGACAGGAGGTTGAATTGTGGAAATAGAAAAGGTTAATCAGATTATAGAAAAATTATTGGTTTATGGTGAGTCCAACGATCTGCTGGGAGACTGGGATCGAGTTGCGGCTCGTAATCAGATCAGAAGTATTTTAGATATTAAGGAAAGTCCGGCATCTGCTTTAACGGAAGAAGATTTTGAGATTCCCGCTGAGCCCCAGGTTTTACTGGATCCACTTTTAGATTTTGCAGTTGAAAAGGGACTGATTAAGGATCGGGTAACAGAAAGAGATCTTCTGGATACTAAAATTATGGGGGCACTGACACCTCGCCAGTCGGAAATTGGGCGTCGTTTTTATCAGACCGCCGAAAGAGAAGGAATCAAAAGGGCTACTAATGAGTACTATCATTTTGCTAAAGCAAGTAATTATATCCGCCAGGCCCGAATTGCCCGCGATTTAAATTGGAAGGCCGAAAGTGATTATGGTCAGATTGAGATTACTATCAATCTTTCCAAGCCGGAGAAAGACCCGGATGAGATCGCAAAAGCAAAAGAAGAACCTCAGAGTAATTATCCAAAATGTTATCTCTGTCTTGAAAATGTGGGATATCCAGGCAATTTTAGTCATCCTGCCCGTCAGAACCACAGAGTTGTACCTTTAAAACTGCAGAATGAAGACTGGTTTTTACAGTATTCGCCCTATGTTTACTATAATGAACACTGTATAGTTTTTCATGAAGATCATATTCCAATGCAGATTGATAAAAACACTTTTGCCGTACTGCTGGACTTTATTGACCAGCTGCCGCATTATTTTATCGGTTCTAATGCTGATCTACCGCTCGTTGGTGGTTCAATTTTAAATCATGATCATTATCAGGGAGGACGACATATTTTCCCGATGGAAGAAGCGGAGGCAGAAAAGTTTTATCAGCATCCAACCTTTCCCGAAGTTGAGATCAGCCGGGTTAAGTGGCCAATGTCGGTAATCCGTCTTAAAGCGGAAGTCAGAGAAGATATTATTAATCTGGCTGCTAAAATTTTAGATAACTGGCGTCAGTATTCTGATCCGGATCTTGATATTCTTGCTTTTTCTCAGGTTGATGGCAAACAGAAAGCTCATAATACAATAACCCCAATTGCCCGGAAAAAGAACGGTCTCTATGAATTGGATCTGGTGCTGAGAAATAATCGTAAAAGCGAGGAATATCCGGATGGTATTTTTCATCCGCATGCAGATTTACATCATATTAAAAAAGAAAATATCGGTCTGATTGAGGTAATGGGAAGAGCTATTCTGCCGGGACGGTTAAAGACTGAATTAAACTGGATTTCTAGTTATTTAAGTGGTGATCTGGAGCTGGACGAGTTAAAAATGAAGGATGGTCTGGGAAAACATTTAGACTGGGTTGCAGAGCTTAAAAATGAATATGGTATTAATTTAAGTGAGGAAGAAGCCGAGCGAGTTGTAGAAGTTGAAGTGGCCGGTAAATTCAGCCGGGTTCTTGAGGATGCTGGAGTTTATAAAAATAATTCAATCGGATATAAGGGTTTTGAGCGATTTCTGGAAAGTGCAGGTATCGAGGTCTCAGAACTATAATAAAGAAGGAAGTGTTGAGTATGAGTAAATTTAATTTAAGTGCAATTGATTCTTACAGTTATGAACCTTTAAGAAAACAGGTTTATAAAGTTCTGCGGGAAGCCATTTTAAAAGGTGAGCTGATGATCGGGGAAAAGATAACTGAGATGGAGATCGCGGAAGAGCTCAGTGTCAGTAGAACCCCGGTGAGAGAGGCCTTTAGAATGCTGGAACAGGAGGAATTGATTAATATTATTCCTCAGCAGGGCGTTTTTGTGGCTGGAATTGAAACAAAAAAAGAAATTGACGATATTTTTCAGCTCCGGACGGAACTGGAGGGGCTGGCCGCCTATCTGGCCGCCCAGAATATTGATGAAAAACAGAAACAGCTCTTAAGGGAATATACTGAGGAGCTGGAAGACTGTATTGAACATAATGATCAGCGAGGCTGTATCCGGGTGGATGTTGCTTTTCATCGAATAATTAAAGAAGCCTCTAATAATAAGTGGCTGGAGAAATTTCTGGATACACTTTTTGAGCAGGCAACTCGCTTCCGGCGGAGCAGTTTTTCCCGCCAGGGAAGGATGCAGGAATTTCTGGCCGAGCATAAGGAGCTGGCCGAGGCAATAGCCAGTGGCGATGCTGAGCGGGCTCGAGAATGTGCCGAAGAGCATATTAGGGCAGCCTGGCAGAGTATTATTACAGTTTTTGAAAAAGAGAATAGGTAGCAAAGAAATTTATGGCTGTAGAGAGATATCTCTACAGCCTTTTTATATATATAATAAAAAATACAATAAATAGATGTAGAATATCAAATCAACTATGGAGGTATAAACTAGTAAATGAAAAAAATGTTTAAACTAATGATTCTATTTTCTCTTCTCGTAACTTTGTTAAGTGGATGTTCAAATGGTGGCAATATTGCTGGTGACTCAGGATTGGATAATACAGGTGATAGTAATAATGTGATTGTAAGTAAAGAGGGTGGCGGAGAAGTCATTTTAGAAGAGGAGGATAGTACAACTACAAAATTGATGGCCCAGGCAGCTGACAGTTATTATTTTTCTCACTGGGAAGGTGATCTGAGTGGTACTAATAATCCAGAATATATAGATAATACTGCTCCCCGAGAGGTAACTGCAGTTTTTCTCAGTCAGGAAGAGAATAATCCGGATGGTACAGATGCAAATGGAGTTTTTAAGCTGATTAATTCCTGGGGAGAAAATTGGGGGGCATTTAACGATGGGTCCTATTATATAAGTTATGAGGCTGCGATTGCCAATAATCTCGATTTATATTTAATAGCTCCTCGTGATCAGTATCAACCAAAAGCTCTGGCGGTTTTCAATATCGAAGCAGCCTCACGTAAAGACGTTGAGATAAAATTTGAGACTGCCGATGGTAGTAAACAGCTCTATCCAGCATCTGCTCCCTATGATTATGATGGCAGTATGAATAATATTCCTGTCAATCAAAAAGGAGGAGCTTCTGCTTTTCCTGAAAATAATATTGCTCTTGATATTTCAAGTCTGCTGCCAATAAATGGTGAGATTACTCTAACAGTTACTAATTCAGGTAGTAGTGATATCTATTTGAATAACTGGCAGCTAGAAGAATATTCTGCTTATCCAGGTACTCCGGTGCAAACTTACAGTTCTAATCTTAGTTCTGAACTAATTGCTGCCGGTAACTCAAAGAGTTTTACAATGAATATTAATATTGAAACCAGTGTTTCAGCTCAAGCTGACAGCAGTTCCGGTTTGGATAGTTATGTTCGCGATTATACTGAGGCTGACTGGAGGAGCAGGGAAAATAAACATTTAAGGGCTCAGAGTTATCACAATGATAGTTTTGGCAGAGGTTTAAAAGAGCTATCAGCCGAAGAGATGAAAACTGCTCTGGAAAGTGGTATAGTAAAAACAATTGATGCTGGTGCTCTTGCAGGTGATCAAATTAAAGTTGCCGGAGAAGCAAGTCTGGATTATTCTGCTTCTGAATATTTTCCTCCGGTAGGAAATCAGGGCAGTGAAGGTTCCTGTGCTTCCTGGAGTACTGTCTATTACATGCTCGGTTTCTATCAAGCTCGAGATCAGGGTTGGGATCTAAGTGCAGCTGCAGTAACTGGAGTAGATCAGAGCCAATTAATGAGCCCAGATTTTATTTATCAGCTGATTAACGGCGGCCAGGATGGAGGAAGTTATTATACTGATAACCTGATGATGCTTGCCAACCTCGGAGCTGCAAGCTGGGCCGAGATGCCGGCTGATGATAGTGAATATCTAAGCTGGGGCAGTGAAGAAGCCTGGAGAACAGCGGCTGGCCATCGAGTTGATTATCCAATATATTATCTGCAGATAAATAATTATACAGATATCAAGGCAGTAAAAGATCTTCTGGATCAGGGATATTTACTTTCAGCAGCTATTGATAGTACCCAGTATAATAGTAATGGTATCTGGACAGTTGATAATTACAGCAACCCATATTTAGATCATGCCAATACAGTAGTTGGTTATGATGACTCCTATCAAAATAGTGTTGAAGAAATTTCTATTAAATAAAGATAGTTATGAGGTGACAACCAATGAATAATTTATTTAAAAACTCAAATAGCAAAATAATTCTGCTGTTTATTATCCTGATTTGTTTAAATGGAACTGCTGCAGCAATAAACTTAAAAGCATTAAATACGGAAGAAATCAGTCAGATAAAATTGTTTGAAAATCCTGACGCCGGTCAGCGGTGGCAGATAAAAGTTAAGAATCCGGAACTTATCTCTTTGCTTTCTGAAGGTTATGAGCCGCTGAAAAAAAGAGAGCAGCTGGCAGGTGAAGGAGGAATTCACAGCTGGTATTTTGAGGCTGCAAAGAAAGGTGCAGCTCTGGTTAATTTTAACCTTTTAAATGCTGAAGCTGGGAGTTTAGTTAGCCAAAAAACTTATCTTTTTGCTATCAATTTACTGACCAGGGAAATAGCAGTGGATGAAATTTTAGAGCTTAAACTGGCGGAAAATCCGAGTACAGGTTATCGCTGGAGTTTAATAGAATCAGAGGCTAAGATTTTGGAGCTGCTTGCAGCTGATTATCAAAGAGATGCTGCTGGCCCAGAATCAGATGTTGAGGCAGCAGAATCTAAAATAGAGGGCTCCGGGCTGTTGGTTGGCCGGGGAGGAATTAAAAGCTGGACTTTTAGGGGAGCTGCAGCCGGCTATCAGCGCTTAAGTTTTGAGCTTGCCCGCAAAGGTGGGGAGGTAATAAAAACTGTCGATTATCTAGTTTTGGTAGAATAGAGATTAAGTAATATTTGGACCCTGCATCTTTGTCAGAAAAGGGATATTATGCTAAATGGATTAATTGCTGATCTTTATTCTTAAACTATCAGGATTTTTAAGATAATAATTAAATAATTATATTGAATTAAAAACGCTGTCTTTGCCGACAGCGTTTTTTGGATAAATACGAGTTTGATTTTACTGTTGATTCAGCTTTTCAAGTTCTGTAATAATATTTTTGATCGGCTCCGGGTGGCTGTAATAATAACCCTGTAGAAGATCACAATCCACAGCTTTTAATTTTTCAGCCTGGTTTATTGTCTCTACACCTTCGGCAACAACTTCTAAATTGAGACTGTGAGCCAGGGTAATAATTGTATTAACAATCGCTCTGTTATTGTTATCAGTAATGAACTCATCAATAAAAGACTTATCAATTTTTAGAGTGTTGATTGCAAATTCCTTAATATAATTTAAAGAAGAATAACCGGTACCAAAGTCATCAATTGAGGTTTTAACCCCAAGCTCCTGCAGCTGATTTAAAGCTTTAACTGTATAATCAATATTTTCAACAGTAGTACGTTCAGTAATTTCCAGTTCCAGATTTTCAGCTTTTAGACCTGTTTTTTGCAGGGTGGATTTTACTTTTTTTATAAAATCCTGACTTATAAACTGTTCCGGACTGACATTAACCGAGATAAAATAATTTCTGTTAAAACGATTATTTAATTTTTTTATTTCTCGACAGGATTCCTCTAAAACCCAGTCGCCAATTTCTTTAATCAGACCATTTTCTTCTGCCAGTGGTATAAAAACTCCCGGTGGAATTAGACCCTTTTCGGGATGCTGCCACCTGATTAAGGCTTCAAAACCAACTATCTTTTCCTTTCTGCTGTCAATAAAGCTCTGATAGTAAAGAGTAAATTGATTTTCAGCCAGTGCATTTTGCAGCTGGTTTTCCAGCCTCTTTTTTTCGGAGATATTATTATCGATATTTATCGAATAAAAAGCCATTTTGTTTGAGCTATTTCTTTTTACATAATGCATTGCCAGACTGGCATTTTTAATCATTCTTTCCGGGTTCTGACTATCATCAGGGTAAACTGTAACTCCCAGGCTGGAACTAATATAAATTATATGGTCCTCAATAAAATAATCACTATTAATGTTTTCTAAAATATTGGCCAATTTTTTCTTAATATTTTCTTTATCCGAATTGTGGCTTAGATGAAAATAAAACTCGTCTCCAACCCGGCTGATTACTTCCTTTTCTTTTAATTGAACTGATAGTCTTTCTGCCATTTTTTTCAAAATCTCGTTACCCACATTATGTCCAAAGCTGTCATTTATCGTTTTAAAATCATCAATGCCGACTGCACAGACATATATTTTTTCATTTTGATGTTCTTTTATATACTGATTTAGCTTCTTTTTGAAAAAATTAATGTTTGGCAGCCCTGTAAGAGCATCATTAAAACTTAAATCTTTAATTACAGCCATCATTTTATTGAAACTCTGGGCAGCTTCTCCAATTTCATCATTACTTTTTATATCAGAGCGGACATTTAAGTTTCCAGAAGCACCTTTTTTAAAAGTATTTTTAAGTTGAATAATTGGTTTAGCAATATTTTCTGCCAGGTAGATACTTAAAACAACAGCAATGATGATGGTCAACACCGTTATTATAATAATTATATTATTTACTTTTTCAATCGATTGATTAAGATAACTGTGAGGCAGTATACTTACCAGTTTCCAGTTATCTGTTCCGGGTATTGTCTGGTAAAAGGCATGTTTTTCCTCTCCATTTTCTTCAAAATGAAGATCTCCTTTTTTCTGGCCTATAATATCTGCAATAAAACTGTAATCATAAGCAAAAAAGCTGCTGTAATTATAAAAATACTGGTTTTTAATTTTTTCCTGCTCGGGATGAGCAACAATATTTCCTTCTGCATTAATAATGAAAGAATAAAGACCTTCTTTAGTATTTGTATAACGGTTTATGTAATTAGATAAATCTTTAATTTTAATGGTGGCTCCCAGCAGAGAAAGCCGATCCTGATTATTAATTGGGGCGGCAAGTACTATAATTGGTTCGCCCGTTGATTTTGAAATCAGAGGATCTGAAACTACAGTTTTTCCCTTTAAAACCTTCTGGAAATATCTGCGATCACTGATATTTCCGGCTTTTTTCTCAATTGTGGTGCTGTAATTGCCTTTTTGGTCAGCTATAAAGAAGAAAAAATAGTTATTTTCTCGCTTGTTCAATTCAGACTGCAGATAGGTAAGTTTTTTATCCCAGCTGTCGGACTGAATAATTTGTGTATTGGCATAAATCTCTAAATCTGCTTTTTTCTCTTCAAACCAGTTTGCCGTCAGTTCGGATTTTTGAGCGGTTTTATTTCTTTCGTTTTCAAAAATAATTCCCTGAAGTATAGAATTAAAACTATTTGTAATTGCAATAATTACAACTAACGCAAAAATGACAATGATCGTTAAAATCAATGTCATAATCTTATTTTTAAAGCTAAAATTTTTCATTTCTGACACCTGCTTTATTTATCTATCTTGTTCTTATAGTCCATAAAAATTAACCACTATTAACAATTATTCTTTATCCGACTAAAATATCCTGTATTTTTTATAAAAATAATTTAAAATATAATCCCTGTATACAAGGATAGAAAGTTGAGAAGCTATTTACACTTTTAAACTTTGGCTCTATACTAAATAGTACACCTTATAAAAGAAAAAACATTGGTACCCGGTATCCGGTAAATTTCTCCGGCTGCTCGGTACCTTCAATCACAAGAGAGAAGGAATGATTTGCTATGACTTTTACAAAAATGCCTGAGAAGCAGGGTTTGTACAGTCCAGAATTTGAACATGATGCCTGTGGTATGGGTTTTGTAAGCCATATTAAAGGTAGAAAGTCGCATCAGATAGTTGAACAGGCTCTGGAGGTGCTGGTCAATTTAAGCCACAGGGGAGCAAGTGGTAGTGAAGAGAATACTGGTGATGGTGCCGGTATTCTTATTCAGCTTCCTGATAGTTTTTTGAGACAGCAGATGGCGGCAAAGGGAATATCACTCCCAGAAGTCGGAGATTATGGAGCAGGAATGGTTTTTCTGCCGCAGGCTGAGAAGAAGCGAGAAGAAATTAAGGAATTAGTTGAAAATATTGTTAGAGCAGAAGGACAGAAGCTGCTTGGC
This sequence comes from Halanaerobium kushneri, assembly GCF_900156285.1. Classification (GTDB taxonomy): domain Bacteria; phylum Bacillota; class Halanaerobiia; order Halanaerobiales; family Halanaerobiaceae; genus Halanaerobium; species Halanaerobium kushneri. Next base: position 47,332 of record NZ_FTNC01000003.1, read on the forward strand.
TGGCGTAAGGTACCGGTTGAGACAGCAGAAATTGGAAAATCAGCTTTAGAAGTAATGCCAGATTTTTATCAAATTTTTATTGAGAAGTCGAAAGAAGTAGAGCAGGGAATAGATTTTGAGAGAGTATTATATTTAATTCGCAAAAAAATTGAAAATAAAATTCGTAATTCAGAGTATAAAGGAGAACTGTATTTTGCCTCTCTCTCCAGCCGTACTCTGGTCTATAAGGGGATGCTGACTCCTGAACAGCTGGAAGGATTCTTTCCGGATTTAAGTAAGGCAGAAATGGAGACTGCAATTGCTCTGGTACATTCACGTTTTAGTACCAATACTTTTCCCAGCTGGGAGCGGGCTCATCCAAATCGTTATTTGATTCATAATGGTGAGATCAACACAATGCTTGGTAATCAGAACTGGATGCGGGCCCGGGAAGGGATTTTTGAGAGTGAGATCTTCAGTGATGATTTAAAAGAGCTGCTGCCTGTTATTGCCCCCGAAGGTAGTGACTCGGCACGTTTTGATAATGTTTTAGAGTTTTTAGCTCTAAATGGACGCTCGCTTGCTCATTCGGTTATGATGATGATACCGGAGCCCTGGGAGCATAACGAAGAGATGGAAAAAAAGAAGCGGGACTTTTATCATTATCACAGCACCTTAATGGAAGCCTGGGATGGTCCGGCTGCAATGGCCTTTACTGATGGGACTCAGGTTGGAGCCGTACTTGACCGTAATGGTCTGCGTCCATCCAGATATTATATAACTGAAGATGATTTATTGATTTTATCCTCTGAAGTAGGGGTTCTGGAGCTGCCTGAAGAAAGGGTTATCAGCAAACAGCGCCTGGAGCCGGGAAAAATGCTGCTCCTGGACACCGAAAAAGGGCGAATAATTAATGATCAGGAACTTAAGAGAGAAATTGCTGCCGCTGAACCGTATGGCGAGTGGCTGCAGGAAGAATTAATTGAACTAAATGATTTAAAGTCTGAGTCAGCAAGTGACCAGACTAAAATTAAAGCTGCTGCAGAAGAGAGCCTGGATTCTGCCGAACTGGTTAAAATGCAGAAAAGTTTCGGCTATAGTTATGAAGATTTGCAGAAGATTTTAATTCCAATGGCCCGCGATGGTGTAGATCCAATTGGTTCAATGGGCAATGATGCCTCCCTGGCAGTTCTATCTGACCAGCCGCAGCTTTTGTATAATTATTTTAAGCAGCGTTTTGCTCAGGTAACCAATCCTCCCATTGATTCAATTAGAGAAAAGCTGATTACAGCTACCAATACTTTTTTAGGTTCAGAAGGGAATCTGCTGCAGCCTGCAGCTAAGAGCTGTCGGCAGCTGGAGCTTGAACACCCAATTTTAACAAATGAAGAGTTAGATTTGATTAAGCAAATTGAGCAGCCAGGTTTTAAAACCGCGACCCTCGATATTATCTTTGATAAAAAAGAGGAGAGCGGCAGTCTGGCTGCAAGAATGGAAGAATTATGTACTGAAGCGGAAGAGCTGATAGCTGAGGGAGTAAATATTCTGCTTCTCTCTGACCGGGGAGTAAACGGCACTAAAGTAGCTGTGCCAGCTCTTCTGGCAGTAAGTGGACTGCATCATTATTTGATTGAAAAAGGATTGCGGACTGAAGTTAGTCTGGTTTTAGAATCAGGAGAGCCCAAAGAAGTGCATCATTTTTCCGTTTTAATTGGTTATGGAGCCGATGCAGTAAATCCCTATCTGGCGTTTGCAACCCTGGAAGATCTGGTTGAAACAGGACATCTTGAGTCTTCTAAAGAAAAAGCTGTTCAAAAATATATTAAGGCAGCAGTTAAAGGTGTAGTTAAGGTTATGGCCAAGATGGGAATTTCTACTGTTCAAAGTTACAGAGGAGCTCAGATATTTGAGGCGATTGGGATTTCAAAAGCAGTTATTGATAAATATTTCTGCCGGACAGCTTCCAGAATCGGTGGGATTGGTCTGGATGAAATTGAAAAAGAAAGTATTATGCGCCATGATAGTGCTTTTAAGGGTGTTAAAGTTGAAAAGGAGACTCTCGAACCCGGCGGTCAATTCAGCTGGCGAAAAGATGGAGAAGAACATCTTTATGATCCGGAGACTATTTATCTGCTGCAGCGGGCAGTGAGAGAAAATAATTATGAGCTATTTAAAGAATACAGAGAAAAGATAAATGATCAGAGTTCAAAAATGCTGACTCTGCGAGGCCTTTTAGAACCAGAATATCAGCCAGAGCCAATACCTTTAGAGGAAGTTGAGCCGGCTGAAAAAATCATGCAGCGATTTAAAACAGGAGCTATGTCCTATGGTTCGATCAGTCAGGAGGCCCATGAGGCATTAGCGATTGCCATGAATAGAATTGGTGGTAAAAGTAATACTGGAGAAGGAGGAGAAGATCCAGAGCGCTTTACTCCCGATGCAAATGGAGATTTAAGGAGCAGTGCAATTAAACAGGTTGCTTCCGGTCGTTTTGGAGTTGATTCGAACTATCTGGTTAATGCTAAAGAAATTCAGATTAAGATGGCCCAGGGAGCCAAGCCGGGAGAAGGCGGACAGCTGCCCGGAAAAAAAGTTTACCCCTGGATAGCTGAGACCAGAGGTACAACACCTGGAGTAGGACTTATTTCCCCTCCTCCTCACCATGATATTTATTCGATTGAAGATCTGGCCCAGCTGATTCATGATCTCAAAAATGCCAATCGGGAGGCCCGGATTAATGTTAAGTTGGTCTCAGAAGTTGGAGTCGGAACTGTAGCAGCCGGAGTAGCCAAAGGAAAAGCAGATGTAATCTTAATCAGCGGTTATGATGGAGGAACAGGTGCTTCCCCGCGGACCAGTATTCGTCACGCCGGTTTGCCCTGGGAACTTGGACTTTCGGAAACCCATCAGACCCTTGTCTTAAATGATCTGCGGGACCGTGTGACCTTAGAGACTGACGGCAAGATAATGACTGGTAAGGATTTAGCGGTGGCAGCAATGATGGGAGCGGAGGAATTTGGTTTTGCGACAACCCCTCTGGTTGCTTTAGGCTGTGTGATGATGCGGGTCTGCAGTAAAAATACCTGCCCGGTTGGGGTAGCCACTCAGGACCCTGAACTGAGGAAGAAGTTTCAGGGTAAACCGGAACATGTTGTTAACTTTATGCGCTTTATGGCAGAAGACTTTCGCCGCGAGCTGGCAGCTTTAGGTTTCCGTTCGGTTAATGAACTGGTAGGTAGAGTTGATAAGTTGAGACAGGATAAAAAAGAAGAACACTGGAAAGCAAAAGGACTCGACTATGCTTCCATTTTATATCAGCCGGAAAAAGCAAAAGAAAAGTCGATTTACTGTCAGCAAAAACAGGATCACGGGCTGGAGAAGAGTCTGGATCTGCGAGAATTACTTAAACTGACTAAAAATGCTGTGGAAAATGGAGTTCAGCTGCAGAAGGATTTAAAAATTAAAAATACAGACCGAGTTGTAGGAACAATTATGGGCAGTGAAATAACCAAACGCTATGGTGCTGAAGGTTTAAAAGAAGATACTATTCAGCTTAATTTTGAAGGATCAGCCGGTCAGAGTTTTGCAGCTTATCTGCCAAAGGGGGTCAGCTTCCGTCTCAAAGGAGACAGCAATGATTATCTCGGTAAGGGACTCTCAGGAGCAAAAATAATTGTTGAGAAATCGGAGAGCTCAAAATTTAAGGCAGAAGAAAATATTATCATTGGTAATGTTGCTTTCTTTGGTGCTACAGCTGGAGAAGCCTATATAGAAGGGAAGGCAGGCGAACGTTTCTGTGTCCGCAACAGTGGTGTTAATGCTGTTGTTGAAGGACTGGGAGATCATGGCTGTGAATACATGACAGGTGGTAGAGTTGTAGTTCTCGGTCAGGTCGGCCGTAATTTTGCTGCTGGTATGACCGGTGGAACTGCTTATGTATTTGATTTAGAGTCTGATTTTAAAGATAAAGTGAATCAAGAAATGGTTGAACTTGATTATTTAACTGAAACAGAAGATGAAACAGTTGTAAAGAAAATGATAGAAGACCATTTAAAATATACCGGTAGTGATCGGGCAGCTGAAATTTTAAATAATTGGCAGCACCTGCGCGAGAAGTTTTTGCGGGTTATGCCGCGAGATTATCAGCGGATGATTACAGCTATCAATAGTTTTAAGGATCAGGGATTAAGCAGAAAAGATGCTTTAATGAAGGCTTTCGAGGAAAATGCTCATGACGAAGCCCGAGTAAGCGGAAATTAAGACAGAGGAGGAGAATAATATGGGTAAAGCAACTGGATTTATGGAATATAAGCGGGAAGTTCCAAAAGAGCGCCCGCCTAAAGAACGTATAAATGACTGGCTTGAATTTAAAAATAAATTTAGCGAAAAAGCTGCTAAAATTCAGGGAGCCCGCTGTATGGAATGTGGTATCCCCTTCTGTCACAGTGGCCTTGATATCGGAGGCATGGTTTCCGGCTGCCCGGTAAACAATTTAATTCCGGAGTGGAATGATCTAATCTATAAAGGTAAGTGGGAAGAGGCAGTAAAAAGACTGCTTAAAACCAATAACTTCCCTGAATTTACAGGCAGAGTCTGTCCGGCTCCCTGTGAGGGTTCCTGTACTGTAGGACTCAATGATCCAGCAGTTACAATTAAGGCTAATGAATATCAGATTATAGAAAAGGCTTTTGCAGAAGGCTGGATTCAGCCGGAACCACCGGAAAAAAGGACAGGTAAATCAGCAGCAGTGGTTGGTTCTGGCCCGGCCGGTCTGGCTGCAGCTGATCAGTTAAATAAGCTGGGACATAAAGTAACAGTGTATGAACGTCAGGATCGAATTGGTGGGCTTTTAGTCTACGGTATTCCTAATATGAAGCTCGACAAGAAAAAAGTACTAAAGCGTCGGCTGAAGATTATGGAAGCTGAAGGAATTGAGTTCATTACAGAAACAGAAATTGGAAAAGATTTGAGCTTAGCAGAGCTTCAAGGTGGGTTCGACGCGGTGGTCCTCACCGGAGGAGCAACCAAGGCTCGCGACCTGGAAGTGCCGGGCCGTGAGGCAGATGGGGTCCATTTTGCCGTCGATTACTTAAAAGCAAATACAAAGCATATTTTAGGCGATCAAAATGAGGACTATATTTCCGCCCAGGATAAAGATGTAATTGTAATTGGTGGTGGTGATACTGGAACTGACTGTGTAGCAACTGCTATTAGACAGGGAGCCAAAAGTGTAAACCAGTTTGAAATTATGCCTAAATCACCATCTGAACGCCAGCCAGATAACCCCTGGCCGGAATGGTCAAAAACTCTGAAGGTGGATTATGGCCAGGAAGAAGCAATTGAGCTTTTTGGCTCTGACCCTCGAGAATTTCTGATAATGACAGAAGAAATTTTAACTGAAGAAGCTGAAGGTCAAAAGATTGTCAGTGGAGTTAAAACTGTTAAAATCAACTGGGAAAGAAATGATGAAAATCGTTTTGTACCTATAGAACAGCCAGGAACAGAAAAAATCTGGTCTGCTGATTTAATTTTGATAGCGATGGGCTTTTTAGGACCTGAAGAGACTATAATAGAAAAAGCTGGACTTGAACAGGATCAGCGTTCCAATATTGATGCAGAGTACGGAGATTTCAAAACTAATATTGATGGTGTTTTTGCAGCTGGAGATATGCGCAGAGGCCAGAGTCTGATTGTAAATGCAATAGATGAAGGTCGAAAAGCTGCAGCAGAAATAGATCAATATTTAAGTTAAATTTTATTGGTACCTGGTACAAAACGATTGTTTTGTACCGGGTTATGGAATATTAATTCACAAAGTTAAAATATCTTTATTATCACCACCTGTTATGGTATAATTTAAATAATAACAGAAATCAAATAAAGCTAAATGATAAAATTAATTAATTGAAAAAATAAATACCGCTCATGGAAAAGATTAAAAGATAGGTGGTGTTAACTTTGGATCAAGAACTTTTAGATGGCATCCGACAGATAATCAGAGAGGAAATATCTGGTGTTAAAGAAGATATCTCTTCATTAAAGGACGATGTATCAACCCTAAAAAGCGATGTAACTTCACTAAAAACTGATGTTTCTTCACTAATGGACGATGTATCAACCTTAAAAAGTGATGTGTCTTCATTAAAAACTGACGTATCTTTACTAAAGGATGATGTATCAGGACTTAAAATTGATGTAGCAGGACTTAAATCTGATGTTGCAGGACTTAAATCTGATGTTGCAGCAATGAAGCCGCAGCTCGAAGAAAATACTCAAATGATTAAGACTCTGCTTGCAAGAACTGAAGCTAATGGTGCCAAAATTGATCAGTTAGATAATAAAGTTGCTCATTTACAGGGTAGCGAAAAAAGGCAGAATAAACTTGAAGATGAGCTTTATCATCACAGACATAAAATTATTATTGAAACAGGAGAACCAGAATTCAAAGCAAGTTAAAAATCAAGATTTCTTGAGCCACTATCCACTGCGGGTAGTGGTTTTTTGTTAGCTGTATGATATAATGAATTTAAGAAAGCAGGTGAGATCATGAGCAAGAAATATCCACTTTTATTTAAAGACAGCAAAAAAACGGAAAAAGCAGAGCGGAGACAGGAAGCTTTAAACAAAGCTGAACAGGCAGCTTTGATGTTAAAAGAAAAGTATAATGTCGAAAAGGTTGTTCTCTTTGGATCTGTTTTGAATGAAGATAAATTTCATCTGCATTCAGATGTTGATCTGGCTGTGTTTGGGCTTAAAGATGAACTTTTCTTTAAAGCTTATGCAGAAGTGATGAATATTTTAAGTGGATTTGAAGTTGATCTCCTTGACTATAAAGAATGTCGTGAATCTTTCAAAAAAGAAATAAAAGAGAGAGGTGTAGAATTATGACTGAAAGAAGAAATTCTTCAATTTTTGAGGTTTTTAGAATCTGATATAAACTGATTTAAAATAATAATCAAAAAATAGATTATTTTTTTAGATTAGCTGTTAAAAATAGTTAAAATGTTATATAATTAGTAACAATAACTAAAAAGAACGGATTTAAGGGGGTAAATTATGGCTAAAGCAAAAAAACAGGACATATTACTGGAAAGTGGAACTGGAGAACTGGAGATACTAAAATTTATAGTTGATGATAGTTCATATGCGATAAATGTACTTAAGGTTAGAGAAATTTTAAGAATTAATAAAGCTGATATTAAAAAGTTGCCGGAAAAATCGGATGTTATTTTAGGGATGACCAATATTCGCGGGGAAGTTATCATGATTGTTAATTTAAGTTCTTACCTTAATTCGGAGTTAGTCGAAAATGATGGGGTAATAATGTCAATTCTGGCGGAGTTTAATAATACCAAAATTTTATTTGCAGTCGACAATGTGGTTGGTATTGATCGTATTGGCTGGAACGATATTCAGCCACCTGACAGGATGATGGGAGAACTTGTTAATGGTGTTATTAAGTCAGATGAAAATAAAGATTTAATTAACTTTTTAAACTTCGAAAAGATTTTAAAAGATTTACAGCCTGAATTAGGGAATGAAGTCGATGTTCAGCCAGAAGCACCGGCTGAGGTAAGAGCACGTCGAAAAGGCAAAACTCTGGCCCTGGCTGATGACTCACCTACGACCAGAAATATGATCAAGGATACTCTGGTTGAGGCAGGTTATCAGGACTTTAAAATTTTCAGTGATGGGCAAAAGCTCTATGATCACCTAATGGAGATTAAAGAAAATTATCCAGAAGATGACATTTTAGATCATGTGCAGGGGATTATTACTGATATTGAAATGCCCAATATGGATGGACATACTCTAATCAGAAAAATTCATGAGGATCGCTACTTAAGGAAATTACCTACGGTTATCTTTTCCTCATTAATTAGCGAGGATCTGCTGCATAAAGGAAAAGAAGTGGGAGCAGACGCACAGATAACAAAACCGGAACTTGATAAAATGGTTGGTGTTATTGATCAGCTGGTTAAGGCAAAAAAACCGGTAGCAGACTATTAATAAAAGAAGATAGAATTGCGCTCCAAATTAAATTTAGAAACAACTAGAATTCACCCAAGACTTAAATTAAGCTGTCTTCCCGATTGGTACATCCTGTGCCACGGTTAGTCAGAGCCTCGTGCTCTTCAGCTTGCTTTAAGTCTTTTTTATTTAAAAAAAATCATTAAAATTAATTTACACAACTTATTATACAATGGTTAACTAAAGGTAATAAGTCGCTTAACTTTATAGTCTTTTTTGCCTGCATAAATATTTGTTAAGAAAATCAATCCTGAGAAAAGTTATCGATTTTAAATGAAAATAGAAGCCCAGTTATTGTAGAAGTCATTTTTGGCATAATTTGACCCCTGGAAGCTCTTTACTTTTTCTCCTTTTTATATAATAATCATTATTAATAAGAGAATATTAATATAATTTGTAAGTCTAAGGAGAAAATAAAATGAACATTAAAAAAATATCAATTAAGTATAAGATTTTACTGCTGGTGTTTACCGGAATCGTAATTTTAACTGGAGGAATAATTTTCAGTGTTTATGAGATTGCTTCTAAAGAAGCAAATAACGCAGCCGTTGTTAAAGCAGTTTCTGATCTGGAACTTGGCTATGAAATAATCAATTCCAAATTTCCCGGGGAATGGAGATTAGAAGGAGATCAGCTGTATAAAGGTCAAACCCTACTCAATGATAATAATCGGATTGTTGATATGATTGGAAAATTATCTCAGGGAAATATAGTAACAATTTTTGCAGACGAAATAAGGGTGGCAACCAATGTTAGAGAAAATGGCAGCAGGGCAGTTGGAACTCCAGTTTCAGCGGCAGTAAAAGAGAGAGTTTTAGTTAATGGAAAGCGTTTTACAGGAGCAGCCAGTGTACTGGGAAAAAGTTATCAGACTGCATATATGCCGCTCAGAAATGATAATAACGAAATAATTGGAATCTGGTCGCTGGGGACTTCAACAGAGTTTGTAAAAGCGATGAAATCAGGAATTACTTTCTCAACAGCCATCTTTGCTTTGATAGTGGGAGTAATATTTCTAATAGCTATCTTCATTTTTGTACTTAAAATGACAGAGCCCTTAACAGAATTAAGTTCCTATGCTGAAGAAATTGCTGATGGTAATTTAACTTTTGAAGTTAATGATAGTTATCTTAAAAAAGAAGACGAAATAGGAACTCTTGCTAAGTCTTTTGAAAAAATGAGAAATAACTTAAAGAATCTAATTGGAAATATTGATGACAGTGTAGATGAACTAAGCGAATCCAGTCAGGAGCTAACTGCTACAGGAGAGGAATTAACAGCCTCGGCAGAAGAAGTAGGAAATTCAATTCAGCAGATTGCTTCTGGTGCTGAAGAACAGTCGGCCCAGGTAGAGGAAGTCTATTCGATTTTTGAAAGACTGGTGGAAAATATTGATCAGGTCAGCCATAATTCTGATTTAATGGCCGGTCAGTCGAAAGAGGTAATGGAAAATATCAAAGAAGGAGATAATTCTTTAAAAAGTTCTGAAAAGAGCTTTAAAGAAGTTAATGATAACATTAGAGAGACCTCAGAGTTGATTAATTCTCTGGGTGAGTCTTCAGAAAAAATAGGTGAAATTATTAGTCTTATTGATAATATTGCTGCTCAAACAAATCTTTTGGCTTTAAACGCTGCTATCGAGGCGGCTAGAGCAGGAGAGGCAGGAAGAGGATTCTCTGTTGTAGCAGATGAGATTAGAGAACTGGCAGAACAGTCTGCAGCTTCAACTAAAAATATTGCAGATTTAATTGCTTCTATTCAAAAGGGGATTAATCAGACTGTCAGTAAGATGAAAGAAAATGAGCTTAAAGTCGAAGCGAGTGTAGATAATATCAACAATACTTCTGAGTTATTCAATCAGATTACTGCAGCTTCTAAGAATCTGGATCAACTGGTCCATGAGATTGACCGGATGACCAGGGAGATGAATAATGATAGTAAAGGAGCCAGAAATTCTGTTAAAGAAATCGCTGTGGTTAGTGAGGAAGCAGCCTATAATGCTGAAGGTGTAGCCGCTGCCAGTGAGGAGCAGTCAAAGTCGACAAAAATTATTGCCGAAGCCTCGGAAGATTTAACTGAACTGGCAAAAAATCTTGCAACATTAATTAAAAGATTTAAAGTTAAATAATTAAAAATAACTAAAAGTATCAGAGATCTAATTTATTTAGATTTTTGGTACTTTTTTTATTATCGTTATAAAAAATATTTTATAATTCAAATCAATAATGGTGTTAATAATACTAATCAGATGGCAATTCAATCAGATAAAGTAATGGAAAATATAAAGAGTGGAAACCAGTCCTTAAGCAGTTCAGAAAAAAGCTTTTTAGATTAAATATTTTAATAAAATAGTGATACTTAAATATCATCTTCACTAAAATTAAAATTTAGCTGATTATTTTTAACAGCTTTATTTTCTCTTTTAATATTTACTTTTAGAAATTCTTTTCTAAGTTCCTCAACAGTTGATTTATCTTGAATATCTAAATTATATCCATTATTTATACTTTGATATGAAAAAGTATCAATTTTTTTCTCTAATTTTGAAATGATCTTATTTAAATATAGTCGAGTTTGGTTTCTGATATATTTTTTAGTCTCAGCGTTATTCCAAATGTCCCATACATTTATAATGTTTTTAAGAATTTCTTTTTCAATGTCTAAAATTATATTTTCATTCTTAATTAAATTATTAAGTTTTCCCAGGAAAACACCAAAATTGCTCTTTATTCTTTTATAAAAGACTATCTCGCCATATTTATCGGTGTTACCTGAACTATCAATTGGGATTAAATACAGTGGAGCTAAAATATTATTTTCTTTAAGGGACATAACCTTTATTTGATTGTTATCACTTATTTCAGGAATTGTATTTTTGGGATCTATAAACTTTAAATATAGTGTTTCATCTTTTTCAAAAAAATATGAAGTTGAAGGAAGATTAATATTTTCATTAAATAATTCATTTAAATTTTCCTGCATTTCTATAACTTTTTGACTAAACTCTGTTAGAAAATCATTTTTCATGAAATTATAATTTAAAAGACCAATATAATTTTCAGCTTCTATACCAAAACTTTCAGAAATTAAATCTGCATTATAAATTAAAAAGGAAACAACCTGTTTTGTGGATCTGGTGTCTTTATTATCTAAATTAAAACATTGATTTTTACATTCGATAATAAAGTAATTTTTGTTTTCTTTATTTAATAAGATAACTTCGGGTTTAGGATTATCAATAAATTCAATATTATTTTGATTTAAAATGTTTACATGTTTAGGAGGTAGAGGTAATTCTGGTTCAATCACAAGAATTTCATAACCCATTTTATTAAAATATGGGTTTAACCAGCTTTCCTTACCATTGAGGGACATCCATAAGAGCAGGTTTAATTGTATTAAAGGATTATTTTCTAAAGAAACTTCTATCATGATTTTAAACCTCCCTTAATAAAACTTTTTTCTAAAAACTTCTCATAGGATTCATCTCCAATATAAACATTAAAATTTGGCTCTAAAAAAGTTTGAACATTGGTGATAAATCTATTAATTGTATTTCCACAAACTCCTTCTGGTAAAATTAATACAAATTGTTTGGGAGTAAGTTCCAGAAAAACTTCTTTCCAGAGATGAAGATCGAGTCCGTATATGTGATATCTTTGTTCGGAAAGCTGAAGTGGTTCTCCCCAGAGTCTAAAGTTTTTATTTCGCTGCTGGAATACTTTATAGATAAAGTTTTTAAACACTGTTAATTCCAGGTCTTCTTCAAATTCAATAATTACAGGACTACCTTTTATTGTATAACCACTGCTCTTAAAATTATATCTTTCCTGTTTTAACCAGGATTTTTCTTCTAAAAGTTTATTTAGATAGCTATAATTGTCGAGAATAAATTTTATATTATGATGTAGATCAATAAAACTTCGACTTCGATTAGTTATCTTACCATTATTATATAAATCAATCCCTCCACCACTTTTGGCAGGTATTCTAAGCATATGAATAGAGTTTACAGCCGACCAATATTTCATTTTCCTTAATTCTGGTAATATTTTGTTCACTTTACTTATACTTTCACTTAAATTGAAATCTTTATGTGTTTCAATACTTTTTAAGTCTTCAAGCAAATCCGCGGGTTTATCTTCACTTACAATGGTTTTATTAATATTTGTTACCAATTCACTATCATATTTCATTTTAAGTTTTACATAGCGATAATCATTAAAGTTATCTTTGATATAATTATAGAAATTATAATAAAATGAGTCTGCAAGCCACAAGGTATCAAGAAGTGGAGAATCATGGATGATTTTGATCAACTTATTTTCAATAGTGTCTGTAGATCTAGTTGAGTAGAAAATAAAATAACGGTCATTAAAACTTTCTATCCAGGCAGCCGGTTTATCATCTTCTTGATCATCATTAATTTCTACAATATTACCTTTTAATTGAGATAAATCATAATAATTATTAATCTCATCAAAAAAAGCCTTTTCTTTTTTCTTACTTGAAGTTTCCACAATATATGATTTAAGTAGGGGAGATCTTGTTTTATGGAGATCTAACTCGTCTTTCTTTTCAGCTGAATGTTTATTAAGATAATTGAATAGTTCTTGTTTAGATTTGTAGTAACTCATCTTTAGCTCCCCTTTCTTTATATTAATTTAATTATAATACATTTGTTTGACCAAAACAAGTTGATTATGAAAAAATTTCCAATAAAGAAATTTAAAATTTAATCTAAAATAAGTTGGATTAAGTTAAAAAATAGAGAATAAATGAGATAATCATATCTAAAAGCTAAATAAAGGCTCAAAAGCTATTATAGTCTATTTAAGAATTCAACTACTCTGACGATAATATAAGCAGAAGATAAAAATAAATTACTTTTTAGGAGGGAGCAGCCATGAAAATTAATAACATTCAAGCAGGAAAGATAAATCAATATTATAAAAAGATGCAGCAGAAGCAGACAGAAAAGAAACAGGCTAAAGATGACAGTACTCAAATTTCTGCTAAAGCAAAAGAAATCATGACTGCTAGAGCTGAACTCAAAAAGATGCCTCAGCTTAGAGAAGAAAAGGTAGCAGCTTTAAAAGAAAGAGTTCAATCAGGTAACTACCAGGTTGACAGCAAAAATTTAGCTGCAAAGATTTTAAATAATGTTGAGCGGGTGTAAAAATGTCAGAGAAGCTAAAAGATGATTTATTAAATATATTAAAAGAGGAAAAGGCTCTCTATCAGAAGCTTTTTGAGATTGCGGAAGAAAAAAATGAAGCTTTAGTAAGTAATAATACAGATCAATTAATGGAAATAGTAGAAAATGATAGAGAAGTTATTTCAGATATAGAAGCAAAGGATCAGGAGAGAAATGAGAAGATCCAGGAGATTAAAGCTGAATTTGAAATTGAACTAGAAAAAGATTCTTACAGCAACTTAATCAAAAAACTGCCTGAAGATTGGGGAGAAGCTTTAAATCCGATTAGAGAAGAGTTAATAGAACTGACTGATGAATTCCACAGTTTAAATGAGCAGAATCAAAAACTTCTCGAGCAGGCTATAGAGTTAAATCAGATTTCTTTTGAAACAATAGTAAAGAGCATCAAAGATCAGGATACTACTTATAATAAAGATGCAAAAAAGAAAAAGGAACAGCCGAGAATTATAAATAAACAGGGCTAAAGGTGGGAAGATAATGAATAATATATTCAGCGGCCTGAGTGTCGGGTTGAGAGCTTTAGAAACACAGCGCAAATCACTCGATGTTACAGGACATAACATAGCAAATGCAAATAATGAAGATTATAATAAACAGCGAGCAGTACATAAGGCTTCTTACCCTTATACAGCTCCCGGGCTTTCCAATCACGGTGGAGCAGGACAGTTTGGTACAGGAGTTGAGATTGCAGAGGTCCAAAGAGTTAAAGATCAGTTTATCAACTCCCAGATTTTTAATGAGACTCAGACCTCAGGTTACTGGGAAGAGATGCAGCGGGGCTTAGAGAAGGTTGAATATATTTTAAATGAGCCCTCTGATTCCGGAATAGACAGTTCAATTAATCAGTTCTGGAACTCACTGCAGGATTTAAGCAACAATCCCAGTGATAATGCAGCTCGGAACATGGTCAGAGAAAATGCCTATAATGTAATTGATTCTTTTCAGAGTGTAGAAAATCAGCTGAATGACTACAAAAAGAGTATTAATGAAAACTTATCTAATGCAGCAGCCGATATTAATAATATAACAACCAAAATGGCTGATTTAAATAAACAGATAGTTTCTGTTAAGGGTAGTGGACAGAACCCAAATGATCTAATTGATAGAAGAGATGCCTTATATAAAGATTTGAGTGAACTAATTAATGTTCAGTCCAGACAGGATGCTCAGGGAAATCTGGTAGTTTCTACCAATGGTCTGCAGCTGGTTAATGGTTCAGATGCTTATGAGCTGGAAACTAAAAGTTTTACTGATGATAATAGCATTCCAAGAAATGAAGATCAGTTGATCCACAGTCGGACCGGCACAGAGCTTAAACCTACAAATGGAAAAATTTCTGCCTGGATGGATATGAGAGATGAAAAACTTGATTTTTATGCAGGTAGACTTGATAAATTAGCTGAAACTATGGTGAGCGAGTTTAATACACAGCATCAGGCAGGTTATGATGCTAATGGTGTTGATGGTGGAGATTTCTTTAAACCAATAGATACAACAAGTGATCAGAGTGCCATAGAACAGTTAGATCTGACAGCGGCTATCAAAGATTTAGAAAATGGACTAGATAAAATAGCAGCCGGAAATAAGAATATTGATACTTTTGTTAAATTAGATACTAAGAGTAATGATCTGGAAGGTAATTATCAGATTGAGGTTACAGATGATGGCAGTGGTAGTTTTGATTTAACTATTGAAGATCTTGATGGTAATAACTTATATACTCAGACAGGAATAAGTGCTGGCGATACTATTAATCTAGAAGTAGATGGTAGTGGTGGTATTCAATCACCGACTACAGCTGTTAATACTGATAATTTCACTTTAACAGTTAATAAGATTGGTAATAGAAATATCAGTTTAGATAAAGCGATTGGTAATGGAGAAAATGCTAATGAGCTTGGAAATTTATTTAACAGTGATCAAGTTATAGAAGGAACTTCTCTTGAAGGCTATTTTAGAACAATTGTAACCTCTGTTGGGGCTGAATCATCAAGATCTCAGCAGATGAAAGCTAATCAGGATGTAGTTTTAAAACAACTGCAGACTCTTGACCGCAGCATTTCTGGAGTTTCTTTAGATGAAGAAATGGCTAAATTAATCAAATATCAGCAGTCATACACTGCTGCAGCAAAATATATAACAAAAACCGAAGAATTACTTGACAGTTTAATGACTATAGTATAAATAACAGGAGTTGACAGCAATGAGAGTTACAAACTCAATGATGGTTAGAAATATGTTAGATCATCTTAAAAATAATATGGGAGATTTAAACGACTTAAATGAACAGTTAAGTTCAGGTAAGTTATTCCAGATGCCATCTGATGCGCCTATTAAGGTAGCAGACAGCATGAATTATAAATCTCAGTTAAATAGGAATTCACAGTTTCAAAGAAATTTGACCCAGACTGAGAACTGGTTAAATACTACAGAAAGTGCCTTGAAAAGTGGAACTGAAGTTGTGCAGAGAGCTAGAGAATTGACTATTTATGCTGCTAATGACTCAATGACTTCTAATGACAGGAAAATGGTGGCCAAGGAAATGAAGCAGCTGCGGGATGAGCTAATTGATATTTCCAACGCTAAGCTTGGTGACAGTTATATCTTTTCCGGCCAGAAAACGAATGAAAAACCATTTGAAGTTACACCCAGTGATCCCAATAATTATGTACAATATCAGGGTGATATCAGCAGTGTTGAAAGAAGATTAAATGAAAATGTTGAGATGGCTGTTAATTTGAATGGACATGAAGTTTTTAAAGAAGAAATTGAGAATTTAAATAAAATTTATAATGAATTAGAAGATCCCAGTATTTCAGGTGAAGATATAGGTAACAATTTATCCGAAATGGATGATTCAATCAATAAATATGTTGAACTAAGATCTGAAGTTGGTGGGAAGCTTCAGCGGACAGGAAATATTATTAGCAGACTGGAAGCAAATGAAGTTCACCTTAGAAGTTTAAAATCTAAAAATGAGGATGCTGATTTAGCTGCGGTAATAACAGAACTGAAAATGGAAGAAACAGTTTACAGAGCTTCTTTAGCCTCTGGCTCCAGAATTATGCAGCAGTCTTTAGTAGATTTTATTAGATAAATTTTTAGTGGCTTTTATAACTATGGTTTAAAGAGCACCATAGTTGTAATGGTTACTAAAACACCGTTGCTGGCAACACTATCGGCCGAAGTGTTGCTGCAGAGGTGCTCATATAACCAAAATGAATAGATTTAACTGGCAAGGATGCCAGTAAAACACAAAATTTCAAGGAGGAATAAAAAATGAGAATTAACACTAATGTTGCTGCGTTGAATTCATACAACCAGCTAAAAAACACACAGAATAACTTAAGTAAGTCTTTATCAAGGTTGTCTTCAGGTAAAAGAATTAATGGTGCTGCTGATGATGCTGCAGGTCTGGCAATCAGTGAGAAGATGAAAAGTCAGACTAGAGGATTAGCTCAGGCTCAGAGAAACGCACAAGATGGTATTTCAATGATTCAGACTGCTGAGGGCGCTCTTAAAGAATCTCACTCAATTCTTCAAAGAATGAGAGAACTTGCTGTACAGTCTGCTAACGATACAAATACTGATGCAGATAGATTTGAGATTCAAAAAGAAGTTAATCAACTAACCGAGGAATTAACTAGAATAGGAAATAATACTGAGTTTAATACTCAGAATTTATTGGATGGTACTCTTACAGACGCGAAATTCCAGATAGGTTCCAACCAAGGTCAAAATATTGCCTTAGATGTTAATGATATGAGAGCGGACTCTTTAAATGTTACTGCTGATAGTAGGGTTTCAACTTTTGATGGAGGTTCAACTAATTTATCTGGTACTAATTCTATTTCAGGTCTTGCTGGTGGTTCATATTCTGCTGAAGTTACTTCTACAGGTACAGTCACAATTAAAGCGGCAGATGGTACTTCTTTAGGTAGTAAGACTATGGTTAGTGGTGATACTTCTATAACTATTAGTGGTATTACAAATAGTGCTTATTTAATTGATGGTGCGGCAAGTGGTACAGTAACATTATCTTTATCAGAAGATACTACTACTGCAGGAACTGTTGATACCGATGCTGGTACTGTTTCAATGAATGTATTAGAAAAAGGACAAGGTATTAGTGTTATGGACCAAAGTGATGCTGATAGTGCAATTACAAAAATAGATAACGCTTTAGCCAGAGTTTCTTCAGAACGTTCTAAATTAGGTGCTTATCAAAACAGATTAGATCACACAATAAATAATCTAAACACAGCTGAAGAGAACTTAACAGCTGCTGAATCCAGAATTTCTGATGTCGATATGGCTAAAGAAATGATGAGTTTTACTAAGAATCAGATCTTAAGTCAGGCTGGTACAGCTATGATGGCTCAGGCAAACCAATTACCACAGGGAGTACTTCAGTTACTCGGTTAATTTCTTGAAGAGAACTAAATATACAATAAAAATCAGGCCGGCCGGTTTTCCGGCTGGCTTTTTTTAAAAGAAAGGGTGGAAGCTATTATGAGAGTAGATAGTGTGGAATCTCTTTCCAACCGTCAGATTCATAATAATAACAGCAGTAATCAAAACACTAGAGTTAATAAAAATGATAATAGTGATCGCAAGCCTGAATCTCTTCGGGAAAAACAGGAATATACCGAGCAAGAACTTGACGATGAAGTCAGAGAATCAGTCAAAGATGTAAATGAAATAGTAGATAAAGTAAAAGAGGGACTATCCTTTCAAATTCATGAAGATACAGAACAGATGATGGTTAAGGTAGTTGATTTAAATACAGATGAAGTAATAAAAGAACTACCGCCGGAAGAAATGCTTGATTTACAAGCAAGAATTCATGAGATGGTAGGAATTCTGATAGACGAGACGGTTTAGAAAGAAGGTGTTATAAATGAGTGATTTAAGTCTTGGTGGTTTAGCCACCGGTATGGATACAGAATCAATAATAAATCAGTTAGTTCAATTAGAACAGCGCCCAATCTATAATTACCAGCAGGAAATATCAGAACTCGAGCAGACTAAGGGAGCCTGGAGAGATATCAACAGCAGGTTGGATAATTTAGAGAATAAGTTAACTGACCTAAAATTGTCTTCAACCTATAATTCCAGAACCGCAAGCAGCAGTAATGAGGATGTAGTTACAGCAACTGCAGCTAATAGTGCTAATGAAGCTAATTATGATATTACAGTAAATCAGGTTGCCACAGCACAAAGATTGATTGGGGCACGGAAGACTAGTTTTAGTGCTGCTGCAGATGATGTAATTACTTTAAATGGTACAGATATAAATATCAGTACAGGCGATTCTTTGGGTGATATTAGCTCTAAGATTAATGATGCAGATTCAGGTTATTCGACTTCTGTTATTAATGAAGTATTGGTCATAGAAGCAGAGAAAACTGGTGTTGAAAATGCACTTTTGGATGGTAGTGATGGCTCTACTCCTACAGTATCTGATAATAATGGTATTCTGAAAGAGTTAGGCATTTTGGATACTACTAATGGTTATTTTACTAATGAAAAAGCAGCCACTGATGCAAAAGTTGAAATCAATGGTATTACAGGTATTACAAGCTCAAGTAATGAAATAACTGAGGCTGTAGATAGTATGACATTTAATATTAATCCAGAAGCTGCTGCAAATAGTACAGCTACTATTTCAGTTGCTAAAGATGCCGGTAAAGCTACTAAAGCTGTACAGGCTTTTGTAGATCAGTATAATAGTGTAATGGATTTTATGAACAGCAAAAGTGGTTATGATTCTGAAACTGAAGAAGGTGGAATTTTACAGGGTGATGGAACTGTAATGAGATTGCAGATGAGGTTAAGAGAGCTTGTAACCTCTAAAGTAAAAGATAGTGGAGCCTATAAAACCTTAACATCTCTTGGTATAGAAATTGACAGAGATGGAGTAATGAGCTTTGATAGTGCCAAATTTACTGAAGCCCTTGAAAATTCTCCAGAAGAGGTAATGTCTATCTTTAATGCTGAAAGTGATTCTGATGGCTATAACGGAATGGCTGTCAGAATGGACAGTTATCTTAACCAATTGATGCAGTCCAATACCGGTCTGATACCAAGAAAACTTGACTTCTATGATACCAGGATAGATAGTTTGAATGATGATATAGAAGATGTACAGCGTAAAGTAGAAATGACTCGACAGCGTTATGTTGATCAATTTGCTGCTATGGAAGAAGCTATCTCAGAGATGCAGAGTCAACAGAGCTGGATGATGAGTCAACTTTCCAGCATGGGAGGATCTACTGTAAGCAGTATGATGTAAATATAAAGGGGAGTTTTATTCTTTAACTCCTCTATTTTTTTCTAATTTACTTAATATATTTTAGGATGTGTTTTAATTGGATTTTTATAAAAAAAATATGCGTATTTTGAAATCTAAAAATAAAGTTTTATATAATAAAATTGTGAAGTTTGATAATAGTGGTAGTTTAAACTTTAATTATTCTGATGGAACCCAAATAACTATTTTTGATATGAATAAAAATGTAAAAATATACTTAGAAAAATCTAAATCTGGTAATTATACTATTAGAGTTAAATTTCAAAATAAAGACATATATATCCATAGTAAATATTACCCATTGAAGGAAGCTACTAAACAGATTAAAGAACTAAAACCACAAGATAAACAACAAATCTTTGCTCTTGGTTTTGGTTTGGGTTATCATTTGAACGAGCTTATTAAAAAAAACAAATATGAAAAAGTAATAATTATTGAGCCATATATATCTATTTTTTATACAGCATTAAAATATGTTGATTTAAGTGATTTACTAAAAAGCAAAAATGTTATTTATTTAATTGGAGAAGATATCTCTTCTCTATTTGATGTTATTAGAACTTATTATTCTTTAAGTTTAGAAAAAGATATTGAATTTTTGGAGCAAAAAGCTGAAGTTAACTTATTCAAAAATGAATATAAAAAAATATATAATAAAATAAAAGAAGGAATTAATTATAAAAAATCTTCATTAGTTACTGATATTAATAGTGCGAAAAAATGGAGAAGAAATATAATACATAATATCCCCTATATAATGGATCACCCCAAAGTCAGTAATTTTTTTAATTCTTTTAAAAATATCCCCGCAATTTGTGTTGCGGCAGGTCCCTCATTAGACAAAAATATAGATCAATTGAAAAATGCTAAGAATAAAGCTTTAATAATCTGTGTAGGAACTTCTTTAAAACCATTATTAGAAAAAGGAATAGAACCAGATATTGTGGTTTCTGTGGATGGTAATTTAGCAAACTACAAACATTTTGAAGGGATTGAAGATATTCCAAACTCTTATCTTTTTGCTGAATTAGGAAACCATTACAAAATACAAAATATATGGAATGATAAACAAGTTTTCTTGACAATGAAGCGAAATTTTAGTGGGTGGATAGAAGAGTTAAAAGGTGAATATACCCCGATTCATACAGGTGGTACAGTGGCACACACTATGGTTGATCTTTCTTATAGATTTGGAGCTAATCCTATTATATTAATGGGACAGGATTTAGCTTTTTCTGAAAATAGAACTCATGCTAGAGGAACTACTTATGAAGATAACAAAAGTAATGGAGAAAATTTAATTGAAGTTGAAGGAGTTGATGGGAAAAAAGTTTTAACTAATAAGGGCTATTTATCAATGTTAAGTTATTTTAATAATTATTTTGCTAAAAGACCTGGTCGAATTTATATTGATGCTACTGAAGGTGGAGCAAAAATTGATCATACTCTCGTGATGAAATTTAGTGAAGTTATTGATAAATATTTGAATAATAGTCATAATAATATTAATGTACGAAAAATTTTGGATCAATATTATAAAAAAAATGTTGAAAGTGATAGTGAAAAACTTGATAACGAAGTTGTTCAGCAGTTTGATTTAACTCTACAGGAACTTGATAAAGCAATTTCAATTTCAACAAGACAATTGTCATTTATAGCTTCTGTTGAAAATCAACTGCCTAAAATTAATTCAATTACTGAAGAAGAGATAAAAGAAATAGAAAAAAAATTACTTTCATTTGAAAAGAAATTAAATAAATTAGATTATATAGAATATTTTATTGAAAGAATTTTGATTATAGAATCTATGCGTTATAAAGAAGTGATTTCGAAATTTTATCTGGATAAAAAACAGGGAATTAAAGAAAAACTTAAGTTTTACCGCAGTTATAGGGTTATGTATTTAAAAGAATTAAAGAATAGTAAAAAACTTTTCGAAAAAGTTTATCAAGATTATATTGGAAATTAATGGTTTTTATTGGGAGGTTATATAGTGGAGATATTTTTAGATGAAAAACCTATCGGAGAAGATTATAATAATCTAACTCTCCCGGAAATACTTGCAAAAGTAAAAAGCAATTTAGAAAATAATATTTTAAAAGAAATATTTCTTAATGAAGTAGAGGTAAATGAAAAATATCTTAGAGAAGCATTAATTGATATAGATGATGTGAAAAAGATAGAGTTTTTCACTCAAGACACTAGTTTGCTAATTAAAGAAACATTAAAAGAAGCAAGTGAATATTTACCAAGATTAAAAGATGGGACAAAAAAGGCTGCTCAATTATTTAGAAATTCTGATGATAAGGCTGTACAAAATTATCAGTTAATTTTAAATGGTTTAGAATGGTATATTGAAGCGTTATCTCAGGTTACTTCTTTAATGAATAATGAAGAGTATTATCAAAAAGGGCAGAATATGATAAATAAAATTAATAAAATCCTTTCTGATTTAATGGTTGCATATAATAAAGAGGATTTTGTTCTGGTAGCTGACATATTGGAATATGAGATAGTAGAAACAATCGAAGAATTAATTGAGTTTAATAAGGAATTAATATTAAATATAGAAGGAAAAAGTGATAACACATGATCTTAAACAATAAAACCATATTAGTAACAGGTGGAACAGGTTCGTTTGGTAAAAAATTTGCACAGATGATTTTAGATAAGGATGACGTAAAAAAGATTATTATATTTAGTCGCGGAGAATTAAAACAAGCTGAAATGAAAGCGAAATTTAACAATCATCCAAAACTCAGATTTTTTATAGGTAATGTTCGTGATAAAGAAAGAGTATATAGAGCTTTTGATGGTGTAGATTATGTTGTTCATGCAGCTGCTTTAAAAAGAGTGCCCGAATGTGAATATAACCCTTTTGAAGCTATTAAAACAAATGTTAATGGCGCTCAGAATATCATAAATGCTGCAATCGATAAAGGAGTAAAAAAGGTTGTAGCTTTAAGTACTGACAAAGCTGCTAATCCTATCAATTTGTATGGAGCAACTAAATTATGTTCAGACAAACTATTTACAGCAGGTAATGCTTATGCTGGTGGTAAGAAAACAAAAATGGCTGTAGTAAGATATGGTAATGTTATGGGGAGCCGCGGAAGTGTGATTCCTTTCTTTAAAAAAATGAAAGAAACAGGAACTCTTCCAATAACAGATCCCAGAATGACAAGATTTTGGATCACATTAGAAGATGCAGTTAAATTAGTTTTAAGAGCCTTTGATAAAATGCAAGGGGGAGAAATTTTTGTACCTAAAATTCCTAGCATGAAAATAACTGATCTTGCCAAAGCAATTGCGCCAGAATGTGAACAGAAAACAGTAGGGATAAGACCTGGAGAAAAATTGCATGAAGTTATGATTACTAAATCTGATTCCCGACACACTTTAGAGTTTGATGACCATTATGTTATTGAACCTGAATTTGACTGGTGGAAAAATGTTAATCATCCTGAAGGAGAACCTTTAGAGGAAGAATTTGAATATAACAGTGGTAATAATGACCAGTGGTTAAGTGTAAAAGAAATGCGTGAACTAATTGAGGAGTTAGACTAATGACTGAAGAATTTATACCTTACGGCAGTCAGTGGTTAGATGAGCAGGATTTAGAAGCTGTTGTAGAAACACTTAAAAGTGATTATCTAACAACAGGCCCTAAGATAAATGAATTTGAAGAAAAGTTTGCTGATTATGTGGATGCAGAATATGCTGTTGCTATTGCAAATGGGACAGCAGCTTTACATGCAGCAACTTATGCAGCAGGTATTGGAGAAGGTGATGAAGTTATTACTACTCCAATAACCTTTGCTGCTTCAGCTAATTCAATTCTTTATCATAATGCTACTCCTGTTTTTGCTGATGTTGATCCTGATACATATAATATTGATCCAGAATCAATAGAAGAAAAAATAACAGATAAAACCAAAGCAATAATTCCCGTTCACTATACAGGTCAGCCTTGTGAGATGGATGAAATAATGGAAATAGCTGATAAATATAACTTAACAGTTATTGCAGACGGAGCTCATGCAGTTGGTGCTGAATACAAAGGTCAAAAAGTTGGAAGCGTTGCAGATATGACAACCTTTAGTTTTCATCCGGTTAAGCATATAACTACTGGTGAAGGTGGAATGATAACAACTGATTCGAAAGATTTATATGATATACTGATTAAATTCAGAACTCATGGGATAACAAAAGAGAGCAGTGAATATATTAATGAAAGTCATGGTCCCTGGTATCATGAACAGCAGAAATTAGGATATAATTATAGGATTACCGATATTCAGTGTGCTTTAGGTATCAGCCAGCTAGAAAAAATAGATAAATTTTTAACAAGAAGAAGAGAAATAGTTGAAGAATACAATAAAGCTTTTAGTGATTTCGAAGGTATAATAATACCGGAACAGCTTAGAAATACTAATTCAGCCTGGCATTTATATGTAATCCAGTTAGACTTAGAAAAATTATCTGCTGATCGCAAAGAGATATTTAAAGATTTAAGAAATAAGAATTTAGGTGTTAATGTCCACTATATTCCCGTATATTATCATCCATATTATCAGGAATTAGGATATGAAAAAGGTATATGTCCTAATGCTGAAAATTTATATGAAAGAATAATAACTATACCTCTTTATCCTAAAATGTCTGATCAACAGGTTGAAGAAGTAATCAATAGAGCAAAAGAAGTTATAAGAAAATATCAGAAATAGGTGTTTTTATGAAATCTAATAAAACAGCAGCAATAATTCAGGCTAGAATGGGTTCAACAAGATTGCCTGGGAAGGTAATGAAAGATTTAGCAGGAAGGCCAGTATTATGGCATGATATACAGAGAATTAAACAATCTAAGATGATTGATGACATTATAATAGCAACTACTACTAAAGAGCAGGATAAAGTAATTTATAAAAAAGCTTTAGAATGGGGAGTAAAAGCTTTTAGAGGTAGTGAGGAAGATGTTCTAAAAAGATATTATGATGCTGCAGCTAAAAATGATGTAGATACTGTAGTTAGAATAACTTCTGACTGTCCTTTAATTGATCCTCAGGTTATAGATGAGATAATTAAATACTATAATGATAATAATTATACTTTGGTAACCAACGCTGGCTCTGATTTAGAAAACAGAACTTATCCCAGAGGTTTAGATACTGAAGTTTTTTCTTTTGATATTTTAAAAGAAGCGTTTAACAAGTCAGAAAAAAAATATCAAAGAGAACATGTAACTCCCTATATATATGAAAATTATGATGATATTTATTATTATAAAAATGATAAAGATCTATCAAATTATAGGTTAACCTTAGATACAAAAGAAGATTATGAACTAATAAAAGCTATTTATGATAATTTATATTATGCTGAAAATGATTTCTATCTTTCTGAGATAATAGAGCTTTTAGACAATAATGAAGAATTATTAAAGTTAAATGAGAATATTCGTCAAAAAGAGGTTAAATAATGAATGATGATAATATACACCTAAGAAAAGTAAAAGCTGATGATATTGATCTTTTATTTAAATGGGTTAATGAGAAAACAGTAAGAAACAATGCATTTCATCAAGAAAAAATCAGCTATAAAGAACATCAAAAATGGTTTAATAAGAAACTGAATAGTAAAAAATCTCACATTTATATTTTATTAAAAAACCGAAATCCAATTGGCCAAATAAGAATTGATATAGATAAAAAGATTGGTGAAATTGATTATAGTATAATAAAAGATGAACGTGGGAATGGTTATGGAACTTTGTTATTAAATTTATTAATTGATGAAATAGAGAATAATGATTTAAGTATAAAAAAAGTAATAGGTGAAGTAAAGAAAACAAATAAAGCATCAGAAAAAGCATTTTTAAAAGCTGATTTCAAAAAAATAGAAAAATCGAATTATAATCTTTTTTATTATAATATAAATTGAGGCGATATTTATGGATAATAAATTACAATTAACCAAAAACAGAGCTATTGGAGAAAAGAATCCAGCTTATATTATAGCTGAGATGTCTGCCAATCATGCGGGCAGCAAAGAAAGAGCTTTAGAAATTATTAGAGCGGCTAAAAATGCTGGCGCTGATTGTGTTAAAGTTCAAACTTACACTCCTGATACTATGACAATTGATTCCGATAAAGAATGGTTTCAAATAGATAAGGGGACCTGGAAAGGTGAAAATTTACACACTTTATATCAAAAAGCATATACTCCTTGGGAATGGCAGGAAGATTTAAAAAAAGAGGCTGAAAAAATAGGGATTGATTTCTTTTCAACACCCTATGAAAAAACAGCAGTTGATTTTTTAGAAGATCTGGGTGTGGAGTTTTATAAAGTTGCTTCTTTTAGTATAACTAATATACCTTTTTTGAAATATTTAGCTAATAAAAACAAACCAATCATTATGTCAACTGGTATGGCGACTTTATCAGAAATTGATGAAGCAGTTAGAACAATCAGAAATGAAGGAAATGATAAACTGGCTCTTTTAAACTGTTCCAGTGCCTATCCCTCAATACCTGATGATATGAATCTTAAAAATATTAAAAATTTAAAAGATACTTTTGATCTGCCAGTAGGTTTATCAGATCATTCTCTGGGCTCAGTAGCTGCTGTTACCAGTATAGCTATGGGAGCAAAGATAATAGAAAAACATTTTTGTTTAAGCAGAGAAATAGAGAATCCTGATTCTTCATTTTCAATGGAGCCAGCTGAATTCAAACAAATGGTTGAAGATATTAGAGCAGCTGAAAAAGCTATAGGAACAGTTGACTATTCAATTTCTGAAAAGGAAAAAGAGAGCAGAATATTTAGAAGATCAATTTTTGTAGTTGAAGATATCAAAGCTGGAGAAACAATTACAGAAGAAAATGTACGAATGATTAGACCAGGTTATGGATTAAAACCTAAACACTGGCCTAATGTTTTAGGTAAAAAAGCTTTAAAAGATATTGAAAGAGGGACACCATTAGACTGGGGTCTGATTGAATAATGAATATTATTATTGCGACTATAAAAAGCTGGAACATAAAAAATACAGAAGAATTTATAGAAAATAATCCAGAATATAATATCAAGCTGATCACAGATAAAGATAATTTAAGTCTAAAAAATATTGAAGATTTTAATCCTGATTATATATTCTTTCCTCACTGGTCCTGGATTATTCCCGAAGAAATATATAGCAATTATAATTGTATAGTTTTTCATATGACTGATCTTCCTTTTGGAAGAGGGGGAAGCCCACTTCAGAATCTTATTGTTAGAGGAATTAAAAATACTAAAATTTCTGCATTAAAAGTAGATGGTGGTCTTGACACAGGCGATATTTACTTAAAAGAAGATTTAAACTTAAACGGAAGTGCAGAAGAAATTTTTATTCGTCTATCTAATATTATTTTTGAGAAAATGATTCCCTTTATTTTAAATGAAAAGCCTGAACCCCAAAAACAAAAGGGTGAAGTAGTTAAATTTAAAAGACGAAAACCGGCAGAAAGTGAAATAGAGAAAAAATTTTCGATAGCAAAAGTATATGATTATATAAGAATGCTTGATGCAGAAGGTTATCCAAAAGCTTTTATTGAATATGGTGATTTGAAACTAGAATTTAATAGAGCAAAATTGACTGCAAATGGAATTGTCGCAGATGTAAAAATAACTGAAATAAATAAGGATGATAATAATGAGTGAAAAGATATTAACAATAGCAGCTCATCCTGATGATGAACTATTGGGTTTAGGCGGAACAATAAGAAAAAGAGTTAACACTGGTTATACAGCAGACTGCTTAATTTTAGGTGAAGGTTTAACCTCACGCAAAGATAATAGGGAAGAAGAAAAAGAAGAGAACCTAGACAGTTTATATTCAGATTCTTATAAAGCAGCTGAGCATATAGGCTATAATAATCTATATTTTTCTAGACTGCCTGATAACAGATTTGACTCAGTTGATTTATTAGATATTATCAAAGAAATCGAAAAGATTATAGAGAAAGTTAAACCAGATATTATTTTTACTCATCATTATGGGGATTTAAATATAGATCATCGAAAAACTTTGGAAGCAGTAATTACTGCTTGTAGGCCGGTTGGGGAATATAAGGTAAAAGAGATATATGCATTTGAAACACCGTCTTCAACTGAATGGAATTTTGAGTATGGTGAAAATACTTTTAAGCCTAATTATTTTGTCGATATAACTAATACTATTGACGCTAAATTAAAAGGTATGGACTGCTATCAATCAGAAAAAAGAGACTATCCTCATCCACGTTCTTTAAAATCATTAAAAACTATTGCAGCTAAATGGGGAACTGTTGTGGCAAAGAAATATGTGGAAGCCTTTGAAGTAATCAGAAAAATTGAAGATTAGGGTGATAAAATGTCAGTAATTGCTTTAAGAGTTGATGGTGGTAAAGATATAGGTATGGGTCATATCATGAGAACAATGGCTTTAGCCAATGATTTAAAGAAAAAGCCAGAAAACAAAGAAGTCTTTTATATTACTAAAAACGATCCAACAGCAGTCAACAAATTAAAAGATAATGATTTTAATGTTTTAGTTATAGATAAAGACTTATCATATGAGAAAGAAATAAAAAAAGTAAAAGAAATAATAGAAAATAGAGAAGTTAACAAGTTAATAACTGATTCCTATGAGATAGATCAAAATTATCTGATTGAAATGAGAAAAGTAGTTGATAAGTTAATAACTGTTCATGATTATGCACCTTTTGCTTTTCCATCCCATGTTGTGATTAATGGTAATGCCTATGCTGAAGATTTAGATTATAAATCTTACTACGGCGATACTGAATTTTTGCTTGGCACTGATTACTTACTGCTAAGGGAAGAGTTTAGAAATCTTCCTGAGGTAGAAGTAAGAGAAAAAGTTCAGAATATTTTAGTCACAGTTGGTGGCTATGATATGAGGAATCTTACTCCAAAAATAATAAAGGCATTAAGTGAGTTAAATTTAGAAGAAATAGATAATCAGTATATAGATAAAGAAAAACTACATATTGATGTTGTGGTTGGACCTTCTTTTGATAATGTAGATCAGATAGTTTCAGAAGTTGAAAAAAGTAGTTTAGATATTTCATTAAATTTCAATGTTAAAAAAATGAGTAAGTTAATGATTAAAAGTGATATTGCAATTTCTTCAGGGGGTAGTACTCTTTATGAGTTAGCTGTTACTAAGACTCCTGGTTTGATATTGTTGCAGGCTGATAATCAGATTAGAGTTGCTGAAAAATTAGATGGTAAGAGCATTATGAATCTTGGGTTTGAAGATGATTTTCAAGTTATAGCAAAAAGATTAAAAGAATTTATAAAAATGAATGATAATTATTTGGAAGAGATTTTTAACAAAGATGATTTTAAGATTGGTCTATAGTTATATTCAAAATAACTAAAAGGGGTGACCAAAAATGTCTGCTGTAGATAATACCAATTCCATCCTAAATCAAATCAAAAATGTAATTGTCAATCAGCTCAATCAGCCTAATCAGAGTAGTGAGCAGAATAAACAGGATCTAAAAGGTGACAGATTCACTAAATCACAGCCGACAGAGAAAGTCACCTATGACCTGGATGATTTTGCAGCTAAAAATGGAATTAAAAGACCTATTAAAATCAACAACAGCAATAATATCTTTTTTATTAACCATAATAACCGCAATCGGGCTCTAAAAATTGATCCGGGAGAATATAATTTAACAGAGATTCAGGCTGCCATTCAGCATAAAGCCAATGAAGAATTTGGAATCGGTGAAGTTAATCTTAAGATGACTGCCTCCGGTTCAGACCGTCTGATTTATGCTGAAGATAAGAAGGAAGAGCATGTTTTAGATGAGCAGGGGTAACTAAATTTTCAATTTTGACCTTTCTTTAAATCTATGCGATACTTAAAATATAGAATATAAATTAGGATTAAAGGAAGTGAAATTGTGAATAAAAAATTAAAGTATAAGTTGAATGAGAAAACTAATAGAATATTGAGTAAATGTGAATTAGATTTTATAATTTATAGCTATCCTCGACTTTTTACTCTGACTTCAGATAATTACTCTGTTATTTTTATAGATGATTTAGAAAAGTTAAAGTTCCAACTAAAAAAGCATAAGAAGTTTAACGGCTATACTGAATTGGAAATAATTAGAAAGAGACAAATATATAAACTAAGCGAAATAAATATTAATAGTTTGAAATTTAAAAATAAATTCTATGTTTTTCCATTGCAAAACAGAAAGATGGTAAATCAAAAAATTAAATTAGAGAATATTTTAATTGTTTATTATGAAATCATTTAATAATTACTGAATTGTTGAATTATCTATATGGCTGTAGTAAAAGCTATACACAAAAGAATCAGCAAAAGGGCTTTGACAAATAATTATGAATTATATTGAATATAGAGTAAAAATATAAATTTTTAATTTCGATGAAATAATCAAAGTCGATTCAGATTATGATCAGATTACGAGAATAGAAATATTTTAAAGAAATAACATAAAAAATAAATGTATACTTTTTTATATCAAGGTTTATTTTTGTGAAATTCGTAGCAAAATATAATAAACAGTTTGTGGATTAATTAAGTTAAGATTTTAAAAATAAGCTATATAAAATCAAAAAGGAAGTGGGAAGAATAATGCCAAGATATAAAGTTGCTCACATTAAAGAACAAGGTGTTGATCTTATAATTATTCCTTTAAGTGATTCATTTAGATTTAAGAGTAATAAAGATAAAAATCAAATAACTAATGAACTTCAGATGAGAGCATCAAATGCTGGTTTAGCAGGTACTGTAGTACCTGTTTGGAATGCTGGTGCTGGTCGTATGGGGTTTTTAGCGCCAAGAAATTGGCAATTTTTTTTTAAAAGCATAAATCTTCAATATGTTTATGCAAATCTAAATCGCGAAATATACTGGTAAGGTTTATTTCGTAAAAGATTTATCTGTGGTGATTTTTTATTATTTATCAATGTTTTTTAAGGTTTGGAACATCATATAATATGAGATTACAGTTAGGTTAACGGACAAAAGACAACGTCTCGTTTTTGACTGCCTCCTGTCAAAAAGCTTGCAATCATATGCAGTGAGAAACATAAGGGCATGCTTTCTGCTAATCTTAAAGGTAAAGGCACGTTAGACTAAAAAAAGTAAGGAAGTATTTATTATGACAAATGAAATGGATGTTATTTATAATAATTATGTTGCAAATGAAAAATTAAAAAATGGAACTAAATATGAAAAATTAGCTGCTATTGTTTTTAAAGTATTAAACGAGCAAGATGTTGTGATGCATGATTTGCGTTTGCGGGGGGAAGGTAAAAAAACAAAGCATCAAATAGATATTACTATTGAAAAAGAAAATACCAAAAGAAGGATTTTAATTGAATGTAAAGATTATAGTAAAGTGGTCGGATTGGGGATTATTAGAAATTTTTTTGGTGTGATTGCCCAAATAAAACCAGATAATGCTTTTGTTGTTACAACTAAGGGATATACAAAAGGTGCAGTTGATTTTGCTACTGATGAGAATATTAAGTTGTTGATATTAAGAAAATTTGAAGAGGACGATTGGAAAAATAGAATTAGAGAAATAAACATTCAGGTAAGTGCAAAAATAATGGGAACTCCTACAATAAGCAGATGGGTGCCTGCCAATAAAAAAGAACTAAAAAAAATACAAAGAGCTATAGCCAATCACGAAGGAGAAGAAATATCATTAAATACATCAAAAACCTATTTCTATAATTCTAATGGAGAAAAAAGGAATAATTTTCAAAAAATATTAAAACCTATATTTAATTCTTTTGAAAGAAAAACTGATGAAAAATCAGAAGGCTTCTATGAATTTGATGAAACTAAATATATAAAAATGTGTGGAGTTTTATTTGGAATAAAAGGATTTGAATATGAATTTGATAGTCATGAAATTAATTTTAATACTATTATTAATCAAGGCAAAAAAATAGCTATTTTAATATTATATAGTGTGTTAAATGATTTAGATGAAGTTATATTTGATAAAGATTTAGAAGAATGGACATTTAATGATGATGGCAGAGTAATTACAAAATGAACCATTGAAATATACATAGCAACTTTTTACTTTGGCTAACAGCAAGGTTTAAGATTTAGTTCCTATTTCGCTATATTCAAATTCATTAGGTAAGTGCAGTCGACTAAATCTTATGAACTTCTTAATTTAGAAGATATTAGAATACCAGAAAGTTTAGTGCTTATAGTAGAGAAAGATAAAATGTGAATGTCAAGCATTTCAGCCAGGCTAAGAAGAGTAGTGAGAAGTGATAAAGAACTTTAGTCAATTTATAAGCAATTTAAATAATTTTTAATGCTTTATCTCTAAGTCAAGCTGCTATGCAACTAAAGGGACATAGTGTTGAGGTGGGGTAGAGGTTTAAAGTGAATATAAATAATATATATAAATTAGTTTTTTATATTTAAATCTCGAGAGAGGTTTTGATGTAAAAAACTATTTTTTTATGGTTAAAGGTTATTATATATAGAAATCAATTGGTTTATTTAATAAGGTCTATTTTTTAGTCTACAAGCATTTAATATAGTATTCTAGTTATTAATTTTATGGATTGGGCGTGAATTAACTTGTGAAAAACAGAGTTAGCGAAGAAGAAAAAAAAGAAACTGAAAAGTATTTAAAGACAACTGCTAAGCAATCATCAGTAGTATTTTTTGGGAGATTTTTAGGTTATATACTTGGATTTTTTGTTAATTTTATTCTTGCTAGATTATTTGGTGCTAGAATATTTGGTCAATATTCTATTGTTAAAACAGTTGTAGATGTTATTGTTGTTTTTTCAGTTTTAGGTTTAGATAATGGAATTATTAAATATGTTCCAATATATAGAAGTGATAACAAAAAAGAAAAAGTCATAGAAGTTTTGAGGATATCTTTTGTTTTTTGTATGGTTTTTTCTTTTATTAGTTTGGTAGGAGTTATTATATTTAGACATATAATTGCTAATAATATTTTTCAGGACAACAATTTGGTTTTAGCTTTTCAATATGGGGCTTGGTTAATTATCCCATTTGCTTTAAGAAGAATTTTTAATAGTGTATTTTTAACTTTAAAAAACATTAAATACTATGTTTATTCAGTTGAAGTGATAAGACGACTTTTAATTATTGTTATTTTACTCATTTTATATTATTTTGATTTATTGAATATAAAATATATAATAATTGTTATTCTTTTAATAGAGATCATAAATATTTTTTATCTTGTTAAAAAAATAAATGTTTTTAATATAAATATTAAAAACATTTTAAATATAAAACTTACATATGATAATAATGAATATAAAAATTTAAGAAATAAATTACTTAAATTTTCTACAACGGTTATTTTTATACAAGTTATTTTTTATCTTTTAAATAAAGTTGATAGAATAATGCTGGGAATTTATAAGACTTCTAATGTTGTTGGAGTTTATAGTACAGCAGCTTCAATAACAATATTATTGACTTTTTTTCTGAATGCTACAAGTATGTCTTTTTCTCCGATAATATCTGAGCTATATCATAAACAAAATATTAATTTATTAGAAAAATTATATTCAGCGATTACCAAATGGGTTATAATACTTTCTATGCCAATATTAATAAGTATATTTTTTTATGCCGAAGATATAATGCTTTTTTTTGGAGAAGAATATTTATTAGGAACTTCAACTTTAATAATATTAGCAATAGCTCAATTTATAAATGCTGCTACAGGTGCCAATGGTTATTTAATGAATATGTGTGGTTTAGAAAAGGTTTCACTAAAAAATGATGTTCTGATGTTAATTTTTAATATTATTCTAAATATATTATTAATACCTAAATATGGCATACTAGGTGCGGCAATTGCTACTTCATTATCAGTAATTGTTTTTAACTTATTTAAATTATTTAAGGTTAATCAAATTTTAAACATTAATCCCTATAATTTTAATTATACTAGTATATTAATTAGTTTGGTAATTGTTATTATTATGAATAATTATTTTGAAAAATATTTTAATATTAATATTATCTTAGTTTTTTTTATAACATTAATATCAATGTTGATTTTTATTTTAATCGCCTTTACTTTAAGGGATGAGATGGATGATTTTATTTTTGAAAAAATAAAATCTAAATTCAAATTATAATTTCATTGCTTGAATAAATTATTTGGATTTAAATTTAATTTAAAAGAGGGATTTTATTGAATAAAGTATTGAAAGCACGCATTTCTGTTATTACATTATTTGATTTGTATTATATAATTGGTTTAATAATTTATAATTATGGTCCTATTTCTTGGCCTAGTAAAAATAAATTTATTTTAAATTTTTTTCTGGTTAGTATTTTTTTATCGATTAATTTTGGCTATTTAATAAATTTTTATACAAATATTAATTCAAATAAAATTAAATTCAATTTTGAAAAAACATATAACATTTCAAAGATTTTAGTTACTTTTTTTAATATGATTTTAATTTATAATATTTTAAATTCTTCTGAAGTTTCTATTTTTTATACATTATCTCAAAACTATTTTTCTTATAATTCTAATATTAGAACACAATTATGGTTCAAGTTGTTATCATATTATAAAATTTTATTAGCTTTTTTCATTTATATATATTTTCCACTTAGTTTTTTTAATTTTTATAAATTAGAAAGAAAAGATAAAATGCTATTTTTTTTAAATATAGGTTTAACCATTTTGTTGTTTATACATAATGGTACTGTTAATATAATTTTTAATTTGATCATAATTTTTTTATTAGTATTATTTATTAAATTAAATAAAAAAATCAATAAAAAAAATTTTTTGATAGGAATTTTAATCATATTTCTTTTGATAAGTTTTATAGCTGTTTTTTATCAAGTTCAAAAAAGTAGATCTTATTCAACGATGGAAACAAATAAGTATTATGAATTAAATGACAATTTTTCATCTCTTAAATCATTTTCTAGTGATATATATTTTTTGTTTGTTAAATTAGCGAATTATTTAACTCAAGGGATTCATGGATTAGATGTAACTTTTTCTCTTGATAGTAATTTTACTTATTTTGTTGGGTTTTCCGATTTTCTTTTAAATAATTTTTCGGATTATATAGATTCAAATGTTTTTGAAAGCTCATACCAATATAAAATATCAAAAACTGGATGGCCAGTTGGTGCAAAGTGGATAAGTATATTCCCTTATTTATTTAATGATCTTGGAGTTATTTTTACACTAGTTTTATTTTTTTGGATTGGGTTTTACTACAATAAAACTTTTGCTCAAGTTTTAATAAATAAATGTGAAATATCTTTTTTAATATTTTTGAAATTAACTTTTCTTTTGTTATTTATTTTTTCAAATAATTATATTTTTCAAAGTGGATATAATTTTGTTTCTAGTATTATAATTTTTGGATATTATTTTTTTTATGATTTATTTGTAAAAAACAAAATAGGAATGGGGGGTTAATAATTGAATATAGCTTTAATTGGAGCATTAAAATTCCCTTATGGAAGTTCAACTGCATCTAGATATAGATTTTTATTTAATGAAATAGTTTCTAGTGATAACCAAATTGATATATATAATCAATATCCAAATTATTTAACTGATAATCCATCGAGTTATGGAGAAATCAACATATATAATAATAGAATAATGAGATCTAGTAATTTTATTATAAGAAAATATCATTTATATAAATCATCCTTTGAGGTAATTAAGAAATTCGAAAAAAATAATAAAGAAAAGCAATATGATATAATTTGGACATTTTCAAATTTCATCTTTCATTCCCTTCCAATCATTTATTTATCTAAAAAACATTCTATACCTGTAGTTAATGAGATTATGGATTGGTTTTCAGAAAATGAATTTAGTTTGAAATATTTTGACCCACATTTTTTTGATCATACAATACAGATGAAATTCCTAAACAACTTTTTTTGGGATGGAATTATAGCAATAAATTCAAACATAAAAGAATATTATGGAAATCAAAATTGCTGTGTTATACCATCAATTGGAAATTTTGATAATTCTCCAAAAGTTGATTTAGAAATTAATCCAAAAGAGATTAAGTTTGGATATTTTGGGACTCCGTCATATAAAGATGGTGTTTTAGAAATGGTTAAGGGGTTTGAACTTTTTAATAAGAATAAAGGACATAAACTAATTATTGCTGGACAAGATAACAGGGGGTACTTAAATAATATAAAAAAATATATTAAGCAAAATAATTTACACGAGTTTATTGAATTAAAGGGGTTCATACCTCAAGAAAAACTTTTAGAAAAATTTAAGGGAGTTAATGTATTAGTATTAAATAGACCAATTCAAAAGCTTAGTAATTTTAGCTTTCCTCAAAAAGTGGCTGAATATCTAATGTTAGGAAAGCCAATTATTATTACTAATTTTAATGATATAAATCATTATTTTGACCATAAAAAAAATGCTTATATAATTGATTCAAATAGACCTAAAAGCATACTCAGAGCTTTTGAATATTTTGAAAAAAACTTTAATGAAATAACTAAGATGCAAAAAAGTGCTTTTGAAATAGGAAAAAATATTTTTTCAGCTAAAAAAAATTCTGAAAAAATATTGAAATTTTTCGCAAAAGTTATAAATAATTATAAACAATAGACTCTTTGTTAATTCAAAGAAAGGAATGATAATATAGTGTTCAAAAACAAAACATTATTAATAACAGGTGGTACAGGTTCCTTTGGTAATGCAGTCTTAAAAAGATTTTTAGATACAGATATTGGAGAAATAAGAATCTTTTCTCGTGATGAAAAGAAGCAGAATGATATGCGAAAAAAATATAAAAATAATAAAATAAAGTTCTTTATTGGTAATGTAAGAGATGAAAATAGCTTAAGAGATGCAATGCATGGAGTAGATTATATCTTTCATGCTGCAGCTTTAAAACAGGTTCCTTCCTGTGAATTCTTTCCAGTAGAAGCTGTAAAAACAAATATTTTAGGAACCAATAATGTACTTAATGCTGCTGTAGAAAGTGGTGTAGAAAAGGTTATCTGCTTATCCACTGATAAAGCAGCTTATCCTATCAATGCTATGGGAATCTCTAAGGCTATGATGGAAAAAGTATTTGTAGCTAAATCACAAAAATTATCTACAGAAGATACAGTTATCTGTGGTACTAGATATGGTAATGTAATGGCTTCCCGTGGTTCAGTAATTCCTTTATTTATCAAACAGATAAAAGATGGTGATCCAATCACTGTAACCAATCCAGATATGACAAGATTTTTAATGAAATTAGAAGAAGCAGTTGAATTAGTGCTCTTTGCCTATGAGAATGCTGAAGCCGGAGACATCATGGTCCAGAAAGCGCCAGCCTGTACAATTGGAGATCTTGCTCAGGCAATTAAAGAATTATTTAATGCTGATAACGATATCAAAATAATCGGTACCAGACACGGAGAAAAATTATTTGAAACTTTACTTACTAAAGAGGAATATTTAGTAGCAGAAGATCTTGGCGGCTTCTATAGAGTGCCAGCTGATACCAGAGATTTAAATTATGATAAATATTTTGTAGAAGGAGAAGAAGAACTTTCGGGTAATAAAGAATATAATTCTCATAATACAAAGAGGTTAACTGTTGGAGAAATAAAAGAAAAATTATTAGAACTTGATTATGTACAAGATGAATTAAATAATTGGCCTGAATAAAGGAAGGTTGATCTTTAATGAAAATATTAGTAACAGGTTCAGAAGGTTTTGTCGGTAAAAACTTAAGATCTGAATTAAAAAATAGAGGTTATGAAGATATATTCTCTTATGATAGAGAAACAGACGAAAAACTTTTAGATAAATATACTAAAGAATGTGATTTTGTCTATCATCTGGCTGGTGTTAACCGACCAGAAAATTATGAAGAATTTATGAAAGGTAATTATGGTTTTACTTCTAAAGTTTTAAATCTATTAAAAAAACATAATAACCAGTCACCAGTATTAATTACTTCTTCCATCCAGGCTAAATTAGATAATCCCTATGGTAGAAGTAAAAAAGCAGGAGAAGAAGTTATCTTTGAATACGGCAGAGAAACAGGAGCAGAAGTTTATGTTTATCGACTGCCTAATCTTTTTGGCAAATGGTCAAGACCAAACTATAATTCAGTTGTAGCTACTTTCTGTCATAATATAGCTAATGACTTAGAAATTGAAGTACATGATCCAGAAGTAGAATTAACTTTAGCCTATATTGATGATGTAGTCGAGCAGTTTATTAATGCTTTAGATGATCAAGTAGTTAAAGAAGATAAATACTGCAAAGTACCAGTAACTCATGAAGTTAAACTTTGTAAATTAGCAGAACTAATAAAAAGCTTTAAAGAAAGCAGAGAAAATCTTTATTTACCTGATATGGGAGATGAATTCACTAAAAAATTATACAGTATGTATTTAAGTTATCTACCAGAAGATAACTTTTCTTATGATTTAACAATGCATCAGGATGAAAGAGGCTCCTTTACAGAGATGCTGAGAACTGAAGATAGTGGTCAGATTTCTATTAATGTATCTAAACCAGGTATAACTAAAGGTAACCACTGGCATCATACTAAAAATGAAAAGTTTTTAGTAGTCAGCGGACAGGGAATTATTAGATTTAGAGATATTTATTCTGAGGAAGTAATAGAATATGAGGTAAGTGGAGATAAATTAGAAGTAGTAGATATCCCAACCGGATATACCCACAATATAGAAAATACAGGAGATACAAATATGGTGACAGTAATGTGGGCAAATGAATGTTATGATCCAGATAATCCTGATACATACTTTTTGGAGGTTTAATTAAATGGATAAGTTAAAAGTAATGACTATTATAGGTACCAGACCTGAGATAATACGTTTATCTGAGGTTATAAAAGCCTGTGATAGATATTTTAATCATCACTTAGTACATACAGGTCAGAATTATGATTATGAGCTAAATGAAGTCTTTTTTGAAGAACTGGGCCTAAGAGAACCAGATCATTTTTTAGAAGCTGTAGGAGATCATTTAGGAGATACTATTGGTAATATAATCTCAAAATCTTATGAGCTTTTAGCTGAAGAGATGCCAGATGCTCTTTTAATCTTGGGTGATACAAACTCAGCTCTCTGCTCTATAGCAGCTAAAAGATTAAAAATACCAATTTTCCATATGGAAGCTGGTAATAGATGTTTTGATCAGA
This sequence comes from Halanaerobium kushneri, assembly GCF_900156285.1. Lineage (GTDB taxonomy): Bacteria > Bacillota > Halanaerobiia > Halanaerobiales > Halanaerobiaceae > Halanaerobium > Halanaerobium kushneri. The sequence goes on from NZ_FTNC01000003.1 coordinate 86,127, forward strand.
ATGTACCGGAAGAAATTAATAGAAAGATTGTAGATCATATTTCAGATATTAATCTACCATATACAGAACACAGTCGCAGATATCTTTTATCAGAAGGTATCAGAAAAGAACATATTTTTGTAACTGGTTCCCCAATGACAGAAGTAATAAAAAAACATAAAGATAAAATAGAAAACAGCAATGTCTTAGAAGAATTAGATCTTGAAAAAGACAATTATTTTCTTGTTTCAGCTCACCGAGAAGAAAATGTAGATAATGAAGAAAACTTTTTATCTTTGATGAATGCTTTAAATGATATTGCAGAAAAATATCAGATGCCTATTGTTTACTCCACTCATCCCAGAAGTAAAAAAAGAATAGAAGAAAGAGGTTTTGAATTTCATCCTTTAGTTAAACAGCTCAAACCTTTTGGTTTCTTTGATTATAATAAGCTGCAGTTAAATTCTTTCTGTACTTTATCTGATAGTGGAACCCTTTCTGAAGAATCAGCTATTTTAGGTTTTCCGGGAGTTTTAATTAGAACTTCTACAGAAAGACCGGAAGTTTTAGATAAAGGTACAGTTGTAATTGGTGGGATAAATGAAAAAGATATAGTTCAGGCTGTTGATTTAAGCAGAAACATGAAAAAGAATGATGAACAAACTTATTTAGCTGATGATTATCAGGATGATAATGTTTCAATTAAGGTAGTTAAGCTTATTCAGAGTTATACTAAAATTATTGATGATGTTGTCTGGAGGAAAGGATAAATTTAGATGAATATAATGGTATTTGATGTACCAGCAGAAAGTGGAGGGGCATTATCAATATTAAATGATTTCTATCAAGAAGTTATTGAAAATGATGATAAAAATATAAACTGGATTTTTGTTTTGAGTAAGCCAGAATATAAAGAATTTGATAATATTACAGTTTTGAATTTTTCCTGGGTGAAAAAAAGCTGGTTTCATCGTTTATATTTTGATCATTTTGTGGCTCCTAAATTGGTGAAAAAATATAACATAGATAAGATATTTTCCTTACAGAATGTAATAATTCCTAAAACTGATGTTGAACAAATATTATATGCTCATCAACCTCTTCCTTTTTCTGGATATAAATTTAATATAAATGAAAATTTTAAATTTTGGATTTATCAAAATTTAATTAGTAAAAAAATATATAATTCTATAAAACTAGCTAACAAAGTCATTGTTCAGACTAATTGGATGAAAAAAGCATGTACAGAAAAAGCAGATGTTAAAAGTGACAAGATAGATGTGATTCCACCTAAAATTAATTTAAATATAGAAAATACTTTTGATAAAAATAATAAAATAAAAACTTTTTTTTATCCCGCTGGTGCAAGTTATTATAAAAACCATAGATTAATTATTGAGGCATCTAAATTGTTAGAAGCTAGCAATATTAATGACTATAAGATTATTCTTACTCTTAATGGAAATGAAAACAAAAATATAAAAGAATTATATAAAGAAGTAAAAAAATATAATTTACCAGTTGAATTTGCTGGAAGACTTGAAAGAGATGAAGTCTTTAATTTATATACTAAGTCTTATTTGCTATTTCCTTCTTACATTGAAACATTTGGATTACCGATGTTAGAGGCAAAACTCCACAAAACTATAATTTTAGCATCAGATAAAGCTTTTTCTCACGAAATTTTAGATGATTATGAGAATGCTTATTTTTTCGATCCTTTTGATGCTGAAGAATTAATGAAATATATGAAGAAATTACTTGTTGGAGAAATAAGCTATAAAAAAGTTAATTCAGTATCTAAATCAAATAACAATAGTTTATACTCAGAAGTAATTAAGAAACTCAACTAAAATTTAAAAGAGGTTAGAGAATGAATATACTATCACTTTTTATTACATATCCAAGTAAAGCTGACAACCATACAATGTTTAAACAATTTACAAGTAAATTAGTAGATGAAGGACATAATGTATATGTTGTCACACTTCAAGAAAGAAAATATAATGAACCTACAAAATTATTTGAAGAAAATGGAGTTAATGTTTTAAGAGTAAAGACAGGAAACTTTTTTGACACTAACTTTATTGAAAAAGGAATTACAATGCTATCTCTGGGTTATTTATTTAAAAGAGCAGTGAAAAAATATTTTTCAGATATTAAATTTGATCTGCTTATCCATTCCTCTCCACCTATAACTTATACTCCTTTAATAAAATATATTAATAAAAGAGATAATGCTGAATCGTATTTAATCTTAAGAGATATATTTCCTGATAATGCTGTAGATCTTGGAGTAATAAATAAAGGCTTGATTTATAAAGTTTTTAAATGGATGGAAAAGAAGCTTTATTCATATAGTGATCATATAGGCTGTATGTCAGATGCTAATATTGATTATGTATTAAAACATAACCCAGAAGTTGATAAAGAGAAAATGCATATTTTAAGAAACTGGTCTGATTATAAAGAAAAAATTAAAGTTGATAAAGAAGCTATTAGAGCAAAATATGGTTATAGTTCAGATGATTTTATAGCGGTTTTTGGTGGTAATATGGGTAAAGCCCAGGGATTAGGGTTTATCCTGGATGTAGCAAAAGAAATAAAAAATGATGATATTAAATTTTTATTTGTTGGTCGAGGCATTGATAAGGAAAACTTAAAAAATAGAGTTGAGACTGAAAAAATTAATAATGTTAGAGTCTTTGATTATGTTCCAAAAAGTGAATATGAAAAATTAATAGCAGCCTGTGATCTTGGAATTGTTAGTTTACTTAACCAGTACACAATACCAAATATACCTTCTAAAACTGTTGATTTTTTCAAATTGGGTTTACCTATTATAGCTTCTATAGATGAAAATACTGATTATGGAGACATACTAGAAAATCAGGCACAAGCTGGACTGTATTCTATTCATGGAGATAAAAAAGAATATATAACTAATTTAAATAAAATTGTAAATAGTAAAGGATTACGGGAAGAGATGTCCAGAAATGCAAGGGATTATTATGAAGAATATTTAACTACTAAAAATGCAGTTGACACAATTATGAATCAGGTTTCATTGGGGGAATAATTTTGGATAATTTTAATTTTAAACCAGTTATAATAATTGGAGCAGCCAGATCAGGTACAAATATGTTGAGAGATGTATTAACATCTTTAGATGATTTTTCTACCTGGCCCTGTGATGAGATAAATTATATCTGGCGTTATGGTAACCGAGAACGAGAAGATGATGAATTTACAGCAGAGGATGTGAATTCACAAAATAAAGCTTATATTAGAAATGAATTTAAAAAATTACATAATAAATACAATACCTATTATATAATAGAAAAAACATGTGCTAATTCTCTGCGGGTGGATTATGTAAATGAAATAATACCGGAAGCAAAGTATATTCATATTTATAGAGATCCTGTTGATGTTAGTGCTTCTGCCAAAAAAAGGTGGAAAGCACCATTGGATTTAAAATATATCTTAAAAAAAGCAAGATATGTACCTCTGAAGGATATTCCTTATTATGCTTTTAAATACTTTAAAAATAGAATTAAAAGATTTACAAATAAGGAGAAAAAACTTGAATACTGGGGACCTAAGTTCAAAAACTTCAAAAATACAATAGCCGGTAAATCTTTAATAGAAATTTCTGCAATTCAGTGGCAGAAAAGTGTTTCAAACTCTTATAATTCTTTTTCTAAGCTAAATAAAGAAGTACATCATATTGCTTACGAAGATTTTGTAGCAGATCCATCAGCTGAACTAAAAAATATAATTGAATTTATAAATCCAGAATTAATAGATGAGCAAAAAATTAAAGCAGCTGTTCAAAAAGTAAGTGATAGAAGTGTTGGTAAAGGATACAGAGAACTTTCTGAAGCTGAAGTTAAAACTATTAAAGAAATAAGTGATGATGCTTATAATAGAGTTAAGAGGCTTGCAGATGAATAACAAAAAATTTTATCTAAAATACATTTTTGATTTCATAGTGGCTTTAATAGGTTTTATAATTACTTCTCCTATTATATTGATTAGTTATCTAGTAGCTTTTATAGAAACAGGAGAGAGTGGTTTTTTTACTCAAAAAAGAGTTGGTAAGGATAGTCAGATATTTAAAATTATAAAAGTAAAAACAATGAAATCCGATACTGATTTAAAAACAAATGTGACGACTGATAAAGATCCTAGAATAACAGCTTCCGGCAGGTTTTTTAGAAAGACTAAGATTGATGAGCTGCCGCAGTTAATAAATATTTTAAAAGGTGAAATGAGTTTTGTTGGTCCAAGACCTGATGTACCAGAAATTATTAATACAATGGGTGAGGAAGAAAAAGGAATTATTTTATCAGTCAGACCAGGTATTACAGGACCTGCATCTTTAAAATATGAAAATGAAGAAGAAATATTAGCTGCAAAGGATAATCCAGAAAGATATAACAAGGAAGTTATTTTTCCGGACAAGGTTAGAATCAATAAGGAATACATAGAGAACTATTCTTTTTTTAAGGATATATATTATATTTTAAAGACAATATTTTAAAATAAAATATTTGATTTATTTATTGCTCTCACTTGAATTATTAAATTTAGTGGGAGCTTTTTTATTTTATTATAAATATTTTCGAAATTAAATTTTTATAGACTTCAAGATCTTCCCTGAAGTTTCATATATTTTTTCTGTTAAATTAAAACTGCACCAGTTATTATGGAGTAATGTTACGTTAATTTTGCATTTGACTAATTAATAAATGCTAAATGCAAACAATAAAACGTGTAATATCAAAATAAAAACTTATATTTATGAAAAAATAATTAAAATAAAGAGATAATAGCAGATTAATAGCGAAAAAATTTTGTAAAAAAAGATTATAAATGATATAATTTAGGCAAGAAAAGAAAAAAGGAGTGTTTTATGATGGGTTTTGAGTGGTTTGATCCAGAAATAGGTATGCCAATGGTATCAATTGCGGATTATGGAATTACTTTTAGTAAATCAGCAGTGAAGATTCTTGGAAGACCTGAGTATGTAGCATTAGGCTTTGATAGAGAAAATAAAAGGATAGTTGTTAAGGAAGTTGATGAAGACTACAAAAATAAAATACCGTTTATTGATAAAGAACGAAATGGCTATGTTCGCATAAATAACAGGGATTTTGTTAGGTTTGTTATGAAGTTTTTACCAGAGGTTAATTTTTCTTCTAAAGCTACGAGATTTTTAACTTATTATGATGAAGAAGAAGAGATGTTAGTTATAGAGATGACTCGTCCATTAGATGCAGATGAACAAAATGAAAACGAAAAAAGCGATGAAAAGTAATACTAACGCTATAAAAATAAAACATAAAAACAATGTATTAATAATCGGAAACCAATTAAATTTAAATTCTATAATTACGCAGAACAAAAAATAAAGTATATAGTTTGCGTTAACGCAAAAAAAGTGGTATAATATAAAAAAGGTTAGAGATACCACCTCTAACCTTACTCTTGCTTGACGGCTTTACTAAGAGAAAGCCCAAGCATATACCGGAAATGTTTCTCGGTACAAATATATTATTATGTTGTATATATTGTAACATAAAAGGTGTAGGTGTTGCAAGAAGTTTCGCTCTTAGAGAGAGGAGATTAATTCTTATTCAGTGATGTCTCAAGTCAGAAATAAAGAATGAGGTCTGAGCCGAGACAGTTCCTTAAATATTTTAAAAAGGAGTTTTTAATAAATGGATAAGAAGAGAAAAAACAAAGGCAATACAGGTAATAACGGTAACGATAAAGGCAAAGGTAACCGAAATCAAGAAAAAAACAAGAATAAAGACAAGAAGCAAGAAAGAAGCAGAAAGCCAGGAAAATCACATGCAGTATTCTATGAATAAGAGTGTTGTGGATGATTTAAAAACCAAATTCGGCCCCGTTGAATTTCATACGGGGCCTTTTAAAACCTTTCCTGGAAACTGGTTTTTATTAGAGTTAAAGCCTATGCCGTTAAATAGCGAGATAAAAGATGTAGCTTCTGATATATGTAGAAATGGTAGCGTAAAGGTTAATAAGGGAAAAGTAAAACATCATTTGGATAATTGTGATCGAGAGAGTCATAGTTTTTCATCTAAATTGAGACATGTTGAAAAAATTATTAGTGATTTAAAAGATGAAAAATATTATATTGCTGTTCACCCTGGAGATAAAAATATATTAAATGGCCAACCTATTGCTATTTCAATTAAGCCAGAAATTAATTATATTAAATATCCCGATCACCCTCATTTAAATACTGGGGCAAAGGATGTTTCAATGGAGGGCTTCAATTTTCATCTTCCGGATTCCTTATGTTATACAGATAATCCTAAGCAATTAGGAACAGACATGGTAGATAGAATGTTATTTGCTTTTGATTTGATTACTATATGGTTATTTAGACATCAGATTTGGTTAAAAACTAGAGAAGTTTATGGAAAAGGTACCTGGATAGGACCTGAAGCAGCAAGTTTTCCACCGTATATTTATCCAAAGATATTAAATCCTCTTGGTAAGTGTAGATGTGGAAAGAACAAAAAATATGGAAATTGTCATAGACCTTATGATATAAAAAAGCTGAGGAAAAAGGCTAAACAAAATAATAGAATTAATTTAAAGCATCAGACGTATGGGTCATGGAAAAAAAATATTTATAACCCTCAAAGAAAATCGCTAAAGGTACTAAAAAATATACTGCTCTAAATTTTAAGGCATTAAAGCATTGACATTCACAACATGTTTTAATGCCTTATTATTTTATAATTGAATTTCAACAAAAAATGTTGATATGGAGGAAGTAATGAGTGATACAAGTTTTAAAAATATCAAATTAAATCTTGGCCATGATTTTGAAAAGAATACAAAGGGCTCTATTATTGGTGCTGATCAGTATAAACCTGACATTTCAATAATTAATAGTAAAGAAAAAGTTGTTTGTGTTATAGAATCATCAAGTACAGGCGATAGAAAAGTTCATATTGGAGAAATGTTTCAAAGTCACAAATTTTATTGTGATCAAGAAACAACGGGTGACCTTATAATATCTTTAGCTGGTAATAGTAAAAATTCTCCTAGGCCTGATACATCTTATAAATATTTAAAGCCTTATTTTGACTTTATTAAAAAAGAATCCAAATTTGGGTTAAAAAGAGTATATTTAATTGAACAAGATGATTTCATGAAACTTCAAAATGGTGGTGTAAAATTATTAGGTGAAAAATTCATTAATAAATGCACAACACTAGATTAGTGAAAATATTTTAATTTAAAGTTTAAATTTTTGATTCGAATATTTTTTTAGTTCTGCTAAATAATATGTCCGATATTTATTATATTGGTGAAAAGAAAAGTTTTTGCTAAACGAAAAACGACCAGCTGCTAATTGAAATCTGTACCACTGGATTAATTATAAATAAATTTGAGAAAACTTTCACTTTATTGCAGGAAAAATTATAGTCTTAAAATTCCACTTTATGTTTTAAAATCAATTATCACCAGATCAAAGCGCAGCAATTATTTAAAACAGAAATCAAAGAAAGTATATTTAGCTGAAGAAACTGAAAGGAAAATAGATCGAGAAAATAATGAATTTATACTGGGATTACAGGAGTATCTAGAAAAAAATGATATTGAGCTCAGTTTTTCAAAAACAGCAGACAAATTAAATCAGGTGGTAAACAATAACCTCAATACCCTGACAACTTATTTAGGAGAATTTCCGGATACTAATAAAACAGGAATCAAAGAAAAAGAAGTCAAATACATTCTTAAATACTTTGAGCTACCATGCAGACGAATTAGCTCGTCCCTGTAGAGAATTAATGGAGATTTTGAGAAAACATAATTTTGAGTTTTACATATTTGATTTCACTCTGCAGGAGATAAGAAGTGTGCTGAATAATTATCAGAATTTTTATGGTAGAACACTGAGTGATTTTAGAGATAACTCTCTTTATAATAAATTGAAAAGTGAGGGCTTAACGCCCTTTGATATTAGAGAAATAGTGGGTAAATTAGAAAGTTTGTTATTAGATAAAGATATTAATATCTTTATCCCACAGAAAAAGAATTAAACAAAGAGGAAGATAAAGAACTTGATTATTCCATTATTGCCCGCTATAAAGATAATGATACAGTAGCCTATAATCATGATCTCTGGGCAATTGAATATATAAAAGAGCTTAGGAATAAAAGAGTAACTAAATTAGAAAAAACAAAAGCATTATTTTTAACCTGTGATTTAAATTTAGTGAAATATAATTTTTGCGCGGGTGGGCATAGAGATGATGGAACTCTAAATGAAGTTATTTCTACCTTTACTTTAAGTAATATTCTCTGGTTTAAAGACCCGGGGGTTAATAATGATCTTCCCTTAAATAGTGCGATTAGTATTCATGCTAACTCTTTATTTTTAGATAATGAATTTTGGAATGATTTTTATAATAAATTGGAGCTGATGAAAGAGCAGGAGATTATTGACGAAGAAGATATATCTTATCTTGCCTATAATACAAGCCTGGAAAACACTCTGGCAGATTTAAATGATAATCAGAAGGAGATAAAAGAGGATCAGATAATAAAGATCATCGAGGATTCCAGGCAAAAATATAAGGATAAGGAAGTGCAAATTGCAGCTGAAGCCAGGGAGAATGATAAAATAAAGGCTGAAAATGAAAGGTTAAATGAAAAAGTTGACTGCTCCTGCTGAAATTACAAGATTTTGGTGGGAGTTTTTTGTGTGAGGGGTGGGTAGGTGATTTCATAAATTTATGGGGAAGGCTTTTATGCAATAAATATGATTTATATTAATAAATTTGATAATTCGTAAAAGGATTTAGGGGAGTTATATTGAAATGTAAATATAACAGCAATTCAATCAGAAAATTTCTTAGTAATATAGAAGGTGATCTTTTGCCAATAAGTAGAATAAAAATTAAAAATTGTATTTCTTTAAAAGACATAGAAATAAATTTAAAGAATTCTAATTGTTTACTTGGCGAAAACGGTACTGGTAAGAGCAATTTATTAAAAACTATTTATTATTATTATAAAAAGCTAACTGATGAAAAAGTTGATTTCACAATACGAGATAAAGAAAATTCATATAATCAGTATTCTGAAATTAAAGTTACTTATGATCTTAGTAATTTCAAGAACATATTATTAAATAATTTTTTTAGGAATGAGTTTTCCTATTCACATAGTTATTTAAATAAGATATCTAAATTTATTAATCAGAATGCAACAGATAATAAAATTACTGTTGTCATGAAAAAATATAAAAAAGAATATCCAACATGGAATTATAGTTATGAAGAAAGAAAAATGTTACAAAAACTTTTTCCTGTCTATTTTTTACACTGTAAAAATATCAATGAGAAAAAATGGATGGAATTATGGAGTATGATTAATGATCTAAATAAAATTTCAATGGATTCAAAAAATAAGATTAATTCAACCCTGGAAACTATGTTGAACGAAGATGAAATAAATAAACAGTTCCAATTTATAAGAGAGGAATTTAAAAAGAGTAATATTAGTGTTGAAGAATTTAATATAAAAGAGGTTTTTAATCATTTATACCAATTATATCTTGGCGGAAGGAAGTTTAATATAGATGATAGAGAACTTGATTTTTCTTCTGAAGGAATTACTTCTTATAATTATATGACTTTCTTTTTGAGTCTGGCAAAACGTATTTCTGATAAAAAGTTAAAAGAACCCTTATTAATTTTTGATGAACCTGAGTTAAATCTTCATCCTTATTATATTGATCAATTAAATTATAAAATGGTGGATGTATGTAATGAAAAATTAAGATTAGTTTTAGCTACACATTCACCAAGGGTAATAAAAAATATTATTCGTTCAGAAATTGATTATAATCTATATCATTTTAATTTTGAAAATAAATATTCTGATATGAAAAGAATGAAGCCTATCTTGAAAAACACTAAAAGTTATCATAAAATAACAGTTACAGAAGCTAGTTTTTATTTTTCAAAAGCTATTGTGTTTCTAGAAGGAGTTACTGAAAGAGAGTTATTTACAAATAAAAATATTTTAGAATTATTTCCAAAACTAAGAAAAGTAAATTTCTACCACAATCTATCAGATTATTCGGCAGCTAGAGTTCTTTCTCCTCGAGAGAGAGGTTATAAAACACCACATTTATTTTTAGTTGACCTTGATAAAATATTAAATTATTCATATAAAAATAAAAGATTTTCTAAAAGTAAAAGTGATAAGTTTGTAAATCCTTTAACAAATGTTAATATAATAAAAAAAGAAAAGTTTTTATATGGAAAAAAACGTAAAGAGTTTTTGACTTTAAGAAACCAAATAGATAATGAATTAAATAAAGATTATAACTTTGATTTAAAATGGGGAAAAGGTGCTAATAATTATTTGAATTTAAAAAATTTAATTAAAGATTATTGTATGAGGTATAATGTTATTGTAGCTATGAATACACTTGAAGATATAATAATTAATCAGGAAAACATTTCTTTTTTTAAAGGTTGGGCTTTAGATTATAAAAACAATTTAAATATAGCGAATAAATTTCAGATTGATGATTTAACACTTTTTAGGTTATTGTTTAGTGGTAAATTAAGTAATTTACAAACTCTAGATAATAAGAAAAAACAAATAAAAAAAGTTTATAATCAATCAAATAAAAGTGTATTGGTTGATTATTATAAAAAAATTAATGAGTTGTCAGTTAATAAAACAGAATGGATAACAGAATTAATGGATTATTTTTTTGAAGAAAATATTGATAAAGAGAAAACACTATATGATAAAAAAACAAATTTTAAAAATTATTTTCCAGAGTTATTTTATATTATTGAAAAAATAGAATCTTTGTTAGTAAGATAGTAGGATAAGTAGTAATTAAACAGTTAAACTGTTTATCCCTGATGTAAATAAACATATATATTATAAGTAGCTTTTATCAAGGAGAGTGGAATACTTCTTGAGGTAGGGTTAACTGTAAAATCCAGGGGGTTTTTAATACAATTAAGTTTCATCTTCAAATTACCAAGTTTATATTTTCAGATTTGCCTCAATTAACTATTGGCGCAGAGCGAGGCTTGAGATGGTACTTATCCTATTATCTTTTTTATAGTTTTTATTTGAGGTGATGTATATCAAGATTTATAATTTAAATTATTTTTTAAAGAAAATATTAGAGATTTCAGAAGAAAAGTTAAAGAAAACTCTAACTAATAAAAAGAATGCATATTCTAAATATAAGATACCTAAGAAAAATGGTTATAGGAAAATACATTCTTTAAAAAGTGGGGATCTTTCTCATCTTCAATCTAATTTAAAGAAAAATTTTTTGGATAATATACCAATAGCAGATAATGTTTATGGATTTGTAGAAGGTTATGGTTATAAAGACTTTTTAATCCCTCATACTTATAAAAAATATTATTTGCGATTAGATATCAAAAATTTTTTTGAGTCTATCAAAACAAACAAATTGGAAATAATATTTGATTATTATATAACCGCTAGTAATGATGAAGAAAAAGATAAGATTTTAGATTATTTAATATCAATAATTTCTTTAAATGATTATCTTCCACAAGGAGCTATAACCTCACCTGCAACTTCAAATATATTTTTTAGAGAATTAGATATAAGAATTCAAAAATACTGTAAAAAACTTGGTTTTGATTACAGCAGATATGCTGATGATATTTTAATTTCTTCTAATAACGATAAGTTGCCAAAAGATTTTGTGATAAAAGCGGTAAATAAAATAGTTTCTGATAGAAAATTAAAATTAAATTATAAGAAAATAATTCGTGAGAAAAACGAAATTTCTTTAAATGGTTTTGTAGTGGGAAAGGGAATACGTTTATCAAGAAATAGGAGATATGATATTTCTAAAATAAATTTTTTATTTAAAAGTAATAAATCTGTCTCCCAATATAAATTTGTTGAATTATTAAATAATGCCAATGGTGGTTTTAAATATAGATATAAAAATAATAATGGCAAGTTTTTTTCTGATATTGATGATTTAATTAATTACTTAGCTGGTTATAGGTCATTTTTAATTAACTGGATACCTGATGAAGATAATAAATATTATAATAAACACATTAATTTACTAAATGATATTGAAGAAATTCTTTTATGGTTAAATTAGTTGTATTTATAATTTTATCTCTCATCATTATTGTTTCATTTTATTTTACTTATGAAAAATATTTTCTGGCAAAACTCTATTCTGCTGCACCAGAATATTAGCAGCTTGTACTTTTTTTGAAAATAAATTTGAGCAGAGCTTAGTTAATTATTTTAGAGAAAAAGAAATGCAAAAGCTTGAGGCTACATTTAAGGAACTCAAGGAAGAAACCGGGATAGAAGTTGTTGAATGGGAAGAGAAGTCTGCGTGATTGTTATATTATCAGGCTTGAGGAAGAATTGAATATGTACTTGGTCGACTGCTCCTGCTAAAATCACAAGATTTTGGTGGGAGTTTTTTGTTTGTATAAGTAGAAGGATTTTTTATAGCTGGCGCTATAAAATAATAGTAGCCTCTGCTGCTGTTGGTGTTAAATAAGAATTTACATGTTGCGTTGCAATAATAGGGAATTTTAGTTTGCAACTTTCGGGAATACTACTTTGCAATTCCCAGTAATTTTAGTATGCAACAAATAAGTATTTACAAGTTGCCAATTAAAATTTTTTAAGACAGACAAATAAGGCAGGTAAAATTATAATGACAAAGAACTATATTAACAGTTATTAAAATAATTTTTTGTTTTTAAATATATACTTTATGATATAGGGAGCATAAAATAATGATTAGAGATTATAAGCAACAGCTTGAATATCTTACAGATCAATTACAAGTTTTGAACAATATAACTTCTTCTATTTCTGATGAAGAAAAATATGCAAAAAATGCTGATATTCAATGGGGAGCCTCATTATTTATGGCCCATTTATTAGCTGAGTCTAAGTTGACTTTACCTTTTTTAGACCATAAAACAGTGCAGCAACTTTTGGAGCAATATAATGAAGAACATCAAGGTGTAGTTGATTTTGAATATTTAACTGAAAGTTATTCGTTTAGATTTGTTTTAAACCAAGTTGAAATACCTAGTTCAATTATTAACCAAATTCATAATAAAAATCAAGAAGAAAAAACAGAGCTTAGTTTTTTAAGATTGCTATATAACAAAAAACATGGAAGAGAAGAAAAAATAGAACTGGGATTATACATTTCTAAGGAAAGAGTAAAGCAGTTGAGAAAAACACATGTTAAAGTTTATCCTAATACACCTTCTATTAATGAAATGAAAGGATCAGAAATAATTGCCGAGTTTGATAAAGAAAATTTCAAATTAAAAAGAGGTTATGATAAATCTTTCTGGAGATTTTTAGAAGATAAAGCTGCCGCTTTGTATTGGGAAGAGATATTAGCTGGCAGCCAAAAGAGTGATACTGTTAGTTTACAGCAGTGGTTAAAAAAAGTAAGGTTATTTTTTTCCTGGAGTGATGCTCCCAGGCATATGTCTCCCGAAAATAGGAACAAATTTCTTACTGCTGCGGTAGAACTTATTCTTAATGAAGATGATTTATTAGGGTGGGAGCAGGAATTACTAAGATTAAGATTGGAAACTGACTTTTTAGTGGAAAATAATTTTGTATTAGATGTTAATCTTCCTGATGATAAGAATAATATATTGAGAGTTTTTAAATGGTGGGGAAAACCTCCTATAAAGGGACTGGTAATGAATCTGCATGGTGGTTCCCGCCAGCAGTTAAATTCGCTTATTTACGCAGTTATAAAAAATGATGAAAGAGATGTTGCTTCAGAAGATTTTAACAAATGGACAATAGAGCTTTTACAAAATAGTAACTCTAGACCATATCTTACCTATATTGTTGCTTATATAGTAAGAAATAGTTGTCCAGAAGCAATTCCGGGGCTATTATTGAATAGAGAAACTATTTCTCTTGGTCTGAATTTACTTTTTGAATTAGATTTTTCAGGGAAGTTTTATTCTTTGCCCAATTCTGTTCGCAGTAAAAAAATTGCAGAAATTAAGAATAATTTATGGCGTGAAGGAATAGAACTTGCTTTTTCTCCTTTGCTTAAAGTTGAAAAAGATGATCAGGTATTTAAGGAAAAGGTTATAGCTGAAGTTTTGTTAACTCTTGCCAGAAAAATAGAAAAAGATAAAAAGACCAGTCATGATTGGGAGATAAAGAATAATTTGCTGCAGGAATTATTAAATTATTTGGCTGATTTAAGGCTGAACATTAAAGAGTTTGCTTCAGATAATTTAATTAATCCGGGAATTATAAATACGATGGCTTTGAAGTTGATTAATAATTGGAAGAAAGAATTGGGAAAGGGTAGAAAACAAGCTTTTGGGGGATTACCCCGGGCTGAACTGAAATTAATGTTTTGGTTATTTGATCTAGTCAGAAATACTACTACTGAAGAATGGCAGACGGTAAAAGCTTTTAATAATAAAGAAAAATCTTTAGTTTTACAAACTATAGCTGATACTATAATCAATATTTATACTTGTGAATTAAAAAGAGAGATATTTACAAGTGATGATCAGGAGTTGGTTGTTACCTGGACCTCAAGACAGCCAGATAATTTAAAATTACCGTGGGAGAGTCTATTTATTTATTTAAGACAGGATAACAGATTAAATGAAATTTTAATACCAATAAATATTAGGAAACGACTTAAGAAGATTTATCCAATACCCGATGGTGCTACTAAAAAAGCCAGCAGAGTGATTGCTGATTCAGCAGAGGGTAAATTAAAACGTAAACAAGCCTGGGTTTATAAAATACGATTACATTTATCTATTTTAATTAATACGCAAAAAAAAGTATCTATTAATGAAGTTGGGAAAAACACAATTAAGAGTGATTTAGAAAAAACTATTGTAAATATCTTAGCTAATTTTACTATTGATGATTTGTGTTCAGGTAAAGCTGACATTTTTGATTCATTTTATGAGCGAGATCTTTTTACAGAAAATGAAGAACTATTTCCTCTTTTAGCTAAGATGTTAACTGGATTTAGTAAAGAAAATTATGATAAGGCTGTTAATAAAATATTATCCGGGACAGATGATCCAGTGAGGTTTTTAATTCTTTATCAGCAAGTAATTGATGAAGCCAGTCAGCAAAAAATAAGGAAAAAAATTTTTGATATGAATTTAAATGAATACTTAGAGGAGCAGTATTGGCTGCCGGAGATGGAGAAAGCATTAATTAATTCTGTTAATGCTGGATATACAGAAATTGCGGAGGAGATTATTAATTATGGGGATAAAATATTAAGTCAACATCCCAAACAGCTTGAATGGCAAAAATTAGTATACCGAATTAAATTAAACTTAGCTTTTCAAAAAGGGGATCTAGAAGGACTAGAGAATATTTCGATACCTACAGAAAAAGAAATGGTTGCTCCTGAAGAAGAATTTGAAGCTACCAAAGATTACTATAAAGCCCTAGTATTATTAAAAAACAAACCAGGAAAGGCTTATAAAATATTTGATCAACTTTTGTATTCAAAATACCTGAAATCACAGATAGCTGTTAATCGTTTTGCAGCCACAATTAGAATGGCTGAACAGGAAGAAGAATTAAAAAAACAAATGAATCTTTATCGTCAGGCATTGAATGAATGGGGGATAATTAAAAAAAGCTTAAATGAAAATGAGTTACATACTATTGCTAAACAAGTCGCTTATAATAAATTGCTATGTTATGATTATCTTAAAATGAATAAAGAGTTTGATCAAATATGGGATGAGTTGCCCAATCAAATTAAAGTAGAGATTGATTTTTTAGAAGTGGCTGTGAATAACTTTTTAGACCGGGGCCTATATGATAGAACAAAAAAACTAATTGAGGAAAAAGAAGTTTATTATTTTGGTATAGATAATAAACCTTCTAATAAATTTCAAAAACTAAAAGAACAGCTAACTAATTATAAAAGAAAACATTTATCCCCACAAGTGGTAGATGAAATAGCATTTAAACCAGATTTAAGACAATATAGAACTTATTATCAAGATATTTTAGGTTTTAATCCTGAAGAGATAGCAAAAGTAGTTAGTGCAAAAGCACTTAATAAATTTTTACTGGATAAAATTATCTGGGCCGGAAGACAATTGTTAGAGAGAAATGGAGTTTTTGCTGACTCAAAGGAAGAAAATAAATATAATGATATTATGACTTCTATTTTAAAAGCTGTTTTCTCTGCCTGGAATTGGCAGGTAACAGATCAGCCTCGAGGAGGTCGTTCAGCAACTCATCAACAGAGGAAAACTTCACAAGGAGGTGTGGGTTCTCGAGATATTATATTAAGTAATCAATTTAGCCAAAAGATGGCAATTGTTGAGGCTTTCAGGCTGAAATACAATTATCTTGAAAAAGGTGTAATTGAAGAACATTTAACTAAAATTTTTAAGTATAATTCGATTGGATTAGCTAGATCTTATATAATTGTTTATTCAGAAGCTGGTAAATTTAGTGGTTTATGGGATAAATATATTAATTATCTTTCAAAGATAAATTTTGAGTTTGCAATAATTCAACCTGTGGACGATTTAACTGAAGATTATAATTTGAGTGGTGTTAAAGTGGCGAAAGCTGTCCACGACCGGGAAGGAAATAAAGAAGAAATTTATCATATATTTTTAAACTTTGGAAGCTAAGTTATGAAAGATAGATATCAACAAATATTATAGACAAATAACTACAACATTATAGTTTAATTTATAAGAATTTAGTTAAATTGAATTATTTAATTGATATGCTTAATTTTATAGAATATAATAATTATATAGATACATTTGTATTGTGGAATTAAGGAAGTTGGTGATAAATTATGGCAACAGGAGAACAACTCAAAAGTATAATAAAAACACACTTTAATGGGGATAAAGAACAGTTTTCTACAGTTGCTTTACGGATAGCTGCTCATGAAGCTAAAAATGGGCATCAGATAATTGCTAGAGATATTCGTTCTTTAGTTGATGAATATAAAAATCGACCTCAGAAGGTAGTAAGATTAAAGAGAGAATATAAAGGCCTTGTTGAAGAAGTTAATGAAAAACATTATTTATCAGAGTTAATAGTTAATGATGATATTAATAATAAAATTAAAAGAATTGTAAAAGAATATAAAAAAAGAGATAAGCTATTAAAACATGGCTTGGATAATAGAAGAAAAATATTATTAAAAGGTCCTCCAGGAACCGGTAAAACATATACATCTAGTGTTATTGCAAAAGAATTAAATTTGTCATTATTCACTGTTCAATTAGATAAATTGGTGACAAAATATATGGGAGAAACTAGTGCAAAACTGAGAATAATTTTTGATATGATTAAAGATATTGAAGCAGTATTTTTATTTGATGAATTTGATGCAATAGGTTATAAAAGATCTTTGGATAATGATGTTGGAGAAATGAGGCGTGTTATAAACTCTTTTTTACAGTTTTTAGAAAATGATAAATCTAAAAGTATAATTCTAGCAGCAACTAATCACCCAGCATTATTAGATGATGCTCTTTTCAGAAGATTTGATGATATAATTTCTTATAAATTGCCAACTGAAAAGGAAATCTATCGTTTAATCAAAAATAGAATTGCTTCTTTTTCTAGAGGTGATTTCTTAATAGAGGATATTGTAAAATTAGCTAAAGGTTTAAGTCATTCAGAAATAACAAAAGCCTGTGATGATGCTATTAAAGAAACTATATTAAATGATAAGGATTTAATAAACAAAGCCTTACTAGAGAGAATGATAAAAGAGAAAAAAACTTCATATGAAAATTGAGGTGTCAAATAAAAATGGAGAATAAAAGAAATATATTTATTGATTTGTCTCCAGACGTAATTGACTTCACACCAAAAAGCACACCAGTCGATAACAAATTTCCTACAAAACAGGTTTCACAGCATGGTAACAAACTAGTTGATAAATTAAAATCAATCTGGAGAGAAGCCGAGAAAATAAAAACTGAAAGAGAGAATAAGTATTTTAAATCTCAACAGGGAACATATATAGAATTTACAGTTGATGATTCACTTAAATATAAAGTCAAAAGTTTAGAAGATTTGAAGAAAAAAATAAGAATACTTAATATTAAGCATTTAAAAGATAGTAACAAAATGCAAGTTTTAGTTTTTATTCCCGACGGTAAAGAGGGACATTTTTTAGGTAAAATAAAAAAATATTTAGATCCTGATCAGTTAACGAGTAAAGGTAAAAGAAGTAATCAAGACTTAATTAATTGTATTGAAGATATTAAGTTGGCAATTTTACAGTCGTTCTGGCAGAGTGAGATTGAGTGGATCCCCGCTGAAGATAAATTATGGTGTGAAATTTGGATTTATGATAATGGTGAAGATATCGAAGATGAATTTATAAAACTAGCTGAATCTCTAGATATTCAGGTTGGTAAGGGTGTTATTAATTTTCCTGAAAGAAAAGTATTTTCAGTTTATCTTAATAACAAGCAGATTCTAGATTTAATAGAAGAGGGACCAGTAATTGCTGAAATAAGAAGGAAATCATTGACTGCTGATTTCTTTACAGGTCTAGAAAATAGGGAACAGATTGAGTGGGTAGATGATTTGTTGTTGCGATTAAATGTGAACAAAAGGGCCCAAAATAGTATTTGTCTACTTGACACGGGCTTGAATTCAGGATATCCGCTAATAGATCCAGTTTGTAATAATAACTGTCAGAGTTATAAATTAGATTGGGGGAGTTATGATCATTCTGGTCATGGAACAATGATGGCTGGATTAGCAATTTATAATGATTTACAACAAGCAATAAATATGGATAAACAATTAGACATTAATCATTTTATTGAGTCAATTAAAATTCTTCCTCCAGATGGAGAAAATAATGAAGAATTATATGGTTATATACTTGAAGAAGCAATTTACAAAGCAGAAATAGAAAACCCTGAGTTAAGTCGAGTATTTTGTATGGCGGTAACAGCAAATAATTATATTTTAAATACTGGTGCTCCATCATCCTGGTCTGCAGCAGTAGATGCAGTTACTTCTGGTTTTTATGATAATACTAAAAGACTATTATTTGTTTCCTCAGGCAATATAAGCGGAAAAAGTAATTATTCAAATTATCCCAAGAGTAATTTCACTGAAGTAGTTGAAGAACCAGGTCAGGCCTGGAATGCAATTACAGTAGGTGCATTTACTAATAAAAAAGATATCATTGATCCTGATTATAGTGATTATCAAGCATTAGCTCCGGTTGGTGGACTTTCTCCATTCAGTAAGACTTCTCGTAGTTGGGATAATGATTGGGCAATTAAACCTGAAATATTAATGGAAGGTGGAAATTTGGCTGTAGATAATATATCCGCTGAAGAACCATTTTTTTCTAGCTGTGAAGATCTTTCGGAACTAACTACAAATTATAAATATACTGAAAATCATTTTGCTTCAATAAATATGACAAGTGCAGCAACTGCTAAAGCTTCCTGGTTTGCTTCGCAATTAATGGCTGAGTATCCAGATGTCTGGCCGGAAACAATAAGAGCCCTAATTATTCATTCAGCAAAATGGACAGATAAAATGAAAGAACAGTTTTTAGATGGAGAACTTAAATCTGATTATTTAAAGTTATTAAGAACCTGTGGTTATGGAGTTCCAAATTTAGAAAGAGCCAAATGGAGTTATGAGAATGCCGTTAACTTAGTAATTGAAGATGAAATTCAACCTTTTGAAAAAGGAGCAAGTAATTATCGTTCAAAAGAAATGAATTTATATAAAATACCTTGGCCAGAAGATATTTTACTATCATTAGGAGAAACAGAAGTAAATATGAGAGTCACTTTATCTTATTTTATTGAACCAGGTCCGGGAGAAATAGGCTGGAAAGATAGATATAGATATCCTTCTGCTCTATTAAGATTTGATTTAAAAAGACCTGACGAAGATGAACAGACTTTTTTATCAAGAATAAATAAAAAAGAAAAAGATAAAAATGATAATTATAATAATACTACTACTGATAACTGGACATTAGGTATGAATGCCAGAGATAAAGGTTCAATCCATTCTGATATATGGATTGGTACTGCAGCTGATCTTTCTCAAATGAATGAGATAGCAGTTTATCCGGCAAATGGCTGGTGGAAAACAAGAAGTTATTTAGGAAAGGCAGAAGAAAAGATGAGATACTCATTAGTAGTTTCATTAACTACTGAAAAAGAAGATCTTGAGTTATATACAGAAATTATTAACTTAATTGATATTACAGAAAAAATTGAAATTAAAGTTTAGAATTAAATAATAGTTTTGTCTATTACTCCCACTGGAACTTTAAATTTTTGGTGGGGGTTTTTTATTTCACTTCAACAAAGTCTACTCAATGGATGTTTTTATTCTACAATTCCCGATAATTTTAGTATACAACAAATATACAGTCCGGTTTATAGTATCATATGATAATTTATATTGATAAATCTTGTTAAAAGTTGTATAATAATTATGAAGTGATAATATTAACTCGGAAAGCAATACTGCTCTTGGAAATACATTGTTTTACATAAAAATAAGGATTGAAACTAGAGGTAGAGAACAGGTTATCTGCTTATCTTTTCATGAAGCAGGTTATCCTATTGATTTTCCCTACAACTAATTGACTATAAAGCGAGGAGGGTTTTAAATGCAAGAATCAAAAGATATTGATAAATTATTTTGTGATAAATGTGATGACTTTGTAGAATATAATATTGAATCAATAAAAGAGAGTCGCAATATATTAAACCAGGAAGAAATTGAAATAAATGCTAAAGTAGCTGTGTGTAAAAATTGCAAAGAAAAACTATTTCATGAAAAATTAGATAAGGAAAACCAAAAAAGAGCATTTGATAAGTTTAGAGAAAAGAAAAATATTCTATCTGTTAAAGAAATAAAAGATATTAGAAAAAAATATAAATTAACACAGAAAGAAATAAGCAGACTATTAGGCTGGGGAGAAATAACTTATCATAGATATGAAAAAGGTTCTTTACCCGATCAAACCCATAATAATCAACTAAGGTTAATTAAAGAGCCATCTAATGTTAAAATTTTACTGGAAAACAATTCAGATAATCTCAGCAATAAAACTATCAAAAAGCTGCATAAAAGACTTGAAGAAATGATAGCTAATAAAAATAAAGTAGAAGTTACTTTGCCGGAAGAATTATATAAACAAATCAAGATGAAGGCCGAAAAAGATAAAATGAATATATCTGAATATCTACTCTTTTTAATAACTAAGGAAAATGCTGCTGATAAAGCTGAAAAAGAAATAAATAAATTGAAAAAAGATATTCAAACGTCAATTTTAAGATATAAAACATCGCCAGCAGCAGTTTGGAATCAAAAATCTATATCTGAAGAAAAAGTTAAATATAAAATTAAAAATAAATAAAGTAAAATTAAATCTGTGTAATTTTTAGCTGAGGGGTGAACACCATGAGTTTTATTAATGTAGCTAAATATCCTAAGATAAATTTGATTAACATTGACTTCAATTATTTAGGTCTTGAAGACGAAGAAATAGGTCAAAAAAATATAGATCTTAAAATAGCAGATGAAGTTATTGTAAAAGATTATGATGAGAATTTTGTATATTTGACCTTTATTAGAAAAGTGTTTTTTATGCCTGAAATGTTTTATAATATCTTAGTAGAGCTAAATGTAATCTATGAGCTTAATGAGGACTTTGCAGATGATTTAAATATGGATAATTTAGAAAAAGAAATTGAAGAAGATAGAGAAATTCTTGCTCCGGTATTAGAAAAAGTATCTCTTTTGATCGGTAATATTACAAACATTGATGATGATTTAACTATAATCACTTCTCCTTTTTTTCAGGAAGATGAATAATAAGCTCATTATTAATTATACAGGAGGTTTAAAATACAATGGGAAAGTAAAGATAGATTTAGTTTGATTTCTAATCTCACTGTAATAGGTGGGATTTTTTCTTTATTTATTATTAATAATTTTGAGAAAATTTTCACTAAAAAGCAGGAAAAATTATACTTATAAAGAATTATAAATATAGTTATATAAATATTAGTATTAAGGATGTGGTGAAAATTAACTTTAATAAATCAATAACTTACAGTTTTCTAGCCTATCATAATAACAATAATAAAGACATAATGCGAGTCTTTATTCCTTTGATCAAAAAATCATTTTTAAATTTCAAAAATAAGAATGATAAATTTTATGGAGATTTAACCCTGGTCAAAGAAAGCATCAAAGAAGAATTTAAGCTTAACATTCCAATTGGAATGTTAAAAAGAATTGTGGAGCTAATAGCCAGTGAAGACAAGCGTATTTACTTATTTAAAGATAATAACATTAAAATTACAGAAAAAATAGTATTTGAATATGATAGTGTTTTAACCAGGAAAGCAAAAGAAATTGAAAAAATAAATGAAGATTATAATGATTTTTTAATTAGTGAGGGAATTGATGATGCGCCAGAGATCCTTGATTTTATAGAAAACAATAAAAAAGTTTTCTGTGAGCTCATAAATGGAAACAACTGCAAAAGTTGTAATGGAGAATATAGTCCGGTTGCCAGATATATCAATCATATTAAAATGGATCGAGATAAATTCAAAATTATTCAGGAGATTTATTTAGGGTCAATAATTTCTTGTTATATCAGCACAGATATTTCTGATCAAAAACTGGATAAAAAAATAAAATTAATTTTGGATACCAACTTTATTGTTAGCTTATTAGGTTTGCATTCCGAAGAATCAAATATAACATGTAAACAGCTATATGATATTGCTAGTGATTTTGGTTTTGAATTTATTGTTCTTGATATTACTGTTGCAGAGACCAAGCACCTCTTATTTAAAAAAGCAAATGAACTGGGTGAGATTAAACAGGGAATTTTTGTTGAAGATGATTTTTTAAATACCTGTTTAGAAAAAGATATCAACAAAACTGATCTGCAGCGGAAAGCCAGAAATATTAAAAAAATCTTAGCAGATGACTTTTCTTTAAATATTAAAGAAGTAGATGAAGATTTTAAAAGGGAAGCAAGAAGCACAAAGCTGTATAAGGAATTGAGAAAGAGAAATTATAATAAAGAAGGTGCCGAACATGATGCAGTAGCAATACTTTATACTAAAAAGCTTCGTAAAAATAAAGTTGAAAAATTTGAGCAGGCTAATTCCTGGTTTCTTCAGGATCAACGAGGTTATAGAAGGAGTTTATACAATAATTATGGAGAATTAAGATTGAAAATCACTGCCAGTTTATTATTAAATATCTTATGGCTTGCCAATCCTGCCAAAAGTTCTAATCTTGATGATTTTGCCAGAGTTAATCTCCTGGAACTAGTCCAGGTTAATCTTGCTGAAGTTTTACCGGATTTTAGGGAGATAAATGAACTCAGTGAACATTTAATCAAATATCAAGGAGAAGTTATTGAACCAGAAGAAGTTGCTATATTAGCTCAGGCAATTTCGAGCAATTCATTACAGCAAAAAGAAGCTAAAAGCTTAAATATTTCAGCTAAAATTTCTGATAATGAATTTAGAACTACTCTTGATGAGGTGTTGGAAAATCTGGAAAAAAGAGAAGAACAAAAATATGAAATGAAAAATAAAGAGATAGAGGAAAAAGATAAGCAGCTGCTGCTGGAAAAGAAAAAGAGGATCAGTTCAATTAAAGAGAGAATTAAAAAGATTGGTGAAGAAATAAAAGATGTAAAAAATAAAGAAAAGCTGGTAGAAGACTTTGTTAAAAATAGGTGTCGAGTAAATATTGGGCTGGCTGTTTTATTTTTGGCTGCACTGATTTTTTCTGTTTATTGGAACGATAAAAATCAAATAATCAAAACTTCTCATTATCTGGGGGTGTTGGGTGTAATTGTTCCAGTGCCTGTCGGTATTTTAACTGCGACTGGATTTTTTAAAAGATTTTTTGTGGCGGGTGATGAGAATAATCATTATAGAGAGAATGGATATAAAAGGTTTAATTATCAGCCAGAAAGAGACAATCAGTTAATTGATGAAAGAGGAGAACTTGAACAGGAATTGAAGGAGTTAGAGCAGGATGTAGGAAAAGATTATTAGTTGGATTATATGATAATATAAATTATATGGAAAACAACCTGGATAAATTACAAAAATTTTCTTGAATTAATCGAACAAACGTATTATAATTTAAATAGATAGATTAATAAAACAACTAATAATCTAATTTCACTCTTTTTATAACCAGGTAAATATTCCAGTTATTCCAATAGAGAATCTATCAAATAAAAAACAAGGGTGATTTTAATGAAAAAAGATGCTCATTACTATGCTCTGCTGGCAATGTCCCGTTCTGTTGGAATAGAAAAAGAAACTGCCCACAAAATAGCTTATGCCTCTCAGTTTGTTGATGATGCCAAAGTAAATAAAATAACTCTTGCTGCTGATAACCCTTCCAACTTACTTTCTCAACTCGGTGATGAAATTATTAATGCTGCTACCTGTCACAGCTATTCGGATTTAAGTACATATAATTATTCTTCGATGACAGCCAACACTTCTGCTTTTCATTTTGTCCCTGGCTGTGAAGGTAGAAACTTTCCTAAAAAGATGCGCTGCAAAAAAGAATCTAAAATTATTAAATTTATAGTTGAGGAAGCAGTAAATAATGCTGATCCTATTAAACTGGGGATTACTCTCCATGCTTATGCAGATACTTTTTCTCACCAGGGTTTTTCTGGTATAGCCAGTAAGGTAAATGATGTAGAAGGTGTTAGAGAAAATAATAAGATACTCTCCGAAATATCGGAGCTAATAAAGGAAAAAAGTTGGAAACAAATAGGAACTAGGATACTGCCGTTTGTTTCCGAGCAGAAAAGGGATAGGGTGGTTCCAGCTTATGGTCATGGTCAGGTTTATTCTTATCCTGATATTCCTTATTTAGAGTGGCGATATGAATATGATGCAACTGATAACTTTTCAAGTCAATATCAAGTTAGCAGAGTTAAGAATAAGGAAAGGTTTATTGAGGCATTTAAAAAAATTAAAAAGATATTGCAGGAGTTTTTAGAAAATAATAATCAGTATAGAGATGATTCAATTGTTGAAGTAGATTATGAAGAATTTACTTCTATTCTTACTGCTAGAAAAGTTGAGGAGGAGCGAATAGCTGACTGGAAAGATTTTATGCTTTCTAATGGTCTACTGTCTTCTTCAGATCAGAATATTATTGAATATGACCATAATAGATGGTTAAAGGAAGCTTTTAAAGATTTCATTAACTGTGATTTTGAGAAAAGGATAGTAAGTGATGTCCATTTAGCTGATGATTTTCTGCAGAGTAACTGGTATCAATACTACTGGGGAACTCAGTGGTATAAAAAAGCATTTTTTAAAGCAGCAGAAAAGAGTGGCTTGAGTATTCCAAATAATTATAGTTAGACTTAATTGTTTATTCTGTAAACTCATAATTGGAAATGTCAAATAATATTTTACACTTTTCGTTGCAATAATAGGGAATTTTAGTTTGCAACTTTTGAGAATACTACTTTGCAATTCCCGGGGGTTTATTAAAGAACAAACTAATTGGAAATTATTTGAAATATATATTGAAAAATTAAAAGTTTTGATATATAATTTAACTAGTCATTCAAATTCAGGAGTTAAGGAGATGATATTTATGGCTACTAGTTCTTTAGAAAAAGATAAGTTTATAGTTACAGATCCAGAAATGATTAAAAAAATAAACAAAGAACTTTCTCGCGAAAAAAGTGGAGCTGAATTAAATAAAAAAAGAGATGACTTTAAACAAACAATGAAAGAGATACAAAGAGGTAAAGAGTTATTAAAACAACTATAATTCCTTTAAGCGAATTTATAGAAGCAGCTGAAGCCCAAAATAAAGACTTTTTAGTGGAAGATGCTGTTTCTAATTTTTTTTGCGAGAAAAATCTGGATGTTGAAAATTTTTTAAGAGAAAATGCAATTAATCGAGAAAAGAGAGATTTAACAAGAACTTATTTGATTATTGATCAGAATAAATTTGAATCAGATAATGAAATTAATATTGTTGCATATTTTTCTATTGCTTTAAAAACATTAATTATACCGCAAACTTTATCTAATTCTAAAATAAAGAAGATAGATGGATTTTCTAAAGATGCTAAAGAAAGTATAGTTTATTTAATAGGCCAACTTGCACGAAATGATGATTATAATACTGAAGCTATTACTGGAGCAGAAATCTTAGCCAGGGCTTTAAATATTATTTCAGATATTAAAGATAAAATTGGTGGTAAGGTTGTTCTGGTTGAATGTGAAGATCAACAGAAAGTTATTGATTTTAATTTAGAAAATGATTTTGAAAGACTTCCGGAACATAGTGAAAATGAATTAATAAATGCAATTAAAGAAATAATTGCCTCTGAAGAAGAAATAACTTCTCCAATTATAAATGCTATCAACGAAATTATTGCTATTCATGATGAAAAAAGAATAAGTGATTATGTTAAATTTATAAAGTTTATTTGATTTTTTATAATTCAACAATTATTCTTACTTTATGTTAAAAGCGTCTGTGAGAATTCTTTATATTAATATTGGTTTTATACAGTTAACAGATTTAGATTCTTTTGAGATTGAAACTAAAAATTATGATTCTGCTAATACTCCGGATATATCTTCGCTTATTATTCCCCCTTTAAACATTAATAAATTATTAGATGAAAACAAAAATGAATAACATTAATTATGCTCTCTGGATAATTTAATATATAAAAGAATTTATGAATAAAAGAGTAACTAAATTAGAAAAGTAAAAATACTTAGATGATTACTCCTGCTGAAATCTTGTGGTTTTGGTGGGATTTTTTTTGCAACAAAGTGCACATTTATGTTACATTGATCATTATATATTGCTTTATTGTAACAAATATGTTACAATTAGTGCAGAAGATCTTTAATGAAAGGGTGATCATAATGTTAGATTATGAAGTTATTGCAAAAAGACTTAAAGAAGCCCGACTGGAAATGAATTATTCTCAGCAAGATGTAGCTAATTTTATTGGTAAAAAAAGAAGTCAAATATCTTATTATGAAACTGGTGCCAGAAAAATTAATTTATCTTTGTTAAACAAATTCTCAAATTTATATGGTAAAAGTATTGATTACTTACTTGGTGAAAGAGAGGAAGAAGATAAATTAGAAATTGCTCACCGCTCAACTGATATTGCTCAGGATGATTTAGAAAAAATAGAGTGGGCTAAGAATTTTGTTAATAATTTGTATGAATTAAAAATATGCAGGAGGTAAAATAAATGAGTAAAGCAAATAATCCTCTTGCTGAAACAAGAGCCATTGAAACCAGAAATGAGTTTGGCTTGAGCAATACAGAATCCATAAATATTTTTGAAGTATTAAAATATAATGCTAATGTTAGTATCATTAAAATGCCAATTGACAGTAGCTTATATGGACTATTTTTAAAAAAAGGTGAAGTGCAGGCGATATTAATTAATGTTAATGCTACTTTAGGCCGACAGTATTTTACTGCTGCCCATGAATATTATCACTTAAAATATAATGTTAATTTAAATGAAAAGCAAAAATATCTGGAAAGAGAAGCTGATATTTTTGCATCTTATTTATTAATGCCTCGTGAAGCTTTAAACTTTCATTTAAAGAAAAGACTAACTAATAAAAATAGAGATAAAGTTGATATTTCAGACTGTCTTTATTTGGAAAACTATTTTAAAATTAGTCATCAAGCTCTAATATTAAGACTTAAATTGGATAAGCATATTAATAACAAAAGATATAAAGAATTGAAGGATATTAATGTTATTATAGAAGCAAGAAAATATGGTTATTCAACAGAGTTATATACTAAACCAAAAATAGATAATGATTTAATTGTAGAATCTGATTATGCAGAATTAGCAGAAGAAGCTTTAGAAAAAAATAAAATTTCAGAGAGTAGATATAACGAGTATCTAATTGAAGGTGGATATGGTTATCTAGTCTTTAGAGATGAATAATTTGCTAACCTTTGATATTTTATTTGAATATTACCATAAAAACAATAAATCCATCGATGAAATTGAAGCAATAATAACTAAGATGAGATTTAGAAAAAGAAAATTACCCAAGATTAAGTTTAAAAAGTATATTGAAGAAAATTATAGTTTAGAATAAGTGCTCTAAAAGCATATGCAGATAAATTTAACGATTATTTATCTAACTCTCACTTGAAATTAAAATTTTAGTGGGAGTTTTTACTAATACACTAAAATAAAATATAATTTTAGTATAAAATAAAAGAGATGTTTTGTCGAATCAATTGAAATGATAATGCTACTGATATATAATTAGTACTGTAATTATAAAATGGACATTAAAATTAAGATATTTTCATAATAGAAAGGTGATATAATGCCAGAAAAAAGATCAATACCACTATCAGTCCCCAATCTTTCAATGGATATTTTAGATAATCTTAAAGACACTATTGAGTCAGGCTGGGTTTCAACAGGTGGTAAATACATAGCAGAGTTTCAGGAAAAAATGGAAAGTTACTTAGATGTAGAGCGTGCTGTAGCAGTTCAGAGTGGAACAGCCGGGCTTCATTTAGCAATGAGAGTCTTAGGTGTTGACCGTGATGATGAGGTGATTGTACCAACCGTAACCTTTATTGCTGCAGTTAACCCTGTGACCTATATGGGAGCAGAGCCTGTATTTATGGACTGTGATAATGATTTAAATATGGACTTAGATAAATTGGAGTCATTTTTAGCAAATAAATGTGAACATCAAAATGGTAAAGTAATTAATAAAAGTACAGGTAAAGAAATAAAAGCGATTGTAGTTGTCCATGTCTTTGGTAACCCAGCCGATATGGAAAGATTAATGGAGATTGGAGCTAAATACAACCTTAAAGTAGTAGAAGATGCTACAGAAGCTCTTGGTTCATATTATACTTCAGGTAAATATGAGGGAGAATACTGTGGAACAGTAGGAGATATTGGAGTCTATTCCTTTAATGCCAATAAGATTATAACTACTGGTGGTGGAGGAATGATGGTTTCTAAGGATCAGGACCTGCTGGAAAAAGCATCTTTCCTTGGTGTGCAGGCTAAAACAGATCCCTGGTATTATAAACATGATGAGATTGGATACAACTATCGGATGACCAATATTCAGGCAGCCTATGGAACTGATCAGATAGACAGGCTGGAAGATTTTATTATTACTAAAATTAAAAACTATAAACTTTACAAAGAAGCGCTGGCAGAGATCGATGGTTTAACCCTACTACCTTTTAATCAAGGAACAAGGTCTAACCATTGGTTTTATTCAGTAATGGTTGATCAGGATAAATATGGTATAGATAGAGATCAGCTGCTACAGAAATTGAATGATGTTAATATTCAGGCTAGACCACTCTGGGGACTGATTCATCAGCAGAAACCTTATCTTGAGAACCAGGCCTACCAGATAGAAAAAGCACAGTACTATGTTGAGCACTTAATTAATATTCCCTGTTCTTCTAACCTGACTGAAGAAGAGGTTGAAATTGTAGTTGAGTGGTTAAAAGAGTTCAGTCAATAGCAAACTTTTTATTGAAACTAATTATATTGTAATCTCATAAAATTTAATATCAATTACAGCAGTCATTCTCCTACTACTTTTCTCAGAAGTCAGTAGGAGATTTTTGTATCTTTTCACTATTATTGTCGAATTCATTGAATTAAAGTATAAAGTAGATTATAATATAGATAGTTATTCACAGGGAGTAATTGATTTTATCGGGAGTTGAGTTTAATATGATTGAATTTTTATTGAAATTATACAAAAAACCAAGGTTAATTGTAATTGATCTTATACTAGTCAACCTGGCAGTACTGTCTTCTTTTATCCTCCGCTTTGATGATGGCTGGATGAGATATTTTAGAGTTGAATATTTGCTGGCAATAACAGTTATTTCATTTTTTGTTCTCTATTTTTCCTCACTCTATAATAAGATGTGGCAGTATGCCAGCATGTCAGAACTTTATTCCATCTTTAAAGCTACTATAGCAATCAATACTCTTTTTGTAATCTATATTTACTTTTTTAGAGTCGGTTTCCCCCGCAGTATTATAGCAATCAATCTAATGACAGATATCTTTTTGCTCGGTGGAATGCGCTTTGGCTTAAGATTAT
The DNA here is from genome assembly GCF_900156285.1 of Halanaerobium kushneri. Taxonomy (GTDB): domain Bacteria; phylum Bacillota; class Halanaerobiia; order Halanaerobiales; family Halanaerobiaceae; genus Halanaerobium; species Halanaerobium kushneri. Next base: position 116,375 of record NZ_FTNC01000003.1, read on the forward strand.
TAAAAGATTATTTAAACCGCAACCAGAATAAAAAGTCAAAAAGCAGAGTTTTAATCATTGGTGCAGGTGATGCTGCAGAGATGATCACCAGAGAGATTCAAAAACACCCTGAAATAGGGAAAAGAATTATCGGGCTTGTTGACGATGATCCCAATAAGCAGTCCTTAGAGATTCACGGGAAGAAAGTTTTAGGAAAAAGTGAAAAAATACCGCAGTTGATTGAGGAATATTCTGTAGATGAAGTGATAATTGCAGTTCCTTCGGCTGAAGGTAAGACAATTAAAAGATTTTATGAATTGAGCAATAAAAAAGATGTTAAGGTAGAGATAGTACCAGGAGTTTATGAGATTTTAAAAGGTGATGTTTCTCTAAATCAAATCAGAGAAGTGAAGGTAGAAGACCTTCTGCGCCGGGATCAGGTTGATTTAATTTCTGATGAAATCTCTGCTTATCTTGAAGATAAAACTATTTTAGTCAGTGGTGGTGGAGGTTCAATTGGTTCAGAGATCTGCCGTCAGGTAGCCAAGTTTAACCCTAAAAAAATTATTATCTTAGATATAAATGAAAATACAACTTACTTTTTAGAAAGAGATTTAAAAAATAAATATCCGGATTTAGACTTAGTTTCGATTATCGGCAGCGTCAGGGATAAAAATAAGCTGGAGAAGGTTTTTAGAGAATATTCTCCGGATGTAGTCTTCCATGCCGCAGCTCACAAACATGTGCCCTTGATGGAGACCAGTCCGGAAGAGGCTGTAAAGAATAATATCTTAGGGACCAGGTATTTAGCTCAAACTGCAGCAGAGTTTGAAATCGACCGTTTTGTCCTGATTTCAACCGATAAAGCAGTAAACCCCACCAATGTGATGGGAGCTTCTAAAAGAGCAGCTGAAATGGTTGTACAGACGATTAATAAGAAGTCTAAGACTAAATTTATGGCAGTCCGCTTTGGTAATGTTTTAGGCAGCCAGGGAAGTGTAATTCCTCTATTTAAAAAGCAGATTGCAAATGGTGGTCCGCTGACAGTTACCCATAAGGATATAACCCGCTATTTTATGACTATTCCCGAGGCTTCACAGCTTGTTATTCAGGCAGGTGCTCTAGGCAAGGGAGGAGAGGTCTTTGTCCTTGATATGGGAGAGCCGGTTAAGATAATGGAACTGGCTGAAGACTTAATCTCACTCTCAGGTTTAACTCCTTATGATGATATAGATATTGATGTAATTGGACTCCGCCCTGGAGAAAAGCTTTACGAAGAGCTTTTATGTGATACAGAAGATAATATTGCCACAGAACACGAGCGGATCTTTATCAATAACTTAGAAGCTGTAGATCAGGAGTTTTTAAATAAACACCTTGAGCGTCTTGAAGAACTTGCAGAAAAAGCAGCCGGCAGAGATATAGTGGCGGCTCTAGTTGATCTGGTAGATACCTATCAGCCGCGAAGAGATAATGTAAAAAAGATTGATTTTAAAAAAGATAAGAAATTATCTTAAGCTTAGGTGCAGGTATGCAGGTACCGTGCACTTGTCATTTGCGTATAATTTTGTCGAATTAAATATTAGTTAAACCCTCACTGGAGCGTTGAAAGTCCGGTGGGGATTTTTATTTTATCATTATCTGGAAGAATTAGATAATTACTCTGAAGACAGACTTTTAAAAAATGAAATATTTTTATCAAGACATACTCTAAAAACCTATAAAAATTTAATAATCTACTTTTTGCAGAATAAAAGTAATCTAATTATTAATAATCAGAAAGAGGAAAAAGATAGGATAGATGAAATTGAAAAAAGCTTGAGTTTTTCTTTTTGTCATTCTCGGTGGAATTGCTCAGAGCCTAAAGAATTTTGGAGTAGTTAAGTATACAACGTCTGAAAATGAAAAAAACATCAATAGCATCTGAAAATTAAAAGTGATATTATGATAATTTTGAACTTAGATATGAAGAGCAGTTCTTAGTTTTATTTGAGGACTGCTCTTTTTAAATGGCCCTTGTTTTTAGGGCAGCTTTTTGATAAAATCTAATCAGTTGAAATTAAATATCTTAAGCTTTGAGATTCCTTATAATTCGACAAAAAGCTTTATTTTAGTGCCGAAAAATTTATTTGATTAATCGGTAGCTATATATTTTTTAAGGAGGGTCAAATTTGGATCATTTAGATAAGTTAGAAAGTAGAAGTATTCATATTTTGCGAGAAGCGTACAGCGAATTTAACAATATCTGCATGCTGTGGTCAGTTGGTAAGGACTCAACAGTAATGCTCTGGCTGGCCAGAAAGGCATTTTTTGGTCATGTACCAATTCCATTAGTACATATTGATACCAGCTATATGATTCCCGAGATGATTGAACATCGGGATAAGCTGGCTAAAAAGTGGAATCTGGATATGATTTACGGTCAGGATGAAGAAACACTGGCAGCGGGAGATACCTTTCCCAATGGTAAAGCGACTCACTTAGAGTGCTGCGGGCGTTTAAAAACAGATGCTCTAAAAAACACCTTAAATGGTAACTGGCGTCGTTACAGATATAATCATAATAAAGATGAATACGAACTGGACAGCAATCGTGAACCTTATACAGGTGTAATTGTTGGTGCCAGAGCAGATGAGGAAGGTTCCCGCTCTAAAGAGAGGTATTTCTCTCCTCGGGATCGCAACAATGACTGGGATATTGGTGATCAGCCGCCAGAGTTCTGGGATCAGTATAAAACCGATTTTGCTCCCGGCACCCATGTCAGGATTCATCCCCTTTTAGACTGGACTGAACTTGATGTCTGGGAATATATTCAGCGCGAAAAGATCCCGATGGTTTCACTCTATTTTGATCAGGGTGAAGGTAAACGCTATCGTTCTTTAGGCTGTGCTCCCTGTACTGAACCGGTAGAATCTACCGCCTCTACAGTAGACGAGGTAGTAGAGGAGCTGAAGACAGGTAAGTTTGCCAATATTGCTGAGCGTGATGGTAGAGCTCAGGATAAAGAAGATGGTGGCGGTTTAGAAGAACTTCGTAAAGACGGATATATGTAGGGGGTAGAGATGAATAAAACAACAGAAGAACAAGATTTAAATTTAGTAATTGCAGGACATGTTGATCACGGTAAAAGTACAATTATTGGTAGAATGCTGGCAGATACTGATTCTCTACCTGATGGTAAATTGGAACAGGTTAAAGAAACCTGCCGCAAAAATTCCAAGCCCTTTGAATATGCATTTTTACTGGATGCTCTGAAAGATGAGCAGGCTCAGGGAATTACCATTGACTCAGCCCGTGTCTTTTTTCAAACAGATTATAGACAGTATATTATTTTAGATGCACCGGGACATATTGAATTTTTAAAGAACATGGTAACCGGTGCTGCCAGAGCAGAAGCTGCTCTTTTAGTAATAGATGCCTCCGAAGGGGTAAAAGAAAATTCCCGCCGTCATGGCTATATGCTTTCTATGCTGGGTATCAAACAGATTGCAGTAGTAGTCAATAAGATGGATTTAGTTGACTATGATCAGGATACATACAATGAGATTGTAGAAGAATATACAGACTTTCTAGCTGAAATTGGACTTGAAGCAGAAAGATTTATTCCTGTCAGTGGGATGCTGGGAGATAATGTAGCTGATCGATCAGAAAATATGGATTGGTTTAAAGGAAAGACTGTTTTAGAACAGTTAGACAGCTTTGAGAATGCTGCTCTACCGCATAATAAACCTTATAGAATGCCGGTACAGGATGTCTACAAATTTACCAAAGGTGGAGATGATCGCCGCATAGTTGCGGGAACAGTTGCAGCAGGTGAGCTGAATATTGGCGATGAGGTTGTTTTTTATCCTTCTGGTAAAAAGAGTACAGTTAAGTCTATAGAAGGTTTTGAAGAAGACAAACAGCATAAGGTAAAAGTAGGGAAGGCAACCGGTTTTACTCTTGATGAGCAGATCTATATTACCCGGGGTGAACTTGCCTCCAGAGCTGATGAAGCTGAGCCCAAGGTTTCAGCAAGAATTAAAGCCAACCTTTTCTGGCTGGCCCGTCAGGATTTAGTTAAAGATAAGGTCTATCATCTTAAACTCGGAACAGCTAAGGTTAAGGCCCGTCTGGAAAAGATAAATAGAGTAATTGATGCTTCCAATTTAAATCAGGATGAAGCTAAAGAAAAAATTGAACGCCACGATGTGGCAGAGGTAGTCTTTAAACTTGATAAGGCAATGGCCTTTGACCTGGCAGGAGAGATAGAAGAAACCAGCCGCTTTGTCATTGTCGATGATTTTGAGATTGCCGGTGGTGGAATAATTTCTGAGGCCCTAGAAGATGAACAGAGCTGGGTCCGTGAAAAGGTAATGCGCCGTAACTACAACTGGGAGCAGTCTCTAATCAGCCGAGAAGAAAGAGCAGAAAAATATAATCAGAAATCAACTCTGGTTTTAATCACCGGAGAAGAGGATGTTGGGAAAAAACCGACGGCCAAAGCTTTAGAAAAAAGGTTATTTAATGATGGAAAGGTAGTCTACTTCCTAGGGATTGGAAACCTTCTCTATGGTGTTGATGCTGATATTAAAAATGGTGATAATAGTCATAAAGAAGAACACCTGCGCCGTCTGGCTGAGGTTTCTCATTTAATGTTAGATGCAGGAGCAATTTTAGTTGTAACAGCAGTTGAACTGACTCAATCTGATTTAGAACTGATTAAGACAACTGTAAATCCTCAGCAGATTGAAACTGTCTGGCTGGGAGATAGAGTAACAACTGATTTAGAGTTTGACCTTCATATTCCGGAATTTACTTCTGAGGAGCAGGTTTCAGCCCAGATTAAAGGGTTATTACAGGACAGGGGGATTATCTTTAGACCATGGTAGATAATATAAAGTGGCACTCAGGTGAAATTAATAAAGCTGCTCGGGAAGAACTTCTTGGACAGAAAGGGTTGGTGCTCTGGTTTACCGGACTTTCGGGATCGGGTAAATCCACCATTGCTGTTGAGGTGGAAAAGGAGCTTTTTAAGAGAGGAAAAGTTTCTTACCGCCTCGATGGTGATAATCTGCGCTTTGGTTTAAATAAGGATCTCGGTTTTACTGCTCAGGATCGGGAAGAAAATATCCGCCGGATCGGTGAGGTAGCTGCCCTTTTTGCTGATGCAGGGCTGATAACCTTAGCTTCTTTTATTTCTCCCTATAGAGCGGGGAGAGAAGCTGCCCGCCAGGCTATAGGTTCTGAAAATTTTAAAGAGATCTACGTTAAAGCAGATGTAGAAACCTGTGCTGAGCGGGATCCCAAAGGACTTTACGCAAAGGCTAAAAAAGGTGAGATTGAAAACTTTACCGGTATTTCTGCCCCTTATGAGGAGCCAGAAAATCCGGAACTGATATTAGATACTCAAAGATTGAATCTTGAAGAATCGGTTGAGCTTGTTCTGAAGCTTATTTTAAAATAAATTAAAATTTTTAGATAGCTCACCTAAACATGGCAAAGAAGATTTTAAGCCTCTCCTGGGAGTGAAAAATGGGAGAGGTTTTTATATATTTTTCAGTGTGGAAGGATGATCTTAATGTTTAAATACTTGAAAGAAATAGTTAAATATACAGGTATCATCTTTTTCATAATACTTTTAGTTATGCCGACAATGACCGGTTTAAATCCAGCAGGGCAAAGGGCGCTGGCAGTTTTTGTGCTGGTTTTAAGTTTTTGGGTTTCACACGTTCTTCCGCTATCAGTAACTTCCTTGCTCGGAATTGCCTTACTGCCTCTATTAAATGTGATGACTATAGAATATACTTTTTCGCTTTTTGGTTCTAAAGCAATCTTTTTTATTCTTGGAGCTTTAATCCTTGCTTCTGGTCTTTATCAGACCGGGCTAGGTTCCAGACTTGCTTTTAATATAATTTCCTTTAGTGGTAAGAGTCCTCTTAAACTATTATATGGTATTTTATTTACAGCCGCTTTTTTGTCTTTAATTATGCCCGAACATGCTGTTGCTGCTCTGCTCTTTCCAATAGTTCTCGAGATTGCGGTCAGTCTTGATTTGAAAAGGTTGGAGAGTAATTATGGAAAACTGCTTTTTTTAACAATGGCCTGGGGAACAGTAATTGGTGGAATAACCACCTATCTTGGTGGTGCCCGTAATCTCTTAGCAGTTGGTCTTTTAGAAAAACATTATAGAATTTCTATTGGTTTTTTTGAATGGATAAAATATAGCTGGCCAATTCCATTTCTACTTTTGATTGTTTTTGCAGTAATTATTGCCAGATTTGCAAAGATTGATATTGAGGACACATCTCGCTCCTTAGAAAAATTGCAGGCAGAGTCAGAGGCAAAAGGTAGTTTTTCTAAAGCAGAAAAAAAGCTGGTTCTAATTTTAGGATCAGTAGTCTTCAGCTGGTTATTTTTATCAAATTTAATTAATATTGCTGTGACAGCTTTGCTGGGGGGAGTTTTAGTTGTTGCTCTTAGGGTTGTAGACTGGCAGGAAGTAGAATCCTATGTCAACTGGGGAGTAATTTTAATGTATGGTGGAGCAGTTGTAGTTGCTTCTTCTTTAGTAGAAACCGGGGTGACGGACTGGATGGCAGCTAGATTTTTTTCTCAGCTAGAACTTGCACCATTTTTGTTTATAATTCTACTTGCTATTTTCACATCAATTTTAACTGAGGGAGTTAGTAATGTAGCTTCTGTGGCAGTAATCCTGCCCCTTGCATTTAGTGCGGCTGAAGCTTACAATTTGAATCCTGTTATATTAACGTTGTCTGTTGCTTTATCTGGAGGGCTTGCCTTTTTACTGCCAATGGGAACCCCACCCAATGCGATTGCCTTTTCTTCTGGTTATTATCAGATCAAAGATGCTTTAAAATGGGGATTGGTGCTTAAAGTAATCGGCTGGCTGATTTATATTTTAGTTGCTAGATTCTACTGGCCGTTGATTGGACTGGAAGTTTTTATCTAAGAGAGCTTCAAAATATTTTTTGAAAGATATAATGGCTGAGGTTGAAATAATAAATTTAGTTAATTAGAAAATAGAAATCAAATTAAGTTATTAAACTTGTGAGGGATAGATAAATGAAAAAATATATGCTGGTTTTATTCAGTTATGGTGGTTTAAAGAAAATTAATGAGCATCTAGAAAAAAACATCAAGCCGAATGACAAGCTTCTGCTCAGAGCTTTATTGGTTAAGGAAGCACCAAAACTTTTTGAGCATTTAATTTCTGATGTTGGTTTTTTAGGAGAGAAAGTAGTTAGTGATGTGGAGAACTCTGTTGTTGATATCTATCAGGAAAATGCTAAAGATTATTTAGATGAGATAGCAGAAATGGCAGCAGCTAGGGGTTTTAAACTTGATAAAAAATTAATTGAGGAACAGAATTTAGAAAATATTAAAAAAGAAATTAAGGAATCTGATCTGGATGGAATTTTTATTAATTTTTCCCACAATGAATTTGTTTCCAACCAGGTTAAAGAGGATGAGCTTAAAAAATGGTTGAAAAAGATTAAACTGCCACAGGATATTTTTTATGATGGGGAAAAGAAAAATGATTAAATTAATCTGCTTTACTAGTTATGATATAGAGTTGAATAATAGATATGTAAATTAAATATTTCAACAAATACAGGGGAGCTAAAATATGCAGCAGCAGAATTCAAAAGATTTCTTAGCTACTTTAACTAAAAAGGAACTAACTGAAATCAGACAGTACTGGCAGTTTGAGGAAGAGAAAAAACACCTGCAGCCTCTTCCGAAAAACAATCGGGATGGTTCAGTAGGTGAACAGACAGTTGTTAAAGGTGAAAAAGTAGGCAGAAATGATCCCTGTCCCTGCGGCAGCGGCAAGAAATATAAGAAATGCTGTCTGGGTAAGGAAAATTGACCCGATTAAAGATTAAGCGGCTGAAAATAATGATAATAAGCTCATAAGTTGAACAAATATAATATTAGTTTTAATCTGAACTCCGAGTCCCTTTTATTAGGTGCTGGGAGTTTTTAGCTCATTTAATAAAAAAAAAATAAAAAAAAGAAGGAATTCAACCACTGGTATGCAATATAGTATATAGAGGTACCTACCACTGCAGACCAGTGGTTGAAAAAGGAGATGCTGATTATGACTCAAGACAAAATTAATAGAGATGACTCTAAATTTATTTATCAACAGATTTGCGATATTATACTTAACAAAATTAAAAATAGAGAGTATAAAAAAGGAAAGTTAATTCCATCAGAGAGAGAGTTAAGTAATGAATTGGAAGTGAGCAGATATACTATCAGAAAAGCTATAGAAGAATTAGTTCATCAAGGGTATTTATATCGAGTGCAGGGGACAGGTACTTTTGTCTATGATATACATGGAGAAAGAGATGATAAAGAAAATAAAAGCAAGCAAATTGGAGTTATTATGCCCTATACTGATGGAGTAAATATTGAAATCCTTAACGGTATTGAAAATGCTTTGGATGGAAGTGATTATACCTTTATTTTAAAAGATCATTTTAATGATTATAAGAAAGAAGCTGAAATCATTCAATTTATGAAAAGGCAAATGGTTGATGGATTAATTATTAACCCTGCTGAAGATCAAAAAGATAGTACAGCTATTTATGATCTGAAATCTGAGGGATTCCCATTTGCTTTAGTTGATAGAAAGCTTCAGTTTTGTCATACCAGCTGTGTAATGGCAGATAATATAAACGGTAGTTATAAAGCAACAGAATATTTAATTCAATTAGGGCATGAAAACATAATGTTTTTGAAAGGTCATTATTCCAACACGAGTACTATTGAAGATAGAATTACTGGTTATAAAAGAGCTTTAAGAGAATATGGAATTGAAACAAATAATGTTTTCACTTATGATGAACAACAATCTAGAGATAAAATAAATGAACAAATTTATAATCACATAGAAAAGAATAATATCACAGGAGTAATAGCGGTTAATGATATTATTGTAATAGATTTGATCAAGATGACCAGGAAATATCAAATTGAAATTCCTGAGGAATTATCAGTAGTAAGTTTTGATTATACTGATAAAATAAAACATTTAGAAATAAAATTAACTACTGTAAATCAACATTCAGATATAATTGGACAGAAATCAGTTAATTTGCTCTTAGAATATATAGAAGAAAATAATCAAGAAAAAGAAATACAACAAATTTATCAATCGTGTGATCTAGAAATAAGAGATTCATGTAAATCCTTAGATTAATCTCTTTTTATTTTAAATTTTCAGAATTAATATAATTTTAGCAATATAAATTAATTTGTTCTAAAGTCATATTGATGTTAATTCTAATCAAAGGAGGTGAGATTCTATACTTAAGTTCTAGCGGTAATTGTTTGAAATTCTACTAATAATAAAGGGGAGATTAACAATTATGAAAAAGAAAACATTACTAATTGCTTTAATTGTATTATTTGCTATGACTTCTGTGTCTTTTGCTCAAGACTATGAATTAGTTACACCCGAAAGAATTGGTAATCCTGATGCTGAGATAGTATTAACAGCAAACATTCAAAGATCTGATACATTATTTGCGGCAACTGATAATAGAAAGGATTATATAAGAAAAGCTGCTGCAGAGTGGGCTAAAGCTCATCCTAATGCCAGAATTGATGTTCAGGTTGCTCCAACAGGACAAATTTCTATGACAATGGCAACTTTGATGACTCAGGCTGAATCTGGTAATGCACCAGATTTTGCACATATTGATTCCTTTTGGGTAGGTAGATTTATAGATAATGGTTATACTAAATCATTAAATGAATATATAGGTGAAGATGCAGTTGATGATTTTTATGGTTTTACAAAAGATGTAGTTGTGAGAGATGGGGAAATGCATGCTATCTGGGGTGAAACAGATGCTCGCTTTCTTTACTATAGAAAAGATTGGATTGAAGAACCACCAAGAACCTGGGATGAAGCAATTGATGTGGCCTTAAAGATGAAAGAAGAAAAAGGAGTCCACGGATACATGGCCTGGCTTGGCAGCTGGGAAGGTGCAGTTAATGGTAATGTATGGCCTTCTTTTTGGGCACAGGGCGGAGAAATGTTTGATGGAAACGGTCGTCCTGTTATAGGTGAAGGGAAAAATAAAGAAGCCTTAGTTAACAGTCTGGGCTTTTTAAAAAGATTAGTTGATACAGGAGCAGCTCCAGTAATGGTTTCTTCAATTACAGGTAGTGATCCATTACTAGCTGAAATTCGTTCTGGTAATGTAGCAATGGTAGCAAATGGAAGTTGGCTTTATAATCAAATTGATGACATAATTGATGATGCTGATGAAAAATGGGACTTTGTTCCTCTTCCACAAATGAAAGCCGACCAAAGAGCAAATAGTAATGGTGGTTGGACCTGGGCAGTTTTAAGTAATGATCCAGTCAAGCAAGAATTGGCTGCAGATTATATTATGAGAGTAGTAGGTAGTACAGAAGCAATGGCTGAAAGAACTAAAGTTTATAATTATTTACCTACTCGTGAATCTGTATATGTAACTGACCCTTATTTTTCGGAAAACGAACGCATGCAAAAGTTAAGAGAATCTTTGGAATATGGTAACGCTCGCCCAGCTAATTCACTATATAATACCGTTTCTGATCTTACTCAAACAGCTTTAGGACGTTTATTAACTGGTCAAACTGATGATATTGAGGCTGAAGTTGATAAGATTCAGGAAGAAGCATTAAATGAATGGGAATCAAATAAATAATAAAAATAATACGAGGGCTTATTTATAAATAAGCCCTCGTTAAATTAGTATGTGTTAGGAAAGGATGGCGAGTATGAATAGAAACATTATGGAAAGATGGTGGGTTTGGATAATTCCATTAGCTTTAGTTTTGGGAATTTTCTTTTTATATCCTTTATTGAATGTCATAAGGCTGAGTTTTAGCAATGCAACAATAGGAACTATAGAAGATGGCTTTACATTTGAAAATTACATACATATTCTTACAGGTAGTGGTTTTTGGCAGGTTATGAAAGTTACATTAGTTTTTGTTTTTGCTTCAGTTTTATTTCAATTATTACTTGGTTTAATTACGGCAATATTAATAAATAAAGACCTATTTGGTAGTTCTTTAGTGAAATTATCTATGATTACTGCCTGGGTGGTTCCTGGTATCATTACTGGAGTCATTTGGAGCATAATGTACAGCAGTAGTTCGTGGGGTATCTTAAATTATTTTATTAGATTGTTAGGTTTAAATCAAATTCCATTTCTGTATACACCATCCTGGGCTTTGTTTTCGGTTGTTTTAGCTAATGTTTGGCGTGGAACTGGTTTTAGTGGAATTATGCAGTATGCCGCTTTAAGAGGAATTCCAGATCAATTATATGAAGCAGCTTCCATAGATGGTGCTTCAACCTGGCAGCAGTTTTGGAATATAACTTTACCCCAGCTAAAACCAATGTTAATGATAAATACAATTTTGATTACTATTTATACATTTAATACATATGATTCCATTTTTGCTCTTACACAGGGGGGACCAGGAAATAGCACAACAGTGTTATCACTTGGAGCTTACAAACAGGTATTTAGGTATTTAAATCTAGGAAGAGGATCGGCATATGCTGTAATTATGTTAATTCTTTCTGGTACATTTACAATACTATATGCATGGTTTATGGGGAGTGATCAGTAAGTGGTTAAAAAAATTTCAATTTATATACTGTACGGATTAGTTTCGATATTTTTTTTACTGCCTATTTTATGGATTATTTCTTTATCATTAAAAACAACTTCTGAAATTTTTGTTTTTCCACCAACTTTTATTCCAGAAGAAATAACTTTTGATAATTTTTTTTATGTTTTAAAAAACACGACAATGACTACTTATCTCTGGAATTCTTTTAAGTTAGTTATATATACCGTTTTAGGAACACTCTTAGTAGCTATACCCGCTGCTTATTCTTTTTCCAGATTTGATTTTAAAAATAAAGCTAAATTGTTATTTGTTATTCTCATATTTCAAATGATTTCACCTATAGTTATTGGTATTCCAATTTATCGTTATTATTCTAATCTAGGATTGCTAAATAATTATTTTGGATTATCAATGGTCTATATTGCTATCCAAATACCATTTGCAACCTTTTTATTAAAAGGCGGTTTTGATGCCATACCAAAAGAGTTAGATGAGGCAGCAAAAATTGATGGAGCATCAAGATTTCAATTATTGCATAAAGTAATTCTACCTGTTGCACTACCTGCTTTAGCAAGTGCTACTATATTTATTTCAATTAATGCCTGGTCCCAATTTTTACTTCCCTATTTGCTCTTAGATAGAACCAGTCAATATCCAGTTTCAGTCGGGATCTTAATGACACAGGGTAACTTTCAACAAATAAGCACCCATTATTTAGCAGCTGCAAGTATAATAGCATTATTACCTGCAATAGTAATGGTATTTTTATTACAAAAATTTATCCTAAAAGCTCTAACTGCTGGAGCAGTAAAGGGATAAAAATAAAAAAATGGAGTGATTAAATATGTTTATGAAAGAAGGAAAGATAGACAGATATTTAAAAGATTTAAAGGAAAATTTAGCTCAGAAAAGTGTTGAAATCGAAGAATTTGAAGTCTACCCAGCAAAATTAGATAATAAAGGATTACCAGATTTTACAAATATGGCTGGCAAAAAACTTGAAGTTGGTGAAAGATGGGGCGGGAAAAATGTCTGTCAGTGGTTCAATACCAAAGTTAAAGTTCCTAAAGATTGGGATTTAGAAAAAGGTAAAACTTATCTTAAAATTATTCCAGGGGCAGGACATTTCGGGAATTTAAGTGGTTCAGAATCATTGCTTTATCTTAACAGTCAACCACTGCAGGGATTAGATAGAAGTCATTCTTTAGTTTATTTAAGTAAAAAAGAATTAACTTCTGGCTCAGAGCTGGAAATATCTATTAAGGCATTTAGTGGATTAGAAGAAAAAAAGCATGTTTTTAAGGTAGCAGCTTTAATCTATCGTAATCGGACCGTAGAAGATTATTATCAAAGAGCTAAAATAGTTTTTGAATCAATTAAAACCATGGAAAAAGGTGAAGATCTAAGAGAAAAGTTATTAAGAGTTTTAGATAAGTCTATAAACATCTTAGATTTCAGAAAAGTTAATTCTAATAAATTTTTGCAGAGTGTTGAAAAAGCCAATAGTTATTTAAAAGAGGCCCTGCAAGAATTAAAGAGCAAAGATAATTTACCTAAAATTACTGCGGTTGGGCATTCTCATATTGATGTAGCCTGGTTATGGCAGCTTCTTCATACTAGAGAAAAATGTTCTCGAACATTTTCAACAGTATTAAAATTAATGGATGAATACCCTGAATATACTTATGTACAAACAATGCCTCAGTTATATAAATTTATAAAAGAAGATTATCCTGAAATTTATGCTAAAATAAAAGAAAAAATAAAAGAAGGCAAATGGGAAGTTACAGGAGGCATGTGGGTAGAGGCAGACTGTAATGTAACTTCAGGTGAATCACTAGTTCGACAATTTATCCATGGGAAAAAGTTCATTAAAGAAGAATTTGATGTTGATTGGAATATTTTATGGTTACCTGATGTTTTTGGTTATTCATGGGCACTACCACAAATTATTAAAAAAAGTGGAATGGAATATTTTATGACTACAAAAATTAGTTGGAGTCAATTTAATCGACCTGAGTATGATACTTTCACCTGGAGAGGTATTGATGGTACAGAAGTTTTAACTCACTTTATTACAACACCTGAAATTCATAATGATTCACCTTTTTATACCTACAATGGAATTTTAAATCCTGAATCAACTGGAGGTATTTGGGATAATTATAGACAAAAAGATATAAATGATGAACTGCTGCTTGCCTATGGTTGGGGCGATGGTGGTGGTGGACCTACCAGAAAAATGATAGAGTCAGGTAAAAAAATGCAGGAAGTTCCTGGAATGCCTGAAGTCAATTTTGGAAAGTCTGAAGATTATTTTAAAGATTTAGCAGATAAGATGGAAAAAGAAAAAGAACTACCTGTTTGGGATGGAGAATTATATTTAGAGTACCACCGCGGTACATATACTTCTCAAGCTGAAGTCAAAAAAAATAATCGTAAAGCCGAAATAATGCTTCATGATGTAGAATTATTTAATAATTTCAGTTCAAAAAATAAGCAATTAGATTATCCTGCTGATAAGATTAATGATAATTGGGAGGTCGTATTGAAGAATCAGTTTCATGATATTTTACCTGGATCTTCAATTAAGGAGGTTTACGAAGATTCTAGAGCGGAGTTTAAAGAACTATTTAATAAGACAGAAACTTTATTAAATAAAAGTTTAGAAGAGATTGCATATCAGATTGAAGGGGATGGCGAAAAAGTTGTTGTTTATAATTCACTTCCCTGGTCAAGAGATGTATATCTAGATTTAAATAATAAAGAGTACGAAATCAAATCGATTCCAGCAAATGGATATTATTCTTTTGAGATTGATAAAGATACATTAGAGCCAGTAATAAAGAAGGATAAAAGAGTAAATAGAAGTTCAGAAAAAGCAGCCGTAAATGAATTGAAAGTTGAATCTAAACTAATTGAAAATAAATTTTATAAGATTGAAATGAATGATCAGGGTCAAATTGTTTCTTTATACGATAAAGAATATGAGCGGGAAGTAATTACGGAAAATGAAATAGGCAATTTATTGCAGGCTTTTGAAGATCGCCCTATGAGATTTAATGCCTGGGATATAGATATTTATTATCAAGATAAAGAATATATTATTGATGATTTAACAGAAATGAAAATTAATCAAGAAAACGATAAGGTGTTAATCAATTTAGAATGGAGATTTTTGGATTCAATTATTAAACAGGATATGATTGTCTATGCTGATAAGCGTCGTATTGATTTTAAAACAGAAGTTGATTGGAAAGAAGAACAGATACTTTTAAAAACCGCTTTTCCAATTGATGTAAGAACAACTAAAGCAAATTATGAAATTCAATTTGGTAACGTTGAGAGAAATACTCACTGGAATACAAGTTGGGATTATGCTAAATTTGAAGTAGTTGGACACAAGTGGGCAGATTTGTCAGAAGGAGATTATGGAGTCAGCCTTTTAAATGACTGTAAATATGGATATGATATCAAAGATCAAACAATGCGTTTAACATTAATTAAATCTGGTGTTTATCCGGATCCGGAAGCTGATCAAGGTCATCACTCATTTACTTATAGTCTTTATCCTCATGGGGGAAGCTGGTTTGAAGCTGAGACTACAAAAGAAGCTTATGAATTAAATTATCCTATTCAAAATGTTAAAGTTGAAGGAAAAAATGGTACTGAACCAAATGAAAAGTCATATATAGATGTAAAAGAACAGAGTACAATTCTAGAAACTGTTAAAAAAGCTGAATATAGTGATAAATTAATTTTGAGATTTTATGAGTATGGAAATAGAAGAGATACTGTGAAAGTAAAATTAGATGATAAAATTAAATCTGTTCATGAATGCAATCTAGTTGAAGAAAATATAGAAGAAGTTGAAAATAATGATTTTGAGTTTGAATTTAAAATAAAACCCTATGAAATTAAAACTTTCAAGGTTGAGCTTAGATAGTATTTTAATTATTAAAAAGTAGATGGATAAAGGAGATTAAAAGCATGAAGGTTAAAATTGCTTTGGGACAGATTGAGCCGAGTACTTTGAATAAGGAAGATAATTTCATAAAAATGAAAAAATATATCGATCAGGCTGCTAATCAAAATGTTAACTTGATTATTTTCCCAGAATTATCTCTAACAGGATATAATTGTGGAGATGCATTTTTTGAAGTTGCTGAAGAAATACCAGGACCTACTGTAAATGAGTTTGAAGATATAGCCAAAAATAATGATATATATATAATTTGGGGTATGCCAGAAAAAGGTATTGAAGGTGTATTGTATAATGATGCAGTTTTAGTTGGCCCTGAAGGTTATATTGGCAAATGGAGAAAGCATACATTGCCTGGACATGCAACTGATAAAGTTGGACCAGGTGCTTTTCCTGATAGAAGATATTTTCGCGCTGGATCAAAGAGTCCTATTTTTAAAACAAAGATAGGTAATATTGGGATGATGGTCTGCTATGATATTTATTTTCCAGAAATATCAAGACTCTTAACTTTGAAGGGTGCGGACTTATTAGTTGGTATTTCAGGATCTCCTTCATTTGAAAAAGATATATTTGAACCTTTAGTAAAAGCAAGAGCAATGGAAAATGCAATCTGGTATGCGTATTGTAATTTAGGTGGAAAAGAAGGGGAAACAGAATATTGGGGTGGGAGCACTATAATTGGACCAGGAGATAAAGAGTCTAAAGTTCCAGGAGAGCCTATTATCTGTAAAGCCGATTATGATAAAGAAGATCTGATTATTGGTACTATAGATTATGATAAAACAGGTGAATTTCGCCCTTATTTCCCCGTGTTAAGAGATATAAGATTGGATTTTTATGAAGAATTGTATAAAATTGCTGAGGAAATCACATAACAATTTATGTGAACGATTTTAGTCATTATAATGAATCATTCATTAAAAACAATGGTGATATTTATTGAATTAAATTCTATAAGCTCAAGTTATTAATAGGGGGGATGTTTCTTGATGGAAAAAAGAATACTTGGAAAAACTGGACTGGAAATTAGTTTGCTTGGATTTGGTGGTTTCCATCTGGTAGAAATTCCTGCTGACAGAGCACCTTGATATAATTTTTATGCACGGAGTTGGAGATGAGGCAGACTTAGAAGCAATTTTAAAACCAGGTGGTTCACTGGAAGCAGCTAAAAAAGCAAAAGCAATGGGGAAGGTAAAACATATTGGAATTACCGGTCACGGTCAGCCTGATGTGTTAATTAAAGCCTTAAAAACTGATGAGTTTGAAGTAATGATGACCCATTTTAATTACTTTGATAAATTCAACTTTCCAAAATTAGAAACTGAGCTGCTGCCGCTGCTTAAAGAAAAGAATATTGGAACTCTATGTATGAAACCTCTCGCTGATGGATTTTTATGGCAGAATGTAGAGGATGCTTTTCGCTATGTTTTTTCTCTGCCTGTTGATACTGTGGTAACAGGAATGAATAATCAGGAAATGCTGGAGATGGATTTAAAACTGGCAGAGGAATTTGAGCCAATGACTGAAGCAGAAAAAGCAGAGCTATTTACCAATGCTGAAGAACTGGGAGATTATATCTGCCGTCAGTGTGATAACTGCAGTGTTTCTAATAAATTTGGTGAAAATATAAAAGATTTATTTAGAATGGAGGGTTATTTTGATCGTCAGATGTATGATGGCCGGCCTAGAAATCCTGCCGATTATGCTTTAAGAGATCGCCTTCGTTTCTGGTTTAGCGACAGAGAACTGGCAGAAAAGAGATACAAAAAACTGGAGCTTAAGGCAGCTGATTTATTGGAGAAGGAGGCTGAATTTAAAGCCTGTAAATATGGGCTTGATGTTAAAAACAAGCTGGAGATAGTGGATTATAAATTGGGTGAAAGTGAAATTATGAAGTGAATAATAAGTCTAGTACTTAATTGATATTATATTTTTAAGTGCTAGGCTTATTTATTTAATCCATTTTCTAGTTATTACCCAAAGTTGTATAATAGGTACATAGATAGAGTTGGGAAAACTGGAGGTATTAAAGTGTCTGAAATTAAAGAAATAGTAGATCAGTATAACACAGGTAAAACGCCATTATCTCTACTTAGGTTGGGGTGAAACTACCTTAACCGTTATCTGGATGGTGATATTCCTTCAAAAAGTTATTTCGAGACACTTAAAAAGATGAAAAAAGATTATAATTATATGCTCCAGCTGGCAGAAGAAAAAAGAATTAATTGATCAAGTAAAAATAAGTAAAATAGAAGAATTGAGTGAAAGAATTTCTAAGATTAAAGATTTAAAGGAATTAGAAGAAGCGTTAAAACAGTAATTAATTTAAAAATATAGTGCTAACTCCTGGTGGTAATTAAGCTGCCAGGATTTTTTTGTCACTAATGATTTAAAGTTGTATAATAGATAAAGAATAATAAAATTTAATGGGGGAGCAGTTGATGAAAGAAAATTTATGGTTTGAAGAACTAGATAATATTGAACCGGATGCATGCTATAATCAATTATTATCAAATTTCACTAAAAATGAACTGAATGAAATAAGAAAACTCTGGGATTTCCACGGTATTAGTCAGCTTAATAAAGCTGAACTTATTCAAGAATTGACTAAACGAATTGCTGATAATTTAGAATCCTGGCTTCAATATTTAGGGTCAGAACAAACTGAATTTTTAAAAGAAATAATTATGCAGTGCGAAAAATATTCAGCAGCCTACATTGAGATTAATGAATTCACTTTTTATCTAGCAGATTATTTTGAAGCCCGGGGAGTAGTGTTTTTAGGTAAGCATCAGGAGATTGCTATTTTTCTCATACCAGAGGAATTGAGAATTAAAATCAAATCTATTTTAAACAAAAAAAGCATTAAAAAACAAATTCGTTTAAATGACAGTTATATTAAATATGCAGTTGGTTGTGCAGTTTATTATGGAGTTTTAACTCCTGATCTTTTATATAACTCTTTAGAGAGATATCTGACTCCTGAATGGAGAATTGATCCCTTAGATGTAGTTTTAGAATTTGGAGAATTTTCGCATTTAGCTTACAGTGCCGGGCCCTTTTTTGTTTTGGGGGCTGTTGAAGATGCGCCTGAGATTCTCATTGAAAGAGAAGAACGCAGTGATTTAGATTATTATATTCCATCTAAAAAAGAAATAGAAAATGCTTATCAAAATGAACACTCTTCCCTAAAAATCAAGAGAAATATTATTTGCTAATCAGGAGCAGTATGCTATATAATATAAACACATGGAGATTAGGAAGAAGGGCAGGTGAATCAGATGCCAGAAGCTAAAATTTTAGAGACACTTGTCAGCCGTTTTGATGAGTTTGTTAATCGTTTTGACCAGCTGGATAAGAGATTGGATAGTAAATTTTCTCAAATTGATAAGCGCTTTGACAAAATTGACAAAAAGCTTACTGATCATGATCAACGATTTGATCAGATTGATAAAAGGCTTGATGAACACGATCAACGCTTTGATCAGATTGACAAACAAATTAATAATATTGAAATAAAACTCAATGATTATGATAAGCACTTTGATCAAATTGATAAAAGACTTGCTGATCACGGTAAACGATTAATTAATATTGAAGCCAAATTAAATGAACATGATCAACGCTTTGATAAGTTGGATAATATTCTTGCAGAACAGGATATTAAATTATTTAATATCAATAAAACATTAAAAAAACACAGTGATCAATTTGATGAGCTTAATTATACAGTAAATAAGATTCACGATCAAACTGCTCGTCTAAGCCTTGAACAAGGAAAATTAGCAATGAAAATTGATCAGCTTAAGAATTCAGCGTCTGAAAATAATGAGAAAAAGCAAATAATTTGATTACTAGTCCCGGTGGTTTAGAAATTAAGCTACCGGGATTTTTTATTCAACATAGGGAGAATTCTGCGTAGCGCAGATTCCAAAAAATGCTGATCAATGACTTTGAACTTGATAAAAATGAAGCAGAAGATTTACTCTGGCAGCTGATGCCTGATATAAAAAATGATTTTAGTTCAATGCCTATGCTGCAGGACTTTGCTGATAGATATGAGTTTAAGATGAGGCTCAGACCCAGGAGTTTGTAAGGTAGTTAAATGTACTGTCTGGGCAAAGAAAATTAATGGATCTTATTTGCTAATTACAATCATTTTAAGATATAATATTAATATATGGAGAATACGAAGGGAGGAGGGGTAGAAAAGATGCCCGAATCTGGAACTTTAGATAAAATTCTAAATCGTATTGGACAGCTTGATGATAAGTTTAGCGCTAAGTTTGAAGAAATAGATCAAAGATTTAACAGGGTGGATGAAAGATTTGAAGCGATAGATGATAGATTTGATAAAGTGGATGGGAAATTTGATGAGATAGACGATAGATTTGATAAAGTGGATGGGAAATTTGATGAGATAGACGATAGATTTGATAAAGTGGATGGGAAATTTGATGAGATAGACGATAGATTTAATAAAATGGATGGAAAATTTAATGAAATAGACGATAGATTTAATAAAGTAGATGATAGATTTGATAAGTTGGATGACCGACTTGATATGATTTATGATCAAACTGTTCGTTTAACTCTCGGCCAGACCGCTTTGAAAAGGGATATTAATGAGATAAAAAGTGGCTTCAATTATCTTAATAATGAGGTGGCCAGAAATTCTAAGGATATTTATGTTATGAAAAATGAAAAACATCAATAGTATTCAACTATATTTTTAAGAGCAGTTCTCAGAAGATTAAGAGCTGCTCTTTTTATTTAAAATAATTTTGAGAAAATTTTCACTAAAAAGCAGGGAAAATTTAACTGAGCTCGAAATAGGGTTTAAGACTAAAATGGGGTGATAAAATTGAACATTGAATTTCATTATTACATGACCTACCTGATAACAGTCAGGGCAGGCTTTAAGCCAGCAGAGGCAGAGATAATTGCTTATTCCAGCCAGTATATCGATGATAATGATTTGGTCTATAATATTGATCAGAATTCTAATTATGCTTACAGCAATTATATCTCCCAGACTAAAAATATTACCAGACCAAAGAAAAATTTATTCCGCATTTATCCGGTCTTCCACTTTATTCCCGGTGATCCTCTGGCTGAATCTGCTCGGCGTCGGGATGGTAAACTCCATCTTTTAAATACAACCCCGGACAGCAGAAATGCCAGGCAGGTGCTTAAACTTGGACTTAAGTCAGATAATTTATATAAAATAGGGCTGGCCATCCACTCTTTTGCTGACAGCTTTGCCCATCAGAACTTTGTCGGTTATTATGATGAGTTTAACCTGGTGAAGGGAATCCAGCAGAAACTAAGTTCGATTTTTAAGAGATCAGTCTATAAAATTGGGCATGCAGCTGCCGGCCACCGTCCAGATATTCTTCATGCTCTCTGGAAGGACCCGCGACTCTGCAGGTCAAATTTTCTGTGGGATAATAAGGATCTTTTTTTAAAAGCAGCCGGTAGGATCTTCGAAGAGCTAAAGAAGTACCAGGATCCAGCAGCGTCTGAAACAGCTATCAGCTCTGAAAAAGAAGAATTGCTTGCTGACCTGGCTAGAGTGATCGGGAAAAAATCAGAATGCCCGGAATTATTTAAGGTTAACAGCCGCAAGCGGCGGATTAATTGTTGCCGGAAATTAAGTTTAAAAAAAGAGTATGGAGCAGCAAAGATAAAAGATTATGATCCCTCACTCTGGTTTAATAAGGCGGTAAAAATAAATACCGATTTTTTTAAAATTGACCGCAATTCAAGCTGGCAGCGCCTGGCTTTGGATTATTTTTCAAAGCGGCTTAAATTCTTAAAAAGCTGTTACAGCTGGAAGAGCGAAACCTATCAGAAGACTCACTGGTTTAAATTTCAGGAGTCAGTAAAGGAGATGCAGGAGGAGATCATTGAGCTTCTTGATCCGCCTGTCTTTGAACGGCTGGAGCTGGCAAACTGGTAAAAAACAGCCCTCGCTCAAGAAAATTAAATGGGCTAAATTCTTCTAGAAGGATAGTTAAATTAAGTTATCTTTAATTTGGATTTGCTTGCTATCAGACTTTGAAAGTAATATAATTAATTTAGTTAGTAATTATAAAAATAGATAATAAATTTAAATAGATTTAAAAAGTTTATGGAGAACAGGTAGAAAGGGGAGTGAAAATGAGGTGGCTGAAGATAAGACTTTAAATTTGATCCTTTCTAAGATTGAAGACCTGGATACTAAATTTGATAAGTTAGATAATAAAGTTGATAAGTTAGATACTAAATTTGATAAGTTAGATACTAAAGTCAGTTTGTTAGACAATAAAGTTGCAGCTTTAGATTCTCGAGTTGACGGTTTAGAAGGTAATCTTTCAAACTTCCGAGGTGAATTCAACAGCTTTAGAAATAAGACAAATGAAACATTAGCTCGAATTGAACGGAGAGTTAATGCAACATTTGAGCAGATTGGTGGCTTAAGTGAATATAGAACTAAAACTGAAGCCCAACTTAATAACATTGAATCAGATATGTCCTATTATGCCCGCAAGCAAATCGAAAATGAAAAAGAAATATATAAATTAGAGAACAAATTGGCAAAATAGCAATTTTAAAAGCCTCTCCTCTGAGCGAAAAGGAGAGGTTTTCTTTTTATAATTTTAAAAAACAGCTGGTTTTCTCGCTCTTATTTTCAACAAAGGAATGGTTTTAATGCTAAAATATATAAAAGAAATATTTAAATATATAGGTATTCTAATATTTATTGTTCTTTTGCTGCTTCCTACCTTTGATGGACTCAGTCTGGCAGGACAGAGGGCACTTGCTGTATTTGTACTTGTTTTAACCCTCTGGGTGACTCACGTGCTGCCCCTTTCTGTGACTTCACTTTTAGGGATTGCTTTACTGCCGCTTTTAAATGTAATGAGCATTGAATATACCTTTTCTCTTTTTGGCTCAAAGGCAATCTTCTTTATTTTAGGAGCTCTAATCTTAGCCTCCGGTCTTTATCAGACAGGACTCGGTTCCCGTCTGGCCTTTAAAATAATTTCCTTTAGCGGCAGCAGCCCACTTAAACTTTTATATGGAATCTTATTTGCTGCAGCTTCTTTATCTCTAATTATGCCGGAGCACGCAGTAGCAGCCCTGCTCTTTCCAATAGTTTTAGAGATTGCAGTCAGCCTGGGCCTTAAACCCTTAGAGAGCAACTACGGAAAACTCCTATTTTTAACAATGGCCTGGGGAACAGTTATCGGAGGAATTACAACCTATCTCGGAGGAGCCCGTAATCTTTTAGCAGTGGGGCTTTTAGAAAAACACTATGGGATCAGCATTGGCTTTTTTGAATGGATTAAATACAGCTGGCCGCTTCCATTCTTACTGATTATTGTTTTTGCATTTATTATTACAAGATTTGCAGATATTGATATCAAAGATACTTCTCAATCTCTGGAAAAGTTAAAGGAAAAGGCCGAAAAGAGGGGAAGCTTAACTAAAGCTGAAAAGAAGCTGCTCCTTATTTTAGGAGCTGTAGTTTTCAGCTGGTTATTCTTATCGAATATAGTTCACATAGCAGTCAGTGCTCTTCTTGGAGGAGTTATGATTGTTGCTTTTAAGGTAGTTAGCTGGAAGGAAGTAGAGGAATATGTCAACTGGGGAGTAATTTTAATGTATGGTGGAGCAATAGTAGTTTCTTCTTCCTTAGTTGAAACAGGAGTAACAGACTGGATTGCAGCTCGATTCTTTTCTCAGCTTAATTTGCTTCCATTTTTATTTATAATACTTTTGGCAGTCTTTACCTCAATCTTAACTGAGGGGGTAAGTAATATAGCTTCTGTTGCAGTAATTTTACCATTTGCTTTTAGTGCAGCCGATGCCTATAGTCTTAATCCAATACTGCTGACCTTATCTGTAGCTTTATCAGGAGGACTTGCCTTTATGCTACCGATGGGAACACCACCAAATGCAATTGCTTTTTCTTCCGGTTATTTTGAGATTAAAGATGCTCTAAAGTGGGGTTTAGTGCTTAAAATAATTGGCTGGCTAATTTATATTTTAGTTGCCAGATTCTACTGGCCACTGATCGGTCTTGAAATATTTATTTAATTTTTTATTTTAAATAATTAAGTTGATTAGGTATAATATTTTCTAAATTAAAGAAGTCAAAATTAATCTAAAAAATAGATTTTATATAACTTGTGGGGGATAAATAATGAAAAAATATATGCTGGTTTTATTTAGTTATTGTGGTTTAAAAAAAATAAGTAAGCACCTGAAAAAGAAGCTGAAGCCTGAAGATAAACTCTTTGTAAGAGCCATAATGCTTGAGGGAGTACCCAAACTTTCTGAGCATTTAATATCTGATGTTGGAGTTTTAGGTAAGAAAGTAGTAAGTGATCTAGAAAATTCTGTTGTTGATATCTATCAGGATAATGCCAAAAATTATCTGGATGAGCTCAAGAAAATGGCGGCAGAAAAGAGCTTCATACTTGATAAGAAGCTGATTCAGCAGCATAATTTAAAGAAATTAAAAGAAGACATCAAATCTACTGAGCTGGATGGGATATTTATCAACTTCTCCCATAATGAATTTGTTTCAGACCAGGTTAAAGAAGAAGAGATCAAAGAGTGGCTGGAAAAAATCGAGCTGCCAAAGGATATTTTTTATGATGGGAAAAGGAAAAATAAATAGAAGAAATATTATCCCGGCGTTTTTAATGAGCTGCCGGGATTTTTTAATACAACATTATACACAAAATGTTGAGGTAGGAGTTTTTAGCCTGCAATAATAGGGAATCTTACTTTGCAATTACCTGTTATTTTAATATAAAATAACAAATCAAAAACTGTTGTAAATAATTTTCTTGACCAAAAATCAAATTAATTATATAACTACATTGTAGGGACATTATTGGTGCAAAAGGAGAAAAAGAATGAAAATAAAACAATTCCGTATTGATGAGGAAGAATGGAAAAAATTTAAAAAAATTACACATGATTCTGGTAGTAATGCAAGTGTAGAAATAAGAAGGTTTATTAAAGAATATAATAAAAAGAACAGTCAGGAAGAAATTTTTAATGAGATTTATGAGAATCATAAAGAGGTATTAGATGCTTTAGCTAAATAATAATATTAAAATCAGTTCCATTTTTTATATGATCCCCTTATTGTAGACAGATTAAATGATAATTTGTCTAAAAGTAAGGGGACTTTTTATGTTTTAAGATTATATTTAGTGGTAGATAAATACCATAAAAAATTTTTGTTTACTTTGATTTGCTGTTATAATGTTAATATATTTTTATCAATGATAATAAGAAAGGTCTGAAAAAATATGAAATTAAAAAGCATCCGGCTCCGCCTCTTAGTTCTTATGATCTGTATTACTACAATTCCGATCATAACTGTTACCTGGATTGCAACTAATAATACCCGTGATTCGGTGGAAGAGGAAATTATTAAGGCCAATAACTCGAGAATGGAATGGGCAGATCAGTATTTGAATAAATTGATTGAAGATATTGATGGACTTTTTTATTCAATTCACATCAATCAGAAATTAATGGACTCAATTTCTGAAGTTGATAATACTGATTCAAGAATTCAATACGAGATCTATGATTATCTCCGCCAGACAGTCAACCCTATTTTTTATTCTAATTCCACTATTTTAAAAGAACTCACCCTATATAATCATCAGAGTAAAAAAGCTTTTTTTGTTAACTATGAGAGAACAGGTACAATTACCGATTTAAATATTGAGCAGGATCAGAGCTGGAATAGATTACTTAAGGGGCCGGTAAATATCTATTTTGAGAGAGCTGATCAATCTAAAGCTGTCTCAGTTTATCACAGCATTAATCGCTTTGAAGACCAGGAGTTATTGGGCGGAATATCAGCCCTTATTAACAATGACGTCTGGCTGGAGCTGAATAAGATATTAAAAAACGGTGAAGAGGCAGACCTTATCTTAATGAATGATCAGCAAGAAATTTTGTATAATACTGAAAATTCCAATAATCCAGAGGTGGATAAGGTATTAAAAGATGCTGACCTGGCCTCAGCCAACTTAGAATTTTTAAAATCAGAAAATTATTATTTCTGGTTACAAGGTGTAGATGAGGGTAAATTATCTCTAGTAAAAATTCTGCCCCGCAGGGTAGTCGCCTACAGTATCTACCCTACTATTAAAGCGGGAATTATAATCGGGATTATTTTTACAATTATTGCTTTAGTTTTTTCAGTATTAATCAGCCTCAGAATCAGCAGGCCAATTCTAAAACTTGCCAACACGATGAGTAAAACTCAAATAAGAGATTTTGAGGCAAAATCAGTCCAGAGTGGGGGAGAAATCGGGATTTTGGAGAGGGATTTTAATTCCCTGATGAAAAGAATTAAAACACTGATCGAAGAAGAGTACCACCGAGAAATTGAACTTAAAAAGGCTCAGCTTAAGGCCTTACAGGCTCAGATCAATCCTCACTTTCTGAACAACACCCTGCAGTTTATAGGGGGGATGGCTCTGGAGAAAGATATTCCAGAGATCTACAGGATTACATGTGTAATAGCCGATCTCTTGCGGTATTCAATTTCAAGTAGAGGAAATTTAGTTACTTTAGCCGATGAGCTCAAACATACCGAAAATTACATCTATATTCAGGAACAGCGCTTCAGTGACCGGATTCAGACCAATATCTCTGCTGCAGAGAGCTTTGATGATCTAGTTATTCCCCGTTTTACCCTGCAGCCGATAGTAGAAAATGCCTTTGAATATGGACTGCAGCCCAAAGTAGGTGCCTGGAATCTTGAGGTACATGTTAAAAAAGTAAGAAGCAGAATAGCAATTATAGTCAGGGATAATGGAGTCGGCTTCACTAAAAGCAAATTAAAAGAAGTCCGCCAAAAACTTAAGGGGAACAGCTGGACAAAAAATGATGATAAATCTTCTGATTCTCAGGTTAATGACGGAGGAATTGGACTCAAAAATGTCAATAATCGTTTAAAGTTGCATTTTGGCAATAGTTACGGCATCAAAATCTTTAGTAAAAAAACAAGGGGTTCACTGATAGTTTTAGTACTGCCGGGAAAGAAGGGAGATTAAAAAATGTTAAAAGTAATTATTATAGATGACGAGCCATGGGCCA
This sequence comes from Halanaerobium kushneri, assembly GCF_900156285.1. Lineage (GTDB taxonomy): Bacteria > Bacillota > Halanaerobiia > Halanaerobiales > Halanaerobiaceae > Halanaerobium > Halanaerobium kushneri. Next base: position 143,115 of record NZ_FTNC01000003.1, read on the forward strand.
GAGAAGTTATTAAGTCACTTGGCAGGTGGGAAAAATACAAACTGGATATAGTCGGAGAAGCTGTTGATGGTCAGAATGGACTTCAGCTTATCAAAAAAGAAAGACCAGATATTGTGATAACTGATATGCGGATGCCGGCTCTTGACGGGCCTGAACTTTTAAAAACTATAGCAGAAAAATTTCCTGAGATTAAGATAATAGTTATGAGTGGCTATGATGATTTTGAATATATGCAGCAGGCGATTAGATCTCAGGCTGTTGAATATTTACTAAAGCCAATTAATGGAGAGGAGCTGAACAGCTCACTGGAAAAATGTGCCCGGATTTTATCAAAAAAGGCAGAGTTATTTTCAAAAGCTAAAGAGCAGGAGAAATACAGTGCCTATCGGCAGCGGATAAATGAGTATTTACTCTCCCTTGATAAAGGCTCAATCTTGAGAACATTCAAGCAGCTGGGGAGTTTTATGGAAAAATCCTCTCCAGCACTAAAAAAGGAAAAAGGGCTTCTTTTAGTTTTCAATGATTTTAAGCTGATCTTAGATGAATTTTTAAAAAAAGAAGGAGCAGCTTTCAGTGAGGAAGCTATAATTCCTGCAGAAATTACAGCTTTAGCCTGGATAAAGTTATTTGAGATTCTTTCAAATCTATATTCTGAAGGGATTGATACTGTTGAAGATTCAATTAAAAACAGCGGTCAGCTGGAAATCGAAGAAGTAAAAGCCCATATAAACAGCCATTTTCAGGACCCTATCTCCTTAGAAACTCTGGCCCAGCACTTTTTTGTGAGTAAAGAACATTTAAGCCGAAAATTTAAATCTTATTCTGGGGAGAACATCAGCAGCTATATTATTCGCAAGAGAATGGAAAAAGCAAAACAGTTATTAAAAGAGGGCAAGCTTTCGATCAAGGAAACAGCTCAGGTTACAGGTTATAATGACCTCGCTTATTTTTACAGGGTTTTTAAGAAATATTATGGAAAAACTCCAGGCTCCATCTGTGATGAGTAATTAAAGAAGTATTTTCTGGATATCAATATAGTACAATAAAGTAGGTTAAATTTGTTAAATGAATATTAAAAATATTTATAATATAATCAAAATAGAATAAAAAGGAGGTAATAAAAAAATGAAAAAATTAATTTCTTTAATGCTGGTTTTGGCAGTGGTAACTGCTCTGCTGCCGGGATTCAGTCTCGCAGTTAGTGCTCAGGATCAGGTAGAAGAGGTGGAATTAAAGGTATTTATGAGTTTCCCGAGATTTAGAGATCATTTTGAAGAGTATTTTGCAGAATTCAGAGAGCAGGAAATGAGAGAAAAAAATATTGATGTCAAAATTAAACTGGAGATGCCCAATCCTCAGAATGCAGAGCAGATTTTAAAGACAAGACTTGCCTCAAATGATGCCCCAGATATCTTCACCCTGCATGCAATGGCCGATATACCAACATTTTATGAGGCCGGATATTTAACTGATTTATCCGATGAGCCCTTTGTAGATACACTATATGAGAGTGTAAAAAGAACTGTAACATATGATAATAAGGTAGTTGCCCTACCACTTGAGAGTTTAGCCTGGGGTTATTTATACAATAAGGAGATATTTAATGAACTAAATCTAACTCCACCCCAGACTCTAGCTGAAATGAAAGAAACAATTGAAGTTTTAAAAAGTAATGATCATACTCCCTTTTTACTTTCCTTTAAGGAATCATGGATTCCCCAGTTAATGATGGCCCTCTCACTTGGTGGGGTTGTAAATTCTGAATATCCTGATTTTGTGGTTGATATGAATAATAATCAGGCTTCTTATGCAGATGTAATAGAAGTATTTAATATTATAGATTTAATAATGGAAAACGGAACTAAAAAACCCTTTGAAGTTGGCAGTACAGCCGGTTCAGCAGATTTTGCTAATGGTAGAGCTGCAATGTGGGTTCAGGGTCCCTGGATGGCCGGGTCAATTTTAGAGGCTAACCCTGAAATGGAAATTGGAGTTGCACCTTTACCAGTCAGCAATAATCCTGAAGGAACTATGATCAACCTATCTACATCAACTTCACTCGCTGTCTCTAAAAACAGCAAACAGAAAGAGGTAGCCTATGACCTATTAAACTTCATCCTTGATCAGGAAAAATCCTCAGAGCTTTTTGAAAAATTAAAGTTCAATCCTATTTCTACAGTCCATGATTATCAGAGTTTCCCCTGGGTGGAAGAAGCGATGTCATATGCATCTAAAGGCAGGGCCTATCAGGATCTATCTATTCCTGGTGGTGTAACTGACGAAACAGCAAAGCTTTTACAGAGCTATTATGTGGAGACAGTGAGCAAAGAAGAGATTATTAAATCACTTGATAAAGCCTGGAAAGATTCGATCAGCAAATAGAAAGCATAAATAGGATACACTTTAGTGGGGGATCAACAATGAAATTATCTAAAAGCAAGAAAAAAAAATTAATTATGTTAGCCTTTGTCATGCCGGCCCTTATTTTTTATACAGCCTTTGTTCTGCTCCCTGCCAGTGGCGGTTTCTGGTACAGCCTGACAAACTGGAATGGACTTAATCCCACCTATAAAATGGTGGGGTTGTCCAACTATGTGGAAGCATTAACTGATGATATGTATTTTATCAATTCACTGCTCTTTACCTTAAAATTTGTATTTTTTATGGTTTTGCTGCAGAATACAATTGCCTTATTGCTGGCTGTTTTAGTTGAATCAAGGCAGAAAAGCAAAGGTTTATTAAGAACAATATTTTTTATGCCGAATATGATTAGTATGATTATCGGTGGTTTTATCTGGATGTTTATTTTTACAGAAGTACTGCCCTTTATAGCCGCCAACACTATTTTTAAATTCCTTGACCAGTCCTGGATCGGCAATCCTAATTTTTCATTTTATGCGATCTTAATTGTCTCTCTCTGGGGTGGAGTGGGATATATTATGCTGATTTATATAGCTGCTCTACAGGGGGTACCAAATAATCTTAAAGAAGCAGCCCGGATTGATGGAGCAAATGATTTTCAGATATTTAGACATATCACTCTGCCCATGATTTTACCGGCGATCACAGTTGGAATCTTTGTAACCCTCAATTCTTCCTTTAAAGTATTTGATGCAGTATATGCTCTAACAGGTGGTGGGCCCGGGCGTTCTACTCAGGTGATAGCTTTAAATATTTTTGAAGAGGCCTTCAGCATGAACAATCGATATGGATATGCCAGTGCTAAAGCAATGATCTTATTTACAATTGTGGCCCTGATTACAGTAGTGCAGCTCTCATTAATGAAAAAGAGGGAGGTTGAGCTCTAATGGAAATAAAGAGTTTTAAGCAGATAAAATTTACCGAACTTTTAGTATATATTGTTCTATTTATATACTTAATCTTCACCCTATTCCCTTTATTGATGAGTTTTCTCAACTCGGTAAAGACTGAAGGAGAGATTATGAATAGTATAATCTCCTTACCTTCAAAGCTGCAGTTTAAAAATTACATTACTGCCTTTCAAAAAATAAATTTTCTCCGCAGCCTCTGGAATACCCTGGTTGTTACTTCTATCGGGGTCAGCGGTATAGTCTTATTTGGTTCGATGGCCGGTTATAAGTTATCTCGTAATTCGGGAAAGCTGAGCAGCTTAATATTTGGCTTATTTGTAATGTCCATGCTGATTCCATTTCATTCAATAATGATTACTCTGACAAGTATCAGTAAAAATCTAAGGATTCAGGGTTCTACAGTTGGGCTGGGATTAATCTATATTGGGCTCGGAGTTCCGATGGCAATCTTTTTGTACCATGGTTTTACAAAATCAATTCCCAGGGAGATAGAAGAGGCAGCAATTATAGATGGCTGTGGTGAGCTTCAGCTCTTTTTTAAGGTGATCTTTCCCCTGCTGCGTCCTATTTCAGCAACTGTGATGATCCTTAACACTTTGTGGATCTGGAATGATTTTTTACTACCACTTTTAATGTTAGTTGACTCTGATCATTATACCCTACTTTTATCAACAAATATGCTTTTTGGTAGATACAACAATGACTGGTCTTCAATACTTGCAGCCTTGATTTTAGCAATGCTGCCTGTTGTTATAATCTATCTATTATTACAAAAAAATATTGTCAAAGGTGTGGCTGATGGAGCAATTAAAGGCTAAAATTATGGGAGGAGAATTTATTGAATAAAGTCAAAGGTTTTTTAAAAAGAGATAAGCAAAAACTTATAAATGGTGCGGGAGAGGAAATACTGCTGCGGGGAGTCGGTTTTGGAAGCTGGCTCTTACCGGAAGGATATATGTGGCTTTTTCCTGAAAATGGTGACAGACCCCGCAGAATAGAAAAAATGGTCCGGGAATTAGTGGGCAGTGATCAGGCAGCTGAATTCTGGGATAGCTATTACAATAATTTCATTAGAGAGGCTGATCTTAAAAAGATTGCTGAGGAAGGCTTTAATTCTATTCGTCTACCGATTAATTCCCGTTTTCTGCTTAAAGACAGCAGAGGTCCTATCTATCACGAAGAACACCTGAAGTTAATCGACAGGGTAATTAAGTGGTGTAGGGAAAATAAATTATATGTTATTTTGGACCTCCACGGGGCTCCCGGCGGCCAGACGGGGACCAACATCGACGATTCGGAAAATGATCTGCCGGAGCTTTTTCTGGAAGATAAATATAAAGATTTAACCATTGATATCTGGGAAAAGTTGGCTGAGAGATATAAAGATCAGTGGATTGTGGCAGGTTATGATTTATTAAATGAACCACTTCCCAACTGGTTTTCAAAATATAATGAGCGGCTTTTACCCCTATATCAGGAAATTATTGCAGCTATTAGAAAGATAGACAAAAAACATATGATTATTTTAGAAGGTCTGCACTGGTCAACAGACTGGTCTATTTTTAAAGAAAAGATTGATCATAATCTGATGCTCCAGTTTCATAAGTACTGGAATAACCCGGATACAGAAAGTATTAGTCAGTATCTTAAAAAGAGAGATGAGTTAGAGCTTCCTATTTTTATGGGTGAGGGAGGAGAAAATAATAAGGAATGGTATACAGGTGCTTTTCAGCTTTTTGAGGATCATCAAATATCCTGGAATTTTTGGACCTGGAAAAAGATGAGCACCAGCAACTCCCCCTGTTCGATAAAAAAACCTGACGGCTGGTCTAAGTTGATAAATTATCTTAATGGAGGAGCTAAACCTGAAAAAGCTTCAGCAGCAGAAATCCTAGAGGAGTATCTGGATAATATTATTTTTGATAACTGTGTCTACCACCAGGATGTTGTCAGGGCGATTTTTAGAAGGCCGGCTCTTTTAATTCCAGCTGTTTTTTATAACTATCAGGGTGAAAATAAGAGTTTTTATCTAAAAGAATATAACTCAAGTCAGGTCGATTTTAGATCTGAAGACAGGACTAAGATTAAATTTATTGATTCTGATCGAAAAAAAGCAAATTTTGAACACCAAAAAGGTGAGGCCTGGAAAAAAGAAGACTGGCTGGCTCTTCAGTTAGACGAGGATGAGTGGTCAGCCTATGATTTCAATTTAGAAGACTCTTTAGAAAACACTTTTTGCAAAATTGCTTTATCTTTAAAGGTAAATGGAGATAAAAATGCAGCAGTTGAAATTATTATTGATGACCAGGAAAATGAAGTTATGACTAATCTCTCAAGTAAAAAATGGCTTGAATTATCTTTTTCCAAAAAATTTAAACTCTCTCCAGGCAAACATCAAATAGTTGTTAAAACAGCTGCAGGTTCAATAGATTTAAAATGGCTTAAGCTTAAATCCCTTTAAAAGAGTTAAATTAAAAGGTCAAAAATTTTTCTTAGTCGAGGTGAGGTAATGGGAGATATAAAAATTTTTCAATCCAGCAAAGATAAAGAACAGTGGTTTGAAGAATTAACTGATATAAATTTTAGCATAGATGAAAATAACCAGGAAATGCAGCTGGTGATGGTCTACAGCGATATTAGATATCAAAAGATAAAAGGATTTGGAGGAGCATTTACCCAGGCGGCTGCTTTTAACTATTCGGCAATGAATGAAGAGCAGCAAAAAGAATTTCTCAGATCATATTTTTCAGCTGCAGGACTAAACTATTCATTTGGCAGAACTCACATTAATAGCTGTGATTTTTCATTTGGCAATTATGCTTACTGTGAAAATGAAGATGACCTTAATCTCAATTCTTTCAGTATAAATTGTGAGCAGGATTATTTGATACCATTTATTCAGGCTGCAAAAGAATATAAAGAGGGGAAAATAACAATTATCGCCTCTCCCTGGAGCCCGCCGGCCTGGATGAAAACAAATGATAGTATGTTAAATGGGGGTAAGCTAAAAAAAGAATATTATGCTCTCTGGGCTGAATACTATGTTAAATATATTAAAGAGTATAAAAGTAAGGGTATAGAGATCGAGATGCTGACAGTTCAAAACGAGCCCCTGGCAGTACAGAATTGGGAGTCATGTATCTATACAGCTGAAGAGGAAAAAATATTTTTAAGAGATTATTTGTACCCGGCCCTCGTCAGCTCAGGACTGGAAGATGTTAAAATATTAATCTGGGATCACAATAAGGAGCGGTTGTTTGAGCGGGCCAGGCAGATACTGAGTGATCCAGAGACTAATCAAAAGGTTTATGGACTTGCTTTTCACTGGTATTCTGGTGATCACTTTGAAAATTTGAGTTTATGCAGAGAATTTTTTCCTGATAAAAAGCTTATCTTTACTGAAGGCTGTTTAGAATTAAGCAGCAGAGATACTTCTATGGCAAAAAAGGCAGAGAAAGTAAGAGCTAATTCAGCAGGAGCGGCAGATTCTCCCTGGGAATTTGGAGAATATTATGCCCATGATATTATTGGTAATTTCAACAGTGGTCTTTCAGTATATCTGGACTGGAATTTACTTTTAGATGAAAGGGGAGGCCCCAATCATGCAGAGAACTTTTGTAGTGCTCCAATAATTTATGATACTCAGGCAGAGGAATTAAGATATCAACCAGCATATTGTTTTATTGGGCATTTTAGCAAATACATAGCTCAGGGCTCAAGGAAAATTGCCAGCAGTAAATATACCGCTGATTTAGAGATAGCAACTTTTATTAGCCCTGAAGATGAAAAGATTATTGTAGTGTTAAATAAGCAGGATGAGGAAATTGAATTTACTTTAAAAGATGTAGAGACTAATAGAATTGCAGATATTAAAATAAAAGCTAAGTCAATTATGACCTTAATCTACAGTTAATATTTGGAGCATTAAATTATCATCTTCCTGTCCGACTTTACTGGCTTTTTAAAACTCTGGAAAAAATAAAGAAGAATATATTAAATAAATTATAAATACCCTGCTTTAGAGAAATTATCTCGAGCAGGGCTTATTTCATTTGATCCTGTCTTATTAAATTCTTAATTAAAATTTTCAGTTAAGATGAAAGCGAGTTCTTTAAAAAAATTAATAATTTGTATTAAATAGGCCTTCTTCTGGGTTAAGTTTTATTTTTCAGTCCGGAAGGAGGTCTTTGTATTAGAATAGTAAAATATTTTAGTAAAAATTTTACTAAAGAGAACTTTAATTTCATTTATATAATAAAGCCCGTTAAAACAAGCTTTAGTGACATTTTTTAATTATTTTTAGATTAATTTTTTTGAATTCAAATCAGTTAAAATAAACAAAAAGGACTATTTATTAAAATTTTTACTTGACAAATAGTAAAATAATTAGTAAAATTTAAATATGATAAAAATTCAGAATATAAGGAGGTGGATAATTTGGAGACCTGGATTATATTTTTTAGCCTGGGTTCTGGTTTTTTAATAGCCTATTTATCATTGCTTAATAAAAGGCTAATAAAATATAATAAGTATTTAACAAACGGAGGCTTATTGATTTTATTATTTTCTATGGGCAGTAAAATCGGAGTAAATGATAAGGTGCTCTCAGAGATCAGCCAGATTGGATTTAAAGCAGTATTATTTGCTTTAAGTAGTATTATGGGGAGTGTTTTTTTAGTCTATATTTTCAGCCAGAAAAAATCAAAAAACTATGATACTAATCAATTTACTTCTAGAGACAAAGGGGGAGAAAAAGTAAATTATAAGGATACAATAATTATTGCTTTTACAGTAATAGCAGGTTTGATTACTGGTCTTTTATTTTTGAATAGTGTTCATATCTCTTTAATTAATACTATAAGCAGTTATGCCTTGATTTTACTTTTATTTGGAGTTGGAATAGATATCGGACTAAATAAAGAGATGTTAAAAAATTTAATTAAATATGGCTGGAATATAATAATTATTCCAATTTTAATTGCTATTGGTAGTATTTTGGGAACAGTTATTGCTGGTTTTGTAATTGGATTTAGTTTTAATGAATCTGCTGCAGTGGGAGCTGGTTTTGGCTGGTATAGTCTTTCGGGAATTATTCTTTCTCAATTACATAGTGTAGAACTTGGTTCAATAGCATTTTTAACAAATATTTTTCGAGAATTCTTGACATTTTTGATTTTACCATTTGTGGTAAAGAAATTTGGAAATTCAGCGGGAATTGCACCAGGAGGAGCAACGACAATGGATGTAACCTTGCCATTGATAAAAAAAGTTGCAGGAGAAGAAATGGTAATACCTGCTTTAGTAAGTGGTATGGTATTAACAACTTTAGTTCCAATATTAGTGCCATTTTTAATAAAATTATAAGGGGGTAAGATTGGTGGTAAACGGAAATTTACAAGACAGCAAAAACAGGGGTTTAATTTCTAGAATTTTAATCAAACTAAGACCTACACCTAAGACAGCACCATATTATTTTATTGGACCAACTTTTATTTTATTTTTAACTTTTATGCTTTATCCTATTTTATATTCATTTATTTTAAGCTTTCAAAAATTTAATGCGGGAAGTTATGAATTTGTTGGCTTAAAAAATTATTTTAAATTGATTAATGATCCAGTATTTAGAAAGGCATTAGTAAACACGGTAATTTATCTGATTATTCAGGTTCCCTTTATGATCTTTCTATCATTAATAACTGCTAATTTTCTTAACAATAAGTTTTTAAAATATAAAAAGATTTTTAAAATATCATATTTTCTACCTGCTGTAACAAGTCTGGTAGCTTATTCACTGATATTTAAGTTATTATTAAATACTGATTTTGGTTTTGTTAATTATATTTTATCCTTTTTCTCAATCCCTCAGATTGACTGGCTCAATTCACCAATTGCAGCTAAGTTATCTGTAATACTAGCCATTACTTGGCGCTGGACAGGATATAATATGATAATTATGTTGGCCGGACTGCAGAATATACCAAAAGAAATATATGAAGCCAGTGATATTGATGGAGCAAGTCCTATCCAGAAGTTTTTTAGAATTACTCTGCCAATGATGAAGCCAATTATCTTATTTTGCACAATTACTTCAACTATCGGTACCTTTAAATTATTCGATGAATCTTACATTTTAACTGGTGGAGGACCAAATAATGCTACAATTACAGTAGTTCATTATCTTTATAACAATGGATTTAGATATTTAAAATTTGGTTATGCCTCAGCAATGAGTTATTTATTAGTGTTGTTTATAGTAGCTTTTTCATTTTTACAATTTAAATTTACAGGGGGAATGGGTGATGAGTAAAGTAAATAAGACAATTGTTTATCTACTGGTAATTTTAGGGGCAGTTTTATCACTTTTTCCCTTTTATGTAATGATCACCTCAGCTACTATGGAATCTGGAGATATTTTTCAATTACCTCCTAAGTTAGGATTTGGCAGAAATTTAGTTGAAAATTTTATCGATCTCAATGAAAATGTAATGATAAATAGAGCGATAATCAACTCCTTTGTTATTTCTGTAGTTTATACATTTTTTAGTGTTTTATTGTGTTCGATGGCAGGCTATGCACTGGCTAAATTTAATTTTAGAGGCAAGAATATTATGTTTGCAATAATCATGGGGACTGCAATGCTTCCTTTTCAGGCAATGGTGGTACCATTATTTAATATGATGAACAAATTTGGCTGGATTAATTCTTATCAGGCCGTTATATTTCCGTTTTTAGCGAATATTTTTGGAATATTTTTAATGAGACAGAATATAATATCATTTCCTACTTCAGTAATTGAATCAGCAAGAATAGATGGTTGTGGAGAATTTGGAATATTTTTTAAAGTAGTTGCTCCATCTGTTAAACCAGCGATTAGTGTGCTTTCTGTATATATGTTTATGGGGCAGTGGAATAAATTCATGTGGCCTTTAATAATTTTAAGAACAAGAAATATGTATACTCTGCCTGTAACCTTATCAACCTTACCTGGAGTTTCAAAAATGGATTACGGTCAGATTATGCTGGGTGCTTTTATCTCGGTATTACCAATTCTAATTTTATTTTTGCTTTTCCAAGATTACTTTGAAAAAGGATTACTTGGAGGTGCTGTTAAGGGTTAAATTTAAGACAGAGAAAGGAGGAAAATATTTAAGTTTGTCCTAATTAAAAGACATTAAATATAAGGGAGGAAATATTTTAAAATGAAAAGAAAAATTAAATCACTATTTATAATTTCTTTAGTTACATTAATGTTGTTAAGTACAGTAGTCAGTGTAAGCGCTCAAGAAAAATTAAGTGGAGAAATAACAGTCTGGAGTTGGGATGTTGCATATAAATCCCTGAAGGCGGCAGCAGAAAATTTTGAAGAACTACACCCTGAAACTAATATAATATTACAGGAACTTACTGTAAGTGATTTATATGATAAGCTGGCAGTCAGTCTTTTAACTGGTGTTGGTCTACCTGATGTAGTATCTTCAGAAGGCAATTACTATAGAACTTTTATAAGCAAGTTTCCGGAAGCTTTTGTAGATTTAACTCAGGTTATTGAGCCAATCAAAGATGATTTTTTAGAAAGTAAAATTGCTGAGGCGACAATTGATGGTAAAATAATGGCTTTTCCCTGGGATACCGGTCCTGTAGGTCTTTATTATCGGGCGGATATTTTTGAAGAAGCCGGTATTAAAGCAGAAGATATTGAAACTTGGGATGATTTTATTGAGGCAGGTAAAAAAGTTGTAGCTTCAACTGATGGAAAAGTTAAGATGATTGGAATTGATAAAAAAGCAGAAGATGCTACATATAATATGTTATCCCGACAATTAGCTGATACTGTATATTTTAATGAAAATTCTGAACCAGTTTTAGACAGCAAAGAGTCAATGTTGGTTATGGAAAAGATTGATCAAATGAATAATGCTGGCATTATTTATAATGTCGATGGTTGGGGAGGAAGAGTACAGGCAAGTGCTAATAGCTTGATTGCTACTTTACCCTATGCTGTCTGGTGGGCAGGTACCCTTCAGGAACAGGCTGCTGATTTACACGGCAAGTGGAGAGTTATGGAACTACCAAGGTTTAAAGAAGGTGGAGATAGGTATTCTTCCAGAGGTGGCTCTGGTCTAATGCTGACTAAAGATTCTGATAATCCAGAACTTGCTAAGGCATTTACCAAATTTGCAATGACTGATGTGGAATCACTGATGGTTGGATTTAATAAATTCGGGTTATATCCTTCTTATAAACCCTGTTATGATCAACCTGATTTTGATCAGGAAGTAGCATACTTTGGTGGGCAGAAAATCTGGAAATTTTTCTCTGAAATTTCACCGAAAATGCCAAAAGTTAAATTCACCCAATATAATTCAGAGATCTGGCCGCTTTTTGCAAGTGCAAAAGCTAAAATTTTACTTGAAAATAAAGAAGTTGAACCAACAATGAAAGAACTACAGCTTGAAGTTGAAAAATTAATCAGCGAATAAAAAGTCAAGATGATATTACTGCAGCATCTAATTTAATTTAGGTGCTGCAAAAAAATTATTTAAGGAGAGATTATGGTGTTTGACTGGGAAAATCAAAATATTATTCAAAAAAACAAATTAAATTCACATGTTAATATAATACCATTTGCAGATGAAAATAATACTAATTATCTTGAGGTGGGTTTATCTCCCTGGTATAAACTCTTAAATGGGGAGTGGAATTTTTATTTTACAAAATCTCCTTTAGTTGGGCCAGATGATTTTTTAAGTGAATCAATTGATAAAAAAAGCTGGGAAAAGATTAATGTACCATCCTGCTGGCAGTTAGAAGGATATGATAAGCCTCACTATACAGATGAAGCTTATCCATTTCCAGTAGATCCACCTTTTGTCCCTGACGAAAATCCCTGTGGATATTATAGAAGAGAATTTAAGATTAACAGCAAATGGATTGATAGAAATACGATCATTACTTTTGAGGGAGTGGATTCTGCTTTTTACCTCTGGATCAATGGAGAAAAAGTAGGTTACAGTCAGGGAAGCAGAATGACTGCTGAATTTGATATTTCAGCTTATCTAAAAGAAGGAATAAATCAACTTGCAGTTAAAGTAATTAAATGGTCAGATGGAAGTTATTTAGAAGACCAGGATATGTGGTGGTTGAGCGGAATTTTTAGAAATGTATATCTATATTCTCTGCCAAAGATTTATCTAGCTGACTATGAAGTTATTAGCAGTCTTGATGATAGTTATCAAGATGGGAAACTGGAAGTAAAGCTTAAATTCTTTAATTCATTTAAAAAATTAGTTTCCAAAAACACTGTTAAAGTAAAACTTTTAGATCAGAAGAATAAGACTGTCTGGATATCAGCTGAAGAAAAGTTTGAAATTGCTGCTGAAAGTGATAAAAAAATTGAAATCAAAACTATAATAGATAAGCCAGTGAAATGGACTGCTGAAACTCCAGCTCTTTATAAACTACTTATAATTTTTGATTCAGAGTTAAATAAAGAAAAAGAATATATATCTTCTTCATTAGGTTTTAGACGAGTAGAGTTAAAAGACGGAAACATCTCTGTAAACGGGAAGAAAATTATGTTTAAAGGGGTAAACCGGCATGATTTTGATGCCGAAACAGGAAGAACAGTCTCACTTGATCTTATGGAATCAGATATCATAACTATGAAAAAGCATAATATTAATGCAGTAAGAACTTCGCATTATCCTAATGATCCTCGTTTTTATGATCTGTGTGATTATTATGGTCTTTACGTAATCGATGAAGCAGATATCGAGACACATGGATTTATGTTTACAACTAATACAGGTGAATTAAGTAATAACCCTGATTGGGAAGAGGCTTATTTAGATAGATTAAAAAGAATGGTCGAAAGAGATAAAAATCATCCATCCATAATTATCTGGTCACTTGGAAATGAATCTGGCTTTGGTTGTAATCACAAGGTTATGGCTGAGTGGTTAAGAAATCGTGATCAAACAAGGTTGATTCACTATGAACCAGATCGAAAACAGGAGATTGTTGATTTTAATGGACCTATGTATTCTTCAGTTGAAGAAATTGTAAAAAAAGCAGAGGAAAAAGACTATCAAAAACCACTGATTTTATGTGAATATGCTCATGCGATGGGTAATGGTCCTGGAGGTTTACAAGATTACTGGGATGCCTTCTATAATTATGAGCGACTTCAAGGTGGTTTTATTTGGGACTGGATAGATCAAGGGCTTTTAAAAAAAGAAAATAATCGTCAGTATTATGCTTATGGTGGTGATTATGGCGATTATCCCAATGACAGAAACTTTAATTTAAATGGGCTTCTTTTTCCAGACAGAACACCTTCTCCTGCCTGCCTGGAATATAAAAAAGTTTTAGAGCCTGTAAAGTTTGAAGCTGAAGATTTAACTAAGGGTGAGATCTGGCTAATTAATAGATATGATTTTAAAGATTTAAATAATCTTAATTTTTTCTGGAAAATTTTAGTTGATGGTCATATAGAAAAAAGCTCTCAATTTGAAGTGAAAGATATTAAAGCTGGTCAAAGAAAGCTGCTCCAAATTGAGCTAGATGACTTAGAAAGATTTAAAGACTCTGAAATAGTACTGGAAATCAACTGTCTTTTAGCTGAATCCAAAAAATGGGCAGATGCCGGACATGAAATAGCTTTTGAACAGTTTATATTAAAAAATAAGAAAAGAAATCATAATAATAAAACTGCCAGTAAACTCGAAGTTTTAGAGGGAGAAAATAAAATAAAGATAGAAGGAGATGAATTCTACTATCAATTTTCATTATTAAATGGTGAATTAGAAAAGTCAATTTATAAAAATAAAGAACTATTTAATAAGGAACCTGAATTTAATATCTGGCGGGCACCGATTGACAATGATGAACCATATGAAGAAAAATGGAAAAAATTAAATTTGGATAAAAGCATTCAAAAATTAAAATCAATTAAGGTCAAAGAGAAGAGTGAAGATAAAGTTGTGGTAGAAAAAATTATCAAAGTCGGAGTTCCAGTTTATTCTTTAACCATCTTAGTTAACTTTGATTATTTAATTTATGCTGATGGTGAGATAGAGGTAAATCTTTCTGGTAAACCTGAAGGTGATTGGCCTGTCTTACCAAGAATTGGTCTTAAAATAGAATTAGATTCTTCTTTTAAGAATCTTAAGTGGTATGGTCTTGGTCCCGGTGAGAGTTATTATGACAGCAAGAATGCTGCTAGAATAGGTATCTATAAAAGTGAAGTTGCGAAAATGCATACTCCTTATATTTTCCCGCAGGAAAATGGTAATCGAACAGATACCAGGTGGTTATCCGTTTATAATAATAATGGTTTGGGACTTTTTATTACTTCAGAGAAGAGATTTAACTTCAGCATTCACGATTATTCCATTAAATCATTAGAAAGAGCAAAGCATCAGGACCAAATAATTAGAGGAGATAAGACATATCTGCAGTTAGATTATAAACAACAGCCTCTGGGCAGTGCAAGTTGCGGTCCCAGTGCAGCTGAAGAATTAAAGGCAGATGATTTTGATTTTAGCTTTTCTTTTAAAGTTAATTCAAGCAACATAATTGCCTTTAATAAACTATATTAATAAAAATATTTTAAAAATATTTTAATTTCTATAGAATAAAGTTTATAATAGATATATAGCAAATTGAGTAGTGGGAGTGATTAGATGGCAACAATTAAAGATATAGCTAAAAAAGCGAATGTTTCAATCTCAACAGTTTCTAGAGTTTTAAATGGTGATCAGAGTATTTCTGTTAAAGATGAAACAAGAAAGAAAATATACGAGGCTGTAGAAGAATTAGAATATGTTCCTTTAATAGAAAAATATTCAAAAAGACAAAAAGAGGATAAAGAACTGAACCTGCTTATTATAACATCATTCACCCAGTCAGTTGAAATAGAGGATCCTTATTATTTATCTATCTTTTATGGAATTGAACTTGAAGCTAAGGATAGAGATATTAATATTGAAAAGATATATAGAAATGATGAGGATTTTGAATATGATTCTGAAATAGATATTGATGGAATAATTGCTATCGGCAGTTTTTCAGATGAGGAGATAGATAAGTTCAATAAATTAACTGATCATATTGTTTTTGTTGATCGCGAGGTTAACAGTGATAAATTTGA
Organism: Halanaerobium kushneri; assembly: GCF_900156285.1. GTDB lineage: Bacteria > Bacillota > Halanaerobiia > Halanaerobiales > Halanaerobiaceae > Halanaerobium > Halanaerobium kushneri. The sequence goes on from NZ_FTNC01000003.1 coordinate 158,598, forward strand.
TTCGATTGTGGTTAATTTAAAAAAGGTAATTGATGATATTTTAGAATATTTACTTGAACAGGGCTTTAATAAAATCGGCTTTATAGGTGGTCGGGATGAGAATGTAAATGGTCTTCAGGATCAGCGCGAAAGGGCTTTTATTGAATACATGACTCAAAAGGGTTTGTATGAGGAAGAATATATGATCTTAGGAGAATTTTCTATTGATTCCGGCTATAATATTGCCAGAGAATCAATCGACAGTGATAATCTGCCAGAGGCATATGTAGTTGCAAATGACTCAATGGCAATTGGAGTTTTAAGAGCCCTGCATGAAAAGGGGATAAAAGTTCCGGAAGATCTTTCGATTATCAGTATTAATGATATTCCAACCTCTAAATTTAGTATCCCTCCTTTAACCACTGTAAAAATCCACACTGAATTTATGGGGATGATGGCAGTAAGGACCTTAATTGAGCGGATAGAAAACAAGAGACAACTACCAATAACTGTTAATATTCCAACGGAAATGATTATCAGGGGCAGTGTTAAATTAGATTAATCTGTGTTTTAATTAAGCTTTTTTATATTTGAAGCTAATTGAGAATGTGAAGATAGTTTATAAAAAATATGAATACAGTACTTGTTTTAAAACCTCTTCCAGCAGAGATAATGGGAGAGGTTTTTGACTTTTTAGATTTCTAAAAAAGTTCAGCGACTAATCACCTGCTCATCAAAAACATTAATTCTTAAAGTGATAAATTTCAAAAATAAAATGTATTAATTAATACATTTATATTTATTTTTGTGTATTATAGATGTATAATTAATATAGAACAAATATTCTTAAGAAAGCATAATCTTATCTCAGATTTTCAACCGCAGAGATATACTGATTTTGAACGTAAAGATATTCTGAAATATTTTAAAAAAATTAAAGTTGCTATGGATCAAGAAAGATATAAGTTGGCTATGTATAGAAAAATAATTGAATTTTTATTTAAGTAAAATTAAGAAGGGGGAGGAAAATGAAAACTTTTTGTCCTGAGTGCAGAAAGGACGTTGAGTATAAAATTGAGGAGCAGTTTGAGGAGAAGGAAGTTCGTGGATTAAAATTTAAATATACAGCAGAGAGGGCTTATTGTAATGATTGTGGTGAAGAAATTTTTATTTCTAAACTTCATGATCATAATCTTCAAAAAATAGATGATGCATATAGAAAAGAAGCAGGGATTATTAAAGTTTCTGAAATTAAAGAGATAGTTGATCAATATAATACTGGTAAAAGACCTTTATCATTACTTTTAGGTTGGGGTGAGACTACTTTAACCCGTTATCTGGATGGCGATATTCCTTCAAAAAGTTATTCTGAAACTTTAAAAAAGATTAAAGATGATTATAATTATATGAGACAGCTTGCAGAAGAAAATAGAGATAAAGTTACAGATAAAGCATATAATGATTTTATGGAAGCTATAAAAAAACTACAGCATAATGAGCTAAAAACAGAAAAGAAAATTGATAGTGTAATTAAGTATCTGCTTAAAGAACTGGGTGAAGTAACTCCTTTAGCACTGCAGAAGTTGCTTTATTATAGCCAGGGATTTTATAAAACATTCTATGATGAGTTTTTATTTAATGATAATTGTGAAGCTTGGGTTCACGGTCCTGTTTATAAAGATATATATTTTAAATATAGAAATTTTGGTTATAATCCGATTGAAGATGAAAGCTTGGAATTTAAAAACATTGAACTTACCGAAGCAGAAGAAGAACTTTTAGATAGTATTATTGATAACTTTGGCTGTTATAGTGCTAAAACACTTGAAAAAATGACTCATTCTGAAAGACCATGGCGTTTGACTAGAAAAAATTTAAAAGCAGAGGAAAAAAGTGATGAGATTATAAGTAAAGAACTTATAGCAGATTATTTTAGAGATGTTAATGATAAATATAAAATGTTAAATGTTGAAGATATTAATGATTATAGTGAACAATTATTCATTAAAATAAAATAGTCAGGATTATCAATTTTTAAAAATAATATATTTGGGGGAGATAATTGTGGTTCATGAATTTCATTATTATATGACTTATCGAGATAGAAGATTTATAAATTTAATATGATTGGTGATTTATAACTCTTGGTATTTTAGTAACCAGGAGTTTCTGCTTGCGGTTCTATATCCTATTCAATAACAGCTATTATATTTTCTTATGTTCAAAAATATCTGATTCAGGTCTTAACTTATGGAGCAGTAAAGCTTAGAGTTTATTAATAAATAAAAATGATAAAATACAATATACGAGGTGTATAATTATGAACAAAATTTCAACAGTTGCAGTTCTTGGAGCTGGTAATAGAGGTCGAGAAGCTTATGGTAAATACATATTAGAACATCCAGGAGATATTAAAGCAGTTGCAGTAGCTGAACCGAATGCTGATAAGCGGGCTTTTTTTGCAAAAGAACATAAAATTTCTAAAGAGCTGCAGTTTGAAAGCTGGAAAGATTTGTTGGAGAAAGAAAAGCTGGCAGATGGCATCATAATTGCAACTTTAGATAAGATGCATTTAGAACCAGTTTTAAAGGCTATGGAAAGAGGATATAAGATTCTCTTGGAAAAACCGATTGCTCCCAATCTTGAAGATTTAATTGAAATTTATAATAAGTATAAAGCTACAGATAGTGATATTTTAGTAGCCCATGTTTTAAGGTACACAAATTTCTTTGCTAAAATAAAAGAACTTCTTTCACAAAATATGATTGGAAAGCTAAGATATGTTGATTTAAATGAGAATATTGGCTATTATCATTTTGCCCACAGTTATGTCCGGGGAAACTGGAGAAATACTGATTCAGCTGCTCCAATTATTTTAGCAAAAAGCTGTCATGATCTCGATATTTTACACTGGCTTTTAGGAACTAAAACTAAAAAGCTCAGTTCCTCAGCTTCTCTAGAAATTTTTAAAGAAGAGTTACAGCCAGAAAATGCTGCTGATAGATGTATTTACTGTGAAATAGAGGCAGACTGTCCTTATTCGGCACGAAAGATATACCTAGGTGATAATACTGACTGGCCAACTTCAGTAATTACTACTGACTTATCATATGAAGGTAGATTTAAAGCCTTAAAAGAGGGTCCTTATGGAAGATGTGTCTGGAAATCCGATAATAATGTACCAGATGTGCAGCGGGTAAATATGACACAAAGTGATAACACAGAAGTTAATTTTACCCTGACTGCTTTTTCAAAAGATATTACCCGAGATATTAAAATTTATGGTTCTTTAGGAGAAATTAAAGGTGATTTTGAAAAAGGAATTATTGAACTTTCTGTTTTTGGCAAAAGTAATTCAGTGATTGAAATTGAAGCTGCTTCCGGTCACCATGGAGGAGGAGACAGCGGTTTAATGAATCAATTTGTTTCTTTGCTTAAAGGTAAAGAAATTGATGCCTGGAGCAGTTCTTTAGAGGAATCGCTGGAGAGTCATTTGATGGCCTTTGCTGCTGAAGAAGCAAGGAAAAAAGACGAAGTTATTAATTTAAAGCAATGGCGTCAGGATAAATTAAAATAAGTTTAATCTGGTTGAGAAAACTTACGCCTAAATAATATAGTTTGATATAGTTAAATATTAGTAACTATTTAATCAGCATCTAAGAGCTTGAGGTTTTCTACAAGTCTTAGGGGCTTTTTATTTTTTAATTACTTATAAAGTAATCGATTTAGATGTAAAATTATAATTTGATGGATAAAAATAGATTTTATTAATAGAATAAAAAAACTTCAATGGAATATTATTACAATTAAAAGTGGAAAACTTTCCATTTATAAATTAAAAAAACATAAAAAACAGAAAATTTTCCACTTTTTCTCTTGACATTGCAAAAAATGAGTATTATAATAAATTTAAATTGAAATAGTCAAACAAATTCAAAAATTAAAAATCATCAAATTGAGGTGGAAAAAAAGTGAGTGTAGTCCAAAAAGAACAGGAAGTTGTTGAGAGTTTAGTTGATTTGTTGTCAGAAGAGCAGGTGAATACCAATGATGAGGATTTATATGAAGCATCAGTAGACAGATACAAAAAATATGCTTTTGCTCGTAATGTCCTCGATGTTCCACAGCCAGTAGCAATTGTTTATCCAGATTCATCAGAGGAAGTAAGCAGTCTTTTACAATTCTGTAATGAGAATGAAATCAATGTTATTCCAAGAAGTGGTGATACTTCAACAGAAGGGGGGTTAGAAAACTGGAAAGATTTAACTGTAATAATTGATGCAGAAAATCTTAATAAGATTGTTGATATCGACACTTATAATATGCAGGCAACTGTACAGGCAGGTGTGCCGCTGGAAGAATTGGAAGATGAGCTAAGAGAAAAAGGTTTTACTACAGGTCATTCCCCACAGTCAAAACCAGTAGCTAAAATGGGAGGACTTGTTGCAACCAGAAGTATTGGTCAGCTTTCAACTTTATATGGTGGAATTGAAGATATGGTTATCGGTTTAGAATGTGTATTCCCTGATGGTCACGTTTCTAAAATTAAAAACGTACCAAGAAGAGCCGGTGGACCTGATATTAGACATATCGCAATTGGTAATGAAGGAACACTTTGTTACATAACTGAGGTTACAGTAAAAATATTTAAACACTATCCTGAAAACAATAAATTTTACGGTTATTTAACTGAAGATATTGAAACCGGAATCAAAGTTTTAAGAGAAGTAATGGTTAATGGTTATCGTCCTTCAGTTGCCAGAGCTTATTCAGAAGAAGATGCAAAACAGCATTTCTATCACTTCAGCAAGGATAAATGTGTTCTGATATTGATGGCAGAAGGACCAAAAAATATTGTTGAGGCTACCGGAGAAGCAGTAGAAGAAGCGGTAGAGAAATTTGACGAGGGTATAATCGAAGAGGTTGATAGTGAATTAATTGAAGACTGGTTTAATAATTTAAACTGGTCACAGCAGGATATAGAAGATGAGTATGAAGGTATGATTGAAAATGATTCACATGCTGGATTTACTACAGAAATTTCTGCTGACTGGGGAACAATACCAGTAATCTATAACAATGTTATGGAAAGAGTTAAAGAAGAGTTCCCACGTGCTCATGAACTGACTCTACTGGGTGGACATTCTTCACACAGTTATATAAATGGAACAAACTTATACTTTGTTTACAATTATGAGATCAACTGTGCTCCAGAAGATGAATTAAGAGTTTACCATCACCCAATTCACAAAATAATTGTTGAAGAAACATTAAAACATGGTGGCTCAATGTGTCATCACCATGGAATAGGGAAATATCGTAGTGAATGGACAAAAGAAGAACATGGCTCTGCTTATTACATGTTAGAGAAGCTAAAAGAAGTATTTGATCCTAAGGGTATTATGAATTATGGCTCAATATTCCCTAAAGAAGATGGAATAAAAAAATATATAAATAAAGAAGAGTAAAAAGCTAAAGGAATAAAAAAAGAGGCCTCCTTCTTTGAATTTAGCATTTACTACAGCAATAGTTTAAGCATTCAAAGAAGGAATCCTCCTAAATTATTCTATCAGAAAAATAAATAGATTTAAATAGTTTTCCAGTCTTAAGTTTTTAATTTATAAAATTTTCTTTTAAAAATTTTGAATCTTATAAATTAAAAATCAAATCAAAATAATTCTGGAAATCAAATAATAATCTTTTTTCTAAATAAGGAGGAAATTATGTTTGATAATATAAAAAAAGAAGATTTAAATAGATATTTTCAGTTTACTTTAGTTGTTATAGCAGCAGGAGTTATTTATCCTCTGGTATATTTAAGAACTCAGTTCCAGGAGACAATTCTTACAGTATTTAATATGACAAATGGACAGTTAAATAATATTTATTCACTTTTAGGTCTGGTTTTTATCTTTGGATATTTACCAAGTGGATTATTAAGTGATAAATTTTCAGCGAAAAAGCTTCTTGCTTTATCACTACTTGGTACATCATTAGGAGGATTCTGGTTTGCTCAGGTTCCTGATCATCCTCAGGTCCAAATAATCTTTGCTATCTGGGGCTTTTTTACAGTATTTACTTTCTGGAGTGCCCATATGAAGCTTGTGAAAATGCTTTCCACAGATAAAGATGAAGGTAAATTTTTTGGTATACTTGATGGTGGTAGAGGGGTTGTAGAAGCTGCCTTAGGAAGTCTGGCAGTATTTATTTTTGCCCAGGTGCTTGGTGAAGCCACCAATGTAGCTGCAAAAGCAGATGCTTTAATATCTGTTATTTATATGTATTCATTTGTTTTACTTATTTCATCTATTTTAGTATTTTTCTTTGTTAAAGAACAAAGAAGTTCAGAAGCTAATGAGGATGAAGGATATGAAGCACCTAAATTAAAACTATCTGACCTTAAGGAACTGCTGAAAAATAAATATATCTACCTTCAGGGTGGAATTGTATTTATGGGTTATTCCGTATTCTGGACTTCATATTATGTTGGTGGATTTTTGCAAACAAATGTTGGAGCTACAGCTGTAACAGTAGGTACTGTTATGGGTATAGTACTCTGGATGAGACCTGTTGGTGGATTTTTAGGAGGCTATTTAGCAGATAAGATTGGAAAAGAAAAGACTATTGGTGGAGCACTTACAGGGGGAGCAATCTGCTTAATTCTGCTAGCAACTCTACCGGTTTCCTTAAATAATTATGTATTCTATGGTTTAGCTATAATCTTTGGTGTATTCTACTATGCAATCCGTGGAACATACTGGTCTTTACTTGGAAAAGCAAAAATAGATCCAGTGATTATGGGTTCAGCAATTGGTTTAATATCCTTAATCGGTTATTTCCCGGATATTATTTTACCACAGATGAACTCCTTCCTCTTTAACACTTTTGGCAGTAATGGTGGGTATAATGCCTACTTTATTGTAAGTGCTGGTTTAGGAGTTCTTGGTGTAGTAATTGCTACTATCTATTATAGAGTTAATAAGAACGAAATAATGGAAAATTCTGAGGAAGAGGTTGCCTAATTAAACTATGAAAATAATATGCCTTGTTAAATATGTTCCCAATGTAGAAGATATAAAATATGATTATGAAGAAAATGTTCTAATCAGAGATAATGTTAAATTAATTCTTAATCCGGATGATGCTGCTGCAGTTGCTTTTGCCTTAAAGCTTAAAGATAGTAGGCCCGATCTTGAATTAGAAGTTTTAACGATGGGGCCGAAATCTGTTAGGCCTTTTGTAGAAGATCTCTTAAGAAGAGATGTCGATCAGGCGACTATTATCTCAGATACTGCTTTTGCCGGCAGTGATACCTATGCCACTGCAAAAATACTGGCAGCCTATTTAAAGGATAAGGAATATGACTGTATCTTAACAGGAAGTAAAAGCCTTGATGGAGATACTTCCCATATTCCTGCCCAGGTTGGGGAAATACTCAATTTAAATCAGATGTCTAATCTGATGAGTATTGAGCAAGATTCATTTACTAAAGACAGAGCAGTTTTTGAGGTTGAAAGTGGAGATAAAAGATTAAAATATGAGATTTTATTTCCGGCAGTTTTAAGCCTCAGAAAAGAGAGCGGTTATGAGCTTCCCTATATAAAGTATGAGAATATGTCACTGGATGTTAGTGATAAGCTGGACATTATTTCAAATAAAGAACTTGGGCTTGCTGAAGATAGTATAGGACTTAAGGGCTCTCTAACGAGAGTTGCCAATACTTATAATAAAAACTTTAAAGAAAAAGATAAAACAGTAGTCAAAAATGATGATCAGGGCATAGATTTCGTATATTCATTTTTAGAAAGGAAAGGCTTTGTTTAATATGGAAAAAACTTTAATTTATCTAGATCCTGAAAATATTAAAAATTCAATAGAGCTTTTAGAGGTTGCAGAGCAAATCCATGCTGAAAGTGATTTTGAGAGTTATGGAGTTATAATTAATGATTCAGCTGCCAGGCAGGAGCTAAATCATTTTGATTATATAATTAAGGTTCAGAATGAGGAACTTAAAAATTATGATCCTCTTGCTGTCACTGATATTATGGAAGAGATAGAAAATAAATATAACTTTGACAGCATTATTATCCCGGCAACCCACTTTGGTAGAATGCTGGCACCTCGTCTGGCAATGAGGCTTCATGTGGGATTAGTTGCAGATGTAACTGAAATTAAAAAAGATGGAGATGAATTAGAGCTAGTTAGACCTGCCTTCAGCGGGAGAATAATGGCCGGGATTGTAACTGAGGCCAGAAAACCAATTATGTTAAGTGTAAGGCAAAATGTTTTTTCCTATGATTCTCCGCTTGAAAAAAATGTTAAGATAATTGATTTTAAACCAGTAGATTATCAAAAGGGAAATATTAAATTATTAGAGAGCAGAAAAAATGAAATATCTTATGATATTAGAGAGAGTGAGATTCTTGTTTCAGGTGGAGGAGGAACTCTCAAAAATTTTGAAGAGATAAAACTGCTGGCTGATAATTTAAATGCTGAAGTTTCTGCCAGTCGAAAGATTATAGATAATGGTAAAGCATCCCGCAATATTCAGGTAGGTCAGTCAGGTAAAACAGTAAGCCCTGATTTATATATAGCTCTGGGAATCAGTGGAGCTATAGAACATGTTGCAGGGTTAAAAAATATAGAGAATATTATTTCTGTAAATGTTAATAAAAATGCACCGATCTGCAGCCTTTCAGATATTGTTGTTGAAGGTGATGCGATGGAGTTTGTTAAAAAATTATCAGCAAAGATTAAAAAAAATAAAAAGCAAAAAAATTAGGAGGAATAATAATGGATGTTATGGACTTTAATATGGATATGTTTAATTTAGAAGGTAAGAATGCTTTAGTTACAGGTGGAAACACCGGACTTGGTCAGGCTTTTGCTACTGCTCTTGCTAAAGGTGGAGCAAATGTAATGGCAGTTAGTCTGCAGGGTGATGGTGGAGAGACAAAAGAAATGATCGAATCCTGTGGCAGTGAGTATAAGTTTATGAAAGCAGATATTACAGAAGATGGTAAGTGTAAAAAAGCTGTTGATGCTGTTGTAGATGAGTGGGGAAGCATTGATATTGTAGTAAACTGTGCTGGCATTTCCATTAATGTTAGAGATGTAACCAAATATACCAGAAAAGAATGGGATAAGATGGTTTCTGTAAATCTAACAGCCGCTTTTGAAATGATCCATGAAGCTTCTAAATATATGATTGAGCAGGAAAGTGGAAAAATTATTAATATCGGTTCACTATTCTCATTCCTGGGTGGACAGTGGTCACCAGCATATGCTTCTACAAAACATGGTATTGTTGGTCTGACAAAGGCTATGTGTGATGAATTAGCTCAGTTTAATGTTCAGGTTAATACAATTGCTCCTGGTTATTTTAAGACTAAATTGACAGAAGAAACCAGAAATGATGAAGAGAAGAATGAAACTATTTTATCTCATATCCCTGCAAATAGATGGGGAGATAAAGCTGATTTAATGGGAGCCTGCGTATTCTTAGCCAGTTCTGCTTCAGATTATGTAAATGGAACTGTACTTACTGTTGATGGAGGTTATTTAGTACGATAAAATATCATTGAAAAGGGGAATTTTAAAATGTCAAAATATATATTGGGGATAGATCAAGGAACTCAAAGCACCAAAGTAACTATTTTTGATACTTTAGGTCATAAAATTGTGTCCCATACTGAACAGTTAAGAGAAATTCAACTGGGTGATAATGGTGAAGCCCTTCATCCAGATGATGACTTATGGACCAGTCTTAAAGAGACCTGTAATAAAGTATTTGAAAAATTTGAAGGAAATAAAGATGATATAATAGGAGTTGGCTTATTATCCATTAGATGCTGCCGGGCTCTACTTAAAGAGAACGGAGAGCTTGCATCACCGGTTCAAAGCTGGATGGATATCAGACTTTCCAGACCATATGAGCCAGAAGATGATGAGGTAAGATACTGTACAACAACAACTGGCTATTTAACTCACAGATTAACTGGTGAAACTAAGGATACAAGGTCAAATTATGTGGGGCCCTGGCCTATTGATCCTGAAAATTTAGAATGGTTTGAAGATGAAGAAAAATACACAACCCCAAGAGATATGTTATTTGAATTGGTAGATCCAGCAACTGTCTTAGGAGAAGTTACTGCTGAAGCAAGTAAGTTGACCGGGATTCCTGCTGGGATACCAGTTGTTTCTACTTCAAATGACAAAGCTGTTGAAGGATTGGGAGCAGGAATAACAGATGATGGAACTGTTCTTGTATCCTTAGGTACATATATAACATCAATGATGATGGGAGATGAGTACGACTCTGAACCAGAAAACTACTTTACAAATCCAGGTGCTACTCCAGGAGAGTTTCTCTATGAAAGTAGTGGAATTAGAAGAGGTATGTCAACTGTAACCTGGATCAAAGATTTATTAGGCAGTGATGTGATAGAAGAGGCAGAAAAGAGAGATATTTCACCGGAAAATTATTTAAATATGCTTGCTGAAGATATTCCTGCTGGAAGTAATGGCTTATATACAGTACTCCACTGGCTGCCTAGACCAAATAAACAGCATGAGCGTGGAATTATGATCGGATTTAATGGAACCCACAAAGGACCTCATATGTTCCGCTCAATACTTGAGGGTATAGCCTTAACAATGTATAATAATTCTCAGGCAATGTGTGATGAGCTGGATATTGATTTAAATGAAATTGTAGTAAGTGGTGGTGGCTCAAAAGGAGATTTATTTATGCAGATCTTCTCTGATATCTATGGGGTACCTGCCCACAGAAATGAAGTGAATGGAGCTGCTGGACTTGGTTCTGCTATCTGTGCTGCCTTAGCTCTTGATGTTTATGACAGCAGAGAAGAAGCTATAGAAAAGATGGTAAGACATGAGGATACATTTACTCCAGATCTGGAAACTCATGAATTTTATCAGGAAATAAACGAAAAAGTATACAAGCATATTCCACAGCATAATGAACAACTATTAAAAAAATCACATAATATATTAAATGAAGAGTAAGAATATAAATAGTTTTAAGAAATAGATATAAACTGGCAGAAAAAGTTTTTCTGCCAGTTTATATGATGTTTTTTTGCTTAAATTATTTAAAATTTTTATTTGCTGCTATATTCTTTACATATTTTAAGGGGGGTTATTTTGGAAAATACTAAATTTAAAAATGAGGAAGAAAAATTTGAAGAAAACTCAGAAGAGGAAAAGACAGTTCAAAAAATACGGCCATATGTTTTTTATCCCACATTTATTCTGCTGATATCAACAATTATTTTAAACTTTACAAATGAAAAACTATTCTTAAAAGTTACATCTGTTGCTAAAAATTTTATGGTAGTTGATATGGGCTGGCTCTTTAGTATTACAGGTGGTTTAAGTGTTGTTATAATTGTTTTTGTTTATTTTTCACCTCTCGGGGAAGTAAGACTGGGTGGAGAAGATGCTGAACCAATACTTAATCGGCCATCCTGGTTTGCAATAACACTCTGTACAACTATAGCTGCTGGAATTTTATTCTGGGGTACAGCAGAGCCGATGTGGCATTTTGCCTATCCACCTGAATCTTTAGGAATTGAACCAAGGTCTGTAGATGCAGCAAAATTTGCGATGGAAACAATGTATCTTCACTGGACATTTATACCCTATGCTATTTATACAGTTCCTACTATAGTTTTTGGCTTTGCCTATTATAATATGAAGCGTTCATTTAGTGTGGGTTCTCAAATTGCTCCTTTAGTTAAGCAGAAAAAACAGAAAAAGTTCAATAACATAATTGATGCAGTTGTTTTATTTACAGTTGCAACAGGTATTTCTTCATCTTTTGGAACAGCTGTTATGAATATGGGTGGAGGAATGAATGCTTTATTTAACATCAATAACAGTAAATCACTCTGGGTAGTGATCACAGTAGCCGGAACAATAGCCTTTATTATTTCTTCAGGAACTGGTTTGATGAAGGGTATCAGAGTTCTTTCAAATGTTAATATGTATATTTATTATATAATAATTGCTGTATTACTAATATTGGGTCCATCTGTTTATTTTTTGAGAGTTGGAACAGAAACTTTCGGTATATTCTTAGACAATATTTTTAGTAGAGCACTTTTTACAGGAGGAGCAGCTGGTGATCAGTGGGCCTCAGACTGGACGATGTTTTACTGGTCTAACTGGATGGCCTGGGCACCGGTTTCTGCAGTTTTTCTAGCCAGAGTTGCTTACGGATATAAAATTAAAGAAGTTGTATTAATGAATTTTGTTTTCCCAAGTATATTCAGTACTGTCTGGATGACAATACTTTCTGGAACTACAATTAATTATCAGATGACAGGTAAGGTAGATGTATTAGGAATAATGAGTGAACAGGGTTCAGGTGCGGCAGCTTATGCCGTTTTAGGAGAGTTACCCCTCTCTGGAGTTATAATAGCTATTTATCTCCTGGCTGTTATGATTTCATTTATTACAGCAACTGACTCTACTACAAATGCGATGTCAAGTATCAGTACTTCTGGAATTAAGATAGGAGATGAAGAAGCACCACTACCGATTAAATTAATCTGGGGAATTATCATTGGTGGTATTGCACTTGTATTTATAACAACCCTAGGTTTAGATGGAATAAAAATGATGTCCTATCTGGGAGGATTTCCTGCCCTTTTCTTAGGTTTATTTAGTCTGGCATCACTTGTATTGATGATGAGAAGGCCCGAAAAATTTGATATCAAAATTAATAAAAAGGATGATTAGTTATTGTTAAAAAATAATCATAAATATAAACCCTTAATTCTAATAACAAATGATGATGGAATAAATTCTCCCGGCCTTAACGCCCTTGCAGAAGCAGTATCCCCATTCGCCAGGCTCTTGATTGCTGCCCCTAAAAAGCAGCAGACAGGAATGGGGAGAGCTTTTCTTAAAGGAGATAAGGTTGGAATGATCGAATCAAAAAATATCAATATTAACGGCAGAACAGTTAAAGCTTATGCGGTTAATGCATCACCTGCACAATCTGTGGCCCATGCAGTTTTAGAAATTGCAGCTGAAAAACCAGATTACTGTATAAGTGGAGTTAATTATGGGGAAAATTTGGGTCTTTCCTATACCTGCAGTGGGACTCTTGGAGCCGCTTTTGAAGCTGATAGTCTTGGGATACCTTCAATAGCATTTTCAAGAGCTTTTCCCTTCAATAAACAGAAATCAAGTGATTTTAGTGATTTAGACTGGAAAGTAGAAAAATATCACATCTCTAAGATTGTAAAAAATATAATTGAGTCAGGTTTTCCTGGAAAGACAAGAATTTTAAATGTTAATTTTCCAAAAAATCTAAAAAGAGAAACTGAGCTAAGGATCACCAGACAGGCATATATGAATTATGCTCGTTATATTAAACCAGCAGATCGAAATTTTTCTGATGCCCAGAGTTTAAAGTGGGAGCTGAATCCCAGTATAAAAAATGCAGAAAAAGATACTGATATCTATGCAGTTCATTTTGATAATGTTATATCATTAACTCCACTGAGCTCAAGGATGTCTGTAGAGGTTGATAACTATTATGGGCGCTAAATTATTTAGAGCATGCTTTCAACTTTAAATTATAAAATAATTTTAGTGGCTTTTAAGCTACTCTAAAAAGTTAGGTGAAACAGATGAAAAATGTTGGTGAACTGAATCTCGATTATTTGTGCTTGGGCTGTGGCAGCTGTGAGGTGGCCTGTCCTGTTGCTGCTGTAGAGATTAAATTAAAAAATAATGTTTATCTTCCTGAAGTTGATAATATTAAATGTATAGAATGTGATAAATGTCTGAATGTGTGTCCTGGAACTTCAATTAGTTTAGAGGGATATGCAGATACTCTTTTTGCAGCCGATAATTCGGGCAATAAAGATGAGGTTCTCGGTAGATATTTATCAAATTATCTCGCTTATGCAGCTGATCAAAAATTAAGATATGAAGCTGCTTCAGGCGGTCTGGCTACCAGCATTTTAATTTATTTACTTGAAGAGGGAATTATTGAGGGAGCAGTAGTGACAAAAATGAGTGAAGAGGATAAAAGAAAAAGTAAAACTTTTATTGCTCAAAGTGCAGAAGAAATCAAAGCTGCAAAAAATTCAAAGTACTGCTCAACCCATCCCTTATCAGCCTTAAAGGAGTTAAGAAATTTTGAAAGTGATGCTAAATTTGCATTTGTAGGACTACCCTGCCATATTCAGGGCCTGAGGAAACTTCAGCAGCAGGAGAAGTGGCTGCGGAAAAAAATAATATTTTCAATTGGACTTTTGTGTACTCATTCAGTCGATTATTCCGGGACAGAAGTTATTTTAGATAAGCTTGCCTCAGGGAGTAAAAATATAAAAAAGCTTGAATACAGGGGCAGTGGTTGGCCCGGCAAGGCAAGTATAGAATATGAAGATCATAGTTCATCAATTCCCCTTTATGATTACTGGAGTCCCTATTTTGCCTCTTATTTTTTTACACCTTATAGGTGTTTAAGCTGCAGTGATTTGGTGGGAGAGTTAGCGGATATTTCACTTGGTGATGCCTGGTTAAAGGAGATAGAAGCAGAAGATGATCTTGGTACTTCAATAATCATCAGCAGAACTAAATTTGCTGAAAAGATTATCAGGGAAATGAAAGTTAATGGTATTATTGCTGCTGAAAAGATTTCAAAAGATAAAATTAAAGAGTCCCAGAAGAAAATTATTATGAGGAAAAAACATACTATAGCATATAGGTTGAGTTTGTTTAAAATATTTTCTAAAGAAGTTCCTGATTATGGGAAAGCATATGATCTTAGTGATCAATCAATTTTTCAAAAGTTTAAAGGATATTTAGGTGCATTTCTGCTCTGGTTTAACTCCTATCTCAGTAAAAAGGAGATCGGAATTAAAATAATTAAGTTTATACCGAGAAGCATTTTAAAGAAATATTCTTCTTTAGTTAATAAAGCTGCCGGTAGAAAATATGAATAATTATAATCACAAAAATGTATACAAAGATACTTAATATATCACTTGACGTATATAAATCATAATTATATAATTAATTACAAATTGTGGGAGAATAATAAAAGTTAAATTATAAGGATTGTGAATTGTATTGATAAATATTGATTTAGATAATTTGAATGATTTTGAAAAAGAAATATATGCAAAGCTACTGGAGTATTCAAAAGATCATCCTGCTTTTAAGATAAGAGATGCGGCAGAAGTATGCGATTGTTCTGTGTCAAAAATTTCTAAATATGTGAAAAAGCTTGGATTTGATAACTATAAACAGTATATAGCCTTTTTATATGATGAAGAGATACCCAATAAAGAGCAGTCAGATGAACTAAAAAGAATTAGAAATTTTATTGATGATTTTGATACTTCAATGATAGACGAGTTTATAGAATTGATTGATCAGCATGAGAAGCTTGTTCTATTTGGTTATGGCCCTTCAGGCGCTATTACTGAGTATTTTGAATATAAATTTAGGACCTGTACAGATAAAATGGTTGTTTCTTTATCAGATGATTCATCTATCTCATCAATGCTTGATGATAAAACACTGCTGATTATTTTTACAGCTACTGGTTCATTTTGTTCATTTAAACCTATTTATGAAGATGCAAAAGAGCAGGGAGCAAAGGTTGCAATTGTTGTTGAGGAATATAATACCTCTCTTTTCAATCAGTGTGATAAAATTTTCTGGCTTTCTAAATTTAATCAGCCAGATTACCTGGAGCCATATCAAAAAACAAGAACAATATTTTTTATATTTATTGAAGAAGTTATACGGAAGATAATATTGAATAATATGGATTAAAGTACAAGAAAATCATAGAATGAAAATGTTTAAAACAGAAGTTTTGAAAACAATTGTATATTAGATTTATGGATCATTTATCCTGTTATCTTCATAATTATATGAGGTTAACAGGATTTTCTTATTTAAAATTCATGTATACTGAAATATAAGTTAAATACTCTATTGCAATTTCACTATAACTTAAATATTATATAGTTATTCTAGATAAACAAAGCTATATTTTCATTATAGATAAAAAAAGTGCTTGACATTTTAATATTAATTAAATATAATCACAATATAGTGAATAGTAAGATAATTAAAAATATAATAAATTTTATTATAAATGAAAATTAGCTTTGGGGGGAGGTGCAGCCAAAAAGTAAACTGTACTTATTATTTTGCCTTTGTTAATACTGTCTGTTTTACAGAACAAAAAATTATTTAGGGGGAATTACTCCAATGAGAAAAAGTTATCTATTAAGTTTATTAGTCCTGACTGTGATCTTTACGTTTGTTCTCAGCGCTGGAGCCGCAGAAGATACTGTAAAAATTGGTCTTTCTGCACCAATTACCGGTAACTATGCTGAATTTGGTGAGAACTTTCAGTATTCAGTAGAAATAGCTGCTGACCGAATAAATGCAAATGGTGGAATTAGAGGTAGAGAAGTCGAGATAATTGTTAGAAACAGTGAAGGTAAACCGAATGTAGCAGCCAGTATTGCTCAGGAATTTGTACAGAATAAAGAAATAGTTGCCGAAATTGGTGATTTTACAAGTACAAGTTGTCTAGCAGCAGCTCCGATCTATGAGAGAAATCAGATGGTTCAGCTTTCTCCAACTTCTTCTCACCCAGATTTTGCTCGCTCAGGTGAGTTTATGTTTGGAATAGTTGGTACTCAGGCTGCTGAAGGACCATTTAATGCAGAATATATCGCCAAAGAATATTTGGGTATTGATTCTGTAGCAGTTATTTATATTAATAATGACTGGGGAGTTTCTACAATGGAAAACTTCGTAGCAGCAGCAGAAAAGGTTGGACTGGAAGTAACCGGTACAGAAGCATTTTTTGGTGGAGAAACTGACTTTAGTGCGATTTTAACAAATGTTAAGCAGAATAATCCTGAAGGAGTTTATATTGCAGCAATGTATAATGAAGCATCCCAGGTAGTAAATCAGATCGATAGAATGGAATGGGATGTTGCAAAATTAGCTCCTAGTTCTGTTTTCTCTGAGCAGTTCTTAAAGTTATCAGGAGAATCAGGAGAAGGTCTGGTTACAAATACTTTCTTTGCTTTAGAGGATCCAAAAGAAAAGGTGCAGAGCTTTATTGCAGAATTTAGAGAAAGAGCCGACAGAAATCCTAACCTACATGCGGCAGTAGCCTATGATTCCATGATGCTTTTAGCTGATGCAATTGAAAGAGCAGGTTTTGATCGAGTAGCAATTAGAGATGCACTAGCAGAAACTGAAAACTTTGAAGGAGTAACAGGAACTATTGAATTTACCGATGTAGGAGATGTAGTAAGAAGTTATATGATTATGGAAGTTAAAGATGGAGATTGGGTAGTGCAGGAAGATTATAGATAATAAATCTAATCTATCAACCGGTCTTTAGTAAAGCTGAAGGCTGGTTGATATTTTAATAGCAGTGCACTGCACAAAAGGGGGTAATTTGATGTTTGGTTTTTATTTAAGTCAGCTTTTTAACGGTATTACCCAGGGGTCGATATATGCTTTAATGGCAATTGGTTATTCACTTATTTTTGGAACACTTGGTCTGGTAACCTTTGCTTACGGAGATATAGTGATTTTTGGAGTTTTTGTTGGCTATTATTTTTATGCCGTTCTTGGTTTAAATTTGATACTTGCAATGTTGCTTGCACTTCCCATAACTTTTTTATTTGGAGTACTGGTAGAAAAAATATGTTATGAAAAATTCAGAAAAGAAGCTAGGATGCTGATGTTAATAACTACTGTTGGTTTTGGAATATTTTTAAGAAGTGCCTCTCAGATAATTTTTGGTACAGGTAATAAGAGTATTCCAACTCTAATTGAGGGTAAAATAGAGATTGGTAATTTAAATATTTTATATATCCAGCTGGGGATAATTATTTTTACTCTTATTTTCATTTATGCTTTAAGATATTTTCTAAATAACACCAGAACCGGAATTGGGATCAGAGCTTTATCGATGGATCAGGATGCTGCCAAGTTAGTTGGAGTTAATGTAGACAAATCAATTAAATTCGGCCATTCTTTAGGTGTTGTTCTGGGAGTTTTTGGTGGTATTATGCTTGGTTCTTTCTATAATGCGATTAGCCCGATGATGGGTCCAAACCTTGGACTTAAAGCCTTTACTGCTGTAGTTTTGGGAGGAATCACAAGTATTCCAGGTGCAGTAATTGGTGGTTATATACTTGGGATCATGGAAAATCTGGCAGTAGCTGTCTTTTCATCAGGCTACAGAGATGTGGTAGCTTTTATTATTTTGATTATTGTTTTAGTAGTAAAACCTTCAGGGCTTTTTGGTAAGGAAGTTAAATTTTAATTTAAGTATAAATAATATTTGTTATAAGAGGTGAAAAAATGGCTGCTAATATATTTGAAAAAATAATTACAAATATTAATAAAAATAAATTAAAGTATATATTTTTATTGATTATTGTTTTATTAATTCTGCCTTTTGTGGTAGAAAATCAGTATGTCTTACACATTGCAGTATTAACTTTAATGTATGTACTGCTTTCCAGTAGTCTTAATGTAATTGTTGGCTATACGGGACAGTATAATATTGGGCATGTTGCTTTTTATGCCATTGGAGCTTATACAGCTGCAATTATTTCTACCAGATTTAATCTGAATTTTATAATTGTAATTTTAATAAGTGGGTTTGTTGCTTCTTTATTTAGTTTGATGCTTGGAATACCTACTTTAAGACTCAGGGGGATATTCTTTGCCTTTACAACCCTTGGCTTTGCAGAAATAACCAGATTGACAATTCTAAACTGGCGGAGTCTGACCAGGGGTCCTTTTGGAATTCCGGGGGTTCCAATACCTCAAATTTTTGGCATGCGTTTATCAACAAACACCCATTTTTATTTTATGATTTTTATTCTGCTTTTTTTAATGCTTTTGATGACCTACAGAATAATTAATTCAAGAGTGGGAAGAGCCTGGATCTCAATTAGAGAAGATGAGCAGGCTTCTGCTTCGATGGGAGTAGATACATTTAAATACAAGATTATGAATCTGATGTACGGTACTTTCTGGGCCGGAGTTGGTGGAGCATTTTTTGCTTATTTTGCCGGTTATGTAAGTGCAGATAGCTTTATTTTAGATGAGAGCTTTCGTTTTTTTGCTATGGTTTTAGTAGGAGGTACAGGTACTCTTGCTGGTCCGATTTTAGGTGGAGCAGTTTTAACCATTCTGCCGCAGGTTTTTAGAAGTTTTGCCCGCTACCAGATGATAATCTATGGTGTGGCAATTTTACTAATAATTCATTATAAACCAGAGGGGCTTTTGGGAGGCAGAACTTTTAAAAGAGACCTCAGCGAGTCAGAAGATAATTAAGATTGAGGAGGTGGATTATGACAAAGATACTATCATCCGAAAATTTATGTAAATATTTTGGGGGAGTAAGAGCAGTTGACCAGGTTGATTTTAGTGTGGATAAAGGAGAAATCTTTGGAATTATTGGCCCCAATGGAGCTGGAAAAACAACACTTTTTAATCTTTTAACAGGAACCTTAGGTGTAACCAAAGGTAAAATATATTTTAAAGATGGTGAAATAACAAATTTGCCTCCGCAAAAGGTAACCAGACTTGGAATAGCTAGGACCTTTCAAAATATTAAGCTCTTTGAAGAAATGGAAGTTTTAGAAAATGTAAAAATAGGCTTTCACACCCAGACTAAGACTAATATGCTTGATGCAGTACTTAAAAATAACAAGCTAAAAGAAGACGAA
The DNA here is from genome assembly GCF_900156285.1 of Halanaerobium kushneri. Taxonomy (GTDB): domain Bacteria; phylum Bacillota; class Halanaerobiia; order Halanaerobiales; family Halanaerobiaceae; genus Halanaerobium; species Halanaerobium kushneri. Next base: position 178,352 of record NZ_FTNC01000003.1, read on the forward strand.
GAAAAAGTTCATTTAGAGGGTTTAAAGCTTTTAGAAAGAGTTAATATGCTGGATAAAAAAAATAACCTTGCCAAAAATTTATCCTATGGTGATAAAAGGCGTTTAGAAATTGCAAGAGCACTGGCTGTAAAACCCGAAATTCTTTTAGTAGATGAACCGGCTGCGGGAATGAACCCCCATGAGACTGATGAAGTTGTAGAATTATTAGAGCAGCTTAATAAAGAAGGAATCACAGTTGTAATTATTGAGCACGATATGAAGGTTATTATGGGGATGTGTGATGAAATTTTAGTTTTAAATAATGGAGTTAAGTTGGCCCAGGGAACAGCAGCCGAGGTGCAGAAAAATCCGGAAGTAATTGAAGCATATCTCGGTAAGTAAAGTGAAGGGAGGTTTTAAAATGCTTAAAGCAGAAGATCTCAAAATACATTATGGTCATGTTGAAGCAGTAAAGGGAATTTCTTTTGAAGTTGAAGCAGGAGAGATTGTAACTATCATCGGTTCTAACGGAGCAGGTAAGAGCAGCACCTTAAGGGGGATTTCTAATATTGAGGATAAGGCTGGAGGTAAGGTCATTTTTCAGGGAGAGGATATAACTTCCTTACCCGCCCATGAGATTGTTGATAAAGGAATCTGCCATGTTCCAGAAGGAAGACATATTTTTTCACAGCTGACTGTAGAAGAAAACCTATATATGGGAAGCTACAGTAAAACAGATCAGACTAAGGCAGAATACCAGGATAAATTAGCCAGAATGTATGATATATTTCCCCGTCTTAAAGAGAGAAGAAATCAGGATGGTGGTAATTTAAGTGGTGGAGAACAGCAGATGCTGGCTATTGCCAGAGGCTTAATGATGGATCCGGTGATTATGATGCTGGATGAACCTTCACTGGGGCTTGCTCCCTTACTTGTTGAACAGATCATCAAATTGATTAAGGAGATTAATGAGGACTTAGGAACCACTATTTTGCTGGTGGAGCAGAATGCTCGTAAAGCTCTAAGTATTGCTCACAGAGGTTATGTAATGGAAACTGGAAATATCATAATGTCTGACAGAAGAGAAAAACTGATCAACGATCCAAAACTGGCAGAGGCTTATTTAGGTGTGGGTTAAGATAGCTTTAGCTTAATCAAAGCTATTTATTTAAATTTAATTTAAAAATCTAGGAGGAATTGAAAATGACAATTAAAAATGAAAAAAACTTAAGTGATGAGAGAACAGAATTATTAAGAAGTTTTATTGAGCACAGAGCAACCTGGTATTATTATCTAGTTGATGAAGCTGAAAAGAAGGGATTAAAAGAAGAAGATTTTGCTCGGGAAGCAATTAGACGCTGTGGTTGTTTCCATGGTGAAAATAAATTTCCAGATACAGACAGTTTAGAAGAATTTTCTGAAGGCTTTTTACCAGAGGATATCCGTAATGTATTTGAGATGGATGTTGAAGTTGATGAGGAAGAGCTTGTAGTTACCTTTAATTACTGTCCACTGGTTGCTGCCTGGTTAAAATTAACTGATGATGAAGCTGCAATTGATCAGTACTGTGATATTGCTATGGAAGGTGACCGCGGGATTATAAGTACTTATGATGAATTTGAATTTGACCTGCAGAAAACTATTGCAGCTGGCGATAACGACTGCCGACTTGTGATCTCTAAAAAGAAAAAGTAAAGTTAAACTGATAAAGGGGGAGTTTTAGCTTGAAAAAGATTATAAATAAACCTGAAAACTTTGTTGATGAAATGCTGAGTGGAATTTTAAAAGCTCATTCTAAAGATTTTAAAAAAGCTGATCAGAGTTTAAGAGAAATTGTAAGAAAAGATGCTCCAGTTGAGGATAAAGTTGCAATTGCCACAGGAGGTGGCTCAGGGCACCTGCCAGTTTTTTTAGGTTATGTAGGTCATGGTCTCTGTGATGGCTGTGCGGTTGGTAATGTTTTTGCCTCACCAAGTGCTGCAGAAATGTATAATGTCACAAAGGCGATCGATTCCGGTAAAGGTGTACTCTACTTATATGGTAATTATGGTGGAGATGTGATGAATTTTGATATGGCTGCGGAAATGGCGGCTGCTGATGGGATAGAGGTTAAAACAGTGCTGGTCAGAGATGACCTAGCAACAGGGGAGGATATCTCTAAGAGAAGAGGTGTGGCAGGACTGTTTTATGCTTATAAAATAGCCGGAGCTGCAGCTGAAAAGGGACTGGACTTAGACGAGGTAGTAGTAGTAACTGAAAAAGCCCTTGCAAATACCAGAAGTTTAGGTATTGCCTTAAGTCCCTGTGTAATACCGGAATCCCAGAGGCCAACCTTTACAATTGAAGATGATGAAATGGAATTAGGAATGGGAATTCACGGGGAGCCCGGAATTGAAAGAACAGAGCTTAAAACAGCTGATAAAATAGCAGAGATTATGATAGAGAAAATCTTGGCAGATGGTCCCTATCAGAGTGGTGACGAAATTTCAATCTTAGTTAATAGTCTCGGAGCAACTCCCAAAGAAGAATTATATATTATTTATAATAAAGTGGCTGATCTTCTGGCAGAAAAAGAGATCAAAGTTTACAGGAAGTATATAGGTGAATATGCCACCTCAATGGAAATGGCAGGAATGTCGATAACTGTAATTAAATTAGATGAAGAATTAAAGTCATTACTTGATGCCCCGGCATATTCTCCATTTTTTGAACAGTCAGATATAGTTAACAGGGGGTGAAGATGGTGGAGTTGAAAATTGAAGATTTAAAAGAAATATTTGTGGAATTAGAAAAAACAGCCAAAGAAAAAAAGGATATTTTAATTGAATTAGATTCTGCTATGGGAGATGGAGACTTAGGAATTACAATGGAAAAAGCCTTCTCTGCTGCCAGAGAAGAAGCTGAAAATTATGCGGGAGATAATATCGGAGAACTACTGAAAAAAGCGGGTTTTGCAATGGCAAATAAGGCAGCAGCAACCATGGGAACACTCACAGCTACAGCATTTATCAGAGCTGCAGCAGCTGCAGATGGAAATAACAGGGTAGATTATGATAAAATAGTTCTAATGTTTGAAAAAGGTATTGAAGGAATTAAAGAAAGAGGCAAAGCAGAGGTTGGAGATAAGACCATGCTTGATAGCCTGGTGCCAGCTTATAATGCTTTGAAAGAAAGCAGAGATAATGGTGCTGATTTAAAAGAAGGGATGAAAAAAGCCGTACAGGCTGCCGAAAACGGTGTTGAGCAAACTAAAAATATGGTTTCTCAATTTGGTCGAGCTCATTATTATGGTGAGAAATCTAAGGGGAAGAAGGATCCTGGTGCAGCAGCAGCTTTCTTCTTTTTAGAAAGTTTCAGCAGATATTTAAATTAAATTTGTAATTTAATGAGGGGGTGAATACAAAATGGTAACAGAAAAATATAGTTATGTCGGAGAAAAAATTAAACTTGAAAGACTAAATCATGACCTTACTTTACAGGAGCTAGCAGATGAAACAGGACTTTCAGTTTCCTTTTTAAGTCAGCTTGAAAATGGGAAAATTGCCCCCTCATTAAAAGCGCTTGATAAAATTGCTTCATTTTTTTCTATCCATATTGCCAATTTATTTGTCAAACCTCAGTCTTTAGAGACCTATCATTTTTCTAATTCTGACCATATAGAGGTCGAAAATGATAATAAGTTTTTAAAGTTTTTGATGCCCAAGTTAGAAGAGATGGAAGTGGTTTTACTGACTTTAGAAGATCAGAACGAAAATTTTGATTATACAACTCATAAAGGGGTAGAGTTTGTTTATGTTTTGGAAGGGAAAGTTGTTCTCGATTTTTCTAATAATCAGGAAAAGCTGATCTGTGAAGAAGGGGATTCAATGATTTATATAGCTCAGAGACCACACCGAATTTTAAATGCTCATTCAGGTTCTTCTAAGTGCTTTATTATCAACTTAGAAAAAAGCGAATCGATTAATATTAAGTAAGATTAGGGGGCCGGTAGCTTGAATATCATAAAAGATTTTGTAAAAAAAGAATTAAAGTATGCTAATGGCTGCACTGAACCAGGAGCAGTAGCATATGCTGTTGCATCAGCTGCAGAATATTCTAAAGGAGAACTAAATGAAATCATAGTTGAAACTGATGGTTTTGTCTATAAAAATGGAATGACTACTGGGATACCAGGAATTAAAAAATACCGCGGCAATAAAATTGCAGCTGCCCTTGGATATTACAGCAAAAATCCTCAGCAGTTAAAACTTGAGGTTTTAGCTGATAATGATCAAGAAAAATTAACTAAAGCAGAAAAGATTATTGAAAAAGTCAAACTCAAAATTGTTGACAGATCCACTCCCTATATTAAAGCAACAATTATGGCTGATCAGATAACTGAAGCAGTTATCAGCGGAGAACACAGCAACTTGATTTCAATTAAAGTTGATGGTAAAACAGAGTTTGATCTTAATCAAAATAATTTAAAAGAAAAGGAAGATAATCTGGCTGAGAATATTAAGTCTTTAAATTTTGCTGAGATGATTAAAATGATTGAGGAAAATTATGATTCAGAAATAGAAAGCCTGCTGCAGGCTGGCTTAGATGCCAATTTAAAACTGGTTGAAGCCTCTAAAGCAGGAAGGGCAAATGACATTGGTTTTAAATATGAAAGTTTGATTTCAGGTGAGGTAGGAGAGATTGCTGCCAAAATAGCCCATGGAATTGATGCCAGAATGGCGGGTGTTTCACTTCCAGCGCTGGCTTCTTCTGGCAGCGGAGATCAGGGGATTACTATTTCTCTTGCAGTCAATGAGACAGCAAAGCTTTTAAATAAAGAAGAAAAGGCACTTAAGGCAACACTTTTAGCTCATTTGATAACCTATTATATAAAATTATATATGGGCAAATTATCCTCCCTCTGTGGTTTGATTTCTGCTGCAGCTCCAGGGATTACAGCAGCACTACTTTATCTTGATGGAGAGGAAGGAAAGATTGAGCTAGCAATTAAGCAGATGATAGGTGACAGCAGTGGTATTATCTGTGATGGTGCTAAATCAACCTGTGCTTTAAAAGCAGTTACCGCCTTTGAGCAGGCTTACAAGCACTATAAGCTTGCTAAATCCGGTCTGGAACTGGAAACACCTGTAGGAATTGTCAATCACAGTTTAGAAGCCACACTTGAAAACTTATCTGAACTTTCAGTACCGAGATTTCAGACTATCAATGATACAATAGTCAGAGTAATTAATGATGGTTTATAAGAATCATTAAAGATTTTAGCTATATATTTTGAAATTAATTAATTTAAATCAAATATAGGAGTTGATATTTATGAAAAAACAGATTACAAGTAAAAAAGCACCGGCAGCTATAGGGCCTTATTCGCAGGCGATTAAATTCGAAAACTTGCTTTTCAGCTCAGGTCAGATACCGATAGATCCAGAAAGTGGAGAAATGCTGGAAAGTGATATAGAAAAACAGACCAGCCAGGTCATGAAAAACTTAGCTGAGGTTTTAAAAGAAGCGGGTACAGATTTTGATAGTGTTCTAAAAACAACTATTTTCCTTAAGGATTTAAATGACTTTTCTAAAGTTAATGAGATCTACAGCTCCTATTTTAAAGACACACCTCCAGCAAGATCAACTGTTGAAGTAAGCAGTTTACCTAAGGATTCTCTGGTTGAAATAGAAATGATTGCAGCCGCCGAGTAGCCTTTTCTTGCAAATCAAAATTAAAGGGGTAAATTATGAAAAAGAAATTAATTAATAAGCCGGAAAATGTAGTTAGTGAGATGATAGAAGGAATTTATCTTGCCAATCAAGATAGATTAAGAAAAATTGATAATTTTAATATAGTAGTTAGAAAGGAGCTCTCAGCAGGCAAAGTGGCTTTAATCAGTGGTGGTGGAAGTGGTCATGAACCTGCTCATGCTGGTTATGTTGGCAGGGGTATGCTTGATGCAGCAGTATCAGGTGCTGTTTTTACCTCACCAACTCCTGATGCAATTTATGAGGCTATTAAGGAAGTTGACAGTGGTAGTGGAGTTTTAATGGTTGTTAAAAATTATACTGGTGATGTTATGAATTTCGAGATGGCAGCTGAGATGGCAGCCATGGATGATATTGAAGTAGAGCAAGTGATTGTTAATGATGATATTGCAGTTGAAGACAGCCTTTATACTACAGGGCGAAGGGGAGTTGCTGGCACAGTTTTTGTACATAAAATTGCCGGAGCAGAGGCTGAAAAGGGATCAGATCTAAAAAAGGTTGTAAGTACAGCTGAAAAGGTAATTAAAAATGTAAAAACAAAGGGAGTTGCAATCAATCCCTGCAGAGTTCCTGGAGCTGAAAAGTCAACTTTTTCTCTATCAGAAAAAGAAATAGAAATGGGAATTGGAATTCATGGTGAGCCAGGAACTGAAAGACAGGAGATTAGAGAAGTAGATCAGATTGTTGAAGCTATAATTTCAGAACTTCTATCTGAATTAGATCTCAGGGAAGAATCAGAAGTCGCTTTGATGATCAATGGAATGGGTGGAACTCCCTTAATGGAACTCTATATTGCGAATCGAAAAGCACATCAACTTTTAGAAGAGCAGGGGATTGCTGTTTATAAGACTTATGTTGGTGAGTATATGACATCACTTGAAATGGCAGGTTTATCAGTAACTTTATTAAAGCTTGATCCGGAATTAAAAGAATTACTTGATGCTGAGACTGAGATTAATCTATAAAGTAAAAATTAATATTAGATATTGGGGTGAGTTTGTGCTGAGTATATTAATTATTTCTCACAGTGATAAAATTGCAGAAGGAACTAAAATATTGGCTTCACAGATGATGCAGGCACCTTTAGATATTAGAGCAATTGGTGGTACTGCTGATGGAGATATTGGAACAGATGTTGATGCAATAGAAAAAGCAATTAAAGATATCAACAAAGAAGATGGGGTTTTAGTTTTAGCTGACCTTGGGAGTGCGGTTATGAGTTTTGATATGGTTTATGAGTGGCTGGATGATGAAGTCAAGGCTAAAATTAGACTCGCTGATGCTCCTTTAGTTGAAGGAGCAGTAATGGGAGCTGTTGAAGCAAGCCTGGGAAAAGATATGGAAGCTGTTTTAAAGACTATTGAAAGTAGAGAGATTATAAAGAAAAATAATTCTTAAATTAAAAATTATAAAAATCCAGCTTTAGGGCTGGATTTTTAAGTTCAGATAGTCTTTGACCTGCTGATAAATTTCCTCTCCCCGCTGATTCTGCTCCATAGAATCATAGATCGTCTCTATATACTTTCTCTGCTTAATAATCTCAAGAGTTTCCTTAAAATTAATATCATAGATCCAGCCGAGCTGCATCACCTTTAAATCGTTAATTGTCTGGAGCTTATCATAATTGATTGATTCTCTATTTAAAACCTTCTTGTAGATCTCATCATTGACCTCGGGATCAGTCGAGAGTTTGATTACATAATCCTTCTGGCTCCGCTTTTTATATCTTTCCACAAAAATATTAAAGATATCCAGTTTATCAGCATCTCGGATCAGTTTTGCAAAAAATAACTGTTCTTCACTCTTGAAATTTTCTCGATTGAGGTCAGCATTATTGTGTTCTCTGATGGCCTGATAGATAATTTCCTGCTGAGCTTTACTTAAATCTTCAATCAAATTATTTTCCTTAATCACCTGAACTCCAAGCTCCCCGTGATCTTCAGACTTATAATCAGAAAAAGTTTTGTACTTTTTATACTGTTTAAAGCGGCCGATATCGTGGTAAAGGGCTATTATTCTGGCCAGGTATTTATCTTCTGGATTTATATCTAAGTTTTCTATTATTTCTTCCATATCTTGAGTAACTCTTTTGCTGTGTTCAATTTTTAGCTGAATATTTTTCTGATCCTTTTCAGCTTCCATCTCAAATTGAGCTGTATATGATTCAAACCAGTTTTTTAGTTTCTGATATATCTTTTCCATTTTAAATTCCTCCTGTTATTCCTAAATTTTATTATAGTTTATATTCTACTCCTTGTAAATTAACTGAAGATTAAATTATGCTAAATAATGAATATTTCAGTTTAAAAATCATCTAAGTTAAAAGATTGATATTTTTTGAGAAAAATTTCACTAAAAAGAAGGAAAAATTATACTCTTTGGAGAATTAACTTTTAGAGGTGATAAATTTGAATATAGAATTTCATTACTATATGACTTATCTGATTGCAGCCAGAGCCGGCTTTTCTTCAGAAGAGGCCAGAACTTTAGCCTATTCCAGCCAGTATATAGATGATAATGATATTATTTATAATATTTCTCAAAATAGCAGTGATAATTACAGCAACTATATTTCTCAGACAAAAAATATAACAAAGCCGAAAAAGAAGCTCTTTCGTATCTATCCTATTTTTCACTTTATTCCAGGTGAACCGACTGCTGATTCAGCCCGGAGAAAGGATGGCAAACTCCACCTTTTAAATACAACTCCAGACAGTAAAAATGCCAGAGAAATTCTTAAGCTTGCCTTAAAATCAGATAACCTATATAAAATAGGTCTTGCAGTCCACAGCTTTGCCGATACCTTTGCCCACCAGAATTTTGTCGGCTATTATGATGAATTTAATATAGTTAAGGATATTCAAAAAAAGTTAAATTCTTTACTCAACAACTCTCCTTATGAAATTGGCCATGCAGCAGCAAAACACCGACCGGATATTCCAAATTTAATCTGGGAAGATCCGCGTTTGTGTGATTCCCACTCGCTGAGGGATAATAAAAAGATTTTTCTTAAGGCTGCCGGGAGAATTTTTAAAGAACTTAAATTATACCAGGAACCTGATTTGAAAAAACATGATTTAAAAAGAGAGAAAAAAGAGCTGAAAAGGGATCTGGCTAAAGCAATTGGAAGCAGCAGCTGTAACCCAAATTTATTTAATACCAATACTAAAGATCAGAGGCTTGAAAGATATAAAAAGCTTGCCTTAAGAGAAGAATACGGTGGGGTCGAGCTTAAGGATTATCAGATCTCAGAGTGGTTTAATGAAGTAATTAAGGTTGATTTCAGATTTATGAAAATTGATAACAGCAGTCCCTGGCAGCGACTCTTTTTGGATCTTTTATCAAGCCATCTAAAGATTTTTAAAAACAGCTACAGCTGGAAAATAGAAAAGTATAAAGAGAGTCACTGGTATAAATTCCAGCAGGCTGTCAGAGAACTGCAGGAGGAGGCACTTCAAGTATTAAATCCTTTGGTCTTTGATAAGCTTGAGCTGGAGAACTGGTAACTTAATTTATGACAAAGTAAATATTTAAATAAAATCCTCTTTTGCTTGAGTAAAATACTCACTCAAAAAGAGGATTTTTTATTTTTAGCTGGCAGGATTTAACTAATTTATAGCGAAATATATCATGTAAGGTCTTTTTTTAATATTATAAATTTTCATAATATTATTATAATAATCAAAAAATAAAGTTGTGGATAATATAAATTTATTTTTATTAGTGATAAATCTTTAAATATCACTAAGCACATTATACAAGGAGGAGTGAAGATGTTTAAAAGATTGTTGTTTTTGCTTTTGATTACTGCAGTGATTTTGGGAATGACCGGTTCAGCTCTGGCAGATAACCACGAAGGTCAGTATGGGGGAACACTGATTTATGCTACAGGAGCAGATGCTGATGCATTAGATCCTCATATGACAACACTTGGTAACTCTGCTGATGTAATTGTCAATGTTTTTGATGGACTTGTCCGCTTTAAGTCAGGTACCACAGAGATAGAACCGGCCCTTGCTACTGACTGGGAAATTTCTGATGATGGTTTAGAATATGTTTTTAATTTAAGAGAAGGAGTTCAATTCCACGATGGAACTCCCTTTAATGCAGAAGCTGTAGTTTTTGATATTGAACGCCAGCTGGATCCAGAACATCCCTACTATCTTGAGGGTTCTTATCCCTATGCCGGCTTTTCACTGGGTATGATAGATGAGGTAACAGCAGTTGATGAATATACAGTTAAATTTACTCTAGAAAATCCCTACGCTCCTTTCCTTAAAAATCTAGCAATGTTTGCAACTATGATTGCCAGCCCGGAAGCAGTTAAAGAATATGGCGAAGATATCTTTAAAAATCCTGTGGGAACAGGTGCCTTCAAATTTGTAGAGTGGGTCAGAGATGATCAGATTACTCTGGAAGCAAATGAAGACTACTGGGATGGCCGTCCCTATTTAGATGAACTTATTTTTACCGTTATTCCAAATAATCAGACCCGTCTACTTGAATTGGAAAATGGAAATGTTCACCTAATGGAAGGTTTAAACCCTACAGATATTGAAAGGGTTAGAGAAAATGAGGAGCTCGAGCTTTTAGAAGCACCGGGACTTAATATCGGTTATATTGCCCTCCATAATGAAAAAAAGCCTTTTGATAATAAAGAGGTCAGAAAAGCAATGAACTATGCAGTTAACAAACAAGAGATTGTTGATTATTTAATGGGTGGACAGGCAACTGTTGCCAAAGGACCTCTGCCACCAACAATCTGGGGCTATGATGACACTCTTGAAGGTTATCCCTATGATCCAGAAATGGCAAGAGAACTGCTTGAGGAAGCAGGTTATGGAGATGGTTTTGAATTTACCCTCCGCACCTATTCTGCTCCTAGATCATACAACCCTGTTGGAGCCAGACTGGCTACAGCTGTTCAGCAGTATTTAAGTGAAGTCGGCATTAAAGCAAATATTGAGCAGTTAGAGTGGGGTACCTATATTGAAGAAGGTAAAGCTGGAAAACATACAGCCGCCTTTTTTGGCTGGATCGCTGATAATGGTGACCCGGATAATTTCTTAAATGTTTTCTTTAATTCTGATAACCGCGGCTCAACTAATCGAGCTTTCTATGTTAACGAAGAAGTGGATAGATTACTGGAAGAAGCCCAGCAGATTACAGATGAAGCTGAAAGAGAGAAATTATATAAAAAAGTACAGCAGATAGTTGTAGACGATGCGCCATTTGTATTCTTAAACCACATGAAGATGCAGATACCTATCAGAACAAGTGTTAAAAATTATGTGCTTTATCCAACCAACAACAAGTACTTCCACAAAGTCTGGTTGGAGCAGTAATTAATAAATGTGGGGACAGTCTGCAGCTGTCCCCAAATCTTTAGAGGTGAGAAATATGTTTAGCTATATTTTAAGAAGACTGCTGCTTTTGATACCATTATTACTTGCGATTTCAATTGTGGTTTTTTTAATGATTCATTTAATACCTGGAGATCCAGTACAGATTATGCTGGGAGATAAGGGAACTGCCGAAGATGCACAACGATTAAGGCGTGAACTTGGTTTTGATCAGCCTCTCCATATTCAGTATTTCAAATTTCTAAGCAACTTACTACAGGGTGATCTGGGAAGATCTATTAGAAATAGAAATCCTGTTATTAATGAGATTGGAGCGGCTTTTCCAGCTACAATAGAACTCACAATTTTGAGTATGATTTTTGCCAGTCTAATTGGAATAGCTGCCGGAATAATTTCGGCAATTAAACAATATTCTCTGATCGATAACTTAACTATGGTTGGAGCCTTACTCGGGATTTCGATGCCGGTATTCTGGGTGGGGATGATGCTGATGTTAGTTTTTGGCTCCCGACTCGGCTGGCTTCCCATATCCGGTCGTATCTCAAGAATGGCGGATCTAGATGTTATTACAAATTTTTATCTTTTGGATAGTATTTTAACTGGTAACTGGGCTGCTTTTAGAAGCACATTTTTACATCTTATTTTACCTGCAATTACTCTGGCAACAATTCCGGTAGCAATGATTGCCCGGATGACAAGGTCTACCACCTTAGAAGTTTTAAATCAGGATTATATTAGAACAGCCCGGGCCAAAGGCTTACCGGAAAAAGTAGTTATCTTAAAACATGTGCTTAAAAATGCATTAATCCCGGTTGTGACAATTATTGGGCTTCAGTTTGGCAGTTTTCTTGGTGGGGCAGTTTTGACTGAAACTGTGTTTGCTAGAGCAGGAGTAGGCAGGCTTTTAATTAACGGTATTTTAGGCAGAGATTTTCCGGTGATTCAGGGAGCAGTAATTTTTATTGCTTCATTTTTTGTCTTTATTAATCTGATTGTGGATATTCTATATTCATATCTGGATCCCCGAATTCATTATTCTTAATCTGGAGGTGTGAGTCTTGGCTAAGTTAACTGGAATAACAGCAGAAAAGAAAATAAAGAGTGAAAGTCTCTGGACTATTTCTTTGCGCAGGATGCGAAAAAATAGAACTGCTATTGCTGGAGTCATTATCCTGATTATATTTGCTGTAATTGCTATTTTTGCTCCCTTAATTGCTCCTTATGATCCTTTAGAACAAAATTTCATTAAGTCTTTTAGACCACCATCATCAGAAAATCTGCTGGGCACAGATGAGTTTGGACGCGATATTTTTAGCCGCATAATCTATGGAGCCAGGATTTCTCTGCAGATTGGTTTTATTGCAGTTTTTATTTCACTTATTGTTGGAGTAAGTCTGGGCTTAATCTCTGGTTATTATGGAGGTTGGCTTGATATGCTTGTGATGCGGATAATGGATTTGATGCTTTCTTTTCCCTACATTTTACTGGCACTGGTAATTATGTCTATTCTTGGACCGGGAATTTATAATGCGATGATTGCGATTGGAATTGTCTATGTGCCTCAGTACGCCAGGATTGTTCGGAGTTCAGTTTTATCAGTCAAAAAAAAGGAATATGTACTGGCAGCTCAGGCCCTGGGAGCAAATGATCTGCGGATTATTTTGAAACATGTATTTTTAAACTCAATGGCTCCGATTATTATTCAGACTACTCTCAGTATTGGCCGGGCAATTATCAATGCTGCCGGTTTGAGCTTTCTGGGACTGGGAGCACAGCCGCCGACACCGGAGTGGGGAGCTATGCTGAGTAACGGGCAGGATTTTTTAAGAAATGCTCCCTGGATTGCAACTTTTCCCGGAATAGCAATTGCTCTTCTGGTGCTTGGATTTAATCTGGTAGGAGATGGTTTTCGAGATGCTTTTGATCCGCGTCTGCATAAATGATAAACAAAATTGAATAGGTTCTTATTTGAAACCTCTTTTTGGTCAGGAGTTAGTCTGGCTGCAGAGAGGTTTTTTATGCAGTTGTTAATTTTTTAGCTAGTTTACTCTCCTGAATATTAGATTTAATATTAAAAATATAAAAAATATTAAAAAAATAAAGGATTTTTTAATATTGAGTATAATATATATAATAGGTAATAAAAAAATGAAAGCGTTAACTGTTAAGGTTTTAGTTGTTTAAATACATAAATAACTCAGCTTAAATATTCAGAATATTAATAAAACAAGAGAGGGTTTTTTCAATGGCCGCAACTTTAAAAGACATAGCTAAAAAAGCAGGAGTTTCAATAACTACAGTTTCTCGAGTGATCAATAATAAAGATTCTGTTATCCCCATTAAAGAAGATACTAAAAATAAAGTTTTGGAGATAGCATCAGATTTAAACTACAGGCCCAATATTAATGCCCGGTCACTTTCGACCAAAAAATCTTATAATCTGGGATTGATACTTGATTACCTTGATCCCTATTTTAGCGATATAGTTAACAGTATAGAAAAAAGTTCCAGAGAAAAAAATTATAATTTAATTCTATCAATGCTGAATAATAAGTCTTTTGAAGAAATCATAAATAATCTGCTCTATCAGAGCTCAATTGAAGGGATTTTAATTGGTGGAACAAAGAAATTGATTAAGAAAAATAAGATTTTTAATAAGCTAAAAAAGCTTAATGTCCCGATAGTTTTAATTGCTCACTATTTTAATGATATTCCCAGCATCAATATTGATGATTTTAAAGGGGGATATCTGGCCGCAGAACATTTAGTTGAACTGGGTCATCAAAAGATTGCAATTATAACTGGACCTGACTATAAGAATAGAAAAGATTCTAGCCAGCGTTTAATGGGCTATAAAAAAGCACTGGCAGAACATTCTATTGAAATAAAAGAAGATTACATTTACGAAGGTAATTATTCTTATCACAGTGGTTATCAGCAGATGAAAAAAATATTGAAGCAAAGAGAAAAACCAACCGCAGTTTTTGCAGCAGAAGATCAGATGGCTTTAGGAGCTTTAAAGTCTGCCTATGAGATGAAAATTAAAGTTCCAGAAGATATCTCTCTAATTGGTTTTGATAATATTATTCAGAGTAGATATGCTACTCCCAGTTTAACTACAGTTTCTCAACCGAAAAGAGAAATGGGGAGAGCTGCGATTAATCTGCTGGTAGATTTAATTGAAGCAGAAGATAGGGAATATAAAAAACAACAGGTATTTAAGCCCAGACTAATTATCCGGGAATCAACAGCTAGCATTTAAGTGGAAGCGGAAGATTAAATTTAATTTTACTTTTATTTAATAAATATTTTTCGGAAAGGGGGAATAAATTTTTATTGGTTCTATGTGATCGCTAAACAGCATGGGAGGTAAAAAATGCGTAAAAATGTAACTCTGATATTATTGCTGGCCTTTTTATTGATAGGAAGTTCTATGGTGATGGCCCAGGAAAAAGGTGGAACTCTTCGTTTTGCAATGATTGATACTCCGCCTTCTTTAGACCAGCAGGTTATTACTTCTGACCTGGCTACAATTATTGCTCAGCATATTTTTGAAGGACTTTATACTTTTAATTCAGAATATGCTCCAGTGCCAATGCTGGCCAGTGGTTCAGAAGTAAGTGATGATGGTAAGCTGGTTACTATTAATTTGAGAGAAGGAGTTACTTTCCACAATGGAAATGAAATGACCTCAGAAGATGTAGTTGCCTCTCTGGAAAGATGGGGAGAGTTTGGTGTTAGAGGACCGGTTTTATTTGAGCATATTGATAAGGTAGAAGCAAATGGAAAGTATTCAGTCAATCTTTATTTTTCTGAAGCTTTTTCACCCTGGAAGTCAATGCTTGCTTTTATCAATGGTGGACCTGTAATTTTGCCTAAAGAAATTATGGAAAATGCAAATGAGCAGCCTATTAGTCCTCAAGAATATATTGGAACAGGTCCCTATCAGTTTAATGAGTGGAATACCGGACGTTATATTTCTCTAACTCGCTATGAAGATTATGCGATGCGCGAAGAAGAATCGGATGGTTTTGCCGGCCAGAGAATTAGTTACCTGGATGAGCTGAGGTTTATTCCTGTTCCTGAAACAGGAACAAGAGTAAATGGTGTTAAGGCTGGAGATTATGATTACGCTCAGAGAATGCAGGGAGATATGTATGAAAGTCTAAAAGAGGATGAAAGAGTTGAAGTTTTAGTAAATCAGGGTGCTCAGTTTGGTGAGCTATTTTTTAATCAAAAAGAGGGTTTGATGACTAACACAAAATTGAGACAAGCAGTTCTGGCTGCTCTTGATATGGAACCAGTACTTCAGGCAGCTCATGGCCATCCCGATCTCTGGGATCAAAATGGTTCTATTATGCCAGAAGGTACTATCTGGTATTCTGAAGCTGGTATTGAAAAATACAGTCAGGGAGATCCGGAATTAGCCAGGAAACTCGCTGAAGAAGCGGGTTATAATAATGAGAGAATCAGATTTATGACCACAACTTCTTATCAGACAATGTATGACAGCTGTGTTGTAATAGCTCAGCAGCTTTCGGAAGCCGGCTTTAATATTGATTTACAGATCTATGATTGGGCAACAGTCGCAACCAGAAGAAATGATCCTGCAGTCTGGGACTTTTTCTATACCTGGCATGGATTTGTTCCCGATCCTATTCTCTATACTTTCTTAAGTCCAACCTATCCCGGCTGGTGGGATACTCCAGAAAAACGTAATTTAGTAGGTCAATTTACAAAAACAATGGATCAGGAAAAAAGAACAGAAATCTGGTCACAACTGCAGGAACAGATCTATAATTATGTTCCAATTGCAAAAACTGGTGATACTTATACCTATGATATAACCAGTCCAAGTGTTAAAGGTTTTGGCCAAACTTCCTTAATCTGGCCTAAATTCTGGAATGTCTGGATTGAATAGTTATCTTTGTTATAGGGCTCCCTGTACGGGAGTCCTATAATTACAAGGAGGAAGATTTATGTTAGCATATACTTTTAGGCGTTTACTGACAATAATTCCCACGCTGCTAATTGCTTCAATTTTGATTTTTTCTTTTATGCATCTAATGCCAGGTGATCCAGCGGCGGTAATGCTGGGTACAAATGCAACTCCAGAACAGGTTGAAAAACTAAGAGTACAGCTGGGGTTGGATCGTCCCATCTATGTTCAATTTGCTACCTGGCTGCAGGAGGCCTTTAGGGGAGATCTGGGAGATTCAATCTTTTTTCAGAGTCCTGTGCTTTCTGTTATTCAAAATAGAGCAGAGACCAGTATTTTTGTTGCTACTTTTTCAATGCTCATAATATTAATTCTGGGGATTCCAATTGGCGTTATTTCTGCAGTTAAATATAATACCCTGCTTGATCAGCTGACAATGGGTTTTGCCATGCTGGCAGCTTCGATTCCAACTTTCTGGCTCGGTCTCAATTTAATGATTTTGTTTTCAGTAAATTTAGACTGGCTGCCTTCATCAGGATTTCCTTCAGTTTTAGAGAGTGGAAATTTAAATAATTTAAAGTACTTAATTTTACCCTGTATTACACTGGCAGCACCCAATTCGGCTCTAATTATTCGTCTGACTCGCTCGAGTATGCTTGATGTTATGAAAGAAGAATATGTTAAAACAGCAAGGGCAAAGGGATTAAAAGAATCTATAGTAATTTTAAAGCATATTTTTAGGAATGCGATAATCTCCATTGTTTCTGCCCTCGGGTTTACATTTATTGCTCTGCTTTCCGGAACTGTGGTTACTGAAACAGTATTTTCCTTACCCGGAGTAGGCAGGCTGGTTGTACAGTCAGTATTAAGAAGAGATTATCCGGTTATTCAGGGTATAATATTTGTGGTAGTAATTTTATATGTATTTATTAATTTATTAACTGATCTATCCTATGCTTTTTTAGATCCCAGAATAAGTTATGAGTAATTAAGGTGGTGTGAAAATGCGCTTAAGTAAAAGTTTTTTCAAAAAATTGTTTAGAAGAAAAATAACCATCATTGGAGCAGTAATTCTGGTTATTATAATTTCTATGGCACTGCTTTCTCCCTTAATTGCCCCCTATGATCCAATGAAAATCAATCCAATAGACCGGCTGCAGAAACCTAATTCCACTCACTGGTTTGGAACTGACAATTTCGGTCGCGATATTTTCAGCAGGATTATTTATGGGGCCAGAATCACAGTTTTAAGTGGATTTGGAGTTGTTATATTTTCCATAGTCTTTGGTGTGATTTTAGGTTCTCTCTCCGGTTATTTTGATACACTGGGGATGTTTATTATGCGAATTATTGATGTGGTTATGGCATTTCCGCCGATAATGCTGGCACTGGCCTTAGTTGCAATTCTGGGGCAGGGATTGATCAATGTGATTGTTGCTGTTGGTGCTGTTTATCTGACGAGAACTGCCCGGATAACCTATGGACTGACTTTAAAGATTAGAAAAGATGCCTTTGTGGAGGCAGCCGTTGCAGAGGGTGCGGGTAATGGGAGAGTATTGTTTCTGCATATAATTCCAAATTTAATTTCTCCAATTATTGTTCAGGCCACTTTTACCTTTGCTTTTGCTCTGCTTCAGATGGCAGCACTTGATTTTTTAGGTGTTGGTATTCCACCTCAGATTCCAAGCTGGGGAAATATGCTGAGCTCAAGTCAGGATTATATTACGCGGGCTCCCTGGCTGCTTTTATTTCCTGGTATTTTTATTGTAATTACTGTTTTGTCTTTTAATCTGTTTGGTGATGCTTTAAGAGATAGACTTGATCCTAAATTTAAAGATGAACTCTAATGGAGATGAAAAAAATGAAAGTTGATCTGCTTATTAAAAATGCTAAAATAATCGATGGCACTTCAAATCCCTGGTATTATGGGGGAGTAGTGATTAAAGGAGATAAAATCCTTGAAGTTTTCAAGGACAATGCTTTGATAAAAGCGAAAAATTATCAGGCATTAAAAATAATTGATGCCCAGAATAAATTTTTGACTCCCAGTTTTATAGATGTTCACAGTCATTCGGACTTTGTTTTTTTTCTTGATTCCAATGCTCAGAGCAAATTACGGCAGGGTGTTACTACAGAAGTGATTGGAAACTGTGGAATCAGTGGGGCGCCCTATAATGAGTTGTCGGCTGATCAGGTTAAGAGCTTTAGTTATGGTTATCAGCCAGGCTGGGAGAATGTGGAGGAGTTTGCAGCAGCTCTCTCAGAAGTAGAAAAAACAGTTAATTTAACACCGCTTTTGGGTCATGGCACTCTGAGATCCTATGTAATGGGTATGGAAAATAGAGAGGCTACTGCTGCTGAATTGGAGAAAATGAAAGAAATTCTGGCTCGGGCACTTAAGCTGGGTTACAGAGGTATGTCTACCGGGCTTTATTTTTCACCTGGTAATTTTGCTCCTCAGGCTGAATTAATTGCTCTGGCTGAGGTTGTAAGTTCTAAAAATGGTGTTTTAACCAGTCACATTAGAGATGAAGGAGTTAAAAGTATTGGCTTTATCAGGGCGGTTAAGGAAATTATTAGTATTGGTGAAAAATCTGGAGTTTCACTGGAAATTTCTCATCTGAAAGCGTTTGGTCCTGATGTTTGGGGACGTTCAAAACAGGTGCTGGACTTAATCGAAAAAGCAAGAACTAGGGGAGTCGAAATAACAGCAGATCAGTACCCTTACCTTGCAACCGGAGGCCTGATGGCCAGTGATGTACTGCCAAATGAATTTTTAAGTAATAAAAGTAATCAGAAGGCAATGGAAGAACTAAAAGATAAAAAGGTTCAGGCTGAATTAAGAGATATTGTAAAGTTAAATATTAAGCGGAGAGGTGGAGCTGAAAATCAGATTATAGCTAATTATCCTGCTGATCACAGTCTGGAAGGAATGACTTTAAAACAGATTTCTGACAGGCAAGGATTAGAACCAGTAGATATGTTATTTAATATGCTGACAGAATATCTGGCAGGAGACTGGATTTCCAGAGCTTTAAGTGAAGATGATGTAGTTAATTTTATGCAGTATTATGCTTTAATGATCAGCAGTGATGGAGTTTCGCTATCCAATTCTGGTATTTTAGGATCTGGCAATCCTCATCCAAGAAATTATGGCAGTTATACTGAAGTTTTAAGTAAATATGTTCGAGATAAAAAAGTGCTTAATCTGGAGGAAGCAGTTAGAAAAATGACCTCACTGCCTGCACAGAAGTTTAACCTAAAAAATAGAGGACTTATTGCTCAAAATAAAGTTGCAGACCTTGTTATTTTTGATCTGGATCAGATCAAATCTCCTACTTTTTCTGAACCTGATATATATCCTGATGGAATTTCGGCAGTTATAGTTAATGGTAAAACTGCGGTTTTAAATGGTAATTACCAGCAGCTTAGAGCTGGTAAATTAATCTTAAGTTAAAGGAGAATGATTATGGTAACTTATAATAAGCTGGGAGTAAAAAAGATTATTAATGCTGCTGGTACCTATACCAAATACAGCGGTTCACTGATGAAAGAAGAAGTTTTACTTGCTATGCAAGAAGCTTCCAGACAGTTTGTAGATATTGACCAGCTCTTGAGTAAAAGTGGTCAGTATATTGCAGATCTTTTGGGAGTCGAAGCAGCTTTAATTACTGCAGGAGCAGCAGCAGGACTTGCTCTGTCTACAGCGGCCTGTATTGCTGGAGATAATAAAGATCTTGCAAGGCAGCTACCTTTGAGTGAAGGATTAAAAAATGAATTCATCGTTATGAAATCCCACCGTAATCCTTATGATCAGGCTGTGCTTACGGCCGGAGGTAAATTTGTAGAAATAGGGAATGCCATTGAAACTTTTGGCTGGGAGCTGGAAGCAGCTATTACAGAAAAAACTGCTGGTATATTTTTCTTTGTTCAGTCGGATCTGTTTCGTTCATCTTTAGAACTGGATGAAGTTATAGAAATTGCTCATAGATATAATTTGCCTGTGATTATTGATGCTGCTGCTGAACTGCCCCCAAAAGAGAATCTAACAAAGTTCATAAAAATGGGAGCAGATATAGTTCTTTTTAGTGGGGGAAAAGATTTAAGAGGACCTCAATCGTCAGGCTTAATGCTAGGTAAGCAGGAACTTCTGGATAAATGTAGGGCAAATGGGTATCCCAATCATGCTCTGGGCAGACCAATGAAATTAGATAAGGAAACTATAATTGGTTTAACCACAGCTATTGAACTTTATTTAGCAGAAGATCAGGATAAAAGAATGAAGTGCTGGGAGAAACAGGCCGACTATCTTTATCAAAATCTAAAAGATATTGATGGTTTTGAAATAGAGCTTGGTTACCCGGATCAACCGCTGACTCAACCTGCTTCAATCCCACGTTTATTTATTTCAGTTGCAGAAGAAATTTTAGGATTTAATAAGGAAGAACTTAGAGATAAGCTGGCTCAAAGTGAGCCAATAGTAATTGTAGAATCTGACAAAAATAACCTTTTAATAAATCCACATATGCTACAGCAGGGAGAAGAAGAAGTTGTGCTGAGAAAAATTAGAGAAGTTTTAAAGGAGGAGTAGTTTATGGGTGTTGAAGCAAAGATTAAAGAACTAGGATTAGAATTACCGGAAACACCAGCCCCAATTGCTGAATATATTCCTGCCAAAAGGGTTAATGATTTAGTTTATGTTTCTGGTCAGGGTCCAATTAGTAAGGGAAAATTTATTCATATAGGAAAAGTTGGGGAGAGTGTGAGTCTAGATGAAGGTTATCAGTCTGCTCAGCAGTGCTGTTTGAATGCTCTGGCAGCTGTAAAATCAGTTGTTGGCTCCCTCGATGAAATCGAAGAAATAGTTAAATTAAGAGGCTTTGTTAATAGTACAGATGATTTTTTGGAGCAACCAAAGGTAATTAATGGAGCTTCTGAGCTGCTGGTTAAAATTTTTGGAGAAAAAGGACGTCATGCCAGAGCAGCTCTGGGTACCTCTGTTCTGCCCGATGATATTCCAGTTGAATTAGAAATGATTGTTAAAGTAAAAAGTGATTGAGGTGTAAAAAATGGTTGCAAAACTGCTAGAAGTTAAAAATCTACAAACTTACTTTTATACAGAAGAAGGTGTAGTTAAGGCGGTAGATGGGGTTGATTTTGAGATTTATCCCGGCGAAACTCTGGGTATTGTAGGCGAATCAGGCTGTGGTAAAAGTGTTACCTCTTTATCAATCATGCGGCTGGTCGAATCCCCTCCCGGAAGAATAGAAGCCGGAGAGATTATTTTCAGAGGGAAAGATTTAACAAAAATATCTGAAAAAGAAATGCGAAAAATTCGCGGTAATGATATTTCAATGATTTTCCAGGAGCCGATGACTTCTTTAAATCCTGTTTACACTGTTGGAAATCAGATTATGGAAGCAATTATGCTGCACAAAAGTGTAGACAAAAAAGAAGCCAGACGGCAGGCAATTGAGATGCTGCAGAAGGTGGGGATACCTCTCCCCGAACAGCGTGTAGACGAATATCCTCACCAGCTATCCGGTGGGATGAGACAGCGGGTAATGATTGCCATGGCCTTAAGCTGTGATCCTCAATTATTGATTGCAGATGAGCCGACGACAGCGCTTGATGTGACTATTCAGGCTCAAATTTTAGAGTTAATGAACTCCTTAAAAGAAAGTTATGGTATGGCAATTATGATGATTACCCATGATTTAGGGGTAATTGCAGAAGTTTCAGATCGAGTAGCAGTTATGTATGCCGGTAAAGTAGTAGAATACTCAAATGTATACCCACTCTTTGAAGATCCAAAACATCCCTATACCTGGGGATTAATGAATTCAATACCGAAATTAGATAAGGATGTTGACCGCTTGGAAGCAATTCCAGGTAGTGTACCTTCTCCTCTTAATTTTCCGGAAGGCTGTAAGTTTAACACCCGCTGTCCTCTGGCTGAAGAGAAGTGTTATGACCAGGAACCCCCATTAGAGGATACAGGTGAAGGACATCTCGTTCGCTGCTGGAGATACAGAGACTTAGAGGAGATTAAAAAAAGAGGAGAAAGAATTTACGAGGATCGAGGTGTTTTAGACTAATGGCTGATAACTTATTAGAAGTAAGGAATTTAAAAAAATATTTCCCGGTGAAATCTGAAATATTTAAGAGAACTGTGGCCCAGGTAAAAGCTGTTGATGATATTTCTTTTTCGGTAGAAGAAGGTGAAACACTCGGTCTGGTAGGAGAATCAGGTTGTGGTAAGTCAACAACCGGTAGAACAATTCTTCGTCTTTTAAAAGCGACTGCTGGAGATGTTGTATTTGAGGGCAAAAGAGTAATGGAGTTGGATGCAAAGGAAATGAGGTTACTCAGGCGTGATATGCAGATTATCTTTCAGGATCCCTATGCATCCTTAAATCCGAGAATGACTGTGGCTGATATTGTTGGTGAGCCGCTTGTTATTCATAAGCTTGTTACCAGTAAAGAAGAAAAGTACAGCAAAGTAAAAGAGATTTTGGAGAATGTAGGGATGGGAGCAGAATATATGAACCGCTATCCGCATGAGTTTTCTGGAGGTCAGCGGCAGCGGATAGGTGTAGCCAGAGCCCTAGCAGTTGATCCTAAATTAATAATTGCAGATGAACCTGTATCTGCCCTTGATGTATCAGTTCAGGCTCAGGTTATTAATCTACTGCAGGATTTACAGAAAGAATATGGTTTAACCTATTTATTTATTGCTCATGATCTAAGTGTGGTAAAACATATTAGTGATCGAGTAGCAGTAATGTATCTTGGTAAAATAGTGGAACTAACTGACAAAAAGGAATTATTTAAAAATCCAATGCATCCTTATACTCAGTCACTTTTATCTGCAATACCTGAAGCAGATCCGAAAAAGAAAAAAGATAGAATTATTTTAAAAGGGGATGTTCCTTCACCTGTTAATCCTCCTTCGGGCTGCAGGTTCCATCCCCGCTGTCCTGAGGCTTTTGAACCCTGTCCAGAAGTTGAACCTGAGTTTAAAGAATATGGTGATGGGCACCTTGCAGCCTGTCATTTATTAAATAACTAAGCCAAAAATGCAGCGGGAGGTTAAGATGACTACTTTAATAAAAAATTTTAAGTTAATCGGATTTAATAAAAGCCTGCAGAATATCAATGAATTTTATTTGGATCAAGAGGGCTGCATTAGAGAAAAGCCAACGAATAACGAGATTGAACTAAAGATCTTGGATTTGGAGGGGAATTATCTGTCCCCGGGCTGGATTGACCTCCATACT
Source organism: Halanaerobium kushneri (assembly GCF_900156285.1). Lineage (GTDB taxonomy): Bacteria > Bacillota > Halanaerobiia > Halanaerobiales > Halanaerobiaceae > Halanaerobium > Halanaerobium kushneri. The sequence goes on from NZ_FTNC01000003.1 coordinate 201,664, forward strand.
CATATTTATTATGGTGTTTCGAATCTGGGTTTAAATCCTGATTTAATTGGACCAAAAACTGGTGTGACAGTTTTAAATGATACCGGGAGCGCAGGAGAGGCTAATTTTTTAGGATTTAAAAAATATATTATTGAGCCGCGTAATTATCCAATTTATGCTTTTATTAATCTCGGTTCTACTGGTTTGATAAAATCAAATCAGATAAGTGAACTTAATAGTTTAGAAATGATTGATCTTGACAATTTATACCGGAGAGTTGAAGCAAACAGAGAATATATTAGAGGAATAAAATTACGAGCAAGTGGTGTCATTTTACAGGGGATGAATTCTGATATTGTTAAACTGGCAAAAGCAGCAGCCCGCGAAGTATCACTTCCTTTAATGGTCCATGTTGGTGAGCCTTTACCTTTATTAGAAGATATTTTACCTTATTTAGATCCAGGGGATATTGTTACTCATATTTATCATGGTAAGCGCTGGGGCATTTATCGTAATAATGAATTTTTAAAAGAATATAAAGAGGCATTAGAAAAGAGAATTAAGTTTGATGTAGGACACGGGGCTGCAAGTTTTAACTTTGAGGTTGCCAGAAAAGCCTTTGCAGCTGGTTATTTTCCGGATACTATCAGTACAGATCTGCACACAGAAAATATTAATGGACCTGTCTGGGATTTAAGTTTAACCATGTCTAAATTAATGGAATTGGGTATGAATCTGGAACAGATTATTGAGGCTGTAACAGTTAATGCTGCTGATATCTTAAAAATTGATTCCTTTCAAAGTGAATTTTATAATTCTCAGGCCAGGTTTACGGTTTTTAGAAAAGAAGAATGTCAACTTGAAGTTTTTGATTCAAATAATAACAGGATAATTCTTCATAACTATTTGAGACCAGTTAAGACTATGATTGGGTCTAAGGTTTATGAGGCGGATTCTCGATTTAAAATTGAATAAACTAATTCAACCCACATTATAATGTGGGTTTTTTTTTGAAAAATATTAATATAATTTGTTATTAATCATTGAAAAACTGATAATTTTCTATAGCTGAACGTTTTTGTTGATATTCCTGGGGTGAAATTCCAACTTCTTTTTTAAAGGCTCTGTAAAAAGTTGAGTAATCACCAAAATTTAATTGAGAGGAAACTTCACTGCAGCTATTGTCATCAAGCAATAGCCTTTTAGCGGTCATTATTTTTTTGTAGTGTATATAGTGAATAATCGAAACACCGGTGTGTTTTTTGAAAATATGGGATAAATAGGATTTATTTAAATAAAATCTATCTGACAAAAAATCCAGAGAGAGAGATTTGTTAATATTATTATTGATATAAGTAATGATATCTAGAATTCTTTCATTATATTTTATAGTGCTACCTTCGTTCTTTTCTTTTTGCGTAAAGAGTTTATTGATCAAAATTAAAAGCTGAACAAAAATAGTTTCAATCATTATTTCTGATTCTTCAGTTTTCTGTTCCGCGTATTTAGTTATTTTTTTAAAGTAATTAAAAATTTTTTGATCCTGATCATAGATCTTATTATGGTGTGCTTCTTTTCGATTTTCAAAACATTCCAATAAGTTGAAATCATAGGAGTCATATTTTGATAAAACCCAGGGAAAAAAGTGAATAACAATTCTTTTATATGGTATATCTTGATTGAAGATTGGTTTATGCAGTTCTCTGTTATTCATAATTAGCAGAGTGTTTTTTTCTAATTCATAGGCATGTCCCTCTATATAATAGGTAACATCACCTTCCAAAAAATAAAATAGCTCATAAAAATCATGGAGATGCATATTAAATCTATCGGAATCAGATATCTCCTTGGATTTTTTATAAGTTACTTCTAAAAGGTTGTTACTCAAATAGCAATCTTTATCACTCATTGGAATTCCCCCTGTTTTAAAGTTTAATTTTATTATACCTAAAGATTTGCAATATTTAAAGCAGAAAACTCAAAGCAGAATAAAAATTATTGTTATATAATTAATTACAGAATGAATTTTCGGATAATTAAAACAAAAAATTTTTCAAAATAATATTAAAAAAATTAATAGGAGTTAATTTATAATTAAGAAAATAAATTGCTTTGGGGAAAGGAGAATCTATTAGTTTGTTAGAGTATACAGTTCAAAAAGATGGTTATTTAAATCACTGGAAAATATCAAAACTAAAAGAAAAATATTATAATTCAAATCCAGATACGATGGAAGCTAAAATAGATAATTCCTGGCTGGATAAAGGTTTTTCTATTCATCAGTATCCTTGTAGAAAAGAATTTTTAGCTGAATATGAAGATCGAGAAATTAATTTACGCAATAATCCTGCAGCAGAAAATATTTATTTTCCCTTTGGAAATCCTAAGGTGGAAAGATCTGGTTTTTGGTTTATACCAACATATTTGGAAAGCTGGGCTGAATCTTTAATTAAAGTGCCCGAAACTGGAGAATATAAATTTAAGGTAAAAACATGTGGAGGGATTAAAATCTGGATTGATGGAAAAGAGATTGTTGATTTCAGACCTTATGCTCGTAATATTGAAAAAAACAAGAAGTTTTCAATTAATTTAGATAAAGGCTCCCATAAATTCCAGGTGTTTTTTAATGATCTGGCAGAAAGAGATACTTTATATTATTTTGCTCTACAATCTCAAAATGATATAAAAATAAAACAAATTATAGAAGCAGAAAAGGATTTGAGAAAAGCTAAAGACCTTGAAAAGTTTTTGCAGTCTGCTCATTTTAAAGTAGATACTTACCGAGAGGGGAAAATTAAATTACATTTTTCCCATTCTTTTGTTGAAAATTTAGATTTAAAAATTAGTGCTGGTGGTGATTTTGTAGACTTCATTGATCAGACTGTAAGAGAAGTTATTCTGCCAAAAAATAAAAAAGAAATTGAAATCGGCAGTGTAGAAGATTATCCTATGGGTTTCAATCATTTTAAGATAACCGCCTTAATAGCTGATAATCTGACAATAAGTAAACATCTGACCTTACAAATTCATCAAAAAGAACTTCTTTTTCCTCCAGCGGATAGTTTAAAAAAGAGGAAAGAAAATAATTTGAAATTTATTATTGAACATGGCGAATCAATTGCCCAAAAGGCTCTGGCAATGATATCTGAGAAGACAGAGCTAAAAAAGGCAAAAAAAATATTATTAAATGAACTCAATGGTATAGAAAAACGGAAAGATTGTAGTGATTTCTATTTAGTACCCATACTTTGGTTATGGATTAAATATAAAGATGAAGTTTTTGATGATGCTTTTTGGAACTATGCCGAAGAAGTTATAAGAGGTTTTAGATACTGGATTGACGAAGAAGGCAGTGATGTTATGTGGTATTTTAGTGAGAATCACGCTCTGCTTTTTCATGTATCTGAACTGCTTGCTGGTCAGATTTTTCCTGAAAAAGGTTTTTCTAATTCTGGAATTACTGGAGAAGAACATTTTAAAAGGGCAGAAAAAAGACTTAATGAGTGGTTTAAAAGATTTTTTGCAGAAGGTTTTTCAGAATGGAATTCTACCGCCTATTTACCAATAGACTTAATAGGATTTTTTGCTCTTTATGAATTAGCAGATAATGATAATTTAAGGATTCAGGCAGAAAAGGCTATAGATATGACTTTTGAATTGATTGCTTATAATAGTCATCATGGGTTAATGGCCTGTTCTCACGGCAGAAGCTATGAAAAAGAGCTTAAAGGGAGATATGTAAATTATACTAATGCAGTCAGCAGAGTTTCCTGGGGAGTTGGTTATTTAAATGAAGCTACAAATGCCCAGGTTCTTTACTGCTTATCTGATTATAAACCAGATCCTGAATTAAAAAAATATGTTGATTGGAATGAGAAAAATGGTCTAATCTTTAAAAATACTCAGGGGAAAAATAATTTTGTGGATCTATATCTCTATAAAACAAAAGATTATTTATTAACTTCGGCAATAGATTTCAAATCAGCAAAAAAGGGTTATCAGGAGCATGTCAGTCAATTAACTATAGATGCTGAAGCATTATGCTGGATTAATCATCCAGGTGAAAATGTTGAAATTGGTTTTGGAAGACCAGCATACTGGGCTGGAAATGGTTACCTGCCAAAGGTGTCTCAGTATAAAAATATTCAGTTTTTACTTTTTGACATTGGGGAGGACCATCCGGTTGATTTTACCCATGCTTATTTTCCAGCTTATGCTTTTGATGAGTATTTGGAAAAGGATAATTATTACTTTGCCCGTAAGAATAATGCATTTTTTGCTATCACAGCTGCCCATAAATTAAATTTAGTTAAAGATGGAATTAACCAGGGCAGAGAATTAAAATCTTCTGGCAGAAAAAATAGCTGGATGATCAGAGCAGCTAATGATGATGAGTTTAAATCATTTAAAAGTTTTATTGACCAGATAAGCAATTCCTATTTGGATATAGATGAACAAGAAATTAAATTTATCGATCCAAAACAGGGTGAATTCCGCTTTAATTGGAAAAAAGGTTTGTCTCTAAATGATAGGGTCATAGAAGTAGAGCATACTGAACCAACTGGAAAATTAATAATAGATGAAAAATAATTATTATAAACTTAGTTTTGTTAATTAAATGGTTTTAACCATTTAATATAAAAATTAATTTAATAGGTGTTTGCAAAATAGGCAAAGAAAATAGTGAAAAACTGTAAGTGATGGGTTTAGTTCAATTTTTAGATTTAAAAAAATTGAATAAGGAAA
>NZ_FTNC01000004.1 GCF_900156285.1 Halanaerobium kushneri
AAAAGCTGATGGGACTTGATTTATACCAGGTAGGCCTGGGAGAAAAGATAGAAGGCTACTTTAAAGAAATGATAGCAGGAGAAGGAGCAGTTAGAAAAACTCTAAATAAGTACCTTCTCTAGTCAGAATAGCTAAATCTAATACGATAATTGAGGAGTCTGATTAATTATAATCAGGCTCCTTTTTAAATATTAATTTCTTAATTTGCTTCAATTATCAGGGTTAGTATGTTATATTAGTTTTAAACTGAAAAACTAAAAATTACAGAAGGTGATTGAGATTGGTTGAAAATAATATCTTGGAGATTAAAAACTTAAATTATCGTAAAGACGAATATGACTATTTAAAGGATTTTAAAATGGAAGTTGAAAATAAAAGTATTCATTCAGTTTTATTTCAGAATGAAGAGAGTAAAAACAAATTACTGGAATTTATAAGGGGAGAAAGCAAAACTGCTCAGGGACGTTTGATATTTAAGGATAGAGAAATTGGACAAGAGAAACTGCAGAAACTTAAAAAAGAAACTATTTATTTTATTAATCGTTATTCTGCTCTCAATCCGGAAAAAGATCCCCTCGGAATTTTTAAATTTAATAAAAAAGGTGAAAAAGAAAATAGGTCGACAGTTTTTCCGGAAATGACAGTTGCTGAAAACATATTTTTTGGCAGAGAACCACTAAAGAAATTTTTGTTTTTTAAGTCAATTGATAATCAAAAAATGTTTGAGGAGACTCTGAAATTACTGGGCCTGCTGGATGTAGAAATTTATCCGAAACAGAAAATGTTAGAATTAAGCCCACTTAAAAAACAGCTGGTAGAACTCTTGAAAGCTTTATCCCTGGGAGCAGAGCTTATCATTATTGATCAGGCAGTGGTGGAATTGAATGCCAGAGACAAAGAGATATTTTTTAGTTTTATGCAGGAGTTAAAGCAAAAAGATTTTACAATTATTTATTTTACTAAAGAAATAGAAGAAGTATTTAATACATCGGATACAGTGACTGTATTAAAAGATGGCAGGAATAATGGAACCCAAAAGGTTGCAAACTTAGAATATAATCAGCTGGCCCTGATGTTAATGGGTCGATAGACTTATAGAATTTTATTTTCAAAAAGAGGAGTTTGATTAATGACTGATTTTTATCCGGTTTTAGAACAATTATTATTAATGGGAGTTTTAATTGCACTTGGTTTTTATTTGAATCGTGCAGGGAAAATTAAACAGGCTGCAGAAAATGGAATAGCCGAACTCACAATAGATATAGCCTTTCCTGCTTTGATTTTTACGAATATAGTTAAAGATTTTGATTTTAGTATGCTGAGACAGTATTTAATTGTACCTATTTCAGCTTTAATAATTACTGTAATTTCAATTTTAATAATTTTTGTTATTACCCGCAGCCGGGGTTATTCTCGCAGAGAACAGGAAGAATTTGCCTTTGTCTCTGTCTTCAGCAATAATATTTTTGTAGGAGCACCAATTTGTCTGGCACTCTTTGGGGCTCAGGGACTAATTCTGGCGATTTTATACGATTTTGGAATGCAGTTGATTCTCTGGACTGTAGGTATCTGGCTTTTAAAAGATAGTGGTCAGAATGCAGAAAGTCATTTTTTAGCAAATATATTTTCACCTCCAATTGTAGGGCTTTTGCTTGGTCTGCTGGTAGTTTTCAGTGGTTTTAAAATGCCACAATCTGTAATAAATATAACTGATAGTATTGGAGCAATTACCGTTCCTCTGGCTATGATTTTTATTGGACTGCAGCTTGCTAAAAACACTTTTGCTGAAGTTATGGCAAATAAAAAGGTTTATCTGCTTTCATCACTCAGGCTTTTGCTTTTTCCAGCTTTAGTTTATCTGGGGTTAGGGATATTTCCGATTCAACCCTTATTAAGAAGTGTAATGACAATCCTGGCGGCAATGCCTGTTTTTGCCAGTTCTTCTGTAATTATGGAAAAGTACGGACATAAAAGTGATTTTGCCTCAGCTGCAATTTTTGCAACCATAGTTTTTATGGCATTTACTCTGCCTTTATTTATCTGGTTAACTGTTTAATTTGAAAGCATTTTCAAAAAAGAATATAATTAATACGAGGTGAAAGATAGTGGTTTCTATAAATGATGTAGCAGAAAAGGCAAATGTATCAATATCTACTGTATCGAGAGTGATTAATCAAAATGCTAATGTTTCACGTGAAAAGGAAGAAGCAGTTTTAAAGGCTGTTGATGAACTTGATTATATTCCAAATGGTTTGGCTCAGGGATTGGTAACTAAAAAAAGCAAATCGATTGGTGTTTTAATTGCTGATATCGCTAATCTTTATTATTCTTATCTGGTCAAAAGTATAGAGAAAGAACTTCGGGCTGCCGGATATTATGCAGTGATTGGCAACACTGAGTGGGATGGAAAAAGAGAAAAAGAATATGTGAGACATTTAATGCAGCGGCAGGTCGATGGTTTTATTCTGGCTTCAACTTCTTTAACCTCTTCTTATTTAGAGCAGTTATTAGAAAAGGATATTCCCCTGGTAGTATTAGATCGCGAAATTAAATCAGATAAGATAGATAAAATAAGAATTGATGATTATAAAGGTGGTTATCAGGCTGCAGAACACTTACTGGAATGCAGGTATAATTATTTTGTTCACCTCCAGGGAGCCGATTTTACAGCTACTGCGGCTGATCGTGCTCGCGGCTTTAAAGATTGTATGCAGGATAATGGTATTGATCATTCTAATTATAAAGTTATTTCTTCATCTTTTGTCGAATCCGAAGCAGCTCAAGATATTGCTCAGTTTTTGGATTCAAATAATATTAAAGATAAGCGCCCCGGGATTTTTGCTGCCAATGATGCAGCTGCTTTTGGGGTTTTAAAAGAACTAAAAAAGAGGGGGATAAAAGTTCCCGAGCAGGCGGGAGTTGTTGGTTTTGATAATGTTAATTTTGCTGAATATTCAAGCCCGGCTCTAACAACTATCAGCAGGCCAATTGATGAAATCGGAAAAATTTCCGCCAGAACGTTACTGAAGAGACTAAATATGAATGAAAATGAAAAGATAACAGAAAAGGATATAACTCTTGCCGTAAAATTAATAAGGAGAGAGAGTACGGCCAAAATATCGGAGGAGAAACTATGATGAATTTTCTGAAGGAAGAAAAGAAAATAATTTTTATATATATTTTACTTGGCTTTGCCTGGATTTATTTCTCCGACACTTTACTTTATAAGCTGGCCGGTAACTCAGAAGTTTTTCGGATTCTGCAGTCCTTTAAAGGCACCTTTTATGTCCTGGCGACTGCTGTTTTACTTTACTTATTGATTAAACGCTATGTTGATAATTTAAAGGAGCAGAAAGAAGAGCTAAATGCTTTAAATGAAGAACTAACAGCTTATAATGAAGAGCTTTTAGCGATGAATGAGGAGCTGGACCAATCACTGGATGAGTTAAATGAAATGAATGGAAAATTTATTTCGATGATTAATCTGGTTTCGGATCTAGATAAACAGAATAATCTGGATCAGGATCAGTTTCTATCACGTTTATTAAAACAGGCGGTTAAAATTGTGCCGGAAGCTGATTATGGTAAAGTATATTTGATTGAAGATGGAGTCTGCAGATTTATAGATGCTGTCGGCCATGATATTGAAATTTTAAAAAATCTAAAGATTGATCAGAAAAGCTTATTTCATTATGACGAAAGAGGTATTTTTACTTCTGAGCAGTATTCAATAAATTTAGATAAGATTCCGCGCAAATACCAGAAAGATTTTAAAAAGGCCTTAAAAGAAATTAAAGATTCACTTTTTATTAATATTGAAGTTAATGAAAAAGTTGTCGGTAGAATTTCACTTGATATTGCCGCAGCCAGCAGTGCTGAATTTAGAGATACAACTAAAAAAGTGCTGCAGTCTTTTGCTATGTTAGCTTCTTCCTTTTTTGCTTTTAAGCGTTTTGATAAACTACAGGGTAAATTTACAAAAGAATTAATTTCATCAATAATTAGGATTTTAGAAATTTATGATAGTTATACCAAGGGACATTCTGAAAATGTCGCCAATCTTGCGGCCAATGTTGCGGAAAAAATGGGGCTTTCTCGTAAAATGGTGGTTGATACTTACTGGGCCGGGATGGTTCATGATATAGGAAAACTTCTGGTTCCAGTAAATGTTCTCAATAAAAAAGGAAAGTTAACTGAAGAGGAATATCAGTTGATAAAAAAACATCCTCTCTGGGGAAGTCAGGCTCTCGCGAATTCTGCAGTTTTAAAACACATTTCAAAATATATTTTATATCATCATGAACGTTGGGATGGCAATGGTTATCCGGAGGGAATAGAGGACAAAGAAATCCCGCTGGTTTCTCAAATTATTGCTGTTGCTGATTCCTGGGATGCAATGAGATCCGAGCGTTCTTATAGAAAACCCTTGAGTAAAGAAGAAGCGATAGCTGAGATTGAAAACAATAAGGGGAGCCAGTTTTCGCCTGAGGTTGCTGATCGATTTTTAGAGCTTGTTTCAACAAGTGATTTTTCTATTAAAAAGACCGCTCTAGATTCCAGCAGTGGTCCGGATTCTGTTACTCTTAATGAAGATTATTTTGAATATCTTTTTGAAGAAAGTGCGGAAGGAATTGTAGTACTGGACAGCAAATTTAGAATAATAAAAAGTAATAAGTATTTTTTGGATATGTTCGATTATAAACGATATGAGGTTTTAGATAAGCATATTAAGGATGTTGTTGTACCGGGAGAGAAAAGCAAGGAGACTGATAGATTTATTGAACTTGTTAAAAATGGAGAAAGAGTTAATGCCCGAACATTTAGAGAAAATAGCAGTGGAGAAAAAGTTGAAGTATCTGTTCAGGGATTTCCTATTTCTTTAGCTCAAGGCAAAACAGGATACTATATAATTTATCAGGATATTAGTGAATTTAAAGATTTAGAAAGAAAATATTTTAACTCACAGCAGAAATACAGAGCTTTATTTGAAAATGAAGATATTATCATTTTGATTATTGATCCTGAAACCGGGCAAATAATTGATGCCAATCCAGCAGCTGAGAACTTTTATGACTGGAATAAAGCTGAGCTTAAATCAAAAAAAATATCAGAGATCAATGTTTTGAGTCCTGCTGAAGTAAAGGCGGAGATGAGAAATGCCAGAGCAAATGATAAGAATAGATTTTTATTTAAGCATCGATTAGCTTCGGGTGAGATTAAAAAGGTTGAAGTTTACAGTCAGCCAATTAAATTTGAAGAAAAAGAATATTTATATTCTATAGTTCATGAACTTAAAAGCAAAGAGGCCAAGAAATTAGAACTTATTAACTAAATTTTATTTAGAATTATTTATTTATCAAACAAGGATTTTTTTAGCAAATAGAGAATTATATAATTACAGGAGGTCGATATTATGAGAAAAATTCTGGTAGCTGTTGATGGTTCTAAAAGTGCACAGAAAGCTGCAAAAAGGGCTGCCGATCTTGCTCAGGATGTAGGGGCTGAAGTAACTTTGATTCATGTTTATACCGAGTCCGCTCAGATTCCAGTTAACCAGTTCAACGAAGTGGCCTCTTATCTATCTGCAGAAACAATGGAGGAGATTATGTCTCAGCAGGAAGATACAATTAAGGAAAAGAGGCAAAAAATTCTGGATGAGGATGCTGAGTTTTTTCAGGATAAGGGAATCAAACCAGATAAAGTACTTCTACACGGTGATCCAGCAGATGAAGTCTGTGATTATGCGGAGAAAAATAAATTTGACCTGATTGTTGTTGCTGACAAGGGTCATGGTAAAGTAGAGAGGTTTTTGCTGGGCAGTATTAGTGATAAAATTGTCAGACATGCCAGAACTTCAGTAATGGTTGTTAAGTAAACTGTAAACGAAAAACTTGATGTCAGGTAATTTAGTTTTGATATCAAATACCTGGCATCAAGTCTAATTACAACCTCAAAAATTAAATATTTGATGCTAAACCTCTTTAAAAGGAGGTTTTTCTAATTAGGATTAATAAGATCAAAATGAGTTGAAAAATTATCTTATAAGGAGAAAAAATTATGAAAGAATCTGAAAAACAAATTAAAATGAAAAAAGTTAAATGGGGAATTATAGGTTGTGGAGATGTTACCGAGAGAAAAAGTGGCCCAGCACTACAAAAAATAGAAGATTCGTCCCTGGTGGCGGTTATGAGAAGAACAGGGGAGCTTGCCAGAGATTATGCGCGTCGGCATCAGGTTCCGCGCTGGTATGATAGAGCAGAAGATTTAATTAATGATCCAGAAGTTAATGCTGTTTATGTTGCTACACCACCCTCTACTCACAGAAAATATACTATTATGGCAGCTAAAGCAGGATTGCCCGTTTATGTAGAAAAACCAATGGCCAGAAATTATACAGAAGCTCAGGAAATGATTAAAGTCTGTAAAGAAAATAATGTGCAGCTCCATGTAGCTTATTACAGAAGAGCAATGCCCAGATTCTTAAAAATCAAAGAAATTATAGAGCAGGGTAAAATTGGAGATGTTAGAACAGTAAATATCAGACTGGCTCAACCAGTCGAAGAAGCAGAAAAAGATGAGGCAAATTTACCCTGGAGAGTTCTACCTGAAATTGCCGGGGGAGGAAAATTCTTAGACCTGGCCGCACATACTTTAGATTTATTTGATTATTATTTTGGTCCAATAGAGCAGGCTTCCGGTTTCGCTGCTAATCAGGCTGGCTACTATCCGGCTGAAGATAGTGTGGTAATGAGCTTTAAATTTGAAAATGGAATACAGGGAATTGGCAGCTGGACATTTAATGGCTATCATGATCTGGACCAGAATGAAATTATAGGAAACAAAGGACGCCTAATCTTTTCCTCTTTTAGTGAAGAGCCAATTATTTTAGAAAATGAAAAAGGCCATCAGGAAATAGAGTTTTCCTACCCCGAACATGTTCAGCAGCCACTTTTAACAAAAGTAGTTGCCAGTCTTTTAGGAAAAGGAGAGTCACCTTCTACAGGAGAAAGTGCTGCCAGAACTACCGAGATTATGGATCAAATTATAGCAGATTATTATAGAGATTAAAAAAGTGGAGAGAATAATAAAATATAGAAAAATAATATATTCAAATAAATTTTTTAACAGCTTCCCTCTGGGAGGCTGTTTTTTTTAAAACTTATAGCTGGTTAAGAAAAAAAGTCTTATGGATGGAATTTTGGGTAAAAAATTTTGGATAAAAGACTGGATATAATCTGAGCTTTCAGCTTGACTTTATAAACTATTAGCAGTATAATAATTTTATCGAACGACGGGTCGGTCAAAAAAGGAGGAAAATTTATGACACCTAAACTGGTGGACACTGATCAGAGAAAAAGAGAAATAATAGAAGCAACTATTTTTGTATTATCAGAAAAAGGAATCAAAGATATCAGAATAACTGATATCGCAAAAAAGTTAGATCTGGGTAAGAGCACAATTTATGAGTATTTTAAAAACAAGGATGATTTATTAAAACAATCTTTCGAATTTTTTCTGCAGGAGCTTTATATACCAGAAGCAAATGAAAAATATTCGTTTTTGGAGGAGTTAAACTATATACTTGACAGATATTTAAAGCATACAGATCAAGAGTTAAAACAATTTAATGTGATTATAGATATATTTTTTGCCAGTATTAAAGGTGATTTTAAAGAATTTGATTTTGTATTTAATGATTATATTAACTATATGGTTGAAAAAATTAAAAAAGATCAGCAAGCAGGCCTGATCAGGAAAGAAGTTAATCCCCAGGCAGCAGTTTCCTGGATTGGTGCCACTCTTGATGGTCTGGGAATTCAGCTGATTATGAGAGACGAATTTAATGGTGAGGAAATTTTCTCTTCTTTTTTAGAAGCAGTTGAGCTTTATTTAAAAAATAAATAATTTAGTTTTAATTAGAGGTGTAAAATATGAGAGATAAACTATTTAATTATCTGGCCAATACAATTATCAAAAAACCTAAGACTATTTTAATCATTACCGCACTTGTTACAATAGTATTATTATTATTTTCATTTAACCTTAACCTGGAGTTAAGCTGGGTTGGTTTGGCCCCTAAAGGTGATCCTTCTCAAACTGAATTCCGGAAAATTGTAGATAATTATCCTTCGGCCAGTAAAATGTATGTAACTGTAGAAGATAAAGGTGGAGATTTAGAATCAGCAGCAAAAATTGCAGCTGAAAATCTGGAAAAACTGCAGTATGTAAAACGGGTAGATTATCGTGTAAATATGGATTATTTGCTTGATAATGGCCTTCTGCTCTATGAGTCTGATAATTTAAATAACATAACTGATATTTTAAAAAATCCGAATCTAACCGGCTTTATAACAAACTTGAATGACCTTTATGAAAAAGAATATAAGGGTAATAGTAGTGGTATTGAAGATGATAAGCAGGAGATGGTCAGAACCTTAAGGGGCTTAGATTATTTTCTTCAGTTAGCTGATCGATCATTGACTCAGAATATTAAATCTGAAGAGATGGATAAAGGGGTTAAGAGATTGCTTGTTGGAGATCCCTATCTGAGTTCCATCAAAGGAGATACTTTATTAATGACTGTACAGCCTACTTTTGGAGCTCTGGATTATAATAAACTGAAGCCAGGTGTAGGTGCCATTGCAGAGGAGTTGAAAAAGATAGAAAAAGAGTATCCAGGATTTAAATATGGATTAACTGGAATGCATGTAATTGCCAGAGATGAAATGGAAAGCACAACCCGAGATTCAACTCTGGCCATGATAATAGGTCTGATTCTGGTCCTAATAATTTTAATAGCAGCTTTTAAAATGTGGTTATCACCCCTTTTGGCAGCAGTTCCTTTAATTGTTGGTATAATCTGGGATATGGGATTGACTTCTATATTTATTGGTAGATTAAATATTTTTACTGTTTTTACAGCTGCCATGTTGATTGGACTGGGGATTGATTTTTCTGTTCATATTTTGAGTGGATTTACAGAAGCTCGCAGTAAAGATTATTCTTTAGAGGATTCTGTGCATTTTACTTTAGAGAAGGTAGGTCCTGGTATACTTACTGGTGCTTTAACTACTGCTGCAGCTTTCTTTACCCTGACAATTAGCTCACTTGGTTTTTTAGTTGAGCTGGGTTTGATTATGGGAATGGGAATTTTGAGCATTATGCTGGCAGTTTTCCTAATCTTACCTGCATTATTATTTCTAAGAGATGGAAGCAAATCTTCCACGGTCAAAAAGGGTAATTATCCTGTAATTGGTAAAATAGCCGGCTGGTCCAGAAAATGGAGATATCCTGTTTTAGCTATAGTATTACTAATCCTTATTTTTTCAGCCTGGCAGGGAACTATGGTTGACTTTTATTTGAGTATCAAAAAAATCGAACCAGAAGGACTGGAATCGATAAAAGTAATGGATGATATTGCTGATAAATTCAATATGAGCAATGATGCAGTTCTGTATACCACTGATAATTTAAAGAAAACTTATCAGCTGGCAGAAGAAATAAAAGACCAGCCCCAGGTTGAAAGAGTAAGTGCAATTACCGAATACCTGCCTCCATCAGATATACAGCAGCAGAGATTGAAAAATTTAACTGCTGTTAATCAAATGCTTAAAAGGAGACCGGGCTATCAAAAAACGGATATAAACAATTTAATTACTCAGTTAAAAAGGTTAGAAAATAATTTGATTGAAATTGGTCAGCTTTCTTATATGTCCGGGATAGATGAGGTAGTAAATGTTACAGATAAAATCACAGGTTTGCCCGGGAATCCAGGAATATTATCAAATTTTATAAGTAAACTGGAAGCTGAAAAATATCAACAGCAAAAATTAAATGATTTTGTCAGCAGTTTTTATGATAGTTTCAGTGAAAATAGTGGAAAAATGGAAATCAAGAGTGAGCTTACAGTAAATGATTTACCGGCAGATATAAAATCACAATTTATAAGTGCAGATGGCAGTTCATATCTTAATTCAGTTTATGCTAAAGGAAACCTGTGGGACAGAATAAAAAAACCTTTTGGCAGCAGGTTTATTCACATGCTGAGAGAAAAAGTGCCCCGGGTTACAGGTACCCCAATTTTTATGCGGGTCTTATATGATCAGGTTAGTAAGGAGGTAACAGAAGCAGTTTTCTTAATTGCTGTTACACTGTTGTTACTGTTATTTTTCCATTTCCGGTCATTCAAAGAAGCTTTTATTGCCTTTTTACCTCTCATTTCAGCTCTTACAGTAACAATGGGACTCATAAAAATTCTAAATGTTAACCTGGATATTTTTAGTGTGCTTGCTTTTCCCTTAATTATTGGAATTGGGATTGATGATGGTGTTCATGTGATTCACCGTTTAAATATTAGTGATCAGGATATGCAGACAGTATTTAGCAGTGTTGGACGAGCTATTTTACTTACCACTCTGACAACGATGGCATCATTTGGTTCTTTGATGATTGCTCAATATCAGGCTATATATCGTCTGGGAGTGACCCTGTTTATTGGAGTTGCCTTCTGTTTTATTATGACTTTAATTATTATTCCGGCTTTATTAACTAATAAAAATAAAATTAATGAAAGTGAGGAGAATTAAGATGAAAATAGCAAAAAAAATTATTAATTTAAGTATTCTAGCAGCTTTAATGATTATAATTGCTGTCAGTATTGTTAATGCAGCAAATATAACAGGTCAGGAGATTATAGATAAGGCAGAAGATAATATGGATTATGGTAATTATCAGAGCCAGGCTCAGATGACAATCCACACAACCGGTGGAGATAAAAGAGAACTTAAAATGGAGATCCGGGGTGAAGGAACTGAAAAATCAATTATGAAATATTATGAGCCTGCCCGGATAGAAGGAGTAACTTTTCTTTTTATCAAAGATGATATCTGGTCTTTCTTTCCGAGAACAGGAAGAGTTAGACATTTAGCTGCATCTACCAAAAATCAAAAAATGATGGGAAGTTCTTTTAGTTATGATGATTTTAGCAGTGAAGCTTTTGAAGATTACAGCGTGAAATTAATTGGAAACGAAAAAATGCTGGGAGAAGAGTGTTATAAAGTTGAAGGTCAGGCTAAAAGTGATGAGGCAGCATATGATGGCTTTACAGCCTGGGTTACAGAAGGAGATTTTCGACTGCTTAAAGTTAATTATTTTAAAGCTGGAGAAAAGATAAAGGTGATGACCATCGAAACTTTTATGAAGGTAAACGGGAAATTAAGGCCCAAAAAAATTACAATGAAAGATTTAAATGAAGATAATCAGACTGTTTTTGAGTATATAGAAATTGAAACTGGAGTTAACTTTAGACCTAATTATTTTAATAAGAGAAATTTAGAGAGAATTTCTAAAAGCCAACTTTAAAATTTATATAAGGAGGAGGCCTGATTTTCAATGAAAAAAATAATATCTATTCTATTTATATTAATATTAATATCGGTGGTTTCTTATCCAGTTCTGGCGGTAGATTTTTCTTATGGAGGGCAGTTCGATAGTTATCTGGAAAGGAAGAATAATAATTATAATTTTGCTAATGAGCTTAAGTTAAAATTTGATTTAGGCAGCTTTAATTATAATGGACATCTGGAAGGAGCTTTGATTAATCAAGATAGTAAATTTGCCAATCTGAGCCAGTTTTCTCCCGATAATGAAGTTAAATTAGATAAAGCCTATCTTGATTTCTGGTTTGCTTCTGGTGAACTTAAGCTTGGAAAACAGAGGATTGCCTGGGGTTCTGGTTATTTTTTTAATCCAACTGATATAATAAATCCGCTTAAGGAAGATAATAAAAGCGAAATAAATCCCCGTCAGAGTACAGACAGCATTTTTGGCAGCTATTATCTGGGCAAAGGGGCGCTGCAGGGAGTTATAGTAACTGATTTTCAGCCTTTAGGACCTGACAACAATGATCAAGCAGCAGAGGTGGCCCGGTCAATTAATCCCGCTCTGGATGGGAGTGTAGTTTTACCACAAGATTTTAGCGATGAGCTCGAATATGGATTGAGGTACACAACAGTTATTAATTATTACGATTTTTCTCTCATGTATTATCAGGGAAGAGAGGACTATCCAGTTGTATCTGCTTTTGAAAGTAACAATACTCCTCCTGAGGTCATTTTTAGTTATCCGGAAAAAGAAACTTTTGGACTTGATCTTTCTGGCACCCTTGCCGGGGGAGAAATAGGAGTCTGGGTTGAAGCAGCATATACTAATCCAGATATTGGGCATAATTATTTACAATCGATCATTGGTCTGGACTATACCTACCAAAATGGTCTTCATCTGCTTGGTGAGTATTATAGAGATGAAAGTTTAAGTAATTTTATACCCGGTCAGGAGGTAAAGACTAAAGATTTTTTGGGCTTAGAAAGTGATTATAATTTAACTGATCTGCTGAAAATTACAGGAAGTTTATTGACGCCGTTTAATTCCGATTTTTATCTTTTAAATGGAGAGTTAAATTATTCGATGGCCCAGAATGTCGAGTTAAAAGCAGGATTTAATCAACCAATAAATGAGGAAGGAACAATTTTTGAGAATAATGACTTATTTCCGGCTGAAGATAATCTTTATTTAGAGCTTTCCTATTATTTTTAGTAAAGATATTTGACAAAGTGAAATTAAAAGAATATAATGTGACTACAAAGTCATATGACTTAAAAGTCATAATAAATCTGAAAATTTATTTTTATTAAACTCTGGCAAATATTTAGGAAAAAGAAGGTGGACAAATGCCTAAACAAACTTTTTTTAATTTGAACAGCTCCAAACAGAATAGAATTATTGACGCAGCTATAGCAGAGTTTGGGGCTCACCCTTATTTAAAGACGAGCATTAATAGAATAATAAAAAAAGCAGATATATCTAAAGGTAGTTTTTATCAGTACTTTAATAATAAAAAAGACCTCTATAAGTATGTAATTGATCAGGTTTCAGATGCTAAAATGAAGTTTTTGGGAGAAAAACTGCAAAATTATCAGCAGTTAGAATTTTTTGAGCTGCTCAGAGAGCTTTTTATAGCCGGAATTCAATTTAGAAAAAACTTTCCCCGTTATTCGGAAATTGGTGATCGGGTTTTAAACAGCAGTAATAAAGATTTAAAAAATGAACTTTATGCTGAGAGCAAACCAAAAAGCAATGATTTCTTTGAAAAACTCTTACTAAAAGCTGTTCAGGAAGGAAAAATTGACCCAGAGATTGATATAAAATTCACAGCATTTATGCTAACTGAATTTTCGGTCAGCATAGTAAATTATTTTTTTGAGACTCATGACACTGATAATGTAGATGAAATTATGAATTATGTAGATAAAATGCTCTATATCATGAAAAATGGTATAGCAAAGGGGGATAAAAATGTCACTAATTAAGTTAACAGGCCTGGAAAAAATTTATCAGCAGGGAAAAATTGAGGTACCTGCTTTAAGAGGAATAGATATGGAGATTGAGTCAGGAGAGTTTACAACTATTTTTGGTCCCTCTGGTTCTGGAAAAACTACTCTGCTAAATATGATTGGCTGTCTTGATAAGTCCACAGCGGGCGAAATTATTTTTGATGGACATTCAATTAATGACTTAGATAATAAAGAATTGGCAGAAGTTAGGCGTTATAATTTAGGCTTTGTATTTCAGAGTTATAATTTAATTCCAGTTTTAACTGCTTTTGAAAATGTAGAATTTGCAATTAGATTAATAGATAAGCACAGTAAAAAAGAAAGAAAAGATAAGGTGATGTCACTTTTAGAAGAGGTTGGACTTGGAGATATGGCCCACAGACGGCCAAATGAACTTTCTGGAGGACAAAAACAGAGAGTAGCCATTGCCAGAGCTTTAATAAAGGAACCTAAACTTGTTCTGGCAGATGAACCAACCGCCAATCTGGATTCGGAAACCAGTCAAGAAGTTTTAGAACTGATGAAAGAAATGAATGAAGAACTTAACACAACTTTTATTTTTTCAACTCATGATCCTCAGGTAATGGATTATGCTCGCCGTTTAATTGAGATTAAGGATGGAAAAATCAGCAAAGATCAGAGGAGGGATTAGTGATGTTTTTTCTCAGGATGGCGTTTAAAAATTTAACACGTCATAAAAGAAGAACTATCATCACAGCTCTGATAATTGCCTTTGCAATTTTAATCTATGTAATGACAGATGGCTTAATGTTAGGAATGACTGAGATGTCATTTGATAACATTATTAATTTAGAAAGCGGTCATCTGCAGGTTGTAGATCAGAACTACTGGGAAGATAGAAAAGAACTGCCCTTAAAAAATTTAATCACTCCCTCAGCAGAGCTGGAAGCTGAAATAAAAAAAACAGCCGGCTATGTCGCAATGACAAAAAGGCTAAAGTTTGCTGTTAATTTAAATAATGGCATAGATGAGTTACCCGTTACTGGAGTTGGGATTGATTTGGGCCAGGATGATAAAGTTTTTGAATTACAAAACTACCTGGTCGAGGGTAGGATGCCGGAAGCAGACAGCAGTGAGATTATCATGGGAGCAAAGCTGGCCGAATTAATGGATTTTAAAACAGGAGATTATGCTGTAATGCTGATTAGAACCGAGGAGAAAACCTTCAATACAATTGACGGAGAAATTGTAGGTCTTTTTAATACACCTCATCCAAGTCTGAATGAAAGCAATGTTTTTTTACCTCTATCTACGGCCCAGGATCGTTTAAATACAAAGGGTAAAATAAGTCATTATGCAGTTAGACTAAGTGATCAAAATCAGGCTCTTACTGCTGCAGAAGAGTTAAGTACAAGATTGGAAGCTCCTTTGCAAGCATATTCCTGGAAGGATGCGGCTAAAAGTCTGGTAACAATGATTGAAATGCAGGATATTGAAACTCAGGTTGTTCTGGCAGTAATTCTTACCCTGGCTGCAGTAGGAATAATTAATACTGTTATTCTATCTGCTCTGGAGCGAATGGAAGAACTGGGAATGATGAAAGCTCTGGGTATGCACGAGAGAGAAATTGTATATACTTTTATGGGAGAAGCTGCTGGTATAGGAGTAATCGGTGGAATAATGGGAATTATTATGGGGATCATCGGCCTCAGTATTTTTAATATTAATGGAATTGATATTTCAACAATTACGGCAGGAGGAGATATGACCTACGGTTTTCCTTTAAGTGGAACTATTTATGCTGGCTGGGAAATTAGTTCATTTATCTTTGTTTTTATTTATGGAATTATCGTTTCAGTTCTGGCAAGTATTTTCCCTGCCCTATGGGCTGCGCGCAAAGACCCTGTAAAAGCAATTTATCACCGCTAAGGAGGTTAGGAAATGAAATTTTTAATAAGTATTGCTTTCAAAAATATGTTTAGAAATAAATTAAGAACTGTAGTTTCTATCCTGGCTATTGCCTTTGCAGTAATGGTAATTGTTTTTACCAGGGGATTGATTGATGGGATGATCGAAGATACTTACTCACTCTATATTCATTATGACACCGGCCATATAAAAATTATTGATCAAGAATACGAACAAAAAGAAAAATTGCTGTCTTTAAATTATACGGTTAATGGATTGGAAAATAAATCACTATCAGAAATGGAATCTGACTTAAGTGATCTTGATGGAATTGAAATGGTAGTTCCCCGCTTAAAATTCGGGGCAGCAGTAAGTACTGAAGAAGAACTGGTACAGATGCTGGCCTGGGGAGTTGACGGAAAAAAAGAACTTAAATTTACAAATATTGGTCGAGAATTAAGTCGAGGTAGAATGGTTGAGTCTGGCAAAAGAGAGGTTGTGATGGGGACAGCCTTACTGGATAAAATAAATAAAACTGTTGGCGAAAAAGTGACAATGGTTTATACTACAGCCTTTAGTTCTTTTCAGGGAGCAACCTTTGAGATTGTTGGAGAGATAAAAAGTAATCTTCCTTTATTAAATGAACAGGTTGTGTTTATGCCAATTGATACAGCAAGACAGCTGCTTTATTTAAATGACGAAAGTACAGAACTGCTTTTAGTTACTGCAGATAGAGATCAGGTTAATAATTACCTTCCTGCTGTCAGAAATTATTTAGATCAGAATGGGGGAGAGCGTTATCTTGCTCAAAGCTGGAGAAGTGGTAATACATTTATTCAGCTTTTAGAAGTGAGTGAGAAAATTTATAATTTTATCTATTTATTCCTGGTTCTGCTGTCATCAATTGTAGTTATTAATACACTGGTAATGATAGTTAAAGAAAGAACTCAGGAAATAGGTATGATGAGTGCCCTGGGATTAAAAAGCCGAGAAATCCTGGAGCTATTTCTTCTCGAAGGTTCTGCCATGGCAGTGATCGGAAGTTTTTTGGGAGCACTGGGCGGAGGTTTAATAAATTATTATTTATCCGGAGTTGGTTTTGATTACAGTGCAGCTTTTGAAGACATTGATGTTTTAATGAATCCAATTATTTATCCAACATTTAAAATTGAACACATGATTTTTGCCTTTGTTATCGGAGTAGTTGTGACAACTTTAACTGCGATTATTCCGGCCAGAAGAGCTGCTAAATTGGAGCCAACAGAGGCACTGCGCGAAATTTAATAAGTATAAATCTATTCTTTGTTTTATAACGTTTTATAACTTAGAACAAAGCTAAATATTAATTGATTTAGAAAGGGGTCAAAATAATGTTTGCCTATTTAAAGAAACGTAATTATATTAATCTAAAAACCATATTAATTGCTGCGCTGGTTTCTGCTATCCTGGTTAGTATTAATCTGTCTGCTGCCGCTCAAACTACTGCCGCTCAAAATCTGTCTGCAGATGAGATAATCAATCGCCGAGATGAAAATGAATATGTAATTACTGCTTATTCGGAGGCAGAAATGATTATTAAAAATAGCGGTAGATCTCAGACCAAGACTATGCGCAGCTGGCAGGATAAAGAAAACGCTCTGGCAGAATTTACAAACCCGCGTGATCGAGGCACTAAATTTTTAAAAAGAGGTGACGATCTCTGGATGTTCTTTCCTCAGGCAGAAGATCTGGTTAAGATTTCAGGTCATATGCTGGAACAGGGAATGATGGGAAGTGACTTTTCCTATCAGGATATGCTGGAATCAGATAAATTAACAGACCTGTATAATTTTAAGCTTCTTGGAGAAGAAGAATATGAAGGCAGGACGGCTTATAAACTTGAAGGTGTAAAAGTACCGGGTAAAGAAGTCAGCTATTACAGAAGGGTAGTCTGGATTGATAAGGAAAGATTTGTTGGTTTAAAGGAAGACCTTTATGCCGAAAGTGGTAGATTGCTCAAGGAGGCAAGAGTTCTGGAGGTGGAAGAAATAGAAGGACGCTGGTATCCGGTGCATATGGTAATGGAAAATAAACTGCGCCAGAATACAAGTACTGAATTTATTGTCAGGGAAATTGAATTTAACCCGGATTTGCCGGATAATATTTTTACTCTCGAAAGATTACGCTAAATAAGAAGCAGCCTGATTTAAAAATCAAAATTAATCTGCCAGACAACGTTATAAGGATGGTGATGGAAGAAGATGAAATTTTTAAATAGTAGATATAGTATATTTTTAATAATATTTGTTATTATAATAGCTATACTCTCGGTTCCAGTAACAGCTGCAGATATTGGGGGAAAGGCCAGTCTAATCAGTAATTTTACTTATCTTGATTCAGAACTGGATAATAATCTGACTGCAGAATTGGAGCTGGAATGGTTTTTACCCTATGATTTTCCTCTTAATATTCAGAACAGAGCTGTTATTTCTCTAGCAGAAGCGAGAGAAGATAACTTTGAGCTCTGGTTTAAAAAATTATATTTAAAAGAAAAGCTGGGTCCTTTTGATCTCAGCCTTGGTAGGCAGCCGATTTCCTGGTCTTATGGTGCTTTAATTAATCCCGTTGATTACAGTCTGGGAGCCGAAAATTTAGAGGAAGAAAGCAGAGCCAAATTTGTTGATGGTATAGAGTTATATTATCCTATTAATTGGGGAAGTGGTCTGACTTTTGTTGCTTCCAATCTTGAAAATCAAAAAGACCATAAATGGGCTTTGAGAGGAAGAACCACTTTTAAAGGCTATGATTTAAGTCTCAGTTATGTTAACACCCCTGTAGAAGCTGCGGCGGATCTGGAGCGTTATGGTTTAACTGCGAAAGGTGATCTGGGTCCAGTTGGTATTTATGGGGCTTATGGTCTCTGGCAGAGTGATGAGATTGATTATAAAATTTATCAGCTTGGTACAGATTATAGTTATCATTATCTGGCCGGAAGTCAGCTCTATCTGCAGGCAGAATATTTAAGACTTGAAGGCTTGGAAGGAGATATTTCTGCTTTTGACTTATTTAGCCTGGAATCATCAACAGCTGCAGCGAACAGTTCAGATATCAAAAGCAGTTTAGATTTTATTAACACTAATTTAAGTTATGAGATTGACGAATTCTCCTCGATTGGAATAATGACTGTGAGTTATTTAGATGATGGCAGCACTTTATTTATTCCTAATTACAGTTACCTTTTTAGCAGCAACCTACTACTTGAACTGCGGGGCAGTCTTGCCGCCGGTAGTGAAGGAGAGATTTTGGGTGGAGATGCTAAAGGTCTAGAAATTAATTTAAGTTATACTTTTTAAAAACGTACACGCACCGTGAACCTGTCAGTTTATGTCGGTTAAAGTAGAAATTAATTTAATTGTTTTTGGCAAAATTTTTTCCTCCCTCTGTCAATTGGTCTAATTATGTTTTATAATAAAATAAAGAGGATAATTAAATCGAGATTTATTCGAGCAGCTAAATCTTTTTGGCTAATTCTTTGCTCAGATAATGAAGTCAAGCTGTTTAGGGGCTGATATTTATGAAAAAGAAAGTTATTGATAAGATAATCAAAATTGCCAGAGAAAATAATGAAATTAAAGCTGTTTATCTTTTTGGCTCTCAGGCTAAGAATCAAGCCAGTGTAAATAGCGATATAGATATTGCGATACTTCTACAGGATAATTATACTGAAAAAAGTGGAGAAATTAAAGTTGAGATTTACGAAGAGTTAATTAAAGCTGGACTTGATAATATAGATTTAGTTATTTTAAACAAGGCATCAGCCCTTTTAAAATATGAAGTTGTAAAAGAAAATTATCTGCTCTATAAAAAAGAAGATTTTGATGCAGCTTCCTATCAATCTCTAGCAATTAGAAAGTACCTTGATTTTGAGTATTATTTGAAAAAAAATCAGCAGAAGTTTAAGGAGAGAATTTTAAATGGTTAAAAAAGAGATAATTTTGGAAAGATCTCAAAAGTGTAATGAATATCTTAAACAGCTGGGAAAAATAGTAAAAGATATAGAATTTAAAGAATTTAATAATAATCCACTTCTGTATGGAAGTGCCGAAAGATTTTTGCATCTATCAATTGAAGCATTAATTGATATTGGGAATCATATAGTTTCAGATGATGACCTGGGTAGGGTTAATGTTTATAAAGATATTGCTGTAATTTTGGCAGAAAATAATTATCTAAATGAAGAGGAAAAAGAGCTATTTATTCGTATAATTGCTTTTAGAAATATCTTAGTTCATGACTATATGGATTTAGATAGAAATGTAATTTTTAATTTATTAAAAAATAATTTAAATGATATTCGAGGACTTTTGAAATCATATTTGAATTTAGTTTGATTTAGCTTCGGAAAGAATTTATTTCTATATTAAAAGAGGTGAAAAAAATGAAAAAACTTTATCGTTCTCGCGAAAACAGAAAGGTCGGAGGAGTCTGTGGTGGAATAGCAGAATACTTTGGTTTTGATCCAACTCTGGTTCGTTTGGGAGCAATTGTTCTGATTTTTATCTGGGGTGCAGGTCTTTTGGCCTATATTGTGGCCTGGGCCATCATTCCCGAAAGACCAGCTCACATCGATGTTGAATATGATGTCAGCTCAGAGCCAGTACACAAAGACCAGCAGCAGGATAAAAGTGAGGCTGATCAGAATAACGGCACTCATGATGATGATCCAAAATACTATGATATTTAGCAGCAAAAAACTCCAGCTTAGCGGCTGGAGTTTTCGATATTTTTGAGGTGATTTTCAATTTTTCTAATGTATTTTTGGTAACTATTTATAGTCTTTTGAATATTTTTATAGACTATTTTATCATCAATTTCTTCATATTCATAGACAAGTCTGTTTCTCAATCCAGCAGAAGGTGCGATCTCTTCAGCAAACTTTTGATCTACGATCTGACTCTTCCAGCTGGCCCAGATATTCTATCATTTTATTTAATTTTCGGCGCACGATGAGTGGGTCTGTCATTATTTTTGCTCCTCTCTAAAAAATCTTCAATAAATTTTTTATCAAGTTGATAAAAAATGAGGGCATCGTTATGTTCAGCAGCTGCCTTAACCTGGAAATTTTCAAAAAGATTTTCCTCAGACTGATAAAGTAATTTTCCCTCAGAAGCTACTTTAAATTTAATTAAGGGATCAGCGTGATTTAATAAAACCAGATCAACAGGTCGCAGGTCAAAGATTTTAGAAATAGAATAAAGCACATGATCCTGATTTTTCTTTAAAGAACTCTCTTTTTTCACTTTAACTGCCAGATCAATATCACTATTCTCATTAAAGTTTTCTTCTCCATATGAGCCAAATAAGACAAGCAGTTGCAGCTCATAATTTTTAAGAATTTCCCTTATTTTATTAATTTTATCTTCTTCCATAAATACATCTCCCCCTCCGCATAAAACGACATAAATCGGGTGGTACACGGCATCTGTAAGTTTAAAAATCACTTTCCGGAAAAATTTCGTGCAGCCGATTTTTGAAGTCAGCCGGAGCATAGTTCTGGTAATTTTCCACAAGCTGCATCACTTCTTCTAACTGCTGATCACTGATTTCTCCCTTTTCATTGAGCCGGCGGTAGGCGTTGGCAAAAGAAAGTACAAGTTTTAGATCTAGACTGTCCAGATTAGCCATGAGGAATCGTTCCTTCCAGAGATAGATTTTCGGGATCAACAAAACGAATAAACTCTTCTTCAAAAAATAGTTTGATTGAGCCTGTTTGACCGGTACGCTGTTTGGCGATAATAATATCTGTGTCACTTTCGGTACCTTCGGCTTCAGCCTCTTCGCGAGCCTTAGCAGAGGTGTGAGCATGACGGTAGAGGAAGATAACTCCATCGGCAACCTCTTCAATATTACCGGAATCTCTTAAATCAGAAAGCACAGGCCTTTTATCCTGGCGGCTGGTAAAACTACGAGAAATCTGAGAAATTAAAATTACCGGGATATCAAGTTCCGAAGCCAGGTTTCTCAGCTGCAGAACAATCTGACCGACTGCTCGCGAAGTGTTCTGAGCATGCTCTTCCGGCAGCTGAATCATCTGTAAGTAATCAATTACTGCCAGATCAAGCCCATCCATTTGAGCCTTAAACTTACGCAGTCGAGCTCTAATTTGTGCAGTATTTAAACCACGCTCATCAGAAATCATTAAAGGAAGTTCGTGTAGATTATCAAGTGCTTTAGAAACCCGCTGATCTTCTTCATCATTGGTTTCCCCCTGGGTATACTTCCAGGCATTAACCTGTGATTCCTGAACAACCATTCTGTCTACAACCTCAGTTGCATCCATCTCCAGGGACATAATTGCTACTTTTGCCTTTCGTTTAAGCACATTTTTAGCAATATTGATTGCAAAGGCTGTTTTACCCATTGAAGTGGAAGCAGCAATAACTGTCAGGTGACCCCGTTTAAACCCTCCTATTAAATTATCAAGAGAAATAAAACCGCTTCTAAGCCCCACATCAGCTTTTTTATGCTTGCGGTCCATATAGTTGGAAAATGACTCCATCAGGACCTCTTCCATATTATAGATGTGTTTTTCTAAGTCGTTACTTTCATTTGTTGCCTGAAAAATAATCTCCTGAGCCCGGGCTTGATAGTCATCAATAGTCAGATCGTTAGCCTCAGTCAGCTCCTTTAACTTATTGGAAGCCCTTTTTAAGAGTGAGCGCTGATAATCCTTTTTAATTAAATCAATAGTTGGATTCAGCTCATCAACTGTATTGAAACCTGAGGTCAGGCGTTCGATAATTTCTTCTGCTTCATCAACTGCGTTCTGGCTCTGTAAATCTATTAAAAGTTTTGTTCTCGAAATCTGGTTATCCTGCTGATACTGTTTTAAAAGCTGGTCAAAAATGATTTGAGCCTGGGGATCCAGAAAATGCTTAACCTCGAGCAGGTCAGCAACCTCATCAATTTTATCAGGGTACTGCAGCAGGATGCCTAAAAGTTGATATTCATTTTTATTGTATCGGTCATCTTTGCGCTGGTTCTGTACTTCAACTGCCATAATCAGGCCTCCTGTTGTTCTTCAATTTTTTTAACTCTAACATTACCTGCCAGTTCTAAATACTTGTTCATTTCTAAAAGTCTCTGAAAAATACGCTCTCCCATAACCGGAAAACGATTTTTTAAATTTTTAATAGAATAATTTGTTGATAAAATAATTGGTTTTTCCTCTCTATAGCGGCGATCTATAATTTGATAAAGGGTAGAAGAGGCAAACTCAGTTGCTTTTTCGGTACCCAGGTCATCAATTAATAATACCGGTATCTGCTGGACAGTACTTAAAATTTGCTTTTCATCAGTTTCAGGATTATTCTGATTGTAAGTGCTTCTAATCTGCTGTAAAAGATCAGAATAAACAATATAACGGAACTGAATTCCACGATCAATAAGAGCATTAGCAATACAGCCGAGAAGATATGACTTACCACTGCCAATAGGGCCTTCAATAATTAAGCCTCTACTGATTCCATCAGCATTATATTTCTGAACAAAAGAAGAGGCCAGACTGTAAATTTTCTGGGCATTTTCCCGGTAATTCATTCCGCTGTCTGTCATCAGATCAGTTTCATAATAGTTAAGATTTGCATTAGCGAAAGTTGCATTCTGTAAATGACGGGGCAAATTACCATTCTGCTGTTTGCGCTGCCTTAAATCATTTTTGGCACAGCTGCAGATTAAATACTGATTATTTCGATAGATACGTCCGGTATCATGGCACTTCTCGCAGTCCCAGTCCGGTTCCTTATAATCAAGTGGTATATCATGTTTTTTTAAAAGTGCGTGGTAATGAGCTTCCAGACTCTCAATTTCCTTTTTTAATTCCGAAATTGAATTATCTTCAGGGTCTTCCTTATTAAAAAGACCAACTTTTAACATCTTATATTCGCGCTTAAGGGAATTTAAATAACTGTATGCCTGTTCAACATCAGGATACTCCCTGTGAATACGGTCTATTCTTTTTTCTGCTTCCATATATTTTTCTCTGGCCTTACCCTGATATTTATTTGAATTAAACTGTAGTGGCATTTTTGATCCCCTTTCCAAATTTTGTTCAGGCACCGTTTACCAAGGTGAAAAATTCCATCCATTTAAACGATAACTGCAAGTACACAAAATTTACTCCTTGTATTTATCAAAATCTATAAAAAAGTCTTTCCATTTATAGCTGTCTTCATCATCTTTTTCGTTCTTCTTTTTATTTTTAGCTTTATCTTTTTTAGTTTTCTGCTTTTTAGCCCCAGAATCAGATTCAGCCTGATCTCTGCTGTCAGCCTCAGCTGCTTTGCCATCCATTTCTTTTTGCAGCCAGCGGCGAAAATCTGCCAGATTATTGATTCCAAGTTCCTTAATTGGGTTGATAAAATTATCTTCAACATATTTCAAAGAAGGCTGTCCATCTCTTTTGCGGCGGACTGCCTCTCTAATTGCAGCCAGTGCCAGTTCTTTACTTAAGGCCTGTTCCCCACTGAGCCAGTTCTGAAAAGTTTTCAGCTGAGCTGTATTAGAAGAAAAGGATCTGATTCCATAGGCCCGGGCAAGTTCTTTGGTTTCGCGATGCAGCTTATCCTGCTGCTGCAGCTTTTCGTAGGTAGTGATTTCTTCCTGATACCAGCTGTCAATAATTGCCTTCAGATAAGCATAGGCTCCCTGAAGGTGGTCAGTTGCCCCCTGCCTCTTGAGCCACTTATCAACTCTACGCACCAGTTCTTTGAGCATTTTTGCTTCAAAATCATTAAGCCAGCTTTTTATTTCTTCTCGACGGTGAATATTTCTACTGGCTGGTGGGAGAAAAGAAATTAAAGCTGCCGCAATTTCATTTTTAGAGGCAGAATTACTGTTAATCAGCTGTTTTCTGATTTCCGCCCCAGCAGTAGAGCTCTCCTCTACCACCTTTTTATTTTCATTCTTTTTTAGAACTGCTTCTAAATTTAGAAAACAGCGAAAAAAGTTATTCTCCTCAGCTGGTTTCTGGTTGATAACTCCAGTTCTGGCTAGCCCTTTGAGAGCAGATTTTAAAAATTCAATCTCCATCCCCAGAGCCCCAGCAGCCAGAGGGAGTTCAATTTCAATTTCGCTGGCTTCTTTGCGATGAGTGAGAAGATAAAGCAAAACCTTTGTCTCACTGCCAGAAAACTGGCGCAGAAAACCTTTTTCGATTAAACTGTCACCTAAAGTTAAAAGCTGTCTGCTGTCAGCTTCACTTAGATCTAACGTTTTTTTATAGTAATTAGTATTCATTTTATCACCATTTGCCCTTCAAAAATTTAACACTTACATTTATTATATCAGATCTCAGAGATTTTTTAAGAAAAAATCCAATAAATTTATCAGCTGCAGTTAATAATTATATGTGTTATTTAGTTAAAATTCAACAGTCAGGCAGGAGACTTATCTTGACAGCAACCACTGCATCTGCTAATATTAAACTGAAAAAAAGAGAATAGAGATATTATTGGCTGTTCAGCAGCTAAATTGCTGAAATAAGCCTGATATTTATTTTAAAAGAAATTTAATCTAATTTTGAAAAAAAAGAGAGGGAGATTATTTATGCTTTCAAGGTACAGCCGGGCAGAGATGGAGAATGTCTGGAGTGAGGAGAGAAAATATGAGATCTGGCTTGAGATTGAAATTGCTATTTTAAAGGCCAGAGCTGAGCTTAAGGAAATTCCAGTTAGTGCAGCTGAGAAGGTTGAGCAGGAAGCAGAGGTTGATTTAGCCAGGATAAAAGAAATTGAAGCAGAAACTCGTCATGATATGATTGCTTTTATTGAAGGAATCTCTGAGAATCTGGGTGAGGAATCGCGTTTTATTCATGAAGGAGTTACTTCTTCCGATATTAAAGATACAGCCCGGGCAATGCAGATGCAGCAGGCCTGTCAGCTGATTATAGAAGATTTAAGAAGTCTAAAAAACACTCTGGGCCAAAAAGCTCTGGCCGACAAAGATACAATTATGGTCGGCAGAACACATGGAGTTCATGCAGAGCCCATTACCTGGGGACTTAAGGTTTTAAACTGGTATCAGGAGATCGAGCGGCAGATTACCCGTTTTGAACAGCTGGAAGATATTGTAGCGGTAGGACAGATCTCCGGTGCGGTTGGAACTTTTGCTACTATTGAACCGGCAGTAGAAGAGAGGGTCTGTGAGCTTCTGGGGCTTAAAAATTCAAAGGTTAGTTCTCAGATTCTGCAGCGGGATCGGCATGCTGATTTTATCGAAAGAATTGCCCTGGCTGCTGCTTCTATAGAAAAATTTGCAACTGAAATTAGAAACCTGCAGCGGACAGATATTCTCGAGGTTGAAGAAGGTTTTCGCAAGGGACAGAAAGGTTCATCTGCCATGCCGCATAAAAAAAATCCTATTGTCTGTGAACGTTTAAGTGGTCTGGCCCGGGTAATCCGCGGTAATGTGGTTCCGGCTTTAGAAAATGTAAGCCTCTGGCATGAAAGAGATTTAACTCATTCTTCAGTTGAACGGGTTATACTGCCTGATAGTGCAGTACTGCTCGATTACATGCTGCATAAGTTTAAAGGAGTAATGGAGGAGTTAGTAGTCAATGAGGATAATATGAAGCTCAATCTGGAGAAGACTCTAGGTCTGACTTTTTCTCAGCGCTTAATGCTGGCCTTAGTGGAAAAGGGACTGCGCCGAGAAGACGCCTATGAGCTGGCCCAGAGAAATGCAATGACTGCCTGGGAAGAAAAGAAAGATTACAGAAAGCTGATTGCCGCTGATCAGGAAATTAGAGAATATTTAAATGAGAAAGAACTTGATCAGATTTTCGACTGGCAGGTTTATTTAAAAAACATTGATCGGGTTTTTGCGCGGACAGGATTAATTTAAGGATGCATATTCACTTTATTTTTGTTAAACTATAGTTAAGAGCTAAGAAGTTAGTATTTAATAGTCCTTAACTCAGATAAAGGAGAACTGCTGGAGAGAACAATATTTAATATTTAATTAAAATATTTTAGTAAAACAGTAGAGCTGAAAAGATTAAATTAAAGAATAAGTGAGGAGAGAATTTAAATGTCTAATAAGATAGTTGTTGGTGCACAGTGGGGCGATGAAGGCAAAGGTAAGATTACTGATATGCTGGCTGAAACTGCTGATTTAGTTGTTCGCTATGGAGGCGGAAATAATGCCGGTCATACAGTAATAGTTGATCAGGAAAAATTTGAACTGCACTTGATTCCATCCGGAATTTTATATGAGGATAAAAAATCTGTCCTGGGTGGAGGAGTAGTAATTGACCCTGAGGCCATGGTTGAGGAGATGGAGGGCCTAGAAGATCGGGGAATTTCCCTGGCCAACCTTTATATTTCCGAAACAGCCCATGTAATTATGCCCTACCACAGAATGCTTGATGCCCTGGAGGAAGAACGTAAAGGGGACAGTAAAATTGGAACTACCGGTAAAGGAATTGGACCCTGTTATACAGATAAGACTGCCCGCCGGGGAATTAGAATTGCCGATCTGCTGGATGAAGGCAGATTGAGAGCCAAACTGGAAAAAGCACTTGATTATCATAATGTATTATTAGAAAAGGTTTATAATGCAAAAACATTAAAAGTGGAAGAAATTATTAAAGAATACCAGCCGTACATAGAAAAGTTGAGACCATATGTAACAAATACATCTCTACTGCTTAATGAAGCTCATAAAAAAAATCAAAAAATATTTTTCGAAGGAGCTCAGGGGACATTACTTGATGTAGATTACGGTACCTACCCCTTTGTAACCTCTTCCAATCCGACTGCTGGCGGAGTCTGTACCGGGACTGGTATGGGACCCACAACTATAGATGATGTAATTGGAGTTACTAAAGCCTACCTCACCCGAGTTGGAGCAGGACCCTTCCCGACAGAACTGGATAACGAACAGGGAGAATATCTAAGAGATAAGGGACATGAGTTTGGAGTTACTACTGGCCGCCCCCGCCGATGTGGTTGGCTGGATATTCCGATTTTAAAACATGCAGTCAGAGTTAATGGTTTAACTGAGATTGCTCTGACTAAAATAGATGTTTTAACCGGTCTGGATGAGATTAAAGTCTGTACAGCCTATAAGCACGGAGAAGAAATTGTCGAAGAATTTCCTCCCTATCTGGAAAGTGAAATTCCTTATGAGCCGGTTTACGAAGAATGGCCAGGTTGGGAAGAAGATATTACTGAGATTAGAGATTTTGAAAAACTGCCCGAAAATGCTAAAAAATACATAGAAAGAATTGAAGAACTGATCGGAATTCCGGCTAAAATAATTAGTGTTGGACCTGGCCGGAAACAGGCAATTATCAGATAAATAAAAGACGAGGAGGATCGGTTATGAAGGTATTAATAGTAGGAAATGGAGGCAGAGAACATGCCTTAGCCTGGAAGCTATATCAGAGCGAAAAAGTAGATAAAATCTACGCTGCTCCAGGTAATGATGGAATGTTAGAAATTGCAGAAAGAGTTGATATAGAAACAGATGAGATAGAATCCCTGGCCAATTTTGCTCGTGAAAATGAAATTGGAATGACTGTTGTTGGTCCGGAAGAGCCACTGGTGGCAGGGATAGTTGATTATTTTGTTGAGCGTGATTTGCCGATATTTGGACCTAAAAAACAGGCAGCACTGCTGGAAGGTAGTAAAGCTTTTGCCAAAGAAATTTTAAATAAATACAATATTCCAACCGGAGAGTACGAAGTTTTTACTGATCCGGACTCTGCTCTAAACTATCTTGAAAATGCTGAATATCCTCTTGTAGTTAAGGCTAATGGCCTGGCAGGTGGGAAGGGAGTAATTGTTGCTTCTAATTACCAGAATGCTCAGGATGCGGTTTCCAGAATTATGGAGGATAAGGCATTTGGTGATGCGGGTGACAGAATTGTAGTAGAGGATTTCATTGAAGGAGAAGAAGTTTCTATTTTTGCTCTGACAGATGGCCAGACTATTCTTCCTGTAACCAGTACCAGAGAGCATAAGGCAGTTTTTGAGGGAGAAGAGGGGCCGAATACTGGTGGTATGGGATCATATTCTCCTTCCCCCTATGTAGATGCAGAAGTAATGGATCAGATCTGTCGTGAGATCTTAAGACCGACCCTTCATGCTTTAAACAGTGAAGGGATTGATTACCGGGGTGTGATGCATGTTGGGATTATTCTGACCGAAAATGGTCCGGAAGTAATTGATTACAATGCGCGTTTTGGAGATCCAGAAACTCAGGTTATTATGCCGCTGCTGGCAGAAGATCTGCTGGAGCTGATGCAGATGACCAATGATGTAAAATTAAAATATAAAAAAGAGATTAATGTTTATGGCAGTGATGCAGTCTGTGTGATTCTTGCTGCCGCTGGTTATCCTCTAACTTATGAGACAGGTTATGAGATTAAAGGATTAGAAAATCTTAAGCATCATGATGATCTAATTGTTTTTCATTCTGGGACCAGGCTTGAAGATGGGAAATATTACACTGATGGTGGCAGAGTTCTCGGAATGACAGCAGTTGGAGAAGGAATCTTAAGCGTTATTGATTCTGTTTACAATTATATTAATGAGGTAGAGTTTAAAGACATGCATTACAGAACTGATATTGGTTTTACTATCTCAGAGGTGCCTGAAAACTCAGTTGAGTAATTTAGACAAAAAATAACAAAAACCGACAGGTGCTGCGTACCTGTCAGTTTTTGTTGATATTTGCAGCAGAGATAGAGCTTGCATTTGTCTCCTGGAGTCGGTATAATAAACTTGAGTATGGAACTTATATTTTTATTTTAATAGATGGTTCGACAAAAACTTACAAGTACCGGGTACCCATCGGTTCTTGTCGAATTCAGGAGGTAAAATTTATGTTTAAAAGATTAAAATGCGATATTAATGCAGTTTTTGATAGAGATCCAGCAGCTGATAATCTGCTGGAGGTTATCCTGGCTTATTCAGGCTTGCACGCTCTGCTTTTTCACCGTTTTTCGCACTGGCTTTACAGTAAGGGATTAAGAACGATCCCCCGTCTTATTTCCCAGCTTTCTCGTTTTTTGACTGGAATTGAAATTCATCCAGGAGCAGAAATTGGCTGTGGATTTTTTATTGATCATGGTATGGGGGTAGTAATTGGTGAGACAACTGAGATTGGTGATAACGTAACTCTTTATCAGGGAGTGACTCTGGGAGGAACAGGTAAAGAACGTGGCAAACGTCACCCTACTATAGGGAACAATGTAGTGATTGGCGCTGGAGCTAAAGTGCTTGGTTCAATTAAAATTGGTGATGATGCTAAAATTGGTGCTGGCTCGGTTGTTTTAAAAGATGTGTAGGAAAATTCCACGGTTGTCGGTATTCCCGGACGAGTTGTAACCCGTGATGGCCGAAGAGTTCATCCGGAACGCGATTTAGAACATGCTGATCTTCCAGATCCAATTCGGGATAAACTGCGCGAATTGGAAGCAGATTTTTCAAAACTAAAAAAAGAAATTTTAACCAGTGATTCATTTGAAGATGTCGGTTAAAATTGAGAGTTTAAAATTTAATATAAATATTACAGATGACAGTTTCCCTCAGGGAGCTGTCATTTTTTTCTTGCTGTGATATAATAAAATTACTGAATTATAATTTTAATTAAATTTGGGAATTATTCTGCTTTGTTATTTAGGAGGAAGAGCGAAATGGGTATCAAAAAAATTAAGGTTTCAAACTTTAAAAGTTTTAAGGAACTGGAAGTTAATTTAAAACAATTTAATGTTTTTGTGGGAGCTAATGCGGCCGGAAAGTCCAGCTTTATTCAAATATTTGATTTTATTAGAGATATAATTCGCAGTGGCTTAAGCAATGCTATTTCAATGCAGGGGGGAGTTGAATATCTAAGAAATATTAATATTGGAGATCAGGAGCCCCTTAAGGTAGAGATTATTTTTGATCGCCCCAATATACAGAAGATTGAAAAAGAAAATAATGATAATCTACTCTGTCGAGAAGCTTATGAAAGCAAATATCAATTCAAAATTGATTTTAATGGTGAAGATTATATAGTTAAAGAGGATCAATTAACTCTTAAATTTAAATACCATGAGATTGAAAAGAAAAACCAAATAGCTGAGAAAACTAGAAGACAAAAGGAAATGGGAGAAGTTATTCTCACATTGTTGAAAGAAGATAATAATCTAGATATTAAAATTGATAAAGATACTTTAAAAACAGATCAGATTAAAATTAATAAAGACAATATATTACCTTCATTTGTAGAAGAAATTAGCCTTTCTGATAAGGAATTGATTTTAGAGACCCCATTTGCTTTTATTATTGAGCGCTCACTTAAAGAAATTTTAGGTGGTATTTCAATTTACAATATTAATCCCTTATTATCTAAAAAAGCAACTCCTATAACTGGTAAGGCAGAATTAGAAGAAGATGGGGAAAATCTGGCCATAGTATTAAAAAATATAATTGAAAATCCAGAAAAGGCAAGGAAATTTTCTAATATAGTTAAAGATATTCTTCCTTTTGTCAAGAATATTGATATTGAAAAATTTGCTGATAAATCATTACTTTTCAAATTAAAAGAAGAATATTCCCAAAAAGATTATATTCCAGCTTCAATTCTTTCTGATGGAACTATAAGTACAATTGCTTTAATAATCGCCCTTTATTTTGAAGAGAAAAAAATTGCAATAATAGAAGAGCCTGAAAGAAATATTCATCCTCATCTTATTTCTAAATTGGTAGATATGTTCATTGATGCATCAAAACATAAACAGATTTTGATAACCACTCATAATCCAGAGTTGATCAAGTACATTGATTTGCAGGATTTATTTTTGGTTCATCGTGATACAAGTGGATTTTCTAAAATTACCAAACCCGTAGAAAATAAAGAAGTTAAAATATTTCTTGAAAATGACATGGGAATAGATGATTTGTATATACAAAATTTACTGGAGGTGTAGTTTTGTATAAACAATTATATATCCTAGTTGAAGGAAATGACGATGAAAGATTTTTTAGAGAGATAATCATGCCTTTATTTGAAAATGATTATGATAATATTGCCATCTGGCAATACGCCCAGCAGAAATATAAAAAAATCAAAAAGTTTATTAAAAGTATTAATTCAATGGAGGCAGATTATTTTTTGGTGGGAGATTTGGATGAAAATAGTTGTGTGACTGAAAAAAAAGAGAAGATTTTAGAGGCTTTTGGAAATGTTTCTCTTAAAAAAATCATTGTTGTTATAAAAGAAATTGAGAGTTGGTATCTTGCTGGATTGGATCAAAAAACAAGTTCAAATATTGGTATCCATAATTTTGAGGATACAAATGATTTATTTAAAGAGGATTTTAATGAATTATTAGAGACAAAATATGATTCTAGAATTGATTTTATGCAGGAAATTATAAAGGTATTTTCAATTAAAGTTGCATTAGAAAAAAATAATTCGTTTAGATATTTTTTCAATAAATTTATTAATATAAATTAAATCACTTAAAATGGGGGAATTAAAAATGCAAAAGAGGAAGCTTGGGAAAACTGGATTGGAAATTAGTTTACTGGGATTTGGAGGATTTCATTTAATAGAAATTCCTGCCGATCAGGCTGCTAACTTATTAAATACCTATTTAGATAGAGGAGGTAATTATCTTGAGACTGCGGCTTCTTATGGTGATGGGGAATCAGAAAAGAAGATAGGAGAAATTGTAAAGCAAAGAAGAGATGAGATTATACTTGCCAGCAAAACTGGTGTTAGAGATGCTAAAGGAGCAATGGAGGAAATAGATCGGAGCTTAAAAAACCTGCAGACAGATCATCTTGACATTATTTTTATGCATGGTGTTGGTGATCAGGACGATTTAAATGATATATTAAAACCGGGCGGTTCACTGGAAGCAGCTAAAAAGGCAAAAGAAATGGGAAAGGTAAAACATATCGGAATTACTGGACATGGACAGCCTGATGTTTTAATTGAAGCTTTAAAAACAGGTGAATTTGAAGTAATGATGACACTTTTCAACTATTTTGATAAATTCAACTTCCCTAAATTAGAAGCGGAATTGCTGCCTCTGGTTAAAGAAAAAAACATTGGTACTCTCTGCATGAAACCACTTGCGGATGGATTTTTATGGCAGAACGTGGAAGATGCTTTTCGTTATGTTTTTTCTTTGCCTGTAGATGCTGTAGTGACAGGAATGAATAATAGAGAAATGCTTGAAATGGATTTAAAACTGGCAGAGGAGTTTGAGCCAATGAATGAGGCTGAAAAAGAAGAATTGTTCGCTAATGCTGAGGAACTGGGAGATTATATCTGTCGTCAGTGTGATAGCTGCAGTGTATCGCAAAAATTTGGAGAAAATATTAAAGATGTATTTAGAATGGAAGGCTATTTTGATCGTCAGATGTATGATGGCAGGCCCAGAAATCCTGCTGAATATGCCCTGAGAGATCGTCTCCGTTTCTGGTTTGGCGATAGGGAACTGGCAGAAGAAAGATATAAGAAGCTGGATCTTAGTGCGGCAGATTTATTGGGAAAAACGGCTGAATTTAAAGCCTGTAAGTATGGTCTTGATCTAAAAAACAAGCTGGAGATAGTTGATTATAAACTGGGCGAAAGTGATATAATGAATTAGAATAGAGTTAACAAAAAGCCCAGCTTTCAGGCTGGGCTTTTCTAAAGATTAATATAAAGCCGATTTTACACGACAGCTGTATATTATCTGCATATTTTATAAAGAGACTAATTCATATTCTTTACTGCCCATTCCAATTTCTGCAGCATAATCAATCTGTCTAACTCCACCATCAGTATTTGGATGAACTGCTTTAAACTTATTTTCTCCCGGCTTCAAATCACGATCTTCAAGCATTCCTTTAGGCTCAGCCTGATTAACCAGATCTAAAGAGGCCTGCTCCAGAGCGACCGGATCTTTTGAAGCCAGAATACCAATATCATTAACAATTGGACGATCACTCCAGCCGGCACAATCACAGTCAGGTGAAACATTAGTAATGAAATTAATATAAACATTTTTTCTATCCTTTACAATTCCATAAGTAAATTCAACCTGACGCTCTTCCATACCTTCACTGGTTGACTCCCATTCTACAGAAATTGCATCTGTTGGGCAAGTGACAACGCATTCCCCACAACCAATACAAATTTCATGATCAATATAACTTTCATCTTCATTAATGATAATACAGTTTTCTGGACAGTGTTTGACACACTTCATACATTTAATACATTCTGATTCGGTAATTTCAGGTAGAACTGCCGAATGCATCATCTGCTTTCCAGCTCGACTGCCCAGTCCCATTCCAATATTTTTAAAAGTTCCTCCAAAACCAGCCAGTTCATGACCTTTAAAATGAGCAAGACTAATTAAAACATCTGCCTCCAGTACTTCCGAAGCAATACGAACATTATCAAAATGCTTAAGATTAACTTCAACTTCAGTAGAGCCTTTACCTTTTAGCCCATCTGCAATAATAATTGGTGCCTGGACGGTAGCATAACCAAATCCATTTCCGATGGCTGAGTTTAGGTGATCTACAGAATTGGACCTTTGTCCACTGTAGAGAGTATTAGCATCAGTCAAAAATGGTTTTCCTTTTAATTTCTTTGCAATTTGAACAATTTCGCGGGTAAAAACCGGTCTAATAAAAGCTGTATTTCCGGGTTCTCCAAAATGTTGTTTAATTGCCACAAAATCATCTTTCTCAATTAATTCGTGAAAACCTGCCTTATAAAACAATTTCCCCAATTTTTTAACCATAC
Source organism: Halanaerobium kushneri (assembly GCF_900156285.1). Lineage (GTDB taxonomy): Bacteria > Bacillota > Halanaerobiia > Halanaerobiales > Halanaerobiaceae > Halanaerobium > Halanaerobium kushneri. Next base: position 34,041 of record NZ_FTNC01000004.1, read on the forward strand.
TTTCACTATTCGTTGTTGATTTCATATCGGCAATATAAACTTTGCTTGCCATAAAAAATCTCCCCTTTCAAATAAAATTGAATTGTAAAGTCAGTGTTTTTAATTAGCTGATTGTATTTTGTCATTTACTTTAATGGCAGTTTTGCTGCCCAGGAGTCCCAGACAGTAGATTGTAATTCCAATTATAATTAAAAGCCAGCTCGAATTTTCACTCAGCAGTTTGTAGCCCAGTAAAAATTCACTTAAAATTATAAAACTAATAAAACCATAAAACGGGAAAAAAGCAGTGGAGAAAACAATTTCAGTCTTTCTCTTATATTTTTTAAAAATATAAGAAGTGATTTCTGTCAAAATTCCTGCACTCAAAATAGCTATTCCCATAAATACAGTAATGAAACTCATCATTATAGCAAAAAGAAGTGATAGAATAAGAATAACTCCATTTTTATTTATTTTTATTAAAGGAAAAGTATACATAAAGGCCAAAAATGGCGCCATCATAATAAATTTTGAGCCGGGTAAAGGTAGAATATAAGAAGAAAAATAAAAAATAAAACCTAAGACAATAATTAAGGCAACTGTAATTCCCATCAAAGAAATTTCTCTATTTTTAAAATGCATAAATCTCTCCTCACAGTTAAATTATTTCTGTTTTTTGATTAAGACGCCCATTGTTTCATAAGCAAAATCAACTGCCTTAAGGTATTTGTTATAAAGTTTTTTTGGATCAAGCTGATTTTTTCTTTCTATTAAGGCAACCTGGTCCCATTTAACTCGCTCAAAAGCAATAACAAGATTTAAGATTTCTCCCATTACACCTTCTCTGATTAAAATTGCTTCTTTTATTTCTTCTGTCAGAGCTGTTTCCTCCATAATTTTTGCCATAGATCTATTTAAAAAGGCATCCAACATGGAAAAAATCCCCATTGTAAAAAGGTCTTCGCTTTTATCAGCTGCGTTAAATTCTTCAGCAAGCGATTCGGCAAATTTAGCTCGGGTTAGTGTATTAACAAAGAGAATATTTGGTTTATCATCTTTTAAACCATTAATTAAGTAGAGAAGACTCCATTTTTTAAGACCTTTAACGCCAAGTAAAGCAGAAGCCTGTTTAATTGAAGCCACATTATAGCCATAAGAAGCTGAGTTAATAGTTTTTAAAAGGCTAAAAGACATAGAAATGTCATTTTTTATAAGTTTTTCTATTTTGTCGAAATCGACATCTGCTTTATTTAACTCCTTTAAAACATTAAGATAATTTATTTTATAACCTGGAGTTCCACTATCATTTACCATGTCAGCTTTTGTAAAGAAAACCCCCTGAAAATAATCAAAGCCGGCTGCTTTTGCTTCTTTAAATTGATGGTGTTCATCGATATTTTGGGCCAGAAATTTTATTTGCGAAGAGTTTTTATTCCTTATAGTTTCTATAAAACTTCTGTGCTCGGTTTTAGAAGCCTTTTTATAATCAATTTTGATAATATCTGCATACTCATAAAGGTTAACAGCTGGATTTTTTACTGATTGATTTAAAATAAGCAGACAGCCGTTATCTTTTAATTTTTTGATTGTATTGATTATCTCATTTTTCAGCTTAATATCTTCCGAAATTTCAATACCTAGATTATCTTTTGAGACAAGTTGAGGTACTTCACTCTGGATCAAATCAGCATTAAAATGAATAAAAACTTTTTTGCCATCAGCGAGATTGCTGTTTTCAAAGAACTTAATATCATCGCTAATTTCTTCTATAAAAAGCTTTGAGTTTTCTGATAGACCTTTTTCTTCAATAGAATTTTTGAAGATGATCTCATAAGCAAATACTTCTTGATTGGAGTCGAGAACTGGCTTTCTGGCAGCAATATATTTTCCCATTTGATATCACTCTCTTTTTGAAATTATTTTATATACTTAATATTCCCTGCTTAAATAATTATTGGTAAAATAAAAGCTTTAAAATACCGTTAATGTAAATTATACACTAAAAACTATAATTTTACAAAAAAAATAGCCCGGTAGGTTGGGGGTCCTCCGGGCCTTTCACAGGGGAAATTCTTCTATATCAAATTATCGGGGTAAACTTTATTAAAAAAACAAAAAATCGACAAAATTTATATTAGATATTAATTATTATTAGGCAAAAATTCCAGTAGAAAGATATCGCTCACCTGTATCAGGAGCAATAACAACAATTCTTTTTTCTTTGCCAACTTCTTTTGCCAGTTTGAGGGCAGCCGCAACTGCAGCACCAGTCGAAATACCAGCAAAGATACCTTCTTTTGCTGCTAAGTCCTTAGCGGTTGCAAATGCTTCTTCATTTGTTACCTTTTCAACTCGATCAATTATCTCAGTATTTAAAACTTCAGGTATAAAACCTGCTCCTATACCCTGAATCTTATGTGAACCGGGTTTATCTCCAGAGATAACAGCAGAATTTTCAGGTTCAACAGCTACCACCTGCAGGTTATTAATTCTTTCTTTTAGTTTTTCGCCTGTACCAGTAATTGTGCCACCAGTTCCTACACCGGCAACCAGATAATCAATTTTAGCTTCTGTTTCAGTAATTATTTCCTGAGCCGTTGTTTGGCGATGAATATCAGGATTAGCAGGGTTTTTAAACTGTGAGAGAATAAATCCATCTCGTTCAGCTGCAATTTCCTCTGCTTTTGAGATAGCACCTTTCATACCTCCAGATGCTGGAGTCAGCACTAATTCTGCTCCATAAGCTTTAAGCATCTGTCTTCTTTCCTGACTCATTGACTCAGGCATTGTCAGCACAACTTTATATCCTCTGGCAGCTCCAACCATAGCTATTCCTATTCCTGTGTTTCCACTTGTTGGCTCTACTAAAACACCACCAGGTTTAATCTTACCTGATTTTTCAGCTTCTTTTATCATATTAAGAGCTATTCTATCTTTAACACTGCCACCAGGATTGAAACTTTCGAGCTTGAGTACAACCTCAGCAGAATCTTCGCCAACTAAATTATTCAATCTGACTAAAGGGGTGTTGCCTATTAATTCAGTTACATTATTATAAATCATAAGTACCTCCCAAAACTTTTAGATAAAACTTTTTTAAAGTTGAGCACTTTACTTTGATTTATATTATAATATAGTATAGTAATACTGTCAACTATATTATAAAAAAAGAATATAGTTTTATGTTTCTAGCTGAGATAGTAATAATTTTGACATTTTTTTCAAAAAAGGTATAATGTAATTATCATAGAAATATGTATATAGGTTAAGTGATAGAGTCATTATTTAAAAATAATATTTAATCTAATTGTTAAACGAGGAGGAATTAAAATGTCTCATTTCTTTGCAAAAGTTTTTTCGACCATGGTAGCTCTATTAGTGGCTGCTTATTTACTGCCCGGTATTACAGTTACCGGAGTCTGGGCCGGCTTTTTTGCAGCTGTTGTCTTAGGGTTTGTCAATGGATTTATTAGACCTATTTTTACTATTTTGACAATACCGTTTACAATTCTTACTTTTGGATTGTTCTTACTGGTGATAAATGCAATTATGCTTTCTTTAACTTCTGTTTTAGTGCCCGGTTTTGCAGTCAGCGGCTTCTTTTCGGCTTTGATTGCTTCTATTATTGTAAGTTTTGTATCGAGCATCCTGCACAATATGTTTGAAGAGTAATTAACAATTTTTAAGTTTAAAATGGGATAGTGTCAGGAGGTTTAGAAATGAAAAAAACAGCAGCAATTTTTATATTTATAACTTTAATTATATTTACAGTTAGTGGAGCTGCTTTAGCTGATCAGATTGAACTTCAGAGTGGGGAAAAATTGAGGGGAGAGGTCCAGAATGAAACTCTGGGCCTGCAGACAGATTATGCGAAATTAAACTTGCAAAAACAATATATAAGTAAAATTGATCGAGAAGTTAGAAATGAAACGGAAATCTTTGTTTTAAGAGCTTCAGAAAACAACAGATTCAGCGGTCAGCTGCTTGCAGATATTAGATTTATGGTTAATGGTTCTGAGAGAGTTTTTACAGTTTCGGATATTAAAAGTGTTGATTTTTCTACTAACAGTTCCTTTAATGCTAATAAAGATATTTCAGTTAGTTTAAGGAATGGCGATTTCTTCTTTGCCAGTACAGTAGAAAATGCAATCAGTATTAATACTTCTCTAGGGAGCCCACTAAATATCAACTATAGTAATCTGACATCGATTGAGTATTTAAGTGGAGAGAAGACCTATTTAATAAAGCGCAAAAACTCTTCAGATATTAAATCAAATTTACAGGGTCAAAAAATAATTGTCTGGCCTGCGGCTGCCGAAATTGTTGAGCTTAGATTTGATCATGTAAGTAAGATTAATTTTAATTAACCACTAATTATAAATTGTCGAATTTTGATTCTTGAAAAAAAGAAACTTTTGTAATAAAATTATAATAATATAAATCAAGTTTATAATAGGAGGAATTTGAATGGAGAATGAGCCGCCGGAAGATTATTACAGTGAATACGAAATCGATTTACGAGAATACATAATGCTTTTATGGAATAATAAATTTTTTATTGGTTCTCTGGTGATTATTGCTATATTGATAGCATTTGCTTACAGTACTTTTATTATTGAGCCAGTATATGAGGCCAAGTCAACACTGCTGATTTTAACTCCGAGATATACAACTTCTCTGGAGGTAGAATCTTTTTCTATAGATACCTATAGAAATTTAGCAACTACTGATTCTATAAAACAAAAGGTTATCAATGATTTGGATTTGAGAAATGAGAGTGGAGAAAGATATAGTGCTGATCAATTAGATGGCATGATGAGTATTGAAATTCTAGCTTCTGAGGAAAATGATAATGGAGATGCACCTTTAATAGAACTTAGAGTTAAAAACAGGGATCCTGAACTGGCTGCTAACATTGCTAATGCCTGGGCAAAAAATTTTATAAAAGATAGTCGAGAAATTAGAAAAAATGAAGTGATAGAGGTTGCTACGGTTATCCAGGAACAATTTAAAGACACGGAAGAAAAACTAAACAATTTAAAATCAGATTTATTGGCTTTTAGTAAAGAGAATCGATTAGGGTTATTAAGACAAAGACTTAGTAATAGAGAAAATAAGTTAAACGAAAATAATAAGAAAATACTGGATCTGGAAAAAACTATTGGCGCAAAAAAGGCAAGGTACAAAATTATTATTTCTCAGTTAGATAAAATGGAAAAGGATGGGAAGTGGATTGGAGAATTAAGAAACGAAGTTAATATAGGAAACAATTATGGTTTATTAAAAGTTAAAGATCAGTTCTTAAATTATCAGGAGAAATTAAAGAATTTTAATCAGGAGAATGATCTTAATTTAATACAGGAAGAAATTAAATCTGCAAGAAATAATATTACCAAGTACCAGAATAGAATATCAGAATTAAAAAATAAAATGGTAAATTTAAGAGAAGAAAATCAAAATCTGAATGAGGTATTAGGAGAAGAAGACTCTCGTTGGATAGTTAATAGAAGTATAGACAACAATACACTTTGGGAGAATATTTTATCAGAAAAAGAACTTAATTTATTAAAAAAATTAAAGTTAGAAGATGAAATTGTAAATCCTATTTACAAAAAAGCCAAGAATAATTTAACTGATAATCGTGTTATATTAAAAAAGATTCCAACCTTAATAAAATATTACAATAGCCAGATTGAGAATGAAAACAATAGATTAAAAAAATTAAACGAAGAATATTATGGTCTTGAATTAATTAAGAATAATATTAGTAATAATTTATCAATGTATAGAGATTCCTATAATAGTTTTGCTAAGAGATATGAAGATTTAGTTAATAAAAAGGTGAATTTAGAACTTGAATTAGAAGAAATAAGTGCTGAATTGGCATACTACCGTAAAGATGAAAGTAAATTAACTTCAGAAATTAAAGAAATGCAGAATCAGTTATGGGAAGCGGAGAATGAAAAGTCTTTACTTGAACAAAGAATAAAAGATGTAAAAAATACTTATAGTTCTTTAGCTTCTAGAGTCGAAGAAGCTAGGATTACAGAAGCACAAAGGACAAGTGATGTTAAGTTTTATGCGGAAGCAGTAACACCTTCGAAACCTCTTGGAAATAATAGTAAACTTAATATGGCTATAGCAGCTGTTTTAGCACTTATGCTTGCAGTTTTTATAGTATTCTTTAGAGAGTTTATGAAAGAACATAACTAAAGATAACTAAATAATCATTAAGAAGAAGTCTCTTTTCTTTTAAGTTGTTTTTTATAACTTAAGAAAAGAGACTTTTTAGTTTTAAATTTGTGATGAAAGTTTGAAAATTCCAAAAACAGATTGTTTTATTTTGTAAAATAATGTAGAATAATAATTAGGAGGCTAAAATATAATTTGTGGGGAGCGATATAGATGAATAGTGAAGGAAATAATAACCACCAGATGTATTATGATGAATATGAAATTGATTTAAGAGAATATATACTTCTTTTGTGGGATAATAAATTTTTTATAGGCGGGCTTGTAATACTGGCTGTTATAGCTGCTTTTTTGTTCAGCACTTTTTTTATTGCTCCGACTTATCAGACTCAGGCCAGAATACAGCTTTCCAATTATGAAGGTTTATACAGTAACCCTGATACCGCTGTACAACTTTTAAGCAGCACTGATTTAATGCAGAAAGTAATGGCAGCAGAAAATATAGATTTGACAGCTGCTCAATTAAATTCCTATATTAATAACAACTTGAATATCAGTCAAATAAGTAATACTTCAATTATTACAATAACAGTAAAAAATAATGAGCCTCAATTAACTCAAAATATTGCAGAGGGTTTAATTAGTAACTTTGAAGCAGACTCTAATAAATATTTTGAAAATAAATTAAAAAATGATAGGGAATATATTTCTGCTCTTAAAACTGATCTAAAAGATCTAAGTTCTGATCTGAAAAGAAATCAAAACTTAATTCAAGAAAGTAGAGAAAAGGGAGAAAGTGAGGTTGCTTCCTTATTAATTCAGGAAAATTCTTCTCTTCAGGATTCACGGCTGGAGTTAAGAAGAGAAATTGAGGAAAGAGAATCAGAACTTGAAAACTTTTATCCACTGGAAGTTTTAGATGCACCATACTTGCCTGAAAATCCGACTAGTCCGAACATAAAGTTGAATGTTGCAATTGCAGCAGTGCTGGCCCTAATGCTGGCAGTATTTATAATCTTCTTTAGAGAATTTATGAAAGAAGAATAGAAAACTTAATTAAAAGCGAACATATTAAAACCCCGGTAGAAATTTAAATTTTAATTTCTCCGGGGTTAAATTATTTAATTCAAGATACACCAGCTTAAAGCTTTCTTTTTACCCTGCTGTATATTATTTAAAGTTTTAAATTTTGGACGCCCATAATTTAAATAAAGGTTCTTAAACTCCTTAATATATTCTAATTCAGCGGGCGCTGCTACTTTTTCGGCTCTTTTAAAGAGCTCTGTGGTTAATGATTCTAGCTTCTGGTTTTCTTGAGAATTAATTACTTTATTTTTAAATTGCAGAAATTCCTGCTGATTGTAATTTAAAGACTGCTGATAATAATAATCAAGATTATCCTGATTATAAAAGATAGCTTTTAATAACGCGGCAAAGGCAAAATTATAGGGATAGGGCAGAGCATCAGCGGATCTAATTTCTATGTATTTTTTAGTCCTGATATCCGGAAAAACCATTGAAAGAAAATGGTCAATAGTTTCTGCTTTATCGTTTTCCATAAGCTCTTTAATTTTAGTCGAACCACTGTAAGCTAAATTACCTTCTTCTAAGTTTATAATTGCAGGGGTATTAAGTATATATTCTGCATAATCTCTGTAACCAAACTCTTTATCAAAAACGCCTTTAATAATGCCAGAACGCTCACTGTCACAGTTGGCCCAGATTGTCTCTCTAATGCTTGAGGATGCTGCTGTTTTCCCCTCAAAAAAAGGAGTGTTGTCAAAAAGATAGTAGACCAGGGGAGTTAAAAAATAGCCAACTCTAAATTTTTTAATGTAATCTAGTTCATTAACATAATCAATATTCATCTGGACAGAGGCAGTACCTTTCATCATATTGTGAGCATACTTACCGGTGCCTTTAAAGTATTTGTACATTAAGTCATAACGTTTTTTTGGCAGCAGAGGTAGATCTTTAATTGAACTTTCCGGTTGATAACCGAGAACAGCCAGTTTTTGACTTCTGCTATTTAAAATTTCTTTGATTTCTTCTATAAAACTTAGATAAATTTCTTTAGTCTGCTCTAAATCAGCAAAGGGAATAATGCTCAATTCAAGCTGGCCACCTGGTTCCAGGGTTACAGACCGTTGTTTATCAGTAAGTCCAATTAAATTTTCACCTTCAAAGACCTTTTCCCAGTTTCCTTTACTTAACTGTTTCAGCAAAGATTCAATTCCCTGCTCTTCTGAATATTTAACAGCAGTTAAATCTTCTTTTAAAATGAGATGTTCAAATTCCATTCCGACTTTGTGATTTTCTTTTTTACTTTCAGCTTCTTTAAAATAAATTGCAAAACTTTCGATCTGTTTTTGGTAGTCCATAACTGATCCTTTCTTTTTATTATTTATATAATTTGATAGCTTTTTTAACCTAAAATGTCAGCATTTAGTTAGCTGTTCAGCCGTAATTAAGTTGATTGCTTTACTTATATATACTATTATAACTTAAATTTGCTTTTCCTGCATTTAATTATAAAAAATATTGCTTAAGTTATTAGCTGACGGAAATTGTCGAGCTTTTTGTTTGAATCTCAGAACTGTTTATAATAAAATTAAAGTTGATAAATTATTCATCAATTATAAAATTTACATACAGGGGAGAATGATAATATGAAAATCACAGTAGCAGGGGCTGGATATGTGGGGCTGTCCAATGCAGTTTTGCTTGCTCAGAATCATGAGGTAACAGCAGTCGATGTCTTAGAAGAAAAAGTGGAAATGATCAATAGAAGAAAGTCGCCGATTGTTGATCCAGAGCTTGAAGACTATCTAGAAAATAAAGAACTTGATTTAAAGGCAACCACTGATGCGCTTAAAGCATATCGGGAGGCTGATTATGTAATAATTGCTACCCCAACTAACTATGATCCGGATCAGAATTATTTTAATACCAGAACTGTAGAAGCTGTTGTGGCTAATGTACTTTCCTTTAACGAAGATGCCGTGATGATTATTAAATCAACTGTACCGGTTGGTTATACTAAAGAACTGCGGGAAAAATTTGATACAGAAAATATTATATTTTCCCCGGAATTTTTGAGGGAAGGTAAGGCACTTTATGATAATCTTTATCCCTCTCGCATTATTGTTGGAGAACAGTCTCAAAGGGCCCAGGAATTTGCTAATCTTTTAGTTGAAGGTGCTGAAAAAGAAGATATTTCAGTCTTGTTTACGGATTCCACCGAAGCAGAAGCGATAAAACTGTTTGCTAATACCTATCTTGCAATGCGGGTAGCTTTTTTTAATGAACTCGATACCTATGCTGAGGTCAGGGATTTAGACAGTAAACAGATTATTGAAGGGGTCGGCCTGGATCCTCGCATAGGAGATCATTATAATAATCCTTCTTTTGGTTATGGAGGCTACTGTTTACCAAAAGATACTAAACAGCTGCTTGCTAATTATGAGAATGTACCCAATAATATTATGCAGGCCATTGTAGATGCCAACCGAACCAGGAAAGATCATATTGCTGAGATGATAATTAAACAGCAGCCGGAAAAGGTAGGGATTTATCGTCTGACCATGAAGAAAAACTCTGATAATTTTAGACAGTCATCTGTGCAGGGAGTAATGAAACGCATCAAGGCAAAGGGAATTGAAGTAGTAGTATATGAGCCTGCCCTGGAGGCCGATCAGTTTTATAGATCACGAGTAATAAATGACTTAGCTGAATTTAAAGCTGAATCAGAAATCATTGTTGCCAACAGAATGGCTGCCGAGTTAGATGATGTTGAGGAAAAAGTTTATACCAGAGATTTATTTAATAATAATTAAGCTGCAGTTTTTAACCACCCGGATTAAGTCATATTTTTGACTCAAAACGGGTGGCTTTTGTTTCTCAGAGCTTTCTGCAGCTAGTAAAATAAATTCTTAAAACTCTATCCCTCCGGTAGTTATAATACCCGCATCTCCAAAAGGAACTAAATCCAGACGGAAAGGTTCTCTTCTTAAGCCAATACTGAAAACTGCCCCGGGAAAAGTTGTCATTTGATGCATCCAGGTAGTATATTTTCCGTTTTCATCATCATAACCATCGACTATACCATAGGTAAATTTAGCTGTAAACTCTGTGCTGCCAATTGAGAACAGATGGTAGTTTGTTCCCCGGTAAATATAAATTGTGTCCTGGTCATAGCTGTTTTTGAAAAAGGCAATACCATCTAAGTCATTATTGGCATAGTGTCTTTCCAGTCCAATGAGATGCTGCTGGTTATTCTGATAGTCTCTTTGATTGAAATGCTGGGTAAAAAAACTTGTCTGCAGGTAATAGTTTTCTATTTCAGCTGCAGCAGCAGGAGCTGCCAGGATTAAAATAATTAATCCAGTCAGGATCAAGATTTTAAGCCGCATTAAGATACCTCCTCTAAATTTTTAGAGGTTTAAAATTTACCTGTCTTCCAGCCAGAAGCGAGTTCTAGAGTTGTTTAAATTTCCTTCACTGCTTAGAGCAATACCACTGTACGGCTTCCAGCCTACAATTTCCGTTACATAAAAGACATCTTTAATTTCTACCATGACCGGCATCCTGTCTATTGGGTCACGCATAGAAATATTTGCACTTTTACTTCTGTACCCTTTTATTTTAACAGATTTTCCTTCAGCTGCAAAATTTGTGAGCAAATTTCCCTCTGCAGCATTAAATAGCACATGTCCCTTTACTGAAGGAGCCATCCAGGGATACATTCTGCTGCCCATTCTCATTTCAACTTTACCTTCAATTGTCTCAATTGCTTTTTTACTTTGATAAGGATAATCCTGATCTACCCTATAATCCAGATAGGTGGTACCCTGATAAACAATTTTATTTTCTAATAATGCCCCCAGATTTTGATCAACTAACAAGTCCTGGTTAAAGTTTGCCAGATCATCTTTAATGACCCAATTTAAAAGTTTAATATCTTTGGTTTCCTGTTTCAGCTGATCAATATCATCAATAAAGAGGTCGGCTATAGATGTTGAAATATAAGCGCTTTCTCCATAAGTCAAATTAACAGCTGGTGTCATTTCTGTAATTTGATTTTTGCTAATTCCATTGTAATTAACGAGATTTTGATCAGTTAAAATCAGAAGGCTGATTTCGCTGATTCCGCGGTCAGATTTTGTAATTTCTAGAGGATAATATAGTTCATCTGTTTTAAATTGATAGGAAACAGCCTCGTTAATTTTGGGATCAGGTCCAACTTCAACAGTGTCAAAAACAAAGTAGTTGTAGCCGCGATTGATATAGTTATTGATTGTGTTTTTAAGTTCTCTGGGAATGACTGGATTTTGTTCGCCTTTTTCTTGCAGGTAGTCATTAACCCAGCTGACAAAGTAATTTTGATTTAAAACTTTTACAACCGTAATATCGTGGGAGCCAATTACTATTTCTTCTTTTATTTCGGCAGCAGGAGCTTCCGTTTCGGTGCTCCTCAGGACTGGCTGTCTCAAATCGTTAAAGACTTCCTGAAAAACAAATTCATTGGCTCGTCTTAAGACATCACGACTGGATTTCTTGACTTCAGGCTCGGCCGGTAAAGGTAATACCTGCAGTACCTTTGTTGCTTTAGAAGCATATAATTCGGTTGATAAAATTAAAATTTCTTCATCCCCGTTCCAGGCAATTAGAGCATCCTGGGCTGGCTCAAAAATTTGCACTCCTTCAATAAAGGGGATAGAGCCTCTGTCTGCAAAAGCGCCTGTAGAAACTAATAGTAAAAAGATAAATAATAGAATAATGGTTTTTTTCAAGATTATCCCTCCTCTAATTCTCATATGATATACTTCTCCAACTATAGATTTTTTTCCTGCCTGCAGCAACAAAATTTATAGAGACTTAGCCTGTTAATATTCAGTTTTTGTGATATAATTGCAAGAGAGAGGTGACAAATATGGACTTATTTACTCTAGCAGCCCCAATTTTTGATCTGGCTATGAAAATATCAGGACATGAGAAAGTTTTAGTCGAGCTGGGAAATAGGATAAAAAAAGATGAGTTAAAAAGACATTCCAGTGACAGGCAAAATAGCTTTAATTTAAATCAGACAGCAGACAGCTCTGAACAGGAATTGGAAGCTGAACAGCCAGAAATTAAGTTGCTTGATCTGGGAGGAGGAACAGGAGAACTTGTTAGATATCTGCCCGGGAACATTACAGTTACAATTGCTGACCCTTCGCAGGCCATGCTCGCTGAGGGGAGGAAAAAAGATTTTAAACAGCAGGTTAACCATGTGCTGGCCGATGGTGCTGATCTGCCATTTGACAGTGATTCTTTTGATTACCTGACAATTTCTGATGCACTGCATCACTTTCGCAGAGTGGATTCTGCTTTAAATGAAGCAGCAAGGGTGCTCAAACCGGGAGGAAAACTATATATATTAGAATTTGATCCAACTACCTTTTTTACCAGAGTTATTATTTTTTTCGAAAAATTGGCTGGAGAGCCGGTTAATTTTTATCAGCCAGAAAAACTGACCGAAATGCTGGCTCGAAATGAGCTCAAAATAGAGCATCAATATCTCAATAAATCCCTCTATATTATTACTGCAAAAAAACGGCTTAAATAAAGTAAAATCAAGGCATCTTGAATAGTGCGCTTATTTAAAGAATTCTAATAATTTCGAATACCGGAAAATGGTCAATAAAAGATGTGAAATATTTGACAGCAGAATTGTAAAGTATTATACTTAAAGAGGAAATAAATAATAAAAATTTACCTTATTAATAGGAGGGAAAGTTATAATGGCAAAACAAATGAAGACCATGGATGGAAACACTGCTGCAGCTCATGTGGCTTATGCATTTACAGACGTAGCAGCTATCTATCCTATTACTCCTTCATCTCCAATGGCTGAATTAGTTGACGCATGGAGTGCTAATGGTCGTAAAAATATTTTCGGCCAGGAAGTAAAGTTGACTGAAATGCAGTCTGAGGGAGGAGCATCTGGTGCAGTACATGGTTCCTTGGTGGCAGGAGCTTTGACAACTACTTTCACAGCTTCTCAGGGATTATTATTGATGCTGCCTAATATGTATAAGATTGCCGGAGAACAGTTGCCCGGAGTTTTTCATGTTAGTGCACGTACTGTTGCTACACATGCTCTATCGATCTTTGGTGATCACTCTGATGTAATGGCTGCCCGTCAAACAGGTACAGCTATGTTAGCTTCCGGAAGTGTTCAGGAAGTTATGGACTTAGCTGGTGTTGCTCATCTGGCATCTATTAAATCAAGTTTACCATTCGTACATTTCTTTGATGGTTTTAGAACCTCTCATGAATATCAAAAAATAGAGGTTATGGATTATGATGATCTGGAAGGATTGGTTGATTACGGAAAGATCAGTGAATTCAGACACAGAGCATTAAATCCTGAACGCCCTGTAACAATGGGTACAGCTCAAAACCCAGATATTTTCTTCCAGGCGCGTGAAGCTTGTAATAGTTTCTATGATGCAGTTCCGGATATTGTAGAAGAATATATGCAGGAAATTTCAGAATTGACAGGTAGAGAATATCATCCATTTAACTATGTAGGTGCAGAAGATGCTAAATATGTAGTAGTGGCTATGGGTTCTGTAACAGATACTATCGAAGAAACTGTTAAGTACTTAGTAGATCAAGGAGAAAAAGTTGGTCTGATTAAAGTAAGATTATATCGTCCATTCTCCGAAAAATACTTCATGAAGGCTCTTCCAGAAACTGCTGAGAAGATTGCTGTATTAGATAGAACTAAAGAACCTGGTGCAGTAGGGGAACCACTTTATGAAGATGTAAGATCATTATTCTACGATCACGAAAAGCGCCCTGTTATAGTTGGCGGACGCTACGGTTTAAGTTCTAAGGATACTACTCCTACACAGATTAACGCTGTATTTGAGAATCTTAGAAAAGATGAGCCAAAAGATCACTTTACAATTGGAATTAAAGATGATGTTACAAATACGAATCTTGAACTTACAAAACATATTAATACTTCTCCAGAAGGTACAGTTCGCTGCAAGTTCTGGGGTCTTGGTTCTGACGGTACTGTTGGAGCTAACAAAAATGCGATCAAGATTATTGGTGACAATACAGATAAATATGCTCAGGCATACTTCTCTTATGACTCCAAAAAATCTGGTGGTGTAACTGTTTCTCACTTAAGATTTGGTGATGAGCCAATTAAGTCAACTTACTTAATTGATCAAGCAGATTATGTTGCCTGCCATAACGAATCTTATGTAGATAAGTTTGATATGGTTGAAGATCTACATGATGGCGGAAACTTTGTACTTAACTGTACCTGGTCAGCTGATGAGCTGGACGAAAATCTTCCTGCGAAAATGAAAAAGTATATTGCTGATCATAACATTAATCTCTACACAATTAATGCTGTAGATATTGCTCAGGAAGTTGGTTTAGGACAGAGAATCAATATGGTAATGCAGACTGCTTTCTTTAAAGTAGCTGACATTATTCCTGTTGATGAAGCTGTTGAATATCTAAAAGAAGCTATTCAAAAATCTTATGGTCATAAAGGTGATAAGATTGTTGAAATGAATAATAAAGCAGTAGATAAGGCTCTAGATGCATTAGTTAAAATTGATGTACCAGCCGAATGGTCTAGTGCTGAAACTGCTGAGAAGGAAGAGGAAGAAGACGTGCCAGAATTTGTTAAGAATGTACTTAAGGTTGTTAATGCACAAAAAGGTGATGAATTACCTGTAAGCACATTTATTGGCCGTGAAGATGGACACTTCCCTCCAGGACTTTCTAAATACGAAAAACGTGGTATTGCAATTAATGTACCTGACTGGTTAAGTGACAAATGTATTCAGTGTAACCAGTGTTCATTAGCATGTCCACATGCTGTAATTAGACCTTTCTTATTAGATGAAGAAGAAGCTGCAAACGCTCCAGAAGGATTTGAAACTCTTGATGCTCGCGGTAAACAGCTGGAAGGATTGCAGTATAAGATTCAGGTAAGCCCTTATGATTGTACAGGTTGTGGTGTTTGTGCTGATGTTTGTCCTGTTGATGCATTAGAGATGACTCCTTTTGCAGAAATGGTAGAAAAAGATGCAGACAACTGGGATTATGCTATTAACGAAATTTCTATTAAGGATGACTTAATGGATCCTGTTAATATCAAAGGTAGTCAGTTCCAGGAACCACTACTTGAGTTCCACGGTGCTTGTGCAGGTTGTGGAGAAACAGCTTATGCTAAATTGGTAACTCAGTTATTTGGAGACAGAATGCTGATTGCTAACGCTACAGGTTGTTCTTCAATCTGGGGTGGATCTGCTCCTGTATCTGTTTACTCTACTAACCCAGAAGGCCACGGACCAGCCTGGGCCAACTCCTTATTTGAGGATAACGCCGAGTATGGTTATGGTATGTATCTGGCTAATGAGCAGATTAGAGCTAAGATTGCTGACCTGATGGAAGAAGCAATTGAGCTTGATTTAGATTCAGAACTAACAGAGCTAATGAAAGAAATGTTAGATAACTATAATGACGGCGAGAAAACTAAAGAAATCAAGAAGAAAATGATGCCTTTACTCGCTAAGTACAGTGAAAACGAAGTAATTGCTGAGATTGTTGACCGTAAAGAGTTTATTACTAAGAAATCTCAGTGGATTATTGGTGGAGACGGCTGGGCTTATGATATCGGTTACGGAGGATTAGACCACGTTATCGCTTCTGGTGATGATGTAAATGTATTAATCTTTGATACAGAGGTTTATTCTAACACCGGTGGACAGTCCTCTAAAGCTACTCCTACTGCTGCAGCTGCTAAGTTCGCTGCTTCTGGTAAGAAGATTAAGAAGAAGGACTTAGGACAGATGGCTATGACTTATGGTTATGTTTATGTTGCTCAGATTTCTCTGGGTGCCAACATGAACCAGGCAATCAAAGCTATCGCAGAAGCTGAAGCATATGATGGACCTTCCATCATTATCGCTTATGCTCCCTGTATTTCACATGGACTCAAAAAAGGTATGGGCTGTAGTGTTAGTCAGGAGAAAGATGCAGTTAAATCTGGATACTGGCACCTATTCCGCTTCAACCCAGATCTTAAAGAAGAAGGAAAGAATCCATTTAGTCTGGATTCCAAAGAACCTACTGAAAGCTTCAGAGACTTTATTCTTAGTGAGGTACGTTTCTCCTCTCTACAGAAGACATTCCCTGAAATTGCAGAGGATCTCTTTGAAAAATCTGAACAGGATGCAAAAGAACGCTATCAGTCTTACAAGAGACTTGAGCAGGCTTATGCTCCTGAAGAAGAGTAATAAAATAGCTTAAAAATAAATAAAAGAGCAAGGATAAAAGACCAGCGGGACGCCGCTGGTCTTTTTTTTAACGTACTGGTGCCGTGTACCACCCGAGTTTTGTCTTATTATGTCGAAAAGATAAGCGGATAAATTTTTTAATTAAATTGTAAAAATATTGAAATTATATAAATAAAAGTATATAATTAAACTGAAGCAAAAAAATAGAAGGGTGGTATTTATGGTGCGCAAAAGAAGAGTCTGGTATCCTGGAGCAAAGTATCATATTACCTGTAGGGGGAATAAAAAAAGAACAATTTTTTTAGACAGGATTGATTTTAAAATATATATTAATATAATTAAAGAAATAAATAATAAATATCCATTTGTAATTCTAAGCTATTGTTTGATGCCTAACCATGTTCACCTGCATCTTAGAACTGAAGATATAGAAATCTGGAAAATTATGCAGGCTATTAACTGGCGTTATGCGCGTTATTTTAACGAAAGATATAATACAGTAGGCCATGTATTCCAGGGTCGATATGGCTCAAAGATAATAGAAAATAATTACTACAATTTAATTGTAAATCGTTATATTCATCTCAATCCGGTTAAAGATCAACTGGTCTTAAACCCCAAAGATTATCGCTGGAGCAGTTACAGGATCTATTTAGGAGAAGAAAAAAGTGAGTTAGTTAAAGAAGAGGAGATTCTAAACTATTTTGCTGGTGAAAGAAGTTTATATAATAAATTCATTATGGAATTTATTTAAGCCTTCAAACAATTTTACAAAGAAAAAAGGCTATTGAAATTTAATCAATAGCCCGCTGTTTTTAAAGATTTGAATAGTTTAGCTTTTTTGAAATTAATTTTAAATTCTAATTACCTTTACCAGGATTATTGCCTTTTCCCTTTCCAGAATTATTACCATTAACGGGATTCTTGTATTTGCCTTTAGCTTTTCCTTTTCCAGGATGATTATTTTGCATATAGTTATGAATCATATTTGAGAGACCTTGACCGGTCCAATCTTCATTATTTGCCTTGTAGGCTTTAATCCTTTGAGCCAGACCGCGACCAAAATTATCTCCATTATAATTTTCATCATAGTCTCCATCATAATCGTCTTCAAATTCATCGTTATTATCTTCTAATTCTCCCAGAATTATTTTAATCATTCCCAGATCAATTTCTCCATAAATATCTACCATAGTGGTTAATTCATCTTTTAAGATAGTTTTTTGTTCCACTGTTAAGTCTAAATCATAGTCATTTAGATCAATATAGTCATCTTCAGCTGCCAGCAGTGGCAATGATAATGTGAGTATAATGATTAATACTGAAGTTGCAATTATTTTCATATTCATAGTTTTACCTCCCTTACAAAATTATTCAGTTTATCTTATTTTTAATATAACACTAATTGAGCTTTAACTCAAATAATGGAGTGGTTTGTTGTTGATTTTACTAAATTCAAATCAGAATTAAATTATTATAATTTAATTATTAAAGGATTGAAAATTATTATGCAGAATATAATATATAGATAGAAACTTATGGAGGTGAAGCTTTTGATTTTAAATTGGACAGGTGTCTTTCGTCTTATATTAGCTGCTATTATGGCAGCGTTAATCGGCTATGATAGAGAAAAGCAAAATAAAGCTGCAGGTATTAGAACAAATGTTATTGTTGCTGTTATTTCCTGTGTTATTATGATACTTTCAGTTGAAGTCGCAGAATCTAGTGGTTCATTAAGTGGTGTTCAGGGTGATCCAGCTCGGCTGGCAGCACAGGTTGTAAGTGGCATTGGATTTTTGGGAGCGGGTACTATTTTGAAACAGGAAGACAAAATTGAAGGCCTAACAACAGCAGCCAGCCTGTGGGGAGTTGCAGGTCTGGGTCTTGCGGTAGGCTATGGGTTATATGATATTTCGATAGCTGCAACTTTAATTATTTTTATTAGCTTAAGAGTAGCCCCTTCAGTTAAGAGACGGGTTTAGTAACTGTTTACTAAACTTATGGAATTTTAATTGTTATTATTAAAGAGAAAAGATGGTATTTTTGTGAAGAAAAAGTATTTTACTTTATTAATTATACTAGTGTTGGGTGGCTTAATTTTAGCTGCCTGCAGTAATGGCAGCAGTCCTTCTTTGAGAGGAAAAGTTTATTATAATAACACAGATTCCATGGTTTATAATGCTGAGGTTTTACTTGATGGTCAGGTAAGAGATAAGACTGATTATTATGGTGAGTTTTATATTACCGGTTTGGAAAAAGACAGTTATACTTTAAGAATTAGAAAAAAAGATGCTATTGAAGATTATGTAGAAACAGTTTATCCAAATGTTAATAATAATTTAATTATTAATGCTGTTCCGGTGGCAGATACAACAATAATTAACGGTCAGGTCAATATAAGTAATAGAACAGAATATGAGGCATCAGGGATAAATAGTTCCAGTAATTTAAGATCTGCCTCTAATTTTAAAGATTTCAGTAAAGCAAAGATTGTTCAGGATGAAATAATTGTTAAATATGATAATTCAACTGTAACCAGTGCTTCAAATACGGTAAAAGAAGTTCAGGGATTAAATATTGCGAAAAAATAAATAGAGGCAGTGGTGACCTGGTTAAATTTAAAATACCAGCCGGAAAAACAGTTGAAGAAATGATAGATTACTTTTCTAGTCAGCCTGGAATAGAATATGCTGAGCCCAATTACTATGTTTATGTCCAGTCTATTCCAAATGATGAGCGATATGACGAATTTGATTCCAATAATAATCGTAGCATAATTCAGTGGGGCTCAATATCTACAAATCTTGAAGCAGCCTGGGATGAACAAAAATATAGCAGTTCAGTTACTGTAGCTGTTCTTGACTCCGGAATTATACCAGATCATGAAGATTTACAGGCTAATATATCTGGAGGAGCAAATTTGGTTGGTGATAGTGGTGGAAATACTGATCCTAGAAATTATACTGCTAATACAGATATAAGAGACAGAACAACTCAAGCCGATGGCGGAAGTCATGGTACTCATGTTGCAGGAATAATTGGAGCTTTAACTAATAATACTACGGGAGTAGCCGGAGTTAGCTGGGGTATAAACTTAATGCCGGTAAAAGTTTTAGATGATACTCAAAGTGGAAATACTTTTGACGTGGCAGAAGGAATTTACTATGCTGTTGATAATGATGCTGATGTTTTAAATATGAGCCTTGGTGCTGATTTAGATTCCAACAATCTTCCTACTCATTTGACAGAAGCGGTTGAATTTGCTGATAGTAGGGATAAAATTCTAATAGGAGCATCTGGAAATAATGGATCTAGTTCAGTATTATATCCTGCTGCTTATCCAGAAGTGATAGCAGTAGGCGCTGTAGACATTAACAATCAGCAGGCAAGTTATTCAAATTATGGTTCAAACTTAGATGTAGTAGCACCCGGTGGAGATTTTGATGTTGACACTGGTATTTTAAGCACCTGGGGATATTTTGAAAATGGAACTTTTTATACAAATGAATATACAGAAATGGAAGGAACTTCAATGTCAGCTGCTTATGTTAGTGGTGCAGCAGCTTTATTGCTAGAAGCAGGAGTTAGTCCTGAAAATGTAAGGAGAAGATTAACTTCCACAGCTGTTGATTTAGGTGCTGAAGGTAAAGATTCTGAATATGGTTATGGAATGATTGATATTTATGGAGCATTATTAAATCAAAAAATAGGAGCCCCCTATGTATTTGCAGCCACTGAAAACAATGGGACTTTGATTATTGAGAGTAATTCAACCCGAATGAATAGTGATGGCAGTTATTCTTTAGCGGATAGAATTATTGGAGATTATTATATGGTTGCCTGGAGAGACATCAATGATAATTTTGAGATTGACGGAGGAGATTATTTTGGTATAACGGATGCAGCGGAATATTATAATCCAGGTGCAGTTTATGATAATCAGGATATAGACATGTATTATGTGACCTCAAGCTCTTCTGCTGCTTCATTAAGTGTAGAAGGTATTGAAAAATTAAGAAACTAACCTAAAGGAGGAGTCTAAATTGAGAAAAGAAATTAAAATTATATTTTTAGCAATGGCTATTGCAGCAATATTTTCAATTTCAGTTTCTGCTCAGATTCGAGTAGAAAATAGAACTATAGACTTTGATCTTATTCCAGACCAAATAACTGCGGATACTTATTTGCCGATTGAAAAACTGGTGGATGCTGGATTATTTGAGGTTGATAAAGTCAGCAACAATCGTTATATTGTTCTAAAAAATAATAATTATTATATTTTACAAAATAATCAGCAGTTGGTTAGATCCAATTTAAGGAATAGAAATTTAAAATATGCACCTGTTGTTATCAATCAGCATTTTTTGGTTTCGGTAGAATTTTTGGAAGGGTTTTTAAATTTTAATGTGAGAGTAGAAAAAGGTTTAACAATGCCGGACAGGATTGGGCGAGATGATCAGATAGAAGAAAATCTTCGTTTGCGCGTTTATTTAAATGATGATGAGTTTAGAATTTATGATAAACTACAGCTAAGTATTGAGATTATGAATACTGGCAGAGATGATATTAATCTGCGTTTTAACTCAGCACAGAAATATAACATTTATATCAAAAATAGATTTGGTAGGGTTCTTTATTCTTGGGCATCAGATAAAATATTTTCTCAAGCAGTACAGAATATTGAGATTGAAGGTAGAGATTCTCTGAGTTTTGAAGAAGAAATAGATTTAAACCAGTTTAGAGAAGGAAGATATTATGTTGAGGTAGAAATTACAGCAGCTAATTATGATTTTGATCCTGTAGAAAAAGAGTTCAAAATTGAGGATTAATAATTTTATATTTTCGATGGGGTAATAATATATGGTTAAAAACAAAGTTAAATTAATTGATAAATATATTATTAAGGAGGTCAGCTGTCCCTTTGTTTTAGGGGTTTTTATAGTTACTGTGATTTTAATTGGTAATTATTTTTTTCAGCTGACTGACTTAATAATTGTTAAGAAGGTACCCGTTCCGCTTGTTTTACAACTTTTAGCTTATAAGATTCCCTCAGTAATGGTAGAAACCTTTCCAATTGCAGTTTTATTTGCGACCATGACCGGAATTGGTCGACTAAATAGAGAAAATGAGATTACTGCTATTCGGATGGGAGGAGTTAGTATTTTTAGGCTTATTATTCCCCTGTTGGTTATCGGGATTACGGTAAGTGGATTAACTTTGGTTTTAAATGAAGATGTGGTTCCCTGGGCCAATCATCGTGCAAATAATATTATTAGAGAAACAATATTAAAAGAGGCTATGCCTGAACCGGAGGCAGAAGTTTTTTTTAAAGGACCCCAGGGACGCCTTTTTTATGTGGAAAAATATGATAAAAAAGCAGGAGAACTGCATCGAGTTGTTATTTATGAGCTAAACCAGGGCCAGTTCCCGGAAGTTATTACAGCTGAGAGGGGAACAATTGAAGAAAATCGCTGGCTTTTAGATTCGGGAATTATTCATCAGTATGATGAGCAGGGTAAAATTGTTTTAGCTAGTAAATTTGAGGAGATGGAAATTCAGCTAACTGATGAGATGCAGGAGCTTTATGGTAGTCAGAAATCTCCATCAGAGATGAGCAGAGAGGAGCTGGGTAAAAGAATTGCCTTGTTTAAAAAAAGTGGAATTAATGTTGATTCACTGCTGGTGGATTATCACTTAAAATTGGCTGAACCGCTGACCGCTTTGCTATTTGTGCTGATTAGTGTACCTTTAAGCTTGAGTGGTAAGGAAAGCAGAACTCTAAATTTGATTTTTACAATTGTAATTGTGTTTTTATATTATGTGATTCTCTCCTTTAGTCGTTCCTTTGGTAAAAATTATATACTCCCTCCTCTTGTTGCTGCCTGGCTGCCCAATCTTATTTTTCTATTTCTGGGAGTTATCCTGCTGTTCTGGCGAGACTCCTGGCAGAAGATAATTAATAAAATCTTTAAAATTCTAGGAATTTCGACAGCAGTTTTTTTACTTCTTTTTATTTTGAATACGGATGGGCAGGCTGCAGATTTTCTGGTTAAGGCTGACTATTTAGACTATGATCAAAGTAGTGACTTTGTTAAAATCAAGGGTAATATTAACGGCAGTTATGGTCAATATTATTTAAAATCAGAAGATATAAAAATAGAGCTAGCTGATGGCAGTCAGACCAAACTAGAAAGAACAAAAAATCTAGAGCTGCTGCCGGGAGAGATTTCTGGCTGTGATTTTGGGCAGCCCCATTATTATTTTGACGCAGAACGGGTCATTATCAGACCGGGTGAGTATATTAAGATGTATAATATTATGTTCCGGGAATTAAACGGCAAACTCCCGCTTTTATACTGGCCTTATCTCTATATTTCTCTCAAACAGGAAAACAGTAACTTTGTTCCTGCCTTTGGCTATCATCAACAGCGGGGATGGTTTATCAAAACCAGGTATTTTTATAATAATCGCTTTGATCTCCCCGGTAATTTTTATCTTGACCACTATACTATTTCTGGTACAGCAGGAGGAGTAAAACAGTATTTTATTAATAACAGCCGGCAAAAGGCCTATCTTTATTATTACAGCCAGCAGAATAAAACCGATCTTTCGGGTCTTTTCAACTGGGAAGCCGAATTATATCACGAAGCTAATCCCGGAAATTGGGAAGAAGATTTTTCTTATTTTTATCAGGACTATGATAATAAAATCGAAATAGATTCCGCACTTGACTTTTATTATAAAAAGGAGAGCCGCCGCAGCAGAATCAATTTTGATTATGAGGAGCAGGATTATTTTGAAGCCAACAATCGTGATCAAAGAGATTACGGTTTTGATTTTTATTTTTATGATCGTTTTTTTGATAGTTTATCAACCAGATTAAATTATGATCGAGAATATTTTCGTGATCCTGAAGACGGACTTGAAAGAGAAATTAACAGAGAGCTGGATTTACGCTATAACCCGGGTGAAGGCTGGCGTAGTCGATTAAATTACTATAATGGAGAAAGAGAAAGTCCGGGAGAGTCTTTAAAGAGCAGAGAAGGTGGAGAATTTTCAATTTCTAAAAGAAGCGGCTATTATGACTTTGTTTTTTTAATGGAGCAGTATGCTCCCCGCTTAACAGAAGCTGATCAGGTTAAGTTTTCTCGTCTGCCGGAATTATCTCTGGAATATAATCCTCCAGGACCTTTTTCTTATTTAGCTCAATTAGGTCGTTATTACGAAGATTTCAGTGGAATCGAAGCTTATCGTCTGCGGGGAGAAGCAAAATACAGTGATGGCTTTGTATTGCCACTAAACAGTTACTTGCGAGTGCTGCAAAAATTTAGCAGTAGTGGCTATCAGATTGAGGGAAGAGAAGATAATAGCATACCCGGGCAGCAGCAGTCAGCAACAGAACTAAGGCTGCGGACAAATTTAAGTCGTAATTTACGTTTGCGAAATAATTATAAATATCAGCAGCAGTGGGGCTATACGCCTTTTAACTTTGACGAAGGAGAAAAAGAAAATCAGATTGAAAATATGCTTGACTACAGAATTCTTCCCTATCTATATTTTAATCTGGAAAGTGGCTATGACTTTCTGGATTATCAGTATCTGCCCCTGGAATTATATCTGAACTTAAATCCGACTGAAAATTGGGAACTTAAAATGGGTACCCGCTATGACTTAAATAATATGATTTTTGATGATAATCTAATTTTTCATAGTGTCTACGAGGGGCAGCGCTGGGAACACAGGTTGGGACTGGAATATAATCTTAATACTTCTCAGCTTAGAGAAATTGACAATCAGTTAATTTATAAACTAGAAGGAGACTGGGGTTGGTATTTTGAAAGTAATTTAAGTTTTGATTATGATTATGACAGTCAGATCAGTGAGGCCAATATTCAGCTAAATAAGAAGTTTCACTGTCGAGAGCTCAAATTCAGCTATGATTATCTTAAAGAGGAATTTACAGTTCAGTATGCGCTTGAGATTTTTCCAGCAGAACCTGTTGGTTTTACTAAAACTGAGGATGATTTGATTTTTGAATCCAGTATAGAGGATCGTCTTAAAAGTGGTGAACTGTAGAAAGGAGATAAGATATGCATACTTTTAGAATAAAAACAGCGCTTATTATTTTTATTTTAATTTTAACTTTTAGCATATTAATTCCTGCTCTGGCTCAGAATAAGCAACCAGAGGAAGCAGAAACAGCAGTAGAGAGTGAGACTGTCTATATCAACGCATCAAGATTAGAATATCAGGAAGAAAAAACCCTTTTGAGTGGAGGAGTCAGAATTCAAAAAGGTGATACAATTATTAATGCCAGTCAGGGAGAGCTTTTTCGGGACCAACAAAAAATAGTTTTAAAAGAAGAAATTGCAGTAGAATATCCGGATGGTCGGGTTAAGTCCGAAAAATTAACTGTTTTTTTAGAAAATGAAGAATATATTTTCGAAGAGGCAGCAGTACTAAATTATCTGCTGTCTGATGGCAAAGAAATGGTGCTCTACAGTGATTACTTAAAAATAACTGGAGCCAATAAGTCTTTCATTGCTGAAAAGAATGTGGAAATTGATTATGATAATCAAAAGTTTAGAGGGGATAAAGCAAATTATAATGGAGAAAGTGAAACAATGGAATTAACTGGCAATGTAGAGATTGAAGAAGGCAGAGACTGGGTTCGTAGTGATCGGGCCACCTTTAATTTAAAAGAAGGAGAAGAAGGTTATACTGCAGAAGGAAATGTTGAAATTAAAATGATACTCGACTAATTTAAATATTAAAAAATGAGGAAATTAAATTTGGCTGTTTTAATTGAGTTTTTTGAGGAGAGATGATAAATGGGTGTTATTTTAACAATTCTATCAGCAGTATTAATGACAGCTGCTAATTATTATGGACACCTATATTTTTTGAGCTGGTTTGCTTTCCTGCCATTTTTTTACTACATCTATATTTATAGTCCGGAAATTAATTACCGGAAAATTTTTTTAAGAGGGTGGAATCTTGGATTCTGGATTTTATTGTTATCAGCTAACTTTTTGTATTATTCTATTAAATTATATACATCAGCCGCTACTATAACTATCATTCTGCTCTTAATTTTGCTTTTTTTAGTACTCTCTTTAATTTACGGGCTATTTTTTATGCTATATTTTTATCTGCAGCAGCAATTATTTGCAAAAAGATCACTTTCGGCATTTTTCTTTGCTGGCTGCTGGACTCTTTTTGAGCTGGTCCGTCATTATTTATTTTTCTTTTTTCCAATTGCGAATCCTGCCTATACCCAGGCTGAGTTCTTAAGTTTTATTCAGCTGGCTGATGTTGGAGGGACCTGGCTTCTTACATTTATTTTGGTTTTTGCCAATGGACTAATTTTTCAGATTATCTTTCAAAAAAAATTTAAAAAAGCAGTTATACTTGGGTTTTTACTTATTTTTATTTTTAGTTTTGCTAATTATAGCGAGCAGAGCTGGGGTTTCAGCAATAATGTTGACAGGGAAAAAATAGAAATCGGAATTATTACAAGTGAGATTGCACAGCAGAAAAAATGGAGTGCCGATCAGCTGCAGCGGAATATAGAACTGACCTTAAATGCAGCTCCGAAATTGAACCGGGCCCGGCTTATTATAGCTCCCGAAACAAATCTGACCTTTGACTTTGAAGCTGATCATTATTACCGTCAGGAATTTTTAGCTAGGGTTGCTGCAGAGCTTAAAACTCCTATTCAAATTGGATCACTGGCGTCTAAAGATACTGGTAGTGGCCGCTATAATAGTTCCTATCTGATTTCAAACAAGGGGAAAATCATTTCTCGTTATGATAAAAATTTACTTCTCTACTTTGGCGAAACCTATCCCTTTATTGATTTGCTGAATAAATATACATCTTATAGTTTTTCATCTCTCAATGCAGGGGAAGAAAAAAAGATATTTGAATATCAAAATTTAAAGTGGGAAACTGTGATTTGTTCTGAGATATTATATCCTGAGTATGTTAGATTAAATAGAGAAGAAGTAGATTTTATTGTAAATCAAACCAATGAGGCCTGGTTTCGGGAAAGCCAGCTGTTAAAAAATATAATGTGGCAGGCGGCTGTATTTAGAGCTGTTGAGAATCGAATACCGGTAATTAAGACAGGTAATAAATCTTATAATGGGATTATCTATCCTTCCGGTAATTATCAGCGAGTTGATTCCAGAGAAAATTATCATATACTTAATCTTGAGCTACAGCATGTTAAATGAGGAATCCTGTTGTTTTAGATTCAAAGATGTTATAATATAATTAGTAATAGCTATTTTTTGTAAGTGAAGGGAGGGATTAATATTTCTGCAGCAAAGAACAGTACATTCAAAATAATTGATTTAGAAACTGGAATGATAACTGATGAAGAAGTTCGGAGCGAATTTGGTGGTGTCTTAATTCCACCAGGAACCAGATTGAACAGAAAATTAATTGATCAGTTAAAAGAAACTGATATTACTGAAATTCAAATCAAAACCGCAGCAGCAATTGAAGCTGAAAAAGGTAAAAAAATAGTTGCCCGTGAGAAATACGAGCAGAACCTGGAAGATTTTTCTGAAGCCTATAAGAAGGCTTATTATATGAAAAAGGTTGATTTTAGAACTGTCAGGAGTTTGACCGAAGAAGCGGTCGAAATTTCTGAATATCTGGGTCTGGAAGATATTCTAAAAATCACCCGTGACATTGACAGATATACCTACTCACATTCATTACATGTTGGTATTTTAGCTAATAAATTTGGAAATTGGTTACATTTAAAAGAAAATAGGATTTATAATCTGACAACAGCTGCACTTCTTCATGACATAGGCAAGAGTCGAATTAAAAAAGAAATTATAACCCGACCTGATTCGCTGACTGACGAAGAATATGAAGAAGTAAAAAAACACTCTGAATATGGATACAGACTGCTCAAAAAAAGTGGACGTTTTTCTAAAAGCATTATGGCCGGTGTTTTAACTCACCATGAATGCTATCATGGTGGAGGTTATCCGCTGGGACTATCAGGTGAAGATATACCTTTATTTGGTCGAATAATTGCTATCTGCGATACCTTTGATGCCCTGACAACTGATCGCCCTTATCAGAATTCCGTTTCTCCTTTTACAGCAGTTAAAATTATGGAAAAAGATTTTGATTCTTTTGATCACAGTCTTAAGATGCTTTTTGTTGAAAAAATCCCCTATTCCTTAATTGGTGATCGAGTAATTTTAAGCAATGGAAAACTGGCAAAGGTTGTATTTATAAATCCGGTTCATCCGGAGGCACCAATTGTAAAAATTGGAGATGACTATCTTGACTTGAACAGCCAGAGTGAACTATACATTGAAAAATTAGTTAAAAATATGGAGCAGGCAGAAAAAATAAAGGAAGAAATTGAGCAGAACTAAAGTTGAGGCGATTCTATGAATTTTTTATCTTTTTTACCAACTGGAATAATAATTTTAAATATAATTTTTATCATTCTTTTAATCTTTTTTGAACGAAAGGATCCGACTGCAACCTGGGCCTGGCTTTTAATTCTAACTCTAATTCCAGTTTTAGGTTTTATTCTTTATCTTTTTTTAGGTCTAACACCCAAAAAAAGAAAGGTTTTTCAGCGGAAACAGGAAGACGAATTAAAAAAATATGACCGGCAATTGATTACTGCAGAATTAAAAAGAAGAATAAATCATTTTAAACATCTGGAACAGAGTATAATTCGGCTTGCATTTGAAAATGATCTTCCTGCAGGTATAGGTTGTAATCAGCTCGATATTTATACCAGTGGTCGGGAAAAGTTTGATGATCTATTTGAAGATATAAAAAATGCTAAAGAATTTGTACATGCTAATTATTATATAATTAACAATGATCAGCTGGGAAATCAATTTATGCAGCTTTTAACAAAAAAGGCAGCAGAAGGTGTGGAGGTTAGATTACTTTATGATCGAATGGGATGCAGGAATCTTTCGCGTTATGCAATTTTCGAACTGGAAGATGCTGGTGGAGAGGTAGTTTCTTTTGCTCCCTTTGTACTTGATATGAACTATCGTAATCATCGCAAAAATGTAGTTATTGATGGTCAGATCGGCTATCTTGGAGGAATCAATATTGGAGACGAATATCTGGGTGAGAGCCGTAAATTTGGTGACTGGCGTGATACACATCTCCGTTTAAAAGGAGAGAGTGTCGACAGCCTTCAATATCGATTCCTTTTGGACTGGGATTTTGCTACCGGACATGATCTGCTTGGAGAACGCAAATACTTTCCTGACAAAGAATTTAAGGGGGATGTATCAGTCCAGATTGTCAGCAGTGGACCTGACTCTAAAGAAGCAGAGATTAAATCATTATTTCTGAAAATGATTTATGAGGCGGAAAAGTCAATTTATATTCAAACACCTTATTTTATTCCAGATCAATCTGTGCTGGAGGCTTTAAAACTTGCTGCTCGCTCTGGTGTTGATGTTAAAATTATGATTCCTTATCGAGGAGATCATCCTTTTGTCTATTCAGCTAATAATTCATTTGTAGGTGAGCTGCTGGATGTTGGAGCCCGCTGTTACCATTATACAGAGGGGTTTCTGCACAGCAAGACGATCTGTATTGATAGTCGGGTGCTTTCCATCGGAACCACCAATATGGATGTCCGTAGTTTTAAGCTTAATTTTGAAATCAATGCTTTTATTTATGACCCTGACGTTGCCAAGCAGCATGATCAAATTTTTATGGATGATTTAGAAAAATCAGAAGAAATAACAAGAGAAGTATATGAAAACAGAGGCTGGACAATGAAACTGAGGGAATCTGTTTCCAGGCTTTTATCTCCAATTTTATAATCTGCAGCCACCGGGCATGCAACCAATTTTTTTCCGATAAATAGAAGCATTTGTGGATTTTTTAACTTTTAAAAGGTTTCTTTTTGCAGGAATATGAAAGATTTTGTAGAATAATATCTAATAACAACAATAATTATGGGCTGGGATGAATGAGATTTGAAAAATTGATTTTTGACCAGTAATACTGAATTTAGGAAGAGAAATGGGCTTAGGCCTGTTTTAAGCCTGAACCAACACTATTGAGTGTT
Organism: Halanaerobium kushneri; assembly: GCF_900156285.1. Taxonomy (GTDB): domain Bacteria; phylum Bacillota; class Halanaerobiia; order Halanaerobiales; family Halanaerobiaceae; genus Halanaerobium; species Halanaerobium kushneri. The sequence continues at coordinate 63,612 of NZ_FTNC01000004.1, forward strand.
GGTTTTTTCTATTTATTTACATTTTTTTCTATTAAACATACTAAATTGGGGGAGCTGGACATTAGTGAACAAATATGCAGCATTGAATCATGAATTAAGCAAGCTATACAAAAACATATCTGGAAAGGGGCCTAAATATTTAAAAACAGATGCGGTTGAAAATATATTAATCATAAAAATTAACTGGTATCCAGAAAAAATATTTAGTAATTTTACAACAAGTGATGGCCAAACTATCATTAAAAAAACATATAAACACATTTTTAGTAAATGGGGAGAAGAAGCAAAAGAAATTATTGAAGATGTTTTAAATTATAAAGTAACTGATTTTTATTATGATGAAAATATGGCGTTATCAGAAAACGAGAAAATTATAATTTTCTTATTAGATAAGATAATAGAATAAATAACTTTATCTAGTCAGAAAGGAGTAGCTGATGAATAGAGGTAAACGTTTACTTACAGGTGTAGAAGGATTAGATTTAATTTTAAATGGTGGCTTAATAGCAAACAAAACATATCTATTGCGGGGTGGTCCGGGGACGGGAAAGACAACTCTTGGTATTCATTATCTGGTTGAAGGGGTTAAAAATGGCGAAAAATCAGCTTTAATTACTTTGACAGAGGACCAAAACAAATTAATTGATGATTTTAAAAGTAGAAATTTTAGTTTAGACAGGATAAGTTTTATTGACTTGAGTCCTTCTTCTAATTTGATTGAGAATAGTAAAAGTTATAATGTTTTTCCCGTGGAAGAAGTTGAAAAGAAACCTTTAATTAATCAGATAATTACCAGTTTAAATGAAATTAATGCAGATAGAGTTTATTTTGATGGTTTAAAACAGCTCAGATTTTTATCTAAAAATGAATATGAGTTTAGAAAATATATGTTATCAATGCTTCAGTTTGCTGCAGATAATAAAATAACCTTACTTGTATCTTCGGAAGCCAGCAAAAATGAGCCTGATGACGACCTGCAATTTTTATCTGATGGTGTTCTGAACTTAAATTTTGCTGATAAAAATAGGAGATATATTAATATTAGTAAATTTAGAGGCTCAGATTTTATTAAGGGCCAACATTCTTTTAAGATTAAAAAGAAGGGGCTAGAAGTTTACCCCAAATTAAGGCTGCAGAAAAACAAGACTGATTATCCAGGCGAAATTATTTCTTCTGGAATCTCGGAAGTAGATCAATTGCTTCATGGTGGTATAGAAAGTGGAACTACGACTGTAATATCAGGGGCCAGCGGGGTAGGGAAAACTACCTTTGGTGTTCAGTTTATGCAGTCAGCTGCCAAAACAGGGAAAAGATCAGTAATTTATACATTTGAAGAAGATGACAGAACACTTCTCAAAAGATCTGAATCTGTCAGTATTGAATTAGATAATTTGATAAGTAATAATAAACTGGAAATTATAAAAGTAGACCCCTTAGAATATACTCCGGGGGAATTTACTCAGTTTTTAATTAAAGAAGCAGAGGAAAATAATACCCGGAACATTATGCTGGATAGTGTTTCAGGATATAAGCTGTCTTTTGCCAGTTCTTCAGCAGGCAAAAATGAACTGATAAGAAACTTACACTCTCTAACTAATTATTTAAATAATATTGGAATTACTGTTCTGTTAATTAACGAAATAGCTAATATCACAGGTGATTTTAAGGTGACAGAGCTTGGTATCAGTTATTTAGCAGATAATATAATGTTCTTGCGTTATTTAGAATTTAATGGTGAGTTAAAAAAAGCAATTGGGGTTTTAAAAAAGCGATTAAGTGACTTTGAAAAACAGCTGCGCGAATTTCAGATCTGCAGCCAGGGAATCAAAGTTGGGAAACCGTTAACTGAGCTGCGGGGAATTTTAACTGGAAACCCTGAATTTATCAATAAAGAGCTTAAGGAAAGTTCAAAAAATGGACTTAAATAATCCTGGAGAACTAAATAAGATGTTTAAGAAATTTAAATTTAATAGAGTAAATAAAATACTGATTCTAAATAATAATAAGCAAAATATTATACTGCTAAAAAAATTTTTAAAAAAAGATTATCAGATTGAGATTTTTAATGATAAAGAACAGTTATTTTCTGAAGCTGGGGATTTGATCATTATAGATGAATATTATTATCAAAAGTTTAAAGATAAGCTGAGGGAATTAAAAGAAAGAAAAAACCCTATATTCTTACCCGTAATTCTATTGTCTAACTCAATCAGAAACGAATTTTATTTTGAGAGTTCTGCTGATATATTTGATGATATTTTTGTACTGCCAATAAAAAAACAAATAATGAAATATCGAATAGATAATTTGTTAAAAATAAGGCACTTATCTTTGAAATCTGAATATAGATATTACGAACTTGCTGAAAAATCCCCTATCGGGATTTTTATTTTAAATCAGGGTAAAATAATTTATGCCAATCCAGCTTTTCTAAAGATACTAAAAATTGAATATGAGCAGCTTACCGGTAAAAATCTGATTTCTTTTATTCATAAAGAAGATAAAACACGAATTAAAAAAATGTTCAGAGAAAATAAGAATAGAGAGATTAAAAATGAAGAAGTTAGAGTTATGGATAATCACAATCAAATTAAATGGCTCAGCTTAAACTGCAGCCAGGTGAATTTTAATAATAAATTTTCGGTACTGATAACAGCCCAAAATATTACTGATAAAAAGCAAAATCAAAACAAAATAAAGTTTTTAAACTACCATGATAAGCTGACCGGATTATATAACCGGAATTATTTAGAGGAAGAGATAAAAAGATTGAATACTATTCGCCAGCTCCCTATTTCAGTGATTATGGGGGATGTTAATGGATTAAAATTAGTTAATGATGCTTTTGGACATCAAAAAGGTAATCAGCTTTTAAAATCAATTGCTGGAGTTTTTAAAAGTGCCTGTCGCTCCGAAGATATAATTGCCAGATGGGGTGGAGACGAATTTGTTATCTTATTACCCAGGACTTCGATTGGAGACGCCAGAAAAGTTTCGAACCGGATAAGAAAACTTTGTGCTGAAGCAGATAAAAATCCAATTAAATTGAGTATAGCACTTGGTGTTGCTCAGATAATAGATGAAGATCAGTCTTATGAAGAAGTCTTTAAAAAAGCTGAAGATAGGATGTATAGAAATAAAATTGCTGGCAGTGAAAGCACAAGCAATTCGATTATTTTGTCGCTGGAGAATACACTGCTGGAAAAGAGTCATGAAACAAAAGACCATGCAGAACGAATGAATAAATTAGTAATTAGATTTGCTGAGGAATTAGATCTTTCGACAAGCCAAATTGATAATCTAAAGTTATTAAGCAGATTACATGATATAGGTAAAGTGTCTATTCCTGAAAAAATTTTAAAAAAACCAGATAAATTAACTGAGCAAGAATTTAAAACTATTAAAAACCATCCGGAAAGTGGATACAGAATCGTTAAATCGATTCCGGAACTTGCATCTGTAGCCGAAGGGGTATTGTCGCATCATGAGCGCTGGGATGGCAAAGGTTACCCTCAGGGTTTAGCAGGAGAGGCTATTCCTTATACAGCAAGGATTATAGCAATTATAGATAGTTTCGATGTAATGACAAATCAGAGATCATATAAGTCTGCTGTATCTCAAAAGGAAGCTCTCTTTGAAATCGAAAGGTGCTCAGGTAGTCAGTTTGATCCCTATCTGGCAGAGAAATTTATAGAAATGATTCAAAAATAGATAAAATTGGGGGAATTCGATGTTTTTCAAAAAAAGTTTTAAACTTAAATTAATGCTGGTTGTTTTTATTTTAATGCTTATACCGCTGGGAATATATACTTATGTTACACTCAGCAATAGTGTTAAAAACCAGACTGAGGCAGCTTTTAAAAGCAATCTAGAACTTGCACTTGGTTTTAAAAGTGAAATAGATAGAATCCTGGATTATGCAGAAGAACCGGTTGATATAGCTGCCAGGACTCAGATTTTAAGTTCTATGCAGACTGAAGAAATGCGAAATCTACTCTTAAAAACTGTTGAGTATAACAGTTATATTGATGGGATAGCAGTTTATAACAGTGGTAACGAAGAAATTTTTAGTGAAAATATTAAGGTGAAAAACGAAAATGATTTGATGGCCCAGGGAAAAGATTATTCAGATATTTTTATTAATGACCGCGGTGAAGCCGAGTTAATTTATCGAGTTCCAGTTAGAAGTGATGGCGAAAATTCAGGCATGATTTATGCTCAGATAAATTTAAGTGTTTTAAGCAGGATTTCTGATGATTCTAATCTGGGTGAAAACAGTTTTGCTTTTGTAGTTAATGATCAGGGGCAGGTGATTGGTCATCCAGATTCTGAGCTGGTTCAAAACAAAGAAAATTTGAGTAATATTTCTGTAGTTGCTGAGGTAATAAATGGAACCCAGGGAAGTGGAGAATATACATATCAGGGAGAAGACAAGTTTGCCTCTTTTACTCCAGTAGAAAGAACTGGATGGGGAGTTATTGTCCAGCTGCCTAGGGATCAGGTATTTACAGGTTTGATTGATCAGCTGATAGCAAGTTCGACTGTAATTATTATTTCGCTGGTGATAGCCTTGATTATTACTTATTTTGCTGCTGGTTATGTAACAAAGCCAATTTTAAATGCAGTTAACTTTGCTAAAAAAATTGCTGCTGGTAAATTAAATATTGAACAGCTACAGGTAAAATCTGCAGATGAAATTGGTGATTTAAGCAGAGCTCTTAATCTGATGCAGGACAATTTAAGGTCTACAATGACTGAAATTGATAGAATGTCACAGGATATCGCTTCTTCCAGTCAGGAACTTTCGGCTGCGGGAACCCAGCTCAGCCGTTCCGCTGAAGATGTTGGCTCCTCAGTGCAGAATCTGGCCTCTGGTGCTGAAGAACAGACAGCTCAAATTACTGATATGAACCATAATATGGGAGAATTAAATGATCAAATAGAAGATGTGGAAAGTGCCGCATTTGAGATGGATCAGGCTTCAAAAATTGTGGTTGAAAATATAGAACAGGGAAATAAAAAAGTTAACCTGACAATTACCAGAGTTAATGAAGTAAAGAGGGATTCTAATGAGGTGGCCAGCACAATTTCGGCTTTAGACAGACTATCAAAGCAGATTGGTGAGATTGTAGAGTTTATCGGAAATATTTCAGATCAAACAAATCTACTGGCGCTTAATGCAGCCATTGAGGCTGCTCGCGCGGGAGAAGCTGGCAGAGGTTTTTCTGTGGTGGCTGATGAAATAAGAGAGCTTGCTGAAGAGTCTTCCGGGGCTACAGAGAGAATAACTAAAATTATTAATGAAATTCAGTCTGAAGTGGAAAAAGCAGTTTCTAGAATGGAAGAAAATGCGGAAACTGTAGAAGAAAGTGTTGATGCAATCAATAGTACTGAGGAAGTATTTGATCAAATAGAAGCAGCATCAGATCAATTTAGAACAATAGTTAAAAGGCTTAAAAGTAATGCTCAAAAAATGGCAGATAATAGTGAGTATCTAGAAAATTCAATGAGCGAGGTTGCTTCTGTAAGTGAAGAATTTGCTGCCAGCAGTCAGCAGGTTGCAGCAACAGGAGAAGAACAGCTAGCAGCTACTGAGGAAGTATCAAGCAGTGCAGAAAGGCTGGCTAAAATTGCTGAAAAACTGGAGGCTGATCTGGATCAGTTTGAGTTATAAAATTATTATTTATCCGGACAGAAAACAGGACTTTTTCGGCTGCTGAGAGATATACTTTGATTTTAACTTAAAACTTGATATATTTAACCGTCCTTTTCTGGGGCGGTTTTTCTTTATTAAAAATTACGGTTAAGACTAAAAAATTACAAATTAAAGAAATAAATACAGGAATTTAAAGGTCTATGAAGAATGAATATTATAAGTATTATCATTAAAATGATATTTCAGGGGTGAGTTTATGGATTCCATTATTAAATTTGAAAAAGATATAATAAATAGTTTATCTATAGGAATTATAGTAGCCAGTCAACAGGGAAAAATTATTTTTATTAATAAAGCTATTAGAGAGATGACCGGTTATAAAAGAACTGAGATCAAAACAATGGATGATTGGTATAAAAAAGCTTGTCCCGATCCAGAATATAGAAAGAAAGTAAAAGATTATTTTCAATATGATTCAGCAGATAATACCAGCGACAGAACATATAAGATAATAACTGCTGCTGGTGATCATAAATATTTTAATTTTCGTTATTCAAAATTAGAAAATGAAAAAATGCTTTTTGAGATTATAGATATTTCTCATCGAATAGTACAAAAAAGAAAGTTAGAAAACCAAAAATTAATTTTCGAAAATCTATTTACTAATTCACTTGAAGGAATTGTTTTATTAGATCAGAATCTAAAAGTACTTAATGCCAATAAAAAATTTGAAGAAATATTTGAAGTATCTAAGCCTGATATTCTTAATAAAAATATAAATAAAGTTGCTGTACCAAACATAGATGCGAATGTTTTAAAGCAAGCACAAGAAAAATTTAAGCATAACCAGGAGTGGGAAAGAGAAATTTCTTATACTGTTAATAATAAGATTAAATATTGTAATGTCCACGTTTTTGCGGTTGAAAATAAGAAGCATGGTGAGTTAATTTATGTCGCCCTGGATAATATAACAGAAAATAAAAAGAGAGAATTTGAGTTAAAGGAAGTTAAAGAAAGATTAGAGCTGGCTGTTGAGGGAGCCAATATCGGTGTCTGGGACTGGAATGTAGAAGAAGAATATATTCATTTCAATAAAAGCTGGGCTCAGATGCTGGGATATGAATATTCTAATCTGGGTAATGATCTTGATACCTGGTTGAAATTAGTCCACCCTGATGACAGGGACCAGGCTTTAAAAGACATAAGAGTTCATCTAAATGGTCAAAGCGAAGAATATTTTAATGAACACAGATTAAAAACTAAAAATGGCAACTGGAAGTGGATCAGAGATATCGGGAAAGTAACAGACAGAGATGAAAAAGGAAATGCTGTCCGAATTGTAGGAATCCATATTGATATAGATCAGGAAAAAAGAGCAGCAGAAGAAATCGAATATCTATCCAATCATGACGAACTGACAGGGCTTTATAATCGAAGATATTTTAATGAGGAATTAAAAAGACTGCATAATTCCAGGCAGTATCCAATCAGTATAATCATTGGCGATATGAATAAATTAAAAGATATTAATGATACTTATGGGCACAGTATGGGAGACAGGTATATTAAGAGAGCTGCTGAAGCTATTAAAAGAACTGTGCGAACCGAGGATGTTGTTGCCAGAATTGGTGGAGATGAATTTGCAGTCATTTTGCCAGAGACTGATTATTCGAAGGCAGATGATGTAGCAGAAAGAATTTTAGCAAGAATAGAAGAGGGAAATAAAATTGAAGATTTACCGGTACCGCTGACTATTGCTCTTGGTTATGAGACTACAGATTGCACCAATCAGAATCACAGCATTAAAAATATTAAGCGATGTTACAATAAAGCGGATCAGAGGATGTATGAGCAGAAATTTGCTGATAGATGTTGAAAATATTTTTGTCGAAAATAGTTACTTTATGACATAAAATAACTATTTAATTTTATATATCTATGTTATATAATTAACATAGGCTTGAATTTTAACTAAATATTGGGCAATATTATTGAAAAATAATGGCGCAAAGCTATGGGTCTAAGGAAATTGACATCTATGACTGCCAGGTTGCTTTTGATTTTTAAATATCAGAGTATCAAATAAATACTGGGCAATAAGTCTTTGGTATTTATTTTTTTATTTTAAAAGGAAAATTATTACTTTTATTAATAAAGATTACTGGTTAGTTATAGGTTTTATATAAATTAAAAGTGGAGAGTACAATTTATTAGCCGTATAATTTTATTTAATAAAAACATAAAAAGGGAGAGACAAAAATGTTTACAAGCCTAAAGGGAAAGATGACAATTATTATTGCTGTTATGATTTTAGTTTTGATGGTGGGGACTTCTATTGCATTTAATAATTTCATTAGCACTCTTATTCAGGATTCCACTGCTGACAGCTCTTTAAATAGTGCGGAGCAGAATGCTCAAATTATTTTTGAGTGGCTTTCTGGTTTAAAAGTTCAGATAGAGGATTTTGCGAATACAGAAAAAGTAAAATCTATGAACTGGTTAGAACAGACAGAATTTTTATCACAAATTAGCAATCCAAATATAGAATCAATTTTGATAGTTGATAAAACAGGAGAAGGTAACATTTTAAATGGGGGTACTATTAATATTTCTGACCGAGAATATTTTCGGGAAGTAATAAAAACAGAACAGCCAGCTATTTCTATACCGAGAAAAAGTAGAATTTCGGGAGATGAGGTCTTAGTTGTCGCAGCTCCCATTATTAATAACAATAAGCTGGCAGGAGTAATTGGAGGTACAGTAAAAAGCCAGTACTTACAGTCTTTAATTAAAAATATGGAGATTGATGGCTTTGGTTATGGCTGGATTATTGATCAGCAAAAACGTACAATTGCCCATCCGGATCAACAGTATATTGGTAATACAGATATTTTAACTGGCCAAACTGAGCTTCAAAATTTAACTGATAAAATGATAGAAGGGGGTTCTGGAACTGGAGAATATACATATAATGGAGTGGAAAAAGAATTAGCCTATGCCCCAGTTGGTCTCGAGGGTTGGGTCGTAGCTATGACTGCAGATGAGGACGATGTTTTAGCAGAATTAGTTACATCCCGAAATATGAGTATCTGGATTGCTGTAATTGCTTTAATTATCGGTATTATTATTAGCTATTTTATTGCCCGTTATATTGCCAACCCAATTCTTAAAGCGGCTGAGATGTCAGATAAAATTGCTGAAGGAAATTTGTCAGTTGCAGATATCAAAATAGCTAGAAAAGATGAAGTTGGAGTTCTGGCTTCCTCACTAAATAAAATGAAAGAGAATTTAAATGAAATAATAACTAAGGTTACAGCTATTGCTGAAAATCTTTCTGCCTCCAGTGAAGAATTATCTGCTTCCGGTGAGGAAGTGGCAACTGCAGCAGGTCAGGTTGGGCAATCGATTCAACAGGTTGCATCTGGAGCTGAAGAATAGTCAGCACAGGTAGAAGAAACCAGTGGTAAAATTAATGAGCTGATAGAACAGATAGAAAATGTTACATTGATGTCAGAAGATATGGAAAAACAGGCTGATAGAGTTATGAATAATATTAATGACGGTAATGATTCAATAGAAAACTCTGTCGATAGGATAGAAAATGTAAGAGGTAATACTAAAGAAGTAGCAAATACTATCAATAATTTAGGAGATCTGTCAAATAAAATTGGTGAGATAGTAGATTTAATTAACAATATAGCAGCTCAGACCAATCTTTTAGCTCTAAATGCTGCCATTGAGGCTGCTAGAGCAGGAGAAGCTGGTCGTGGATTTTCAGTTGTTGCAGATGAGATAAGGCAGCTGGCCGAAGAATCAGAGGATGCAACAAATCAGATTGGGGGACTGGTCAAAGAAATTCAGAGTGGAGTTGGTAAAGCTGTAAATAGAATGGATGCTACAGAGGAAGTAGTTAATGGCAGTGTCTCTGCAATCAGGAATACCGGTAAGGCATTTGAAGAAATTAATTCTGCAGCAGTACAATTAAGAGATTTAATTGAAAATATTAGTGAGAGGTCAGAAAAAGTAAGTGGAAATAGTAAAGATGTTGAAGCAACAATTAAAGAAATAGCTTCAGTCAGTGAAGAAGCAGCAAGCAATGCCGAAGAGGTAGCAGCTGCCAGTGAAGAACAGAGTGCCTCGACTGAAGAAATTGTAAGTGCATCCGAAGATTTAAGCAGAATGGCAGTTGAATTAACAGATTTAATCAATAAGTTTGAACTATGATAAATTTATTTCATCTTTACCTCCCTTAACTTGAGTGATATAATTATAATTGAATATAATAAATCATAAAAAGGTTAAGGGTGGTAAAAGTGCTCTGTAACACACCGTGTTTTCTAAACGCGCTGGCATATAAAAGTGTGATTTTAAATGAAGATTTAGAAATAATTTTTATAAATGATGACTGGAAAGATTATATTTTAAAAAGTGAGAAAAATGTCGAGAATAACAGTATAGGATTAAACTATATTCAACTGATTAAACGACTAAATAAATCTGCTGCCGATTATTTTTCAGATATTGAATGCGGAATTAAAAATGTTATATTAAATGAAGAGGATAAGTTTGAATTAGAATATCCCGAGTATTCTCCTGCAGAAACAGCCTGGTTTAAGTTGATAGTTACTCCCTTTGCAGATGGCGCATTAATTATGCATGAAGATATTACTGATAGAAAAAATGCAGAAACTGCTTTAAAAATAAAAGAAGAACAGTATAAAACAATATTTAATAGTGCTCCTATCGGGATGCTGGTTGAAGATCCAGAAGGTAATATACTTGAAGTTAATGAAGCACTCTGCAATATGACCGGTTACAGTAAACAAGAATTAGAAGGAGATAATATTTTTAATCAGTTGGTTGGCCCAGAAAGAGTGGAAGAAGCAAAAAAAGACATTGAAATTATATTGAGTGGACAGGATTTAGAATTTAATCTTGATAATACTAATAAAAATGGGAAACATTATTATACCCATTTTAAAGAAACAAAAATTAATCTACCGGATAGTGGGACCGGTATTTTATCAATGCAGGTTGACTTAACAAGTTTGAGAATAAAGGAAAAAAAATTAGAGTTTTTAAGTTATCATGATCAGCTAACCGGGTTGTATAACAGAGCTTTTTTTGACCAGGAGCTGAAAAGGCTGGATGAGCAAGAACAGCTCCCCTTAAGCCTGGTGGTTATAGATGTAAATGGTTTAAAGATGATAAATGATGCGCACGGACATCTGACAGGAGATAAATTAATAAAAAAGGCAGCAGCTGTGCTTAAGTCAAGCTTGAGAGAGGATGATATTCTGGCCAGATTTGGTGGGGATGAGTTTGCTCTTATATTGCCTCAAACTCCGGAAAAGGATGCGGAGAAAATTATAAAAAGAATCAAAGAAAAAAGTGCGAAAGTAAAAATCAGAGACAAAAATCTTTCACTGGGTATTGGTTTTGCAACTAAAACTGAGATGAGTCAAGATATTGAAGAAATATTTAATAAAGCAGATGATAATATGTATAAAGATAAAATAAGTAAAAACAAAAACAGAGAAGAGTTTAAAAGATAGTAAAGATAATTAAAACAGTAAAAATAATATTAAATTATTAAAGCGGCTAAGTTCTTAAATTCTAAAGAGCTTAGCCGTTTATTATTTTAGATTTATAAATTTTATTTAAACTGATTATAAAAATTAGGTGCAGAGTTTAAATCTCTTTTATTAAATGTGTTGCCAGTTGACAAAGGAATTTAGATTTTAGTATCGAATATACTAATAACAATTATTATTATATTCAGGATAAGGAAAACTTATTGAGGTGGAAAAAGATGCTGGAAAATAATAAAGAGCAGAATATGCTGCTGGACACAATTGAAACACAGGTCTGGTATTTAAAGGATCCTTTTACTTATGGCAAAGCAAATCAGGCACATGCTGATTTTTTAGGTGTAGATAAGGAGGCCCTAGAAAATAAAAAATTAAATAAGGTTCTCTCTGATAAAGAAACTCAAATATGTAGTCTGAGCAATAAAAAGGTTTTTAAAGAAAAGAAAAAAATTAAGACGGAAGAATGGTTAAAAAATCATAAAGGTCAGGCAAGATTACTTGCGATAACTAAAAATCCAAAATTAAATAAAAGTGGTCAGGTGGATTATGTAGTATGTTCTGCCGAAGATATTACAGAACAAAAAGAAAGAGAATATATAGTTAAAGAGCTACATAAAATAGCTGTAGATTTTAAAGAACTAAAAAGCGAAAAAGAAATATGCGATATGACTGTAAAAGCCGCTGAGAGTCTTTTAGATTTTACCCTCTGTAATGTTATTTTAGCAAAAGGTGGGCAATTTATACCACTGGCTTCTTCCAGCAACTTTAAGCAGGAGCAGATTCCAATAACAGAAAAAAGCATTGCTGCCAGAACATTTCAGGAAGGTAAGAGTATTATAATTGATGATATTCAAAATAGTTTTGAAGCGGTGGCTATAAAAAACATTTATAAGTCAGGGATAAGTATTCCGATTGGAAACTATGGAGTTTTTCAGGCAGCAGCATCTAAAAAGAATGCTTTTTGTAAAAATGATCTGGAATTAGCAGAGATTTTAATATCACATGTTACCGCATCATTAGATAGAATATATGCTCAGGAAAGAATTAAAGAACAGAAAAATTTTCTGTCAACTATCTTAGAGGTGCAGAGCAGTCTTGTTTTATTAATAGATTCGGAGGGTAAAATTATTCGTTTTAATAAGGCCGCTGAGGAGCTTACAGGTTATAAAGAAAATGAAGTAAAAGGGGAAATTTTTTGGGATTTATTTATAAAAGAAACAGATAAAAAAGATGTTATCGACACTTTTTGTCGACTAAAAAATAAGGATTATCCCTATAAATACGAAAATTATCTGCTGACAAAAACTGGGGAAGAAAAATTAATTGTCTGGTCCAATAATGTTATTTTAAATGATGCAGATGATATTAAATATGTTGTAGCCACCGGTATTGACATAACAAAAAGAAAAAGACAGGAAGAAAAACTAAAAGAACAAAAAGCATATTTTGAACAGCTTTTTAATAATTCTACAGAAGCAATAGTTCTTCTAGATAATAAACATCGAGTAATTAAAGTTAATAAAAAATTTGAGTCTCTATTTGGATTTACACAATCAGAACTTATAAATAAAAATATTGATGATTATATCTTACCGGAGGAATTATTAGAATCAGGACAGGAATATACTGAGGAAGTAAAAGGAGGTAAAAAAGTTGAAGGTGAGAGTCTAAGAAAAACCAAAAATGGTGATAAAATAAATGTTCATCTGCAGGGTTTTCCCATTAAATTAGAAAATGGGCAGATCGGTATCTATGGTTTATATCGAGATATTACGGAAAGAAAGAAGAGAGAAAAAAGAATAGAATATCTTTCTTTTCATGATGAAATGACAGGTCTATATAATAGAAGATATTTTGAAAATGAATTAAAAAGACTGAGCTCTTCCCGCCAGCATCCAATAACAATTGTGATTGGAGATTTGGATGGTCTCAAGATCATCAATGATACTTATGGCCATAAAAAAGGAGATGAGTATTTAGTTAATACAGCCCAAATACTAAAGGAAACTGCAAGAACTGAAGATATTATTGCTCGTATAGGTGGAGATGAGTTTGCTATGATTTTACCTGAGTCCAGATACAAAGAAGCAAAAAGTTTTTGCCAGAGATTGGAAAAAAATATTAAAGAATTTAACCAGGATAGAAACCTGGAGAAACCTTTGTCGATCTCGTTTGGTTTTGAGGTTATGATAGATGACAGCAGCAGTCTGGATAAGATTTTTAATAAAGCAGATCAGAATATGTATTTAAATAAAGGTCGAAAATAGAAGTTATTAAAGTATTTGATGGCTATAATAGTATAAAAAATTAATATATGTTTTTTTTAGAATCCTCTTCAGGGTGAAAAGATATCCTGCATAGGGTTCTTTTTTTATTAATAACTGTTTCTAATAAAAGAAAAATTTAACTTTTTTTAAAATATTACAAGGAGAAATTAATTTTTTCTAGAATCTGATTAATGCCTTATATTATAAAAAAGCAATATTATTTTATAAGCTAAGTAATTAAAAAAATAATTTATAGTGGAGGTGTTTATAAATGATGTGACTCCTTTATGGTAGACAGATTAAATAATAAAAAAATTCAGTATTTTAGAAAGATTAAGTTAGCAATTCTAAAGGCTAATTGACTAAATTATAATTATAGCTAATATTTTATACTTAAGTTGGTGAGAAAATATGAATCGTTTTTTAAAACAAAAAAAGATAATAATAATTTATTTGGTAGTAGGTTTTGCCTGGATATATTTTTCGGATAAAATTTTGTTATTTTTAATAAGCGATATAGATTACTACAATAAAATTCAGGATTATAAAGGGTTTTTTTATGTTTTATCAAATGCTATTTTGTTATATTTATTAATTAGTAAGTATACTTATAACATTAACAAAAGAAAAGATGAAGTTGATGCTTTAAATGAGCAGCTTATGGCTAATAATGAGGAATTAGTTGAATCTTTAGATGAACTTAATCAAATGAATGAAAGATTTATCTCAATGATTAATATTGTTTCTAATTTAAATAAACAGAACATATTTTATGAAGACGATTTTTTATCACAATTATTAGATGCAGCTGTTAAAATTGTTCCAGAAGCAGACTATGGGAAAATATATATTATAGAAAATGACCTTTGCAGATTTGTAAATTCTATTGGTCATGATTTTAATGTTCTAAAAAATATAAAAATCAAACAAAAAACTTTATTTGATTATAATAATAAAGGTGTATTTATTTCAGATGATTATTCTATAAATATAGATAAAGTATCTAAAAAATATAAAGCTGATCTTTTAAAAGCATTAAAGCCAATAAAAAAATCTCTTTATATTGACATTAATATGAACGAATCAATTGTCGGAAGAATTTCTCTTGATATTGCAGCTGGAAGTAATAAACAATTCTGCGAAACAACTAAAAAAGTACTAAATTCTTTTGCAGTTTTGGCATCATCCTTTTTTGCTTTTAAGTATTATAATAATTTGCAGGAGGAATTTACTAAAGAATTAACTGGCTCAATAATTAAGATTTTAGAAATTTATGATCATTACACGAGAGGTCATTCTGAAAATGTGGCAAATTTAACTGTTAAAATTGCAGAAAGAATGGAAGTGTCAAAAAAGATGATTAATGATGCTTATTGGGCAGGCATGGTACATGATATTGGTAAACTACTGGTTCCTGTTAGTATTTTAAATAAGAAAGGAAAATTGGATGATGAAGAATTTCAATTAGTTAAAAAACATCCAATCTGGGGAAATAAATCTTTATCAGATTCTGATGCTTTGAAACATATTTCAAAATATATTTTATATCATCATGAAAGATGGGATGGCAAAGGATATCCAGCTGGCTTAAAGAACGAAGAAATTCCATTAATATCTCAAATGATTTGTGTAGCTGACTCCTGGGATGCAATGAGATCAAAAAGAGCATACAGAGAACCATTAAGTAAAGAAACAGCGTTATCGGAAATAAGAAAAAATAAAGGAACGCAATTTGCGCCAGAAGTAGTTGATGTATTTTTAGATATGATAGGTGATGAAATTTCTGAAATAGATAAAGATATTGATACAAAACAATTAAATTTAGTCCGGTGAAAAGTGAATATATACATATTACGTGATTAAAAAATATTAAATTTGAAATTTAAGTTATTAGTTTAAGGAGGAAAATTATAAATGGTAAAATTTTATCAGAATTTGAAACTGGGAGTAAAAATTGGTGGTGGATTTACATTGCTTTTATTAATTAGTATTATATTAACATTTGTAGGATATAATGGATTAAAAAACATAAAATTAGATTTAGCAATAACCAATGATGCGGTATATTATGAGTCAACTGCTTTAAAAATTAAAGAAAATGAAAAAAATTTGATGTTAAAAAATGATAAGGAATATCTTAAAGAAATTAATAAAATGTTATCCAGTATGCTGAAGCAGTCTGAGAGTACAAAAAATAAAATGCAGCAGCAAAAAGATAAAAATGATATAAATGAAATGGAAAAGATAGCTTCTCAATATGAAAAAGCAGTAAATACATATGCAGAATCATTATTTAAACAGAATGAACTTAGAAATAATTTTTTGAAATCAGAAGAGAATCTTTTGAGCAGTGTAAGTAGGATAGTGGAAGTGCAAAATGAAGAACTTGATAATATAATGGCTAGTCTTAACAATAATAGTAATAATAGTTCTAACTTTGAAGCAGAAAATTTAGAGAAAAAAATAAATACAATTAAATATGCAAACCAATTAAAAGAAAATATTAATCAAATTGGTTTACAGGAAAGAAATTATATTATTAACCTGGCTAATTTTGAACAGCAAAAATTATATGCTGAAAAAATTATAAATAATTTTTCAGAGTCAGAAACTATTGTCAATAATTTAATTCAAGGATTTGATAAAACAAATGATATAGAAATTGGAAAAGAAATATTAGCAGAGATTAAAGCTACAGAAAATACTTTTAGAGAGGTTAATGGTCTGGAACAGATTAAAGATGAAAATAAAGTACTTATGGAAAACAAGGCAGAAGCATTTATAGAAAGTGCTGATAACTTACAGGAAGATCAGTTGTTGGAGATAGAAATGGAAGAAGTTTCAGCTATTAGAAAGCTTATTATAACAGTAATTATTTCTTTAATAGCAGGTGTTTTACTGGCAGTAATTATTACCAAAGGTATAACAAAAGCTATCAATAAAGCAAGTGATATAGCGCAAGAAATAGCATTGGGAAATTTAAATATAAAGGTTCCTGGTGCATATCTTAATAGAAAAGATGAAGTTGGATTGTTAGCTAAATCGCTTGATAAAATGATTGGTAATTTAAAAGGTTTGATTGGGAAAGTGGCAGACATATCATCAAATTTATCTGCTTCCAGTGAGGAATTGTCAGCGTCTGGGGAGGAAGTGGCAACTGCTGCTACTCAGGTTGGAGAGTCTATTCAGCAGGTTGCTTCTGGAGCAGAAGAACAGTCGGCTCAGGTAGAAGAGACAAATACTAAAATTAATGGGTTAATTAAACAAATAAAAAGTGTTAAGAGAAATTCTGAAGAGATGGATACTCAGGCAGAAAATGTAATGCAAAATATTAATGAAGGGAATGAATCTGTAGATAATTCTGTTAATCAAATAAAAAAAGTAAAAACAAATTCTAAAGAGGTATTTAAAACGATTAATAACTTGGGAGATTTATCAGATAAAATTGGTGAGATAGTGGGATTAATCAATAATATAGCAGCTCAAACAAATCTTTTAGCTTTAAATGCTGCCATTGAAGCCGCAAGAGCTGGAGAAGCAGGACGAGGATTTTCGGTTGTTGCCGATGAAATAAGACAGTTGGCAGAGGAATCTGAAGGTGCCACTAATCAAATTGGAGATCTTGTAAAAGAAATACAAAATGGAGTTGGAGATGCAGTAGTAAAGATGGATACGACGGAAGAGGTAGTAAATGGAAGTGTCTCTGCAATTCAAAATACAGGTGAATCATTTGGCAAAATAAATAAAGCTGCAATTAAATTAAGAAAACTTATAGGGCAGATAAACAATAAGTCAAATAAAGTAGATCAAAATGCTGGTGAAGTAGAAACTATAGTAAAAGAAATTGCAAAAGTAAGTGAAGAAGCTGCCAGTAATTCTCAGGAGGTAGCAGCCGCCAGTGAAGAACAAAGTGCATCAACTGAGGAAATAGTTAGTGCAGCAGATGAACTTGCAGCTATGGCAAATGATCTAACAAATGCTGTGAGTCAATTTGAACTTTAATATTTAATGAAAAACAAATAAAGTGCCAGTATTATATTGGCACTTTATTTACTTTAACAAAAGTTGTGACAGGTGAGCTTTATATGTTAAAATAAAGCTCGAAGTTAAAAAATTATAAGATATATAATGTTAAACAACTAGATTTCATTTGGGAAGTGTTTTAATGGATAAATATAATATAAATAGGATTATGAAGGTTACTATAATTTCGGTTATTATAATCATTTTGTTTTTTTATCTTGGAATTTTTTCTCCGCTGAAGAGAAGATTAGAAGATTCTCTTGAAAACAATTTTTATAAACAAGTTTCTATATATGAAATAAGTATAGAAAGTCAGTTTAATGAATATATTGAAGAAAGTAAAAGTCTTTCCAGTAGAACAATGATAAAAAATAAATTAATTGAGTATGATAACCAGGAAATTACACTAGATGAACTAAAAAAATATACTAAATTTAAATATTTGGATGGTGTTCAAGTTTCAGATGATATTCTTGCTGCTTATAGAGTAACCAATGAAAATCAGATAGTTGTTCAATATGGAAACTTGGATTTTGATAGAATCAAATCATTTTATAATCATTTTTCTAATCAATTAAATGTTGGACTAATTAAAAAGAAAAACCTGGTTATCATTGATTCACCAATTTTAGCTAAAAATGGGAAGAGAGTAGGAAATGATTTAATTGTATTTGATATTAATGAATTTATGCAAAACTTTAATAAGGGTGATATTAAATCAGAAATAATATATAATAAAGGAGAAATTAAAAAACCTTTTGAAGAAGAAAATTATATATTAGAATATAGAAAAATTTTAAATACTAATTATTGGTTAAAAGTTGTTCAATCCGAATTAGATTTATATGATTCTTTAGATTTATTAACAGTTCGGATTGGAATTGTTTTTATAGTAATATTGCTGGTAATTTTAATAATTTTTTATAGAACAATTAGTACTGCATTTAATCAGATTATTTCTGAATTAAAATTGAAAATCAAAAAGCTAAATGAGACTAAAGTTTTACTAGAAAATCAATATAAGTTTCAAAGAGTTCTTGCTGGAGTTTCTTCGGATTTAGTAAACTTAAGCACAAATAATTTTGACAAAAAAATAAATGGTTCTTTGGCTGAAATCGGACAGTTTTTTGATATTGATTTCATTCAAATTTTTAAATTTTCAGATGAGGAAAAGTTTATTTCAAGCATACATAAATGGGCTGATAATAATTTTAAGTTTCATATTAATGATTTGCAAAACTTACCAGTAAATAGCCTTAATTGGTTGATAAAGCAAATTAAAGATAATGATTATTTTAAAATTTGTAAGGTCGATAACTTATCTCAAGGAAATAAAATGAAGAAGAAGCTATTAAACTCATTAAATATTGAGTCTGCAGTCTTTGTACCAATATATATCGAGAATAGATTGTTTGGCGGCTATATTTTTGGAAACAGTAAAAATGAAATCTGTCAAAGTAAAAAAATAAAATATATTAATATATTTACAGAAGTTATAACCAGAGCAATTTCTAAGAATTTAGATGATCGTAAAATTGAAAAGTTAACTTATTATGATTCACTAACAGGTCTTTACAATCGCAGATTTTTTGAAGAAGAAATGATACGACTGGATACTCCTAGAAAGTTGCCATTTAGTATTTTAGTTGCCGACTTAAATGGGTTAAAAATTATTAATGATAGTTATGGACATGATAAAGGTGATGAAATGTTAAAAAAGGCAGCTCAAATAATTAAGAGTTCACTTCGAAAAGAAGATATATTAGCCCGACAGGGTGGAGATGAATTTGCTGTTTTATTACCTAATACTTCAAAAAATGAGGCAAAACAAATTGTCAGTAGAATAAAAAAGAAATGTAAAGAAACCAAAAATGATATGCTTCCAATTTCTATTGCTCTTGGCAGGGCTACTAAAAAAAGGTCAGAGCAGAAAATAGAAGAAATATTAAGAGAAGCTGACGATAAAATGTATAAAAATAAGTTATCTGAAAGTCGTAGTATTAAAAGTAATATAGTTAAGAGATTAATAAATGTTTTAAATGAAAAAAGTAGTGAAACAGAAGAACATGCTGTTAGAATGACTAAGTTAGCTTTTGAATTTGGAGAAAGTTTAGGGCTTTCAAATTCTGAACAGAATCGACTTTCAATGATAGCAACTCTGCATGATATTGGTAAGATAAATATTAAGGAAAAAATTTTAAAAAAAGAAGATAAATTAGATACTCAAGAATGGAACATGATTAAAAAGCATCCTGAATATGGTTATAAAATAGCAAAATCATCAGAAGAATTTGCAGCAGTAGCTGAAGATATTTTAGCACATCATGAACATTGGAATGGTAACGGTTATCCAAATCAATTAAAGGGAGAAGACATACCATATCTGGCAAGAGTAATTTTTATAATTGATGCTTATGATGTAATGACTCATGAACGTCCTTATTCAAAGGCGATATCGAAAGAAGCTGCTTTAGAAGAAATTAAAAATTGTGCTGGTTCTCAATTTGATCCGAGTTTATCAGCTAAATTTATTAAATTTATGCATGAAAAAAATTAACTAGACAAATAAAGCTTTCCCTGGTTATAAGTGGTTAGGACCACTTCAACAATTTCTGGATCAAATTGGCTATTGGCTGAAAGCTTTAATTCTTTAATTACCTCCTCAATAGGTTTTGCTTCTTTATATATTCGTCGGGAAATCATAGCATCAATACTATCTGCAACAGAAATTATTCTCGCCCATAGAGGTATATCTTTCTCTGCAAGGCCATCTGGATACCCAGATCCATCCCATCGTTCATGGTGATAACGCACCGCCCTGGCTTCTTTTTCTAAACCCGGTATATCTTTAATGATTTGATATCCTATTTCCGAATGTTGTTTAATTAAATTATATTCAGCAAGTGAAAGTGAACCTTCTTTATTTAAAATAATATCTGAAATCCCAATTTTACCAACATCATGTAGATAAGCAGCTCGTTTAAGTCTATATAATTCTTTTGAAGATAGTCCTAATTCTTTACCTATTGTAAAAGAAATTTGGGCAACATTGCTAGAATGGTTGCCTGTATATCTGTCCCTACTGTCAAGAGCTTTACTTAACGAGCTTGTAGTTTTAAGTAGAGTTTCTTTAAGCCTATCTTGATTTTGGCGGGCTGCACGATTTTTTTTAATTAACATATTACTGATTAAAGCTATTAGGAAGTAAATGCTGGTGACAAGAATGACAGCCCATAATTCTATATCTCTATTATATTTATCAATATTTAGTATATAACTTCTTAATATCGGATTAACATAAAAACTCATCAATGTCGTCAGTAGGGATACTATAAAACCTATTTTTTGAGAAACAAATCCTGCCAGAATAATTGGAAATATGTATAGATAATCTAAGATAAGTTGATCAAATACTCCCCTAACCAGAATATCTAATAATGATATTAGGGCTAATAATAAATAAACATTTAACACATTACTGTGAATTCCTCTTCGTTCTCCTACTTCATTAATATAATTCTCAAAAAAATTTTCAAATAAGTTCATTAAAATAGACACTCCTCAATCATTTCTTTTCCTGCTCTGTTGATTTACTCAGATAAAAATTTACCTATATTTATAATATGATATATCTTCTCATCTTGCAATTTAATTCAATAAAAGTTATTAGATTAAATGAACAGTATAAAATGGTTGAAGATATTGTTTGATCTTAAAACTAATTTATTGAAAGAAAAATAGTTAATAAAAGTAAATCACCCAGGGGTTTAAAAATAATTAGAAAAAATAAGTAATGAAATTGAAAGAAGATAATTATATTTAATAAAAAATTTACTAAAAATTTAGTTTTGAAAAGATAAACAATCCAATCTTTTTTGAGATAAAAAGGATAAAAATACTAATTAATATTGATAACAAGAATCATTCAATTAATTTAATTAAAAAACACTTAATTTTATTAAAAAATAGATAAAATTTTAGTTAAAAAGGCTTGAAATTTAATTTAATTTTATATATAATTTGAGTAAGTCAAAATAAAGGTAAAATTCTAAAAAAACATTATATTCGAAATAATAAAGAAGAGAATTTGTTTTTGAAAAGGAGTGATTCGTTTACTGAAATATAATAAAAATAATTTTATTTTCTGATATTGAGCTTAAATATTTTAAAACACAAAAGTAATAACTGGAGGTTGAATAATGAATAAAATACCAATGGGAGTATTAATAGGTAATAGAGATTTTTTTGCTGATGAATTATGTGAGAAAGGAAGAAATTCCCTGCTGCCAATTCTAAAGGAAAAAGGTATCCAACCTATTCTTCTGGATGAAGAAGAGGGAGTATTCGGAAGTATACAGGATAGAAGTGATGCTAAAAAAAGTATTGAGCTGTTTAAAAAGAAAAAAGAAAACATTAAAGGAATTATCGTTAGCTTACCAAATTTTGGTGATGAAAAAAGTATTGTAGAGACAATTAAAGAAAGTGATTTAGATGTGCCTGTTTTAGTTCACGCTTTTCCAGATGAAATTAATAAATTGGATTACATTAATCGGCGTGATAGTTTTTGTGGTAAGATTTCTGTATGTAATAATTTAAAACAATTTGGAATTGATTTTAGCTTAACTGAGAATCACACTTTAGCACCAGATACTGAAGAATTTAAGAGAGAAATAGATAAATTTATTGGTGTTTGTAATGTAGTTGATAAATTAAAAGGAGCTCGGCTGGGATTAATAGGAATAAGACCTGCTGATTTTAATACTGTAAGGTTTAGTGAAAAGATTTTACAGAGAAATAATATTTCTGTGGAACCAATATCAATGCTTGATTTTGTAAATGCAGTTGAAAAATTAGATAAAGATAACAAAGATGTGATAAATTCATTGGAAGAATTAACATCATATATGGATACTTCAAAAGTTCCAGAATCAGCCATGTTAAAAATGGCAAAATTAAATGTGATCTATAATAATTGGGTTAATGAAAATGAAATTGATGCAGTTGCTTTTCAATGTTGGGATTCTCTTCAAAACTCATTGGGGATCAATCCCTGTACTGTAATGAGTATTTTTTCAAACAGAGGAATTCCTTCAGCATGTGAAAGTGATGTAATGGGAGCATTGAGTATGCTTGCTTTACAGGCTGCTTCAGAAAAGCCAAGTGGAATAGTAGATTGGAATAATAATTATGGCGATGATCCTGATAAAGCAATAATTTTTCATTGTGGTAATTTTGCTAAAGATATTTATAGTTGTAATGGCAATAGCTGTCCCCAGATTAATTATCCAGAAATTTTAGGTTCAACTTTAGGACAGGAAAATACTTATGGTTCTATTGATGGTGAGATTAAACCAGATAATATCACTTTTGCCAGAGTTCATACTAATGATAATAGCGGTGAGATTGAAGCATACTTAGCTGAAGGAGAAATTACTGATGATTTATTGGATACTTTTGGTTCCAGAGGAGTTGCAAAAGTTGAAGGTCTCCAGAATTTAATGAACTATATTTGTGAAAATGGTTTTGAACATCATGTAGCAATTAATCTTAGTCTTGTGTCTGATATTTTAGAAGAAGCAATGACAAATTATTTAGGCTGGAAAGTATATAATCACAAATAAATTTTGAGTTTTCGATTAAGGGAGGTTTTCTTATGGATAAAATAGAATTCTTGACTGAAAAAGCAGCCCAGATTCGTAGAGATTTATTAAAGATGATTGTTAATGCAGGGACAGGACATACTGCAGGATCATTATCAAATACAGATATAATGACAGTTTTATTCTATGAAGTAATGGATATAAAAGTTGATGATCCAGACTGGGATGATAGAGACAGGTTTATTTTAAGTAAAGGTCATAGTGTAGAGTCATATTATACTATTTTAGCTGATAAGGGATATTTTGATAAAGAAGAACTAAATACCTTCTGTCAGTATAAATCAAGGTTAATTGGGCACCCGAATAATAAAGTTCCGGGAGTTGAAATGAATACTGGGGCTTTAGGTCATGGACTGGCAATTGCAGCAGGAATGGCCAAAGCGGCTAAAATGAGCAAAAAAAATTATAAAGTGTATACTTTGATGGGAGATGGAGAACTGGCGGAAGGGTCAGTTTGGGAAGCGGCCCTGGCTGCTTCACACTTTAAATTGGATAATTTAGTTGGAATAATTGATAGAAATAATTTGCAAATTACAGATAATACAGAAAAAGTAATGGGTTTAGAACCTTTAGCAGAAAAATGGAAAAGTTTTGGTTGGGAAATAATAGAGGTTGATGGACATAATTATCAGGAACTGATTAATGCATTTACTAAAAGTTCAGAAATCAAGGGAAGACCAACTCTAATTCTTGCTAATACAATTAAAGGTAAGGGTGTTTCATTTATGGAAAATAAAGCAGAATGGCACCATGGTTTACCATCTGAAGAGGAGCTAGCTCAAGCATTAGAGGAATTAAGTTCAAAGGGTGAGGTGATATAATATGTCTAAAACTGCCAATAAAAAAGTAGTATGTGAAAAGTTAATAGAATATGGGAAAAAAGATAGAGATATTGTGGCTTTAACCAGTGATTCAAGAGGATCAGCATCTATGACTGATTTTGGTAATCAGTTACCAGACCAGCTGGTAGAGGTTGGAATTGCTGAACAAAATATTGTAGGTATGGCAGCTGGATTAGCTGCCAGTGGAAAGAAACCTTTTATTACATCCTATGCAGCTTTTGTTACAATGAGAGCAATTGAGCAGGTAAAGGTAGATGTTGCTTATTCTAATGTAAATGTAAAAATTATTGGAATTAGCGGAGGAGTAAGTTATGGTCCACTTGGCATGTCACATCATGCTTTACATGATATTGCTGTTATGCGGGCGATCCCAAACATAAAAATGATTATGCCTGCAGATAGGTATGACACTGAAAAATTAATGGAAGAATTAGTTAATTATGAAGGACCAGTTTATGTTAGAGTCGGAAGAAATGCTGTAGAAGAGGTTCATCAATCTGCTGATTATGAGTTTGAGATTGGTAAGGCAGATCAGTTAAGCGGGGGTAGTGATTTGACTATAATAGCGACTGGAGAGCTGGTTTCTACAGCCTTAAAAGCTGCCGAATTATTAGAAGAAGACGATCTAGACTGCAGAGTTATTAATATGCATACATTGAAACCAATTGACGAAAAAGCCATTATTAAAGCAGCAGAAGAAACAGGGAAAATAATAACTGTTGAAGAACACAGTGTGTATGGTGGACTTGGCTCCGCTGTGAGTCAGGTTGTTGCTGAAAATCATCCAGTACCGGTTAAGGTTTTTGCAATTCCAGATGAACCAGCTGTAACAGGTTATCCAGAAGATATTTTTAAAGAATACGGTTTAACTCCTTCTAATATTGCAGAAAAAGCAAAAGAAATGTTTGATTAATAATATATAAAAAGGGAGACAAACAATGGTGAATCAAAAAAAACAGTATCTATTGACTGTGGATCAGAGCACTTCTGGAACAAAGGCTTTAATAATTGATAAAACCGGAAAGATTATAGAAAAAAAATTAATAGAACATCAGCAATATTATCCCAAGTCAGGGTGGGTGGAACATGATCCAGTAGAAATATACCAAAATACAATTAAAGTAATTAAAGAGTTAATAAATAATTCTAAAATTGAATCAAATCAGATTCGATCACTTAGTATTACCAATCAAAGAGAAACAGTAGTAGTTTGGGATAAAAACTCCGGTAAACCAGTATATAATGCTGTTGTCTGGCAGTGTAAAAGAGGCGAAAAAATTTGTAATGAATTAAAAGAAAAAGGTTATCAAGAACTATTTAGAGAAAAAACGGGTCTTCTAATTGATCCTTACTTTTCTGCAACAGGAATCAAATGGATTTTAGATAATGTTGAAGGTGTTAGAGAAAAAGCAGAAAAAGGAGAAGTTCTTTTTGGAACAATTGATAGCTGGTTAATTTATAATTTAAGTAATAAAAAAGTACATGCCACAGATTACTCGAATGCCTCAAGGACTATGCTATATAATATAAAAGATCTTTGGTGGGATTACGAAATCATGGATATTCTAGATATTCCTAAATCTATGGCCCCGGGAGTGAAGTATTCTGATGAAATATTCGCTTATACCAATTTGGATAATCTTTTAGAGGATCCAATACCGATTGTTGGAGTACTTGGTGATTCTCATGCCGCTCTGTTTGGACAGAAATGTTTTGAAAAAGGAATGGCAAAAGTTACTTATGGAACTGGTTCTTCAATAGCAATGAATATTGGAGATGATTATAAAATTTCTGATAAGGGAATTGTAACCTCGATTGGTTGGGGTCTTAACAATAAAATTGAATATATTTACGAAGGGAATATTCACTCAACAGGAGCTACTATTAAATGGATAGTCCAAAATTTAAAATTGATTTCAAATGAAAAAGATTCGGAAAAAATAGCTGTAAAACTTAAAAATAATGGTGGAGTATATTTTATACCAGCTTTTGTTGGGTTAGGAGCTCCTTATTGGAAAAATAATATTAATGCAAGCATTGTTGGTATTACATTTGACACCCAAAAAGAGCATATTATAAGAGCTGCCCTGGAATCGATAGCTTATCAGATCAAAGATGTGGTTGATTTAATGGCCAAAGAAGCAAAAGTTGAGATTAAGAAAATTAAAGTTGATGGTGGTCCTACTCAGAATAAATTTTTAATGCAGTTTCAATCAGATATGCTCGGGGTACCTGTTTATAAAAGTGAGATTGAAGAACTTTCTGCAATTGGAGTTGCTTATCTAGGTGGATTAACAACGGGATTTTGGCAATCACAAGATGATTTAAAATTATTAAATGAAAATTCAATAGTTTATAAGGATAAAATTGAAAAAAGTACTAGAAAAAGATATTATCAAGGCTGGAAAGATGCAGTAAATATTTTTGTTAAATAGTTGAATCTGTAAAATAATGGGCCTATTATCTTGATTGAAATATAACAAATTTTCTGTAATTAATTATCCGAAAAAAGGGGGAGATAGTTTTTGGTTGTAAATTAAAAAGTTTATTTTTAGAATATTGGGAAAGGGGTGATAACTAAAGGTGTTTAACTAATTTATTAATTGGAATTTAAGGGGTTTAGTTTTTAGAATAGTTATTTATTATTTTAAAATTATCTAACAAAATTTGAGGAGGATAAAAAATTGAAAAAAACTATTATTATCTTATTACTTAGCTGTTTGGTGTTTGGACTATTAACCGGGACTGTTGGCGCTCAGGATAAAGGTTTAATTGTAGTTATTACTCCATCACATGATAATCCATTTTTTAAAACTGAAGCAGATGCAGCAGTAGAAAAGGCTGAAGAGCTTGGTTATGAAACATTAAGTGTAGTTCACGCAGGTTCAGTAAGTAAACAGAGCGAACTCTTTGATACTGCTATTGCAAGAAATGCCAAAGCAATCATTTGTGATAATGCTGGTGCAGAAGCAACTATTGCAGCAGTTCAAAAAGCTAAAGATGCCGGAATACCAACATTCCTAATTGATAGAGAAATTAATGCATCTGGTGTTGCTATTTCTCAAATTGTTTCTAATAACTATCAAGGTGCAACATTAGTAGGAGAAAAATTTGTAGAGCTTATGGATGAAAAAGGTAAATATGTTGAATTAACAGGTAAATCATCTGACACCAATGCTCAGATTAGATCTCAGGGTTTCCATCAGGTAATAGATCAATATCCGGATATGGAAATGGTTGCTCAACAGAGTGCTAATTGGAGTCAGACAGAAGCTTTCACAAAAATGGAGTCAATTATTCAGGCTAATGACGATATTAAGGGAGTAGTTTGTGGAAATGATACCATGGCAATGGGCGCTATGGCAGCATTAAAAGCCGCTGGTATGGGGGATGTAATTGTTGTTGGTTTTGATGGTAGTGATGATGTTGCAGAGTCAATAATGAATGGTGATATTAAAGCTACTGCTTTACAGCCAGCATATGATATGGCTCAAATGGCTGTAGAACAGGCTGATAAATATCTGGAAACTGGTTCTACAGGTGTTAAGGAAAAGCAGTTAATGGATTGTACATTAATAACAAAAGAAAACGCAGATAGACTTCATAATTATAGATTAGAAGAAAAGTAATCATTAAATTAACTACCTGCAGATTGATCTGCAGGTAGTTAGTTAAATATAGATTGAGATATTATATTAAAAATTGAAGGTGATAATAAATGAAAAATAGCAGGAGCTATTTAAAAGTTCTTATACTTTTAATTACAGCAGTTTCTTTTCTTTTTATACTGTCTGCCTGTAAACCATGGACTGTTGTTAAACTTGATAAAGAGAATACTACTTCAGCCAATAACAGTATAAACTTAGATGGAGAAAACACTAATTTATCCGAATATGTTGACCAATTATGGACAGAAAATATTGTGCCCTATATAGTTCAAGAAAGCAAAAAAAATAAGGCTGGTAAGGTAATAAGTGCAATAAAAAGTGATCAAAAAAGAGCAGGCGAAGAGTATGGAACTAGAGAGAGTTCAGCAGGTACTCCATGGAAATATATAATTTCAGGAGAAGCTAAAATTATTTCATTAAATACTGAATCTAGAAACGGTACTGTTGATTTAGATTTAAAACCATATGATGATGAGCCAGAACTCAAAATGCAAATTGGACCTGTAATTAGAGGAACCTCAATAAGAGATAGTTTAGATTTTATTTCTTTTGATAATTTTGGTAACCAAATAGAATATGCTCAATTTTCTAGTGAGCTAAATGACAAAGTAATTAAAGAAGTATTAAATGAATTTAAATTTGAAAATTTGCTGGATCAAGAAATCGATTTTAAAGGAGTAGCTATAAAAGATTCTTCTGAAATCATTTTGACTCCTGTTGAAATTGATCTATTGGGGGAGTAGAGAATAATGACTAATGAATTAAAAACTAATGAAATGTCTGATGTGTGCCTTTCAACAAAGGGTATAAAAAAGATTTATCCAGGTACAATTGCTCTGGATGATGTTGATTTTAATATATACCGGGGGAAAGTTAATGCCCTGGTAGGAGAAAATGGTGCAGGGAAATCAACTTTAATGAAAATTATCGCAGGTATAGTGGAGCCAAATGAGGGTTCGATTTATCTGAATGATGAAAAAATAAAAATGTTAAATACAAGAGATGCTAAAAGAAAAGGGATCGGAATAATCCATCAAGAATTAAATTTATTTAAAGAATTAACTGTTGCTCAAAACTTGTTTATGACTGAAGAAAGGGTTAAGTATGGTATTCAGTTAAATCAAAAAGAACATTATAAAAAAGCTAAAGAAATTCTAAATAAATTAAAACAGGATATTGATCCAAATACAAAGGTTGGAAATCTTAGAGCGGGCCAACAACAGATTGTTGAAATTGCAAAGACTATGCTGCAGGAAAATTTACACGTATTAATAATGGATGAACCTACATCTTCTTTAAGTAATTCTGAAGTAGAAATTTTATTTAATATTATTGAAGATTTAAAATCTCAAGGAGTATCTATTGTATATATTTCTCACCGCCTGGAAGAAATTATGCGAATTTGTGATTATGTTACAATACTCAGAGATGGAGAAAAAATTACAGAAGCAAAAACTAATGATATTAGCATTTCCTGGATAGTATCAAAAATGTTAGGAAGAGACATGTTAGATATTGAAATGGAACATAAAATTCAGGATAAAAACATACTAAATGCAGAATCTATTACTTTACCTAAATTATCAGGTGGATATCTTGTTGATCATGTTTCTTTTTCACTTAAAAGAGGAGAGATTTTAGGTATATATGGTCTGTTGGGAGCAGGTAGAACCGAACTTTTAGAAACCTTGATGGGTCTTCATCCGGAAGTGGAGAATGAAATTTATCTTGATAACGAAAAAATTAGTATCCGATCTGTGTCTCAACAGATTAAAAATGGGCTTGCCTTAATACCAGAAAATCGGCAAACAGAAGGTCTGGTCCCTATTTTGTCTGTTAGAAAAAATATGACTTTGTCCAATTTAAAAAGATATACGAAAGGAATACATTTGGTAACTGATGAAATAGAAAACACAATCAGTGCTATGATTGAAGATCTTTCAATTAAAGTAGCTGATATTGATTTAAATATGGAATCTCTTAGTGGAGGTAATCAGCAAAAAGTTGTAATAGGAAAAGGTATATTAACTAAGCCAAAGGTTCTTCTGTTGGATGAACCCACAAGAGGCATTGATGTTGGAGCTAAAGAAGATGTATTTAAGATTATGGATAAACTTGCCGATAGAGGTATTGGAATAATTTATGTAGCTTCAGAATTAAAACAAATAATGGCTGTATCAGATAGAGTATTAGTAATGTCAAAAGGTAAAATAACTGGAGAATTCGATAAAAAAGAAATGACAGAAGATAAACTTGTAAAAGCTTCATCAATAGGACATTCTGTTAAAAATTCATAAAAGGGGTATAAAACTATGAAAGATAGCTTAGATAAAAATGGAAAAAATTTATTTAATGATTTAACACTGGGAATGCTTCTATTTAAGATGCGTACTTTTATAGCTTTAATAGTATTGATATTATTTTTCAGTATTACAGTACCTAATTTTTTCTCAGTTAGAAATATGTTTATTATGACAAGGCATGCATCGCAGTATGCATTACTGGCTATTGGTATGACTTTTGTTATAATAAGTGGAGGGATTGACCTATCAGTTGGCTCGATAGTTGGCCTTTCAGCAATGATAGCAGGTGGTTTGATTAATGAAGGACTTGTACTTTCTATGTTTGGAGTAACTATTTACTTTAATATATTTATTGTAATTTTAATAACTTTAGCTCTTGGAATAACAATGGGAGCTTTTAATGGATTTCTTGTAAGTAGATTTAATGTACCTCCCTTTATTGCAACTCTAGGGACTCTCTATATAGCTAGAGGCTTTGCTCTTTTGAGATCCGGTGGAGAAACTTTTTCAAATTTAACTGGTGAAGAAAGACTAGGAAATACTGGATTTCCCTTTATTGGTTCGGGAAGAATATTAGGTATACCTAATCAAATCTGGATTTTAATTGTTATAGCATTGATAGCAGTTTACATAACTAAAAAAACACCATTAGGCTGGCATGTTTATGCTGTTGGTGGTAACGAAAAAGCTGCTAAAATTTCAGGGATTAAAGTTAAGAATATTAAGATGTTTGTTTATATGTTTTCTGGTTTGATGTGTGCAATAGTTGGACTAGTTGTTGCTTCAGAATTAGTTGCTGCTCATCCAGCTACAGGAGAAAGTTGGGAGTTAAATGCAATAGCAGCGACTGTCTTAGGTGGTACTTCCTTAAGTGGAGGGGTTGGAACTATTGGAGGTACTATAGTGGGGGCTTTTGTTATTGGAGTATTGTCTGATGGACTTGTTATGATGGGAGTTTCAGAGTTCTGGCAAATGGTAATTACAGGACTAGTAATCGTTACTGCGGTAATATTTGACCAACTACAGAAACAGGCAGAGAAAAAGGCGGCTATCCAGAGTAACCAGTAGTTATTAATAATTTTTATATTAACCCTTCCTGGGCAGTTTTAATAAAAAACTAAATTTTTAGTTGAAAAATTGATAAATTTAGTTAATACAGATATAATAAACTTGTAATAGAAAAGTTTTAGAAAGTGAGGTTTAAGGATGGCCAAAGTAAAATTAGATGATATTGCAAAATCAGCCGGAGTTTCTAAGGCAACGGTTTCCAATGCTTTAAATAATAGAAAAGGCGTAGGTGAGGAAACTAAGGATAAAATTATAAAGATTGCTAAAGACCTGGGCTATAATAAAACGAAGAGCTCTACATCAAAATCTCCTAAGTCTATAAGAATAATAATTTATAAAAAACATGGTTATGTTGTTTCAGACACGCCATTCTTCTCTAATTTGTTAGAAGGCATACAAAAAGAATGTAGGGATGAAGGTTATGAAATGATGATTTCTCATTTGTCAAGAAATGAAAAAAATTATAAAGAAATTATAAATAATATAAGTGCTGATAGTTCTTCTGGATATTTGATACTAGCTACAGAGATGTTAGAAGAAGATTTAGATTATTTTGATCTATTAAATAAACCTGTGGTATTACTTGATAGTTTCTTTAAAAATAGAGATTATGATCAAGTAGTGATTGATAATTATAGTGCTTCCTACAAAGGGACTCAAAGACTTATTGAAAATGGTCATAAGAATATTGGTTATCTACACAGCTCTGTGTATATAAACAATTTTTATTATAGAAAATTGGGCTTTAAAGATGCTATCAGGGAATCAGGGCTTAGAATTAATGAAGATTATCAATTTAGTTTAGAGCCTACAATTGAGGGCTCCTATCAGCAAATGAAAGAAATCTTATTTACACAAAATCCCGAACTGCCAACATCATTTTTTGCAGATAATGATATTATAGCTTTTGGTGCTGTAAAAGCACTAAAAGAATATGGTGTTAAGATTCCTGAAGAAGTGTCTATAATAGGATTTGATGATATGCCATATTGTGAAATATGTGAACCTAAAATGTCTACAGTTAAGGTGCATAAACAGTATTTAGGAGAAGTTGCAGTAAAAAGATTAATCGAAAAGATAGAATATGATGATTATGTTAATCAGAAAATAGAAATAAGTACAGAACTTGTTGAAAGGAATAGTATAAAAAAAGTAGATATTTAAATGTTTTTAGAATCTTCTTCAGGGGGACAGCCTGGGGAAGATTCTTTTTTTGCTTTTATTAATTCTTCAAGTTCTAAGTTATTGGACTTCTAAAAAAATTGTCGATTTGTAGATGAAGGAAAAACCATATATTCCAAGAAATATATAATTAGATATTTAAATATATTTTGAATTAAATCTATTACTTTTAGAGAGGTTGTGAACTGCTATGAATAACTATAAAGTTGGTGAATTTTATAAAGCTAAGTCTTATAAAGAAAGTGGATTTAATTTTCCAGACGGTGAGTATAAACTTAAGATAATTAGAGAAGGTTTTCCTGAAGATCCTGTTAATGATGAAGATGAATTAATCATTGCAGAAGAACAGTGGCTTGAGGGTCTAGAAGGCAGTGATCAGTATAAAACAGATTTAGATGGTAACTGGTATTACTTCGAGTTTCCTATCAATGATGAAGGAATTAACTATATGTGGGTACCTGAGTCAGTAGTGGTAGAAGTTTTTAATTAGACTTTATTGGAAATAAGTTGATATAATAGGCTTGAGTTTTCTTCTTTTAGGGGGCGAGTTAATGACAGATAAAAAATCAATGACCGAATCTGAAATATGTATGAATTACATAACTCCAGCTATAAAAAGAGCTGGCTGGGATAAAAAAAGACAAATAAGAAGAGAATATTATTTTACAGCTGGTAGAATTGTGGTTAGAGGTAAAGCAACTGCAAGAAAAAAAGGAAAGAAAGCTGATTATCTACTGGAATACAAGTCTAATTTCCCTTTAGCTGTAGTTGAGGCAAAAAGCAATCAACATTCTATTGGGTCAGGTATGCAGCAGGCTCTTGATTACGCAGAGATTTTAGATGTGCCTTTTGTTTATGCTTCAAATGGTGATGCTTTTATTGAACATGATAGGACGACCGGTAAGGTTAGAGAAATTTCTTTGTCAAATTTCCCGTCTCCAAAAAAATTATGGGATAGATATAGCGACTATAAGAATTATACTGAAGAAGAAGAAGAGATTGTAACTCAAGATTACTATTATGCTCAAGGAGGAAAAACTCCAAGATATTATCAAAGAGTTGCTATTAATAGGACTGTTGAAGCTATTGCCAAGGGTCAAGATAGAATAATGCTAGTAATGGCTACTGGAACAGGTAAAACTTTTACTGCTTTTCAAATAATACATAGATTATGGAAAGCTAGAGAGAAAAAAAGGATTTTATTTTTAGCTGATAGAAATATTTTAATTGATCAGGCTATGGTTAATGATTTTAATCCTTTCAAAGATATTATGCAAAAAGTTGATAGAAAAACTGTTGATAAAGCTCACGAAATATATATGGCTTTATATCAGTCTATGACCGGCAGTGAAGAGTGGCAGGAAACATACAGACAGTTTAGCTCAGATTTTTTTGATTTGGTTGTCATTGATGAGTGTCATAGAGGTTCTGCTAGAGCGGACTCTGCCTGGAGAGAAGTCTTAGATTATTTTGATGATGCTACCCATATAGGACTAACAGCAACTCCTAAGGAAACAAATAAGGTTTCCAATACTCATTACTTTGGAGAACCTATTTATACATATTCATTAAAGCAGGGTATTGATGATGGTTATTTAGCCCCTTATAAAGTAGTTAGAGTAAATTTAGATAAAGATCTAGAAGGATATAGGCCTACAAAAGACAAGTTAGATAAATATGGTCTACCTGTCGAGGATAGAGAATATAATATTAAGGATTATGATAGGAGTTTAGTATTAGAAAAAAGAACAGAATTGGTAGCAAAAGAAGTAAGTGATTATCTAAAGCCAAATAGCAGGTATAATAAGTCTATAGTTTTTTGTGTTGATATTGATCATGCTGAAAGAATGCGTCAATCTTTAATTAATGAAAACTCTGATTTAGTAAAGAAAAATAGTAAATATGTAATGGCTATAACTAGTGAACATCAAAGAGGCAAGGAACAGCTTACTAATTTCACTGATCCAGCTGAAAAATATCCTACACTGGTTACTACTTCTAAATTGCTTACTACCGGAGTTGATGCCCAGACCTGTAAGTTGATAGTTTTAGATGCTAATATTAATTCTATGACTGAATTTAAGCAAATTATTGGTAGAGGAACTAGAATAAATGAAGATTATAATAAAAGATTTTTTACTATAATGGATTTCAGAGGTGTTACAAGAAAGTTTGCGGATCCAGAATTCGATGGAGAACCTGTACAGGAAGATGAATTTGAACCTGGTGATTTAACTGGTTCTTATGATGGGAATGACGAAGATGAAGATATCATAATAGATCCAGAAGGTTCAGATGATAATAATAGCAGTGTAAAATACTATTTAGATGATGTAGAGGTTCATTTGATTAGCGAAAAAGTCCAATATTACGATAAAGATGGAAAGTTAGTAACTGAATCTTTGATTGATTATACTAGAAAAAATGTCAGAGAGCATTATGATACTTTAAATGATTTTATTAGAAAATGGAATAGTAAAGATAAAAAACAGGCAATAATAAAAGAATTAGAGAATCAGGGTATATTTTTAGAAGAGTTAAAGGAAGAAGTCGGTAAAGATATGGATGAATTTGACTTAATATGTCATATTGCTTATGATAAACCACCTCTCACTAGACAGGAAAGAGCAGATAAAGTTGAAAAAAGTGATTATTTTGCTAAATATGAAGAGGAAGCAAGAGAAGTTATAAAAGCTTTATTAGATAAGTATAGAGATGATGGTGTGACAAATATTGAGGACATGAAAGTTCTTCAGTTAGAAGAATTTAGAAAGATCGGTTCTCCTAAAAAAATAATTAAATCATTTGGTAGCCGGAAAAAATATGAAGCGGCAATTAAAGAACTAGAAAATAAATTATATGCTTAATTTTTTGAAAGGATGTTTTTAAATAATGACAATATCTAATTTTGTTAGAAGTATACAGAATATTATGCGTCAAGATGCTGGTGTCGATGGAGATGCTCAAAGAATTTCACAGTTAGTCTGGATGCTCTTCTTGAAAGTGTTCGATACTAAAGAAGAAGAATGGGAAGTAGTTGAAGACGATTATACTCCGATCATTCCAGAAAAATATCAGTGGAGGAACTGGGCTGGAGATGAAGAGGGTATGACTGGAAATGAATTATTAGAGTTTGTTGATAATGAATTATTTGTTGAATTAAGTAACCTTGAAATAGATGAATATACTGATGAAAGAAAAATTTTGGTTAAAGAAGTTTTTGCTGATTCCTATAATTACATGAAATCCGGTACTTTAATGAGAAAAGTTATAAATAGAATTAACCAGGTTGATTTTGATAATTATAAAGAAAGACATGCATTCAATGAGATATATGAAACTATATTAAAAGACTTACAAAGTGCTGGTAATTCAGGAGAGTATTATACTCCACGTGCAGTTACTGATTTTGTTATCGAAATGTTGGATCCTAAAATTGAAGAGTCTGTGGCTGATTTTGCCTGTGGTACTGGTGGGTTTTTAGTTAGTTCTTTAGAATATAGAAGGAATAAATATGATCTCTCAGTTGAGGACAGAGAGAATCTGCAAAATGGACTCCATGGTGTCGAAAAAAAACCTATGCCTTATATGCTTGGAGTAACAAATTTAATCTTGCACGACATAGACACTCCAGATATTTTACATGGTAATTCATTAAATAAAAGTTTAAGAGAGTTTACTGAAAAAGATAAATTTGATGTTATAGCAATGAATCCTCCTTTTGGTGGAACTGAGCAGGATATTATTCAGATGAATTTTCCTAAACCTTTTCAAACATCTGAAACAGCAGATTTATTTATGACATTAATTATGTACAGGTTAAAAGAAGATGGTAGAGCTGGAGTTGTTTTACCAGATGGGTTCTTTTTTGGAACTGATAATGCTAAATTAGAGATAAAAAAGAAATTATTTGATGAATTTAATTTACATACAATCGTTAGATTACCTGGTAGTGTTTTTGCTCCTTATACTTCTATTGCTACTAATCTTTTATTTTTTAATAAAAATGTTGAGGGAACAGATAAAGTCTGGTATTATGAATTACCTCTACCAGAAGGTTATAAGGCATTTTCTAAGACTAAACCAATGCAATCTAAACACTTTGAAGAAGTTAGAAACTGGTGGAATGATAGAGAAGAAACTGAAAGAGCTTGGCAGGTTGAAAAAGAAGAAATTGTTGGAAGTGATTATAATCTAGATATAAATAATCCTAATGTTATAGAAGAGGATAATCATGACCCTAAAGAACTACTTAGGAAATATAATGAGGTTCAAAATGAGATTACAGGATTACAGGAATTAATTAAAGAAGAACTTAAAGAAGTACTGTAGGAGGTCTTAATGTGAGTATATATTTAGATGAATTTGAAACACTATATGGAATATCAGATAATATCGAAAAATTAAGGAAGAAAATTTTAGATTTTGCTCTTGAAGGCAAGTTATCTTATCAAAGTGAGGAAGAAAAATCAGGAGAAGATATTATTGAAAAAATAGCTAAATTAAAAGAAGATTTATTATCAAAAGGGTTAGTAAAAACTCCAAGAGGAAAACTAAAAAAAATAAGTAAAGAAGATATACCATCATTTGAAATTCCTGAAAATTGGGAATGGACTAGATTAGGTTCATTAGGAGAAACTAAAACTGGTAAGACTCCTAAAAGAAGTAATGACGAATATTATTTTGGAAATATTCCTTTTATAAAACCGGATAATATTTATTATAATAAAATTGATTATAATACAAAGTTAAAATTAACAGAAGAGGGTGCAGAAAAAAGTAGATTGGTTCCTGAAAATACAATTTTAATGGTTTGTATAGGTACAGTTGGAAAGGCTTATATAACTGACCGTGAAAGTTGTTTTAATCAGCAAATTAATTCACTTACCCTATATTCAGATAAATTATTAGAGCCAAAATTATTTTTATACTTTATGCAGAGTAGTTATTTTAATAATAGAGCATTAGAATTATCTTCAAAAACTACTATTCCAATAATAAATAAAACTAAATGGAAAAATATTTTAGTTCCAGTTCCTCCATTAGAAGAACAAAAAAGAATTGTAGAAAAAATAGAAAAGTTAATGAAAGAAGTTGATAAATTAGAAGATAAACTTAATCAAAAAGAAAGTATTTCTCAAAATCTTTCAGAATCAATTGTTATTGCAATAAAAGACAGCAAGAATGCTGAAGAATTAAAAGATAATATAAATTTTATTATTGAAAATTTTGATGTTATTTTTAAGACTTCAGAATCAATGGATGAAATGAGAAATATTGTTTTGCAGTTAGCCATTGAAGGTAAATTAGTACCGCAGGATGAAAGTGATGAGCCAGCTTTAGAATTGATTAATAAAATTGAAGAAGAGAAAAAAGAATTAATTAAAAAAGGAGAGATTAAAAAATCAAGATTAAAAATAGAAGAAAAAAACAATAATAAAACACATTATATTATTCCAAAAAATTGGAAATGGGAAAAACTTGGCAATATTTGTTTCAAAATTACCGATGGCTCCCATAATCCTCCTAAGGGAATAAGTGGTGAAGGTTATGAAATGTTAAGTGCAACGAATATTTTAAATGATAAGATTGATTTTAAAAAACCTTCTAGAATAATAAAAGAAAAAGATTTTAAAAAAGAGCATAAAAGAACACAAATCGAGAAGGGAGATTTATTATTAACAATAGTTGGTACACTTGGTCGTTCCTTAGTAGTTGATACAGATAAATTATTTACAGTTCAAAGAAGTGTAGCTGTACTTAAGACAGGAATTAATGTTCATTATTTAAGATATGTTATGCTTAGTCCTTACATAAAGCAAACCATGGAGGAAGAGGCAAAAGGAACAGCTCAAAAGGGAATATATTTAGGCCAATTAGCTAACTTATTAATTCCGATACCTTCCCTTAGTGAGCAAGAACGAATTGTAAAAACAGTAGATGCTTTAATGGAAATGATAGATAAATTAAAAAGAAAATTAGAAAAAAGAGACTATATAATTGAAAGGCTTGGAACAATTTAATCTTTTACTCAGATTCAAGCAGCCAGTATGTAAGTCATAATTTTTATAAATGTATTAAAAAATTAAGGAGGCTTTATAATGGCAAAAGTGAATATTGGTCTTGTTCAAATGAAAGCCCATCCAGCTTTTTCAGATAAAATGACTAACCAACTTTCTGAACCGATAACAATATTTGATGGTATAAAGCTAGGAGATTTATTATTAGATGAAAATGGGTATAATATTAGAGATAATATTCGAAAGACTTATATTAAGTATGTTGAAGAAAAAGTTAATAAGATTTTAAAATATATTTCCAAACAAGACATCGATATATTAATATTTCCTGAATACTCTGTTCCGGCAAAACTATTGGAAAAGTTAAAAACTTTTTCTTCAAGATATAATGTTATTATAATAGCAGGTAGCCATACTATTTTAGATAAATATAAAGAAATATATTCTAATATCGGGATAAATTTTAATCTTGATAGAAATGATAGTAAAAGTGATATTAGAAAATCAATTTCTCCAATATTTTTCCCAAATAAAACTGAATATATTGAAAAGATAAATAAATCTAGTTGGGAAAGTAGTAATATTTTAGGAGAAACAAAAAAATATTTTGAGTATGAAATAGGTGGAGAAGAAATAAAGTTTCTTGTTCAAATATGTATAGATGCTTTAATCAATGATCATAAGGTGGATGCAAATACTGATTTTATCATTATACCTTCTTGGTCTCCTAAAACATCTCCTTTTCTCGATATAGCTAGTATAGATCTTTTGAATGAAAAAAGCGTTATTTATTGTAATATTGCACAACATGGTAATTCATTTATTTCTACTCAGGTTGATCAAAGAACTAGTGATTATCATATAAAAAATAATAGGATCGAGCCTATAAAAAAAGAAGAAGAAGCCATTATTATTACAAAAATAAATACAAATTCGCAATATATAAAAAGGGCTACAGTTAAAAGTAGTGAAGGACCACAAGTATTAAATTATAGTCCTTTAATCTATCTAGATAAGAATTCTGAAGATGAATTAAAACAAGAAATTGAAAATAATCAAGAACATGAAAATATAATGGAATTTATAGAAAAACATTCAAGCATATTACCTGAAATTTATATAGAAAAATTAAAATTACTAATGCGAGGAATAGACAATGGTTCATTAAATAAAGAAGATATTAGATATTTAATAGATTTTTGTCCTGTAAATAAAATGAGAACTTTCGAAGAACTAGAACTAGATTTAGTTAATTATACTATTGAAAAATTACAAGATGTTTTAGTGAATAATAATATTAATGATTTAGATAAATTAGCTAAATACATTCAAAAATTAGGAAAAGAGAGGAAAAAACTTGAGAAAATAGTAAATAGTGATTACAATATTTCGAATATTGATATATCAGAAAATAGATTTACTAAATTAAAAGATCAAAAATTGGAAAAAGAGGTTGGTTCTTTTCAAAATAGAGGACAGGAATTAGTTGAAATTAGAGAATTCATGGATAATGGGAAACTTAGATTTTTAGGTATATATGGTATGAGAGGTATAGGAAAGACTTCGTTATTATCTCAAGCGTTTATAAAAATGTTTCCAGATATAAAAAAATATCGATTAGAATTAACTCCTGGCTCTGGATTTACAAAACTACTTGGTGAAATTGCAAATTCTTTAGATATTTCAGTAAATGAAGAAGACTTAATTGATCCAAGTGAAGATTTATTTTTAGAAATTAGAAGTAAATGGGATACAAAAGAAAAGAGTTGTTTAATAATCGACAATTGGAGTTATTTATTAGATCATAAAAGGGAACTGGATCCTAAAATAATAAAATTTCTAGAGATTTTATCTAGTTCTGAAGCTGAAAAGATAGTTAATAAAATAATTATTTTATCAGATCAACGGGTTAAATTTCCATTTGATTTAGAGAATGATATTAACATTTTAAAACTTAAAGGTTTTAAAGATCCTAAATATACTATAAGATTATATGATTACTGGATGAGGTCAAGTGGGTTAGATACCACTGAAATTAACATTCCTGATAGGTTAGTTGAATTTTTAGATGGTCATCCTTTAGCAATTAAGATTGCTTCATCCTTGTCTAAATACTATCCTCCTAAAGAAATTTTAGACAATGTAACTATTTTTAGTAAATTCCAAGATAAAGTTATTAATTTGTTTTTAGAAAAAATTGATTTAAATAAAAAAGAAAAAGATTTTATTAAGTATGCTTCTATATATAGAATACCGGTTTCTTTAGACGCTTACAGAAAATTTGGGGGTGATGAAGTTGTTTTTATTTTGGAAGATTTAATCGATAAATTTCTGATTGAACTTAATGGAGAAAAATATAAACTACATCCGTCAATTAAAAGTTTTTATTATAATAAATTAAGTGAAAAAACTAAAGATAAATATAATGAAATGGCCTTTGAATATTTTAATCAATGGGAAGAAGATTATATAAAAAAACCTATCATTGGAGCTGAAGCATTTCATCATGCCGTATCAGCTAATAAACTTAAAAAAATGAGAGAATTGTATAATTTTTTTCATACAGAATTGAGGCCTATTGCAAAAGAGGCTTATAAGAATCGTAATAATGAGAAATCAATAAAATTGTATAAGTTAATATATGAAATTGAAAAAAACGATTATGATGCTTTATTTCATATAAGTATGTGTCAAGGACGATTAGGTAGATGGAAA
Organism: Halanaerobium kushneri; assembly: GCF_900156285.1. Taxonomy (GTDB): domain Bacteria; phylum Bacillota; class Halanaerobiia; order Halanaerobiales; family Halanaerobiaceae; genus Halanaerobium; species Halanaerobium kushneri. The sequence continues at coordinate 104,607 of NZ_FTNC01000004.1, forward strand.
AAAAGTAATGAAAATTTTATTAAATCGTTGGAAATGGCTAAAGATGAAAATATTAAGCCATGGTGGATGCTCCAAGGATATGGAAGTATTTTATTAAAAGATAGAAAGTTTGGCCAATCCGAAGGAATGTTTATGGAGGCTTTAGAATTAGTAGAGGAAGAAGGAAATAAATGCTCAATATATGAAGGATTGGGAAGATTAAGAGCCCGAGAAGGAGATACTAATAAAGCGGAAGAATTTTTTAAAAAAGGAATAGATATATGCCCAAATGATACATACTTATTGGGATCATATATAGTTTTTTTAAAAAAAGAGGAACGATATAGTGAAGCAATGAAGTATGCTAATAAGGCATTAAAAATTGATCCAACAAATAAATTTATAATAAAACAGAAAAAAGAAATTGAAAGAATTAAACAGGGATAATAATGAATCTCAAAATGATTATTTTGGTAAAGAAAAAACTATAATTTAAGAAAATAATTAAGCTTAAGTAAAAATTTATGAATACAACAAATTCTATCTTAAGTCGCATTGGTTATAAGTGTAGATATTGCTGTTATTAAAGTGTTTAATTAAGTTTTTGAGTATTGCTTAAGTTTTCAATGAACTTTATCATATATACTTTTCCTATTTAATAGTGTATAATGGATCTAAATTATATTTATGATAGGAGATGGGTTTAATGAATAAAGTCGATCCAATCAGAGATAAAAGTTTAATTGAAGAAATTAAGACTGAGCTACTAAAGGATAATTACCGCAACTATTTGCTTTTTGTTTTAGGAATAAACACAGGATTAAGAATTGGTGATATCTTAAAGCTAAAAGTTCTGGATGTAAGAAATAAAACTCATATCATTTTAAAAGAGCAGAAGACAGGAAAGACTAAGAAGTTCTTTATAAATTCTGTTTTACGAGAAGCTTTGGACAGATATATTAAAAACATGTCTGACTATGAATATTTATTTCAGAGTAGAAATGGAACCAATCAGCCATTATCCCGCAGCCAGGCATACAGGGTGCTAAATAAAGCAGGAGAAACTGTAGGACTAGATAATATAGGGTGTCACTCTACTCGTAAAACATTTGGTTATCATCATTATAAACAGTACAAAGATGTGGCCCTGTTGCAGGAGCTGTTTAATCATTCTGCTCCCAGTATTACTTTAGATTATATTGGCATTAATCAGGATGTTATGGATAATTCAATGAAGAACTTTTCATTGTAACCAATTCTATTTTTTAAAGCATACTATAAATGTCTTGTTTACTTTCACCAAATGATTCTTGCTGGATTAATTTGATGAGTAACAAGATTGAGAAAATGAATATATTATTAAAAAAAATAATTGAATTTTCATTTATGAAAAATCTATTTTGATTTGTAAGTATAGTTTAAGCAGCTTATAAATTGGAATAGATTTTTTGTGTATAAAAAAGACCATTGTTTTTGAATTTCAAGAATAATAAAACAACTTGAAATTATAATCTGAAATATTTATATTATAAATTATAAGTATTTTTTTATTTTTAAATAATTCATATATATTTACATAAAGTCAAATATAATAGAATAACTATGAAAATAAATGAATAAAAATGAAAACTTATTAAAATATATAAAAAGATTTGACAAATAGTGAAAAAAGAGCTATAATAAATTTAACATAAGATATTGAGGAGAGATAAAAAATGAAATTAGCTACAAGGATCAATTCATTTTTAAGAACAGAAAAAAATGTTCTAGATGTTTTTGAAAAATTACATAATGTAGACGGATTAAATTATGTGGATCTAAATTATCCGGAACATTTTGATGGAGTAACTGTAGAAGAAGTAAAAAAAAGTATGGAAAAAAACGGTTTAAAATTGAATGGTTTAGCTTTAAGATTTAAAGATGACTTTATTAATGGAGAACTTGCAAATAAGAAAGATAAAATTGCAGATGCTGCTTTGAACTTGTGCAAAGAAGCTATTGATTTAACTGAAAAATTAGGAGGGAGTCAAATAACTATCTGGTTAGGATATGATGGTTTTGATTATTCTTTCCAAATTAATTATTCAGAATCTTGGAAAAAACTTGTTAAAAGTTTTCAGACTTTAGCAGATTATAATAGGAAAATGGATATAAGTATTGAATATAAACCCTATGAGCCAAGATCATTTTCTTTATTAGCTGACGCTGGTACGACCTTATTAATGTTGGAGGATATTGATAAAGATAATTTTGGTATTACATTAGATTTTTGTCATATGTTAATGAAGGGTGAAAATCCAGCTTATGGATTGGACCTGGCTTTTGATAGAGATAAACTATTTGGAATACATTTAAATGATGGGCATGGTTTACAGGATGATGGTATGATAGTAGGATCAGTAAATTTTATTAAAACTTTAGAGTTCTTGTATTATGTAAAAAAGTACAATTATAAAGGTATAATATATTTTGACACCTTCCCTATTAGAGAATCAGCAATGGAAGAAGCAGATATCAATGTAAAAATGATTAATAAGCACTTTGAAATAATTGAAAAAGTAGGAATGAAAAGAATTGAAAATATTATTGAAATGAATGATGCAGTTAAAGCTCAGAGGATTTTTCTAGAAGCTCTTAAATAAAAAATAAAAGTTTTGGATTATATCCAAAAAATAATAATTAATAAAAATAATTAGGAGGAGAATCATGAAAAAAGTTTTAGCTTTACTTAGTGTTTGTTTATTGGTTTTTGGTCTTGCTGGTAATGTTATGGCGTTTAATCCAGACTCTGCAGATGGTATAACATTTTATGAAATGAGAGATCAGTTTGGAGAAGTTCCTAATATTGAAACAGAACTAAGATTAGGGGCAGTTGCTAAAGCATTTGAAAATGAGTATTGGCGAACATTGAGAACTGGTTATGAGGCAATGGAAGAAAAATTAAATAATAAAGGTATGGATGTTGAAATTGATGTTAGAGCTGCCCAAGGAGAAAATGATGAACAAGGACAGCTTTCAATCGTCCAGAATATGATAAACAATGAATATTCAGCTTTATTATTATCACCTATTTCTGATGGTAATTTAGTACCAGGTGTAGAATCAGCTAATGAGAAAGGAATTCCAGTAGTTAATGTTAATGATGGAATTATTGAAAATGCACCAAATTATGTAGGACCAAGAGCTATTCAGAACGGAGAACTTGCAGCAGAATGGATTTCAGAAAAACTTAATGGTGAAGGTGAAGTTGCCATAGTTGTAGGTATGCCAAAAGCTTTTGCAGCTCGACAGAGAACAATTGGGTTTGAGAATTGGATGGAAGAAAATGCACCAGGGATTGATATTGTTGAGAGACAGAATGCTGACTGGGACAGATTGAAAGCAATGGATTTAGCTAATATCTGGCTCAAAACACATCCAAATTTAAAAGCGATATTCTGTAATAATGATACAATGGCTTTAGGTGTACAAGAAGCAGTTAATAATGCAGGAAAAGATATTCTTGTTGTAGGTGTAGATGGAATTGGTGAAGCTTATGATTCCATAAGAAATGGTGAAATGGATGCAACAATTGATTCATTCCCATTTTATAAAGCACAGGTAGCTGTAGAAGCAACTCTTAGAGTAATGGGAGGTCAAGATATTCCTCGCGTAGTATGGACTCCACAGGCTTTAATTGATAGTTCCAATGTGGATGCATCCGCTGAAGAAATCATTGATTGGAAAGACCCAGAATTTTAAACCATATTTAAAATCAAAGGGTAGTGATTATAAAATTACTACCCTTTTTAATGGAGAGGAGATATAAGATGAGTGATCAGGAAATAATTCAATTTAACAATGTAACAAAGGTTTTTCCTGGTGTAAAAGCCCTTGATAAAGTTAGTTTTAAAATTAATAAAGGAGAAGTTCATGCTCTATTGGGTGAGAATGGAGCTGGAAAATCAACTCTTTTAAATATTTTGCATGGAGTTTATCAGGGATATGAAGGAAAAGTACTTATAAAAAACGATGTAATTAAATTTGGAAATCCACATGAAGCAATCCAATTTGGAATATCCAAAGTTCATCAAGAGGTAAGTCTTATACCAGAGTTGACAGTAGGTCAAAATATAACTCTCAATTATGAACCAAAAAAGAAATTATTAATTGATTATGATAAGATGCATGAAGAAGCTAATAAAATTTTGGATAAATTGCATTGTAATTTTAGAAGTAAAGACTTGGTTAAAAATCTCAGCATTGGTGAGATGCAGATGATTTCTATTGCAAAAGCTTTATTTCATGATGCAAAAGTGATTTCTTTGGATGAGCCTACTGCATCATTAACTAGTTCAGAAACCGAAACTCTTTTTCGAATAATTAGAGAGCTAAAAGCAAATGGAATTACTATTATTTATGTGAGCCATCGTCTTGAAGAAATATTTAAAATAGCAGATAAGGCAACTGTTTTAAGAGATGGTAAATTTATTCGAACTTTTGATGTTGAAGATACAACAAAAGATGAGCTGATAAAAAGTATGGTAGGTAGAGATGTTTCTTCATTTGCTAAAAGAAATAAACCAAGACGATTTTCAGAAGAGGTAGTTTTAGAGATAAACAATTTAACTTTAGAACCGCATTTTAAGGATATTAGTTTTAAGTTAAGAAAAGGCGAAATTTTAGGTTTTGCTGGATTGGTTGGGGCAAAAAGAACTGATGTAGTTAGAACAATTTTTGGAGCTGACCATAAGGATGAAGGAGAAATAATTGTGCATGGTAATAATGTTGATATTAAAAGTCCTTTGGATGGGTTAGAAAATGGTATAGGATTGATTCCAGAAAATAGAAAAACTCAGGGATTTGTAAAAAATCTAAATAATGCTAATAATATAGGTTTGGCTTGCCTAGAAAATTTCAAAGATTTAATCTTTTTAGATCATGAAGAAAAAATAGAAAATAGCAAAGTTTTTATTGATAAAATTAATTTAAAACCAAAAGATCCATTGTATTTAACAAGAGAATTGAGTGGTGGAAATCAACAAAAAGTGGTTTTAGCAAAATGGTTATCTACAAATGTTGATATATTTATTTTTGATGAGCCTACCAAAGGTGTAGATGTTGGTGCTAAACAGGAGATATATAAATTGTTAGAAGATTTAGTTGCTCAGGGGAAATCAATAATAATGGTATCTTCAGAACTTCCTGAAGTAATTGGAATGAGTGATCGGATAGTAGTAATGAAAGAAGGTAGACTCACAAAAATTTTAGATTATAAAGAGTTTAGTGAAGAAAAAATTATGCATTATGCTATGGAGGGGACAGATGTTGAAGATAAAGAAGTTTAAGATATTTAGAGAATTTGGAATTTTAGTAGCTCTTTTTGCAATGGTAATTATATTTACAGCCCTAAACCCTATTTATATTAGTTTTAATAACATAATAGATATTATTCAACAGAGTGCAATAAATGGACTGATAGCAATAGGTATTACTTTTGCTATTTTGACAGCTGGGATTGACTTGTCAGTTGGATCTACCCTTGCAATAGTTATTGTTGTGGTAGGTAAATTTTTAACCTCTGGTTTAAATCCAATTATTGCTATATTCATTGGAATTTTAATAGGATTTTTATTAGGGGTATTTAATGGTCTTTTAATAACAAAACTGAAAATACAACCATTTGTAGCAACATTAGGAACCATGAGTGTCTATAGAGGAATAGCTTATGTAATAACAGGTGGTTGGCCCGTTTTGAATATGCCTAGAGATTTCAGAAACTTAGTAAGTGGAAGAGTATTCAATATTATTCCAATCCCGATATTTATATTAATTGGCTTTGCTATAATTACCCATATATTATTAAATCACACTAGATTTGGTACTTATGTTTATTCAATAGGAGGTAATGAGGAAGCAACCAGATTGTCAGGTGTAAACGTTGAAAAAAATAAAGTTTTAGCTTATGGATTGGTTGGTGTTGGAGCAGCATTAGCTGCATTGGTATTATTAGCTAGATTAGGAACAGGTGAGCCAACAGCTGGACAGGGATATGAGTTAGATGCAATTGCTGCAGCTGCAATTGGTGGAACCAGCCTGGCTGGAGGTAAAGGTAGTGTTTTAGGTACCTTTTTAGGTGCAATATTATTATCAGCCTTAAAAGTTGGATTAATAGTTACTGGTGTAGATACATTTTGGCAATTCATTGCTACAGGTAGTATAATTATAATTGCTGTTTATCTTGAACATGTACAATCTCAATTATATAAAAAGTAATAAAAATTATAGAGAGGTTCGATAAATATGAAAAAAGATAATAGTATAGTGGTTATTGGAAGTTTGAATTATGATATTTTATTAAAACAAAAACGATTACCGAAATTGGGAGAGACATATACAGTAGATTCTGTAAAAACTGGTGGTGGTGGAGAAGGGGCTAATCAGGCTGTTCAATGTAGAAAAATGGGAATCGAAACATATATGTTAGGATCTGTAGGGAAAGATGTATTCGGTGATTACCTGGTTAATAAACTTAAAAATTATAATGTTAATATTGATTACATTAAAAGAAATTCTAAGATTACAGGGTTAGGGATTAATAATATATTAGATGATGGTAGTCTTTATGCTAATATTGTTCAGGGTGCTAATTTTTCATTAAAAAAAAATGACCTTGAGAAATTTGAAAATCAAATCAAAAAAAGTAAAGTAATGCTCTTGCAACTTGAGATTCCAACTTCTATTGTTGAATTAGCTATTGATTTAGCTGCAAAACATGATTGCTATATTATATTAAATGCAGCACCAGCAAAAGAAGTTTCAAAAGACACTTTAAAAAAAGTTGATTGCTTGATAGTAAATGAAGTAGAGGCTTCCTATTATTGCAATAAAGATATTGAAGATATAAAATCTGCAATGGAAAAACATCATGAGTTATTAAATATGATAAAAGAAGTTTTAATTATTACAATGGGAAGTAAGGGGTCCTGTCTTTTCTATGAAGATAATAAAATTCATATTCCAGCATTAAAAGTTAAAGCTGTTGACACTACTGGAGCTGGAGATACATTTGTTGGTGTTTTTGCATCTAAATTAATTGAAGGCTATAATTATGTAGAAGCTATAAAATATGCATCTGCAGCTTCCTCAATTACAGTTCAGAAACATGGGGCACAAGAAATTATGCCTTATAAATCAGATATTGATAATATTTTTAGCAATAATAAGTTTGAAATAAAAAAATATTAACAAAAGTAATACAAAAATTATTGTGAAGTAATTAAATTTGACTAATTAATTTTTTATAAATGTCCTGATTATAATATTATTTGACATTCACAGGCAGTTAAGAAAGGATATAAAAATGATAACTTTAAAAGATAAAATCAGAGAAATTACTGGAGCAGAAACTGATTTTGAGGTTCATCATATTTTTAAAGAGATAGTTACTAAGCAAACTGTTATTAATGAAAAAGAAGAAATAGTTGATTTGATTTTTATAAAGCGAAGTCATATAGATGATAGAGATACTGAATCACCAGTTGAAAGCCCTGCTAAAATAATAGTAGCTACAACTTATGGATTGATTTTTGCAGAAGAAGGATTTAAGGAAATTACCGAAGATTATTATGGTTACAAAATGAAAAACATATATTATGATAAGATAAGTAGTGCTGAACTTGATATTTGTATGCTGCAGGGGGAATTCAAAGTAGTTGCAAATTCTTCCAAAGAACCTGAAATAAATATAAGTTTTAATACGGCTATATATTATGAAGAATTTGAAAAGATTTTTGAAATCATAAGAAAAAAGAGGATTGAATTTACCCAATAAAACAATTATAATTATTATATAATAAAATAATATTTGGGGGTGTTAATATGATACCTTATGTTAGAAGAAAAAAAATATTGAATGATCTTAATAAAAATGAGCTTATATATATTGAAGATTTAATAAATAAGTTTTCAGAAGTGTCAGAATCAACAATTAGAAGGGATTTAAAACAACTAGAAGAAGATGGATATCTAGATTATTTAAGTGGTGGGGCTGTAAAACTTAGAACTACCTCATATGATATGCCTTTGCAAAAAAAACAGGAACTTCATACTAAAGAGAAAAAAGCCATAGCTAGGTACGCAGCTTCTTTAGTACAGGAAGGAGAAGTCATATATATAGATTCAGGAACAACAACTCTGGAAATGATTGATTATCTAAAAGATAAAAAAATAAAAATTGTTACTTCAAATACAGTTTTTATTAATAATATTCATGAGTATAAGTTTGATTGTATACTTTTAGGTGGAGAGATTTCTTCAGATTTAGGATCTGTTGGAGGTCCTATAACTGAAAGACAACTACAGGAATTATATTTTGACAAAGCTTTTATTGGAGCAAGTGGTTATTCTCTTGAAAGTGGAATAAATACACCCGATACTAGAGAAGCCACGAAAAAAAGAATTGTAAAAGAACACTCAAAAAAGACGTATGTCCTTGTTGATGGTTCGAAAGCCTATAAACAAACTTTTTGTAAAGCTTTTGATATTGATGAATGTGTTATTATTACTAATGAAGAAAACAGTATTTTAAAAGAAAATGCTGAATATGTAATAGTTGAAGATTAAATTCAAATAATATTTCAGAAAATAAAAATTAATGACATATTAATTCTAAAGCCAGAGTTTATATTGCTTTGGCTTTTTTTGTTAAATAAAGAAAAAAATAAGCATAAAAATAAATACTAAATATAACTACTAAAATTCCATCCTAACAGGAATAAAAAATCTTGACTTTTCAACCTTAATAATGTAATCTAAATACATGTAGGGATAATCGAATCAGAAGTGTTGATACCTAAAAGATCAGATGCTTTTCAAATTTTAATACTGGAAATTTGACTTAAATAACTCTAAATATTTTCTAAAAAAGGTCTTTTTTATTGTCGTCAGGTCACTTGATTTATGAACACTAACAGTTCACAAAGGCTGTCAGATCAATGAATTATAATTTTTCTCAAAAAATCCTTGACGATAATAGAAGTAGCTGTTATAATATTTATTGTTGCTTAAGAAAAGTAACAGCGTGCGCCCGTAGCTCAACTGGATAGAGCGTCTGACTACGGATCAGAAGGCTAGGGGTTCGACTCCTCTCGGGTGCGCCATTTAAAACATTAAGCCGTAGAAGAGATTGAAAAACGGTTATAATAATATATTTTAATTTCATTTAAGAAGAGCAGCTGGTTTTATGCCGGCTGCTCTTTTTGCAATCTAAATTATTCATATTTAATTTCCACATCATTTTCCTTTAATTTTTTGATATCTTTCATATCCTGGTCTTTGTCCCCAAGTTCCAGATTGTTATATCTGAGATTTACATAGTCACCAGAATTTATCCCGTTGTTTTTGACTAGTGGTGAAATATTTTCGATTTTATTGCCGCTTAAATCCAGATAATTGAGATTAATTAGATTCGATATTGGACTTAAATCTTTAATTATATTATAATTCCAGCCACCATCTTTCCACTTTCTACCCAGATCTAAATATGTTAAAGAAGTTAGATTTTCTATCCCCTTTAAATTCTGAATTCCTTTTCCTGCAGCTTCCAATTTTTGAATATCATTAACCTCACTTTTATATAATGGTCCAGATGGTTTATTTAATGCTTTTCTTACCGCTAATTCTAAACTTGAGTCATTAAAATTTACTATTTCAGTTTTTTTCTTAAAAACAGCAGTAATTGTTTTATTGCTGTCCATGGTGATCTCAACTGTTTCTTTTTCGCTTTCAAAATCACCTGTCCATTTAACGAAAGTTGAGTTATTACCAGCTTCTGCTGCAAGTGCTACTTTCTTTTCCGGAAGATATTTTGTCTTTTCTGGGTTTATATTTACCCTTCCATTTCCCTCAGCATTTACATTTAAATTGAATTCATCTTTTTGAGCATTAAAAAAGTTCCAACTTGTGGCTACCAGAATAAAAATTATTAATAATAAGAGACCAAACTTTTGTGATCTAGTTCCTAACATTTTATCAACTCCAGAATAATATTTGATAATAATTAACAGTTTTTACGAATTTACTTTTTCAGGAATAGATCCAGTAGTATTCATATATGAAGATATTTCTTCTGGCATTTTTACCTCACTATATATTAAATAAAGATAAATTATCAAAACAGAAATACTCGAAAACAAACCCGAATAATTTCCCCAGGCTGGGTTTATTAAGCTTTCAACTGGAAATCCAAAAAAAGTTAGCAAGGTATATGCTAATAAGATAAAAACCAAATTTATTAAAACTCGCCTGTGTGATCCCCTGGGACCATTACCATTCTTTTCCGATAAGGACTTTATTTTAACACCTTTAATTTTCCCGATAAATTTTACATCCTTCAGCGATTTACTTGTATGAAGTAAATTGACTACTGCTCCATCATTTTTTTCTAAAAAATCGAATGATAAAATAACTTCATTTTCATTTTGCTGTTCAATCTCAAAATTAATTGAATTAGAGGTGGTGGTGACAATCTCTTTATCCAGAATCTTTCCTTTAGGAAAAACAACTCTCAATTTTTCTGTTTGAGAAATATCATTTTTATTAATTACTTCACCACCGTTATTCCAGAAGGCAACATTAGTTGAAAAAACATTTGACACAGGTTTATCTTTATAGTAAACTTCCAGTCCTCCAATTTTATTGTATAAGTCACCGATTAAATTGATACTCCGAATACAAAACATAGGTTTCTTTTCTTTCTTGGATCTTAAGAACAAATATATACTTACAACTGCTAAAATAAAACTCAATAAACCAAATAAAGCAGAAAACTCCTCGATAAGTGCCAGCATATTTTCACCTCAAAATTTAATTTGTACTGTATATTTATAATAAAGGTTTAAGATTAAATTGAGCTTAGATATTCATTATAATTCGATTATTTTAGCAGCGGCTAAAAATAAAATTCGAGTTAGTTTGGAGATTGTGCTGGTAAAATTATAATATAAAAATAAAATATTGCATAATAGTAAACTCTAATAATTAATGTGAAATCATACGCAACTAAAGGGGGAGAGCAGAATATGAAGTTTTTAAAAAGTTCAAAATACTGGGCTCTGGTTTTGGGGGTAATTATTGGACTGTTTTTCCTGACTGGGTGTTCTAATGATGCAACAGATACTCTGGCAACAGAAAAATATGATGTTAATTTTACTGTAGTTGATAAAATGAGTACTTATCCAGTTAGCGGTGCTGAAATAACTCTGGCTGGAGAGAAAGAAATCACAAATTTGGATGGTAAAGTTTCTTTTAAAAGGGAAGACGGTAGCTATGATTATAATGTTAAAGCAATAAGATATAATCAACTGCAGGGTAAAATTGTTGTTAATGGTGAAAATACATTTAAAGACCTTGAATTAGAAATTACAGCTTCTGGTGATGATGGAGATAGTATTCCAGCAGAAGATATAACTCCTCCTGTTTTTCAGAATTTATATGCAGTTGTAGGAGGCAGTGTTTATGGGGTTGTAGATCCAGAAATTAATATTAAAAAAATTACCGAAAGTGATCAGTGTGTAATTTTACATTTTAGTGAACCGGTTATTTTTGGAAGCTTTGACCGATTAGAGGATTTCGAGATACAAATTATTGCTGATGATTCGGAAAAATCGGTCAATATAAAAAGTTTTGCCGAAGTTTCTAATTATCCGGATTATTTAGTAATAGAAATTGAAGCAATCGAAAAAACTGGAGTTATTATTAAAGTAACTATTAGTAATAGTGGTCGTCAAAAAATATCTGATCTGGCAAATAATCTTTTAGAAGAGGTTCCAGAATTTCAAACTGTAAATATTTTATAAGTTAATTATAAAAATTTATATAAATTTTAACAAAAAATGAAAAAAGCTATTGACAACCTTTCTCAACAGGAATATAATGTAACCAGAAGAAAGAAGATTGTTAATTTTGTTTATTTAAACAATTTTGTTATAAAAAGTTTTAATTTCTAAATTTGTAGTGGAAAATTTAAAAGTAACAAAACAATAAAGGAAGCTATGACCATCTGTTTTTCGATATGGACACCTTATAACAGATGCGAGCCAATGGTGTAACCGACCCTTAGGGGCCGGTTTTTGCTTTTTATAGAGAAAAAATATTAAATTTTCATTGCTCAGTCTTTAAAGCAGTTAACTGCTTTAAAAACGCAAAAATTATATTTTGCGTTAGATAACAATTGTTTGTTGACTTATTTGTACACTTTAAGAAGGAGGTATATATTATGAAAAATGCTGGTAAAATAATTCTTATTGTGGTGGTAGCGATTTTATTTTTTGGTTCATCGGTACAGGCTCAACTAGATGCAAGTGAGGATGTTAATGTATATGCCGAAATATTAGATACAATTACAATTGATCCAGGTGATATGGGTGTTCAGGATATGGACTTTAGTTTTGGTACTTCTCCTACTGGAGGAAATGCAAGAATAATTTTAGGAACTGATGGAAGTCTAACAGTTGATGCTGATTCAGGTGCAAATATTTTCTGGAATGATACTGGAACACCAGCAGTTGTTCAGGTTGGTGGAACTCCTGATCGTGCCTATGTAGTAAGTATTGAAGATTTTGAAGTAACTCCCAGTCAGTCTACCAGCTCAGGTGATGTGTCCATTGCTCTGGCTGACAGTGTATCTGGAGATTCTTTAACTGTAGATCAATTCCTGGTAGAAGGAACAAATATAGTGGATAGTGCCTTTAGTCTCGACGGCGATGGTTTTGATGAACTTACTATTGGAGCTGTTCTGACAGTGACAGATGGTATTTCTGTTGGCAACTATACTGGTCAGTTTAGCTTAACAGTTGCTTATGAATAATAAAATTAAGCATAAAGGGGCCAGATTTGATTTCTGGTCCCAATTTTAACTTTAAATTTTTTCTTCCCAGCTGCAGAATAGAATTTTCTGCCAGCTAAAGCTAAAGGTATATTCGTTTTAGTGGAAGAGCTAAGGGGGGTTATACTTTGGATATTACAAAAGTAAGAATAAAAGCAATAAATTATTATGTTTTATCATTAATATTTTTGATTATCTTATTAAGTTTGACTCTAGAAGTGGAGGCAAATGTAACTGTCAATCCTACCCGTCTTATTTTAGAAAACGGACAAAGATCAGCAACGATTAAATTAATCAACCCTGACCAGGAAACAGCCACTTATAGAATTTCTTTGATTAACCTGGAGATGAAACAAACAGGTGATATAGAAGAACTTGCTATTGCCGATAATAGAGAAGAAAGAATTGAATCCCATTTTGCCAGAGATTTGATTCGTTATTCTCCCCGACAGGTTGTTCTTCCTCCGAGACAGGCTCAGGTTGTTAGAATCCAATTAATGATTCCACCCGACCTGAATTCTGGAGAATATAGAGCTCACATGCTGTTTCAGGAGATTCCGGATCAGGGTGAGCAGGGAAATGGAGATAACGCTGAAACAGGAATCAATATAGCCTTAAAAACGGTTTATGGGGTTTCTATTCCAATTATTATTCGTCATGGTGAAACCGGGGCTGAATTAGAAATTACAGATCTAGAGCTAAGTAACAACCTGGAGACAAAAATACCAGAACTTGCTCTGACTATTATAAGAACCGGTAATCAGTCTGAATATGGAGATATTGAAGTTAGCTATTTTGATGATAGTGGAGAAAAGAAATTAGTCGGTGCAATTAGAGGAACAGCTATTTATACTGATATTGAGAAAAGAAAGTATAAAATAAGCCTTAAAAATATCGACAGTTTAAATCTTGACAAAGGAGTTCTGGAGGTTATTTATAAAAAAATATCCGCAGAGGGAGGAGAAATTCTGGCCAGAAATGAATTAAAACTTTGATCTTGCTTTTAAAGTGAGGTGTTATCACAAATGAAAAAAATTGTAGTGGGTTTATTTTTAGTGTTTTTAATCTTTATTTTTGTTAGTCCTCTTAATGCTCAGGAAAAAACAGAGGGAAATTTAGTTCTTAAAGATGAAAATTTAATTCTGCTTGAGGTAGAGTTAAATAATTTGGGATTAAAAGACGAGTTTCTGACAGCTTATCGCTTTAACGAAACTGTTCTGCTTCCAATCGGACAGCTGCTGGCATTTTTGGAGCTGCCATTTAAAATAATTCCGGAGCAGGGATTGGTCGAAGGTTTTATCTGGGAAGAAGCCGAAAAATACAGTTTAAATCTTAATCAGGGAATTGCTATCTCTAATGGGCGCGAATTTTCCTTAAATAAATATAAAACAGAAGTGGACTGGGATGATATTTATCTGGAGACAGAATTAATATCAGAATGGCTTCCATTTAGTCTGGAACTTGATTTATTTAGGGCGACTTTGACTGTGGAAACAGAAAAGCCGCTTCCCATTCAGGAAAAGATAGACAGGCGCTATCGCTGGGACAGGCTCTCTAATCGGACGGGTAGAGCTGAGCGACCTATTTATCCAGCGGTTGAAAATCCATACAGTCTTTTTAATGGCCCTTTTGTTGATCACAGACTTTATTTTTCTGGTGATTCGACTCCCAGACATTATACAAATCTAGCTGGAGATATATTTTATCTAAATGGCAGACTTTTTATTTCGGGGCCCCTGGATGATCCACTGGAAGATGTTAGTGGGAGGCTGGGGCGTCGCTCACCGGATCCAGATCTCCTGGGACCATTAAACGCTCATGAGTTCTGGCTTGGAGACCTGAGTCAGTCAGCGGTTAGCGATATTTCTTCCTGGGAATCAGTGCAGGGGATTTCAGTTAGTAGTTATCCCTACAGCCGCTCCCGAGACTTTTATTCGCATAGTTTAGAGGGCGAATTACCTGAAAACTGGGAAGTTGAGCTTTATGATAATGGAAATTTAATTGATTATCAGACTTCAAATGAAGAGGAACGATATCGATTTGAAAACATTCCTATTAGTTATGGAATCAATGAATTTACTCTGGTTTTTTATGATGAATTTGGTCGTAAGTACGAAGAAGTTAAGAAAATAAGGGTTGATTCTACTTTGATTCCCCCCGGCGAAAATCGCTATCAGTTTGAAATAGGCAGTGATGATCAGGATCAGAATCGGATATCTGTTGAGTTTAGCCGGGGAATAAATCCGAATCTTTCTCTAGTTACAAATTATGTTCGACTACCCATATCTGATCAAACAGAAGATTTTCTTCGTCTGGGTTTAAGAACATCCTTAAGTCAGATTTATCTGGAAGCTAATTATTTGAATGCTCTTGATGGAGGTCAGGGAGCTGAGTTAGGATTTTCCACTGATCTTTCTGGCACCAGAATTAATTTAACCCATGCTGAATTTGATGACTATAGGAGTGAGACAGTTTCGAATCTTAATCGGAGAACCAGTCTTGATTTGAGAAGAAACTTTCCTTTCCTCTCAAATTCCAGCCTGGGTGTCCGCCTTGATCTGACCAGAGAAGAAAATTATAATGGAGATATTTTAACTGAAGTCTATAATTGACTTTCAACTTCCTATAAAAAATATTCTTTTATAAATAGGTTAAATCTGCAGCTGCAGGAAGATGAGACTGAAGGTAGTGGAGATTTTGCAGTTCGAACCAGGATGAGGGATTATCGTTTACAGGGAAATCTGGGTTATGATATTAATCCCTTTGACTTAGAAACAGTGTCAGCAGATCTCTCGGGTTATTTAAATGCAGATCATCGTTTTAATCTGGGTTTCACCAGAAATCTTGACCGGAGCGAAAATACCTATTCTGCAGGTATAGTACAGGATGTCGACTATTACTCCTGGGGTATAAATACCAGTTACCGGGATGATGGTGATTTTACAGTGGCCGTTAGTTTTTCAACCAGTTTTGGCCGCGATGATTTTAAAGAAGATCCTTATCATTTAGCACTTGGTCCTTCTGCTCGTGAGGGTGCTGTTCTGGTGACAAGTTATCTGGATACAGGTGAGGAGAAAAAACCTGTAGAGGCTGTTGCTTTTAAAATAAATGGTCGCACAGCTGATGTCAGAACTAATGAAAATGGAAAAGCATTTATTTATGGATTGAGACCTGATCTAAAAACTGATATTGCGATAGATCTTGAATCTTTAACCGATCCATTTCTGGTCAGTGACCCTGAGGGAGTTAGCTTTGTTCCCCGGGCCGGACAGACTTTTTATTTAGAACTACCAGTTATAATGACTGGAGAACTTGGTGGTTATGTTTATTTAGACAGAGGAGAAAGTACAAGCGGTATCAGAAATATTGAAGTTCAGCTTTTAGACAGTGAAAATAATGTTGTCAGAAGTACGCTAACAGCATATGACGGCTATTTTTATCTGGCTGAGCTGAGACCGGGTAACTATCTACTGAGGATTTCACCTGAAGCACTTGCTAGAAGAGAGTTAGTCGAGAATGAAGTTCAGGAGATAAGTATTCCTAAAAGTGGTGGATATCTTAATGATCTGCAGGTTATATTAAAAAGAAAGTAGTTAAAATAATTTCAGGAAAGGGACCGATTGGTTCTTTTCCTGAAACCCTCGAAAGTATAATTGTTTTAACTGACTAATGAAGGAAGGGGGAGTATGAGATGAGAAAAAGTAAAATGCTTGCTGTTGTATTAAGTATTAGCATTTTTTCAATAATAATATACTCTTTATTTGCATCTGCAACAGTTATGGAAAACGCTGGCTGTTTAAAAGTTAGCAAGAGCTGGGATGGGGATGATTTGCTGGCGCCTGAGTTGGTAATAGTCGATATTTATAATTCCTCTGATAATAAAGTTGTCGGTATACTTTATTTGAATGAGCAAAACAACTGGGCGGATACTTTTTGTAATTTAGCTCTGGGAGAGTATTATGTTAAAGAGCGGCCGGTTTCTGGTTTTGATACTTTTTATCCAGCCGGTAACAGGGTGCAGATTACTGATCTAAATGACAGCGAAAATCCGGTGGAGTTAGAAATAGTAAATGAATATGCTTATCCACCCAGAACTTTTAAACTTAGTATTTATGAGGTTACGATTGTAGATGATATCTATCGAGTAACTGTTACTGTCTGCGCCGATCAGGATGGTAGTATCGAACGGGATATTTACTTCAATGATCAAAAAAGCGAAGTTGATTATATAGATTCTAAACCAATAACTCTTTTGAATAAAGGAGAATGTCAGCAGATTACTTTTGAAATAAATGTTGGTGACTTAGATTTATCACAACCTTATTATGTAGGTTATACTCAGCCGAATCAGTGGATAGAAATTGGCGAGCCCCGACAGTTTATACCGGTATCAATTGCAAAATTGGAAGATCTTTATTTTGGTTCATTTACAGCAGCTGATGGCACAATAACAGTTGACCCCGCTGGTGTTTTAACAACGGGAAATGGTTATTCTGGCTATCATGATGGTAATCAGCAGTCTGCTGTTATTGAAGTGATCTGGCTTCCATATACTCAGTATAATATTAATTTTACTGATCAGACTATTATAAGCCATGATGCAAATAATAAGATGACTGTCAGCACTTTTGTAACTGACAATGATAGCAAAACCCTGGATGGAAATGGTTATGGTATTTTTAATATCGGAGCAACTCTGGATGTTAATGCTAATTTAGATCCTGGTTTATATAGTGGACAATTTTTTGTTACCGTTACTTTTGAGTAATGTTTCAGCTTGTAATAATTATTATAGAAAGGGTCTATGATAATTTGATTTGTAGACCCTTTATAATGAGAGTTTGTGGCTTCTTTATAATAAGAGGTAGAAAGATAGGATGGTTTTGTTTTTAAAGTCGGCTTTGAAGGAGCTTTTATCATCTTTAAAAGTTCTTGACAAAGAAGATTAATTTGTAGTAGAATTAAGTTAAAGTAAATAATCACCCTGGCAGAGAAGGGCTACTTTTTCCGAAAGGTTAGAGGCGCAAAGTTGGAACCTAAGGTTTAATAACTACGGTTGACTGACTACCTAAGTAGGGTTATATGTCTTCCTGCTGTCATTATGACTGCAGGTTTTATATTTTGTGCTCTCCTTGAAGGGGTAAACCTATTGTGAAGTAGGGACACAAAGCTAAGGGTCTGAGCAAATCAGACTGCCTGGCTGCAAAAGGAGGAAAAAATGTTAAAAAAAATTAGTTTAATTGTTCTTTTTCTAGTTTTAAGTTTAAGTCTACAGGTGGCGGCGGATAGTGCTAGAGTTGGAATGTCAGTGACTATTATCGAACCTACACAGAAATTAGAAACTAGAAGAGCAGTTAATTTTGAAAGTGAATTTGCTAATAAAAATATAGATGCAGATCAAAAGGTAATGAAAATCGAAGCTGCAGGCGAGACAGTTATCAGCTCTAATCTTCCCTGGGAAATATATGCTGAAACACCCGAGCTTAATGGGGTGGATGTCTATGTTAGAAATAATTTAAATAAAAATTGGGTAAAAGTTAGTCAAAGCCGACCAGTTTTAACAAATAGGACACTGGATAGGGCCAATTTAACCTGGGATGTTAAAGTAGTTGCAGCTGTGGATAAAGAAGTAAAACCATTTGCGGTTGATTTTAAAATCGACTGGCCCAAAAATTAATTATAATATCTGAGAGTAAAGTGCACTTTTTTGCAATATAGTAAATATAATAGATTTTTATAAAAGAAAAAGTACTTAACGTCTGCTTCTGCAGGCGTTTTCTTTTGCTTTTAAAGTTGAAAATAGAGCTGATTGAGGGAAGTGTCTATTAGCTGCTTGAAGTCAGATAAATTTTTCGGAGAAAATGCTTGCAAAAATTATGAGCAGCTGTTATAATAGTTGATGTTGCAAGTTGAAATATTGTATTTTTGCAGGAGTTATTCTATGGAAGATGATATAAAATATATGAAGATGGCCCTGGCAGAAGCCAGGAAGGCTTATCAAAGAGCTGAAGTTCCAATCGGTGCAGTTGTTGTCTGTGATGATCAGGTTGTTGGCCGTGGGTTTAATCTCCGGGAGCAAACTCAGGACCCAACTTCTCACGCTGAAATGATTGCTCTGAGAGAAGCTGCCGCAAATGAGGCTAGCTGGCGCCTGGAAGATTGCCAGCTTTATGTGACTCTTGAGCCCTGTCCCATGTGTGCAGGAGCAATTTTGCAGTCTCGGATTAAGCGCCTTGTTTACGGAGCCAGCGATCCCAAAGCCGGAGCTGTCAAAAGTCTCTATCAGCTTTTAAATGATGAACGCTTTAATCATCAGGTGGAAGTTGAAGCAGGAGTAATGGAAGCAGAATCAGCTCAGCTTTTAAAAGATTTTTTCCGTGATTTAAGAAAACGGAAGGATGGGTGAGTCTGGCTGAAACCGCTCGACTCGAAATCGAGTAGACAGTTTTGCTGTCTCGGGGGTTCAAATCCCTCTCCTTCCGCCATTAGATTTTATCGTCCATAGATTGTATATAAATTTTCAAAGTAGAGACTTAGAATTGGAGTAATTGAGTTAGTTAACTAACTTCTGACGGCCTCGATGGCCAAATACTGAAACTAACCTTGCGTAATATTAAAGAAAGTTTCAGTGCAATTACCAACCTCCAATCTCTAACCTCCAAAACGGAGAGGTGTCCGAGTCTGGCTTAAGGGGCCCGCCTGGAAAGCGGGTGTAGGCTCAAACCTACCGAGGGTTCGAATCCCTCCCTCTCCGCCATTAAAATTTTATAATTTTTGCTTAAGATTTGGCCGCACTAAATGGGGTGGTAGCGGTGCCCTGTAACCTGCAAACCGCTAGAGCAGGATTGACGCCGTGGCTGAGGATTTTTTCTTTCAGGGTCTGGCCCTGATAAGTAGTGTTGACAATTGGGTCTCGCGCAATGAAGTCTTGTGAACCCCGTCAGGTCCGGGAGGAAGCAGCGGTAAGCAAGTCGCTTCATGTGCCGCGAGGGTGCCTGGTTCGAGCCAACTGTCAGGGTAACGCCTGGGAGAAAATCTTCGAAGCTCGGTGTGCGGCCACTTTTTTAAAACACCCGGAATAGGGTGTTTTTGTTATATAATACTATTTTTGAGGTGAAAAAAATGTCCTTTCTCTCTCTTTATCGAAAATACAGGCCAGAAAATTTCAATGATCTGATCGGTCAGGATCAGGTCAAAATAACGTTGAAAAATGCTTTAAAAAATGACAGAGTAGCACACGCTTATCTTTTTGCTGGTCCCAGAGGAACGGGAAAAACTTCAACAGCGAAAGTTTTTGCCAAGTCACTAAACTGTGCTAATCCTTCAGCTGAGTTCGAACCCTGTGGAGAGTGTAATTCCTGTCAGAGAATTGAAAAAGGCAATTCGCTTGATGTAATTGAAATCGATGCGGCTTCTAATCGTGGTATTGATGAGATAAGAGAGTTGAGAGAAAAGGTCAAATTTTACCCGGGTGAGGGACAGTATAAAGTTTATATCATTGATGAGGTGCATATGCTGACCAAAGGAGCCTTTAATGCCCTTTTAAAAACTCTCGAAGAGCCACCTGAGAGTGTAGTTTTTATTCTGGCAACAACAGAGCCCCACGAAGTTATTACAACTATTATGTCCCGCTGTCAGCGTTTTGATTTTACTTTATTAACCTTATCTGATTTAAAAAAACGTCTGCAATATATTGCAGAGGCGGAAGGTTATGAAATAGACAGAGAAGCTCTGGATATTTTAGCTCGAAGTGCCCGGGGTGGAATGAGAGATGCAATTAGTCTTCTGGATCAGGCCATTTCTTTTAGTGATGGTCGGTTAAGTGCTGATGAGATTTCCAGGATGCTGGGCAGAATTGATAAATCGGATTTAAAAGAATTTTTACTTTATTTAAGCAGGGAGCAGAGTCAGCAGGCTCTCCAATTATTGAATAAACAGCTGGATTCAGGTCTTGGAATCGAGCGGTTCAGTGAAGAATTAATAGAATACTGCCGCGAACTACTTCTGATTAAAGAATGTGGGATTGATTCCGGAATTTTAGAGTATTCTCGTAGCTATTTAGAAGAAATCGCTTCTGTTGCTGCTAATTTGAGTACCAAAAAGATAACTCGAATTATAGATGAGTTTGCTTCTTTAAAGCAAAAGCTGCGCTCAAGTGCCAGACCCCGTTTACAATTGGAGATAAGTGTTATAAAATTAAGTAGTAGGGGAAGCAGTGGCAGCTCACTGGAGGCCCGTCTTTCTGAACTGGAGTTTAAATTAGATAATTTCTTAACCGGGAATGATAGTTCTGATTTTAAGCAGAAAATTAAGACTAAAAAATCTGCTGCCCAAATGGAAACAGTTAATCAGCCTGAGTCAATAAATAAAGCTGAGCAAAAAACAGCTGAGGAGCAAAAAGAAAGCGAAAATCTGGAACAAAAAAATGAACAAAAAAATGAACAAAAAAGTGAGCAGAAAAATGAACAGAAACCGACTGTAGCAGGAAGTCAGAACGATGATAAAATTGCTCAGGAGGAAACAACAGCCCAAAAAGAAGTTTCAGACGAAACG
This sequence comes from Halanaerobium kushneri, assembly GCF_900156285.1. Taxonomy (GTDB): domain Bacteria; phylum Bacillota; class Halanaerobiia; order Halanaerobiales; family Halanaerobiaceae; genus Halanaerobium; species Halanaerobium kushneri. The sequence continues at coordinate 126,004 of NZ_FTNC01000004.1, forward strand.
GTCAGCCAGTCTGATAATTCTGGTGGTGCGGTTAGCTTACAGAAGGTTAAGGAAAACTGGGCCCGGGTTTTAAAAGAAATTCGTCAGCTAGATGTATCAGTTCAGGCACTTTTGAGAGAGGGTGCTCCTACAGCAGTGGAAGGAAAGACAATTATTATAGCTTTTCCTGAATCAAAGAAATTTCATTATAAAGGGGCTTCTTCCAATCAGGCAATGGTAGCCAGAGTTTTGAGGAATACATTAAATGAAGCTGTTGAAATAGAATTCCAGCTTGGTGCTAAAAAAAAAATAACTGACCAACCAATTGATCAACCAGCAGTCTCCAGTCAAGTTGAGAGTGATGAAGTTGATCTGGTAGAAGATTTTAATTCTGAGAAGGATGAACCTGCTTCGCAATCAACAGATTTGAGCGATCAGGCGGGGGAATTGGATATAGAGAGTTTAGCCAGAATTTTTTCTGGTGAGATTATTGAAGTGGACCAATCAATTTTAGAAAATAGAGGAGGAAATTAATAATGAATATGCAAAAAATGATGAAACAGGCACAGAAAATGCAGGCTAAGATGGCTAAGATGCAGGAAGAATTGGAAGAAAAGACACTTGAGGCAACTGCTGGTGGTGGAGCTGTTAAGGTAGTAGTTAATGGTAAACAGGAAGTTGTTGACCTGCAGATTGATCCTGAAGTAGTTGATCCTGACGATGTAGAAATGCTGGAAGATCTGGTGCTGGCAGCAGTTAATCAGGGTATGCGCGAAGTTCAGGAAATGGTAAATGACGAAATGGGTAAAGTGACTGGTGGTATGAATCTACCAGGGATGCCCTAATGAATCCATATCCTAAACCTATGGGGAAATTGATCGGCGAGCTCAGTAAACTGCCCGGTATTGGGCCTAAAACTGCTCGCCGTCTTTCTTTTTATATACTGGGTCAGCCTAAAAGTGATGTTAAAAACCTTTCGGATGCTCTGATTGAGGCTCGCGAAAAAATTAATTACTGTTCAAACTGTAATCATCTGACTGAAGGTGAAACATGTACTTTTTGTCAGTCTGACGATCGGGACAGGACTTCGATCTGTGTGGTAGAAAGTCCCCGTGATGTGGTGGCTATGGAGAAGACTGGTGAGTACAATGGACTTTATCATGTGCTGCACGGAGCTATCTCACCGATGGATGGAATTGGACCTGATGAGATAAAAATTAGGAATTTGATTCCCCGGCTGGAAAAAGATGAGGTTAAAGAGATTATTGTGGCGACTGATCCCAATGCTGAGGGGGATGCTACTGCAATGTATCTGGCTAAACTTATTAAACCACTGGGAGTTAAGGTGACCAGAATAGCTCATGGAATCCCTGTGGGGGGAGATTTAGAATATGCAGATGAGGTAACTCTTTCTAAGGCTCTGGAGGGAAGAAGAGAGTTATAACCATTTTCGTTTATGTTCATTTATGAGCGTTAATGTACACGTACCGTGCACCTGTCGGATTTTGTCGCTGGTTGCACCAAAGAGACTAAATAAGCTCGAGAAGTCCCTTTCTGAGGGGCTTTTTTCTATATTAGCAGTAAAAATTTAAGCAGATATTTCGACATAAATCGGGTGGTTCACGGTGCGTGTACGTTTTATGCCCTTGACATTAACCCCAGGCTTTGTTAAAATACTTAAAATATTAGATTACAAAAAAACTAAATTATTATCCATTTATCTCAATTATTACATATTTATAAGTTCTTTTAGCAGTTTTCTGTATTTTTAAATATTAATTTTTAAAAAATCAAGGAGGTTGGTTATGGAAAAAATAATTAAAGAAGGCTTGACTTTTGATGATGTTCTACTGGTACCAGCTGAATCAAATGTAGTTCCCAAAGAGGTAAGTACAAGATCTAAACTGACTGATGAAATTTATCTCAACACCCCGATCATTTCTGCAGGAATGGACACGGTTACAGAAGGTGATATGGCAATTGCAATGGCCAGAGAAGGTGGTCTCGGTGTTATTCATAAGAACATGCCGATTGAAGTTCAGGCTGCAGAGGTTGACCGGGTAAAACGTTCTGAAAGTGGAGTTATCGTTGATCCTTTCTTTTTAACTCCGGATGCTCTGATTGAAGAAGCGGAAGCTTTGATGTCGAAATATCATATTTCTGGAGTGCCAATTGTGGATAAAGACGAAAAACTGCTCGGGATTTTAACTAATAGAGACCTTCGTTTTGTAGAGGATTATAAGCGTCCTGTTTCGGAAGTCATGACAGATGAAAAACTGGTTACTGCTCCGGTTGGAACTGATCTGGAGGGAGCCAAAGAGCAGCTGAGAAAACATAAAATCGAAAAATTGCCGATTGTAGATGAGGATGGTGTTTTAAGAGGGTTAATTACTATCAAAGATATAGAAAAGGCAAAACAGTATCCGCTGGCTTCTAAAGATCAGCAGGGAAGATTGCTGGCTGCAGCAGCTGTAGGTACAGGCAATGATACAGACGAGAGAGTGGCCGCTTTAGTTGAGGCTGGAGTTGATATTCTTGTTATTGATACAGCACATGGACATTCGCAAAATGTACTGAATGTTGTTGAGGCTATTAAAAGCCGGTATCCAGAACTACCTGTTGTTGCTGGTAATGTAGCAACAGCTGAGGCGACAGAGGCTTTAATTAAAGCTGGAACTGATGTAGTTAAGGTGGGGATTGGTCCTGGTTCAATTTGTACTACTAGAGTTGTGGCCGGTGTTGGTGTACCTCAGATCACGGCAATCAATGATGCTGCAGAGGTAGCTAAAAAACATGGCAAAACAATTATTGCTGATGGTGGTATTAAATATTCGGGAGATATTGTTAAAGCTATCTCTGCTGGTGCCAATACAGTAATGATTGGAAGTTTGCTTGCCGGTACAGAAGAAAGCCCGGGAGAATTAGAGATTTATAAGGGCAGAAGTTACAAAGTTTACCGTGGTATGGGCTCAGTTGGTGCTATGAAAAAAGGAAGTAAGGATCGTTATTTTCAGGAAGATGAGACAGAAGCGGAGAAGTTTGTGCCTGAAGGAATTGAAGGAAGGGTACCTTATAAAGGAACTCTGGGCGAAACTATTTATCAGCTGCTGGGTGGTTTAAAGTCTGGTATGGGTTATTGTGGAACTCCAGATATTGATTCTCTGATCAATGATTCTCAGATGATCAGAATTTCTGCAGCAGGTTTACGCGAGAGCCATCCTCATGATGTAAAAGTAACTAAAGAAGCTCCAAATTACAGTGTTGATTAAGTAATAAAATTTATATTAACCAATTAACAAATAGATAAAAATCGCTCTCTGCATTTTAGCAGAGAGTTTTTGTTTTTTACAAATAATTTTAAGTAATTATCAGAGCTTAAAAGGCTTTGTTGCTAATTTTACAGACATCAAAGCTAAATAGTATTAAGATTATACCTGTAAGTTAAAAAGAGCCAAAACAAATTTGCTTTAAAATGATAATAATTATTATGCTATCAAAGTTTACAACGGGGGGAATTAAAATGAGCGATAAAAATAGACAGGAAGAGAACTTAATTATTATTGGTGGTGGACCTGGTGGTCTATCTGCTTCTATTTATGCTGCGCGTAATGGGGTAGCTCCACTGGTCTTAAATGGTCCTGAGCCGGGTGGACAGATTACAACAACTTCAGAACTTGAAAATTATCCTGGTTTTCCGGAACCAATAGGTGGTTTTGAATTAACTCAAAAGATGACAGAACAGGCCGAGAATTTCGGGGTGCGCCTTGAATATGAGAGTGCCGAAGAGGTTGATTTTTCTGGAGATAAGTTTATTGTTCAAACAGAAGCTGGAGAATATATTGCCGATTCAATTATTATTGCTACCGGTGCTGAACCTAAAACTCTGGGTCTTGATAAAGAAGATAGTCTCCGCGGTAATGGTGTTTCTTATTGTGCGACCTGTGATGCAGCATTCTTTAAAAATAAAGAAGTTGCCATTGTAGGTGGTGGAGATACAGCATTATGGGAGTCAACATTCTTATCCAAATTTGCTTCTAAAGTTTATATTCTACATCGACGCGATAAATTTAGAGGTGCAAAGATCCTTGGTGATCGGGTAAAAGCTAAAGAGAATATAGAGATTCTCTGGGATACCGAGGTTAAAAGTCTTAAAGGTGAAAAGAAACTGGAAGGTCTCCGCATTTTCAACAATAAAACTAATGAAGAAAGAGATCTTAATGTAGACGGACTATTTGTTGCTATTGGTCATCATCCCAGGACAGAGTGCCTGAACGGACAGATCGAGCTTGATGATTATGGTTATATTGTAACAGATAAAAAACAGCACACTAATGTGCCGGGAGTTTTTGCCTGTGGAGATGTGCAGGATCCGGATTACAGACAGGTGGTAATTGCGGCCGGTTCTGGTGCCAAAGCAGCCATTGAAGCTTCAGAATATATCGAAGAAAAGGAAGATGCCTTTCCAGCCAGAGAGGTTAAAATGAAAAATATGTCAGCTGAATCTGATTCTGAAGATAAAGCTGCTGGTGAAAAAGAAGAAGGAAGTTTAAATTTAAGCTTGAGTCTGGATTAAATCAACAAAAAAGGATAAATATTTAGGATAACATTTAAACCGACAGGCATTCCTGGAAAGATTGAGGATGTCGAGTCGGTTTTTTTATTAAAATTATTAAAAGTTTCTAATCAAGGAATAAATCTACTCCGGAGCTTGATTGCATTAAACAGGGGATTATTATATAATTATACTATAAATAAGATTATTTTAACAAAGCTTAGAGAGGGGCTGGCAGTTTTGGCAGAAGGTTTTTTTATTACATTTGAAGGTATTGAGGGCTCGGGAAAAACAACTCAGATTAATCTACTTGCGGGTTATCTGCAGAAAAAGGGTTATGATGTTTTAGTTAGCCGGGAACCAGGAGGAACACCTCTAGGTGAAAAAATCAGACAGCTGCTTTTGGATCCTCAGTATGATTCAATGGATTACAGAACGGAGATTCTTCTATATGCCGCTGATAGAGCCCAGCATGTTAAAGAAAAGATAAAACCTGCTTTAGAGCAGGGGAAAATTGTGATTTCCGATAGATTTGTAGATTCAAATCTGGCCTATCAGGCTGCAGGAAGAGGTCTTGATTATGATATGGTTTATCAGATTAATGACTGGGTAATTGATTCTACCTGGCCTGACCTAACTTTTATTTTGGATATAGATATTAAAGAAGGTTTAAAAAGAGCCAGAGCTATGAGCCTTGATGAGGCAGGAGACAGACTGGAGAGAGAGGTAGATGATTTCCACCAGCGAGTTCGGGATGCTTATCTTGAGATGGCAGAGTCTAATAGATTTGCCCTGGTAGATGCGGGCGGAACTGAAGCTGAAGTCCAGAATGATATAAAAAAAATTATCGCCAGGAGGTTATTCTAATGGAAAAAAGAGCAAAAACAGGTAAAACAGTTAAGATGGTAGTGGCTGTGGTCCACGATCATGATGCAGCTGATCTTTTGGAAGCACTGACAACAGCCGGTTTTCAGGCAACAAAAATGGCATCAACAGGTGGGTTTTTAAGAGAAGGTAATACTACCTTTATGATTGGTTCAGATGAGGAACATGTGGAAGAAGTTCTGGATATTATCAAGGAAAATTGTGAGTCGAGAAAAAAGACTGTGGCACCAATGTCACCTGTTGCAAATTCATTAGAAGGATATTATTCTTTCCCCATGGAAATTAAAATTGGAGGAGCAACTGTCTTTATTATTGATGTAGAGCAGTTTATTAAGATGTAGTTTACTAATGAGATTTATTAATTATTTATTTTGTTTTGAATTTCAATTTTTATCTTTAAGTTATTAGCTTAAAAAAATCAATAGCTCAAAAAGATATTCACAGTAATTTTAAAGGAGTTTTTAAATGAGTTTTAACTCAGTTATTGGACAGAAAGAAGCAGTAGAAATACTGCAGGATGAAATAAAAAATGAACGAATTAGCCATGCCTATCTTTTTTCAGCCAGAGAAGGCAGCGGCAAATCAAAACTGGCTTTTGAATTTGCAAAGGCCAGTTTTTGTGAGGAAGCTGAAGCTGACAGCTGTGGTAGCTGTATCAACTGCCGCAAAATGGATCACAAAAACCATCCTGATTATAAAGTGATCTCTGTGCTGGAAGGTAAAAGCGCAATTTCAATTGACCAGATTAGAGAATTGAAAAAGGAAATTGCTTATAAGCCTTATGATAGTGATCATAAAATTTATATAATAGAAGCAGCTGAAAAAATGACAAAAGAAGCAGCTAACTCGCTTCTAAAAACTCTGGAGGAGCCACCTTCTTTTGCTACTATAATACTGCTGGTTGAGGATAGTGGCAAACTGCTGCCGACAATTGTCTCTCGCTGTCAGCAGATTAAACTGCGCAATGTAGACCAAAAAAAGATTAAAAATATACTCCTGGATAAAGGTTTGAGTCAGGAAAAAGCAGAAATTATCAGCCTGACAGCAGCTGGAAGTCCGGGACGAGCTTTAGAAATTATAGAAATTGATGATTATTTTGAACAGCGACAGCTGATTTATGATTTTTTGAAAAATATAAAAAGCAAAAATACGATAGAAATATTTAAGATTACTGAAAAAATCAGTTCACTGCTTAAAGCTGATTTTCCCTGTTTTGATTTGCTATCAGACTGGTATCGCGATATAATGATGATTAAACAGGATTATCTGGAAGCAGTGATTAATAAAGACTATTTTGAGGAATTAAAAGGGCTTGCTGCAGAGCTGAGCCTGCAGGGTTTGATCAGTGATTTAGAACTAATAGCTCAGAGTGAAAAGTATATTGAACGCAATATTCGAGAAGAACTTAGTCTGGAAGTCTTATTTTTCAAACTGCGCCAGCCTGATCAAGAATAGATAAATGAGGTGTGTATTTTAATGAAGACGGTAGTTGGAGTGAGTTTTAAAAAAGCCGGAAAAATCTATTATTTTGATCCTGGTGATTTAGAGATAAAAACCGGCGATTATGTAATAGTGGAGACTGCCCGGGGTATAGAATATGCCGAAGTAGTTGTTGGAAAAAAGGAAATCTCAGATGATGAAATAGTTGCGCCTTTAAAGGATGTTATCAGAAAGGCGACTTTAAAAGATAGAGATAGACATGAGAAAAATTTAGAACTGGAAACAGAAGCTTTCGATATTTGTCTGGATAAAATTGATAAGCACGGACTGCCGATGAAATTAATTGATGTAGAGTATACCTTTGATCACAATAAGATTATATTTTACTTTACAGCAGATGGCAGAGTTGATTTTAGAGAATTAGTTAAGGATCTGGCATCTGTTTTTAAAACAAGAATTGAACTGCGTCAGATTGGGGTTCGGGATGAGGCTAAAATGCTGGGTGGACTGGGTCCCTGTGGACTTCCGGTTTGCTGTGCAACTTTTTTGCGTGATTTTCAGCCAATTTCGATTAAAATGGCTAAAAAACAGGATTTATCACTAAATCCTTCCAAAATATCAGGTCTCTGTGGCCGCTTAATGTGCTGCCTGCGCTATGAATCTCAAACTTATAAAACTCTAAAGAAACTGATGCCCAATGTTGGCGAAAAAATTGAACTCGAAATGGGCAAAGGAAAAGTTGTAGATCGCAATCTGGTTAAGCATACAGTGGAAGTCGATATTGGAACAGAAGAAAATATAGAAGTGGATGTAGATGATCTGGATGAATATGATTTAGATTAAATGGAAAGGAAGGAAATTTAATGGATCAGGAAATATTAAGCAGCCTTGCCCATTTTCAGGAACAGATCGAGGCACTTTCCCTCCGTTTTCATAAACTTAAAGATATTACCTATAAATTATATCAGGAGAATGAAGAACTGCAGCGGGAAAATGAAGAATTAAGATCTCTTCTTTTTAAAGATCAGGAAGAGGCCGAAGAGGCTGTGGTGGAAAAAGAAGGTTACAGTAATTTGATTCATATTTATGATGAAGGTTATCATGTCTGTCCTTTAAGTTTTGGAGAAAAAAGAAAAGGAGACTGTCTTTTTTGTTTAAATCTGCTGGAAAACCAGGGTAAGGAGAAATAATTGATGGAAGAGATTCATTATTTAATTGAAAATGAGCTCGAAATTATACAGGATGATAGATTTTTTAAATTCGGGACTGATTCTGTACTTTTAGCAAATTTTGTGGAACTCCGTCGAGGAGATAAAGTAATTGATCTTGGTACAGGCAGTGGTGTAATTCCACTGCTTTTAGCATATAAAAATGAGGATCTAGAATTAACAGGAGTAGAAATCCAGGCTGAAGCAGCTGATTTGGCAAGAAGGAATGTGGAATTTAATCAGTTAGAGAATCAAATTAAGATTATAAATGAAGATCTCTGTCAGCTGGAAGGAGTCTTTGAAGCTGGTTCTTTTGACGCAGTAGTTTCTAATCCTCCCTATCTGCCGGTCCAGGCCGGGAAGATGAAGGAAAATGATTTTGTGGCAGCTGCCAGGCATGAGATTTATGCTGAGCTGGAGGATGTTGTAGCAGAAGCCGCCAGACTTTTAAAGTATGGAGGACATTTTTTTCTTGTTCACAGGGCGGAAAGATTGACAGAAGTTATAGAAACTCTGGCCAGGCACAACTGTCAGGCAAAGGAGCTGCGGCTGGTGCAGGCCCGGATTGACAGTGAGGCTGATATTTTTTTGCTTAAGGCTAAAAAGGGAGCTAATCCTGGTTTGCGGGTTAAACCAGTGTTGATAATTTATCAGGAACAGAGCAGTGAATATACCAGGGAGTTAAAAGATATTTATGGATTATAACAATTTACAGGAGGAATTTTTTTGTGTGCAGCAAAGCTATATTTATGTGGAACCCCAATTGGTAATTTAGATGATGTTAGTCAGCGGCTGCTGGATACTCTAAAAAACGTTGATCTGATTGCCTGTGAGGATACACGTCGAAGCCAGAAACTTTTAAATTATTTTTCTATCAAAAAAAAGATGCTCAGCTACCACGAGCATAACGAGCAAGAAAGAAGTAAAGAGCTGATTCAGTTTTTAAAAGAAGGGAAAGAAATTGCTTTGATCAGTGATGCCGGCATGCCTGGAGTTTCAGATCCAGGAGAAATTCTGGTTAAAAAAGCAGTAGCAGCCGGTATTGAGGTTGTTCCTATTCCCGGTCCCAGTGCTTTTTTAGCTGCACTGGTGGTTTCCGGACTTGATATCTCTTCTTTTTCTTTTAAAGCCTTTATTCCCCGCTCTGGTAAAAAAAGGCAGCAATTTTTAGAGGAGCTGGCACTATCCCGGGATACTACAGCATTTTATGAATCACCATACAGACTTAAAGACACACTAAAAGATCTCTGTCAGTTCAGCCAGGAACTGGCTTCACGCCAGGCGCTTGTTGCTAGAGAAATAACCAAAATGCATGAGCAAAAATACTATGGAAGTGTGGCCGAACTGGAAGAAGCACTGAGAGATCAGGAGATCAAAGGCGAAATCGTTGTAGTTATTGCTGGTCGCAGTCAGGTTGAGCAGGAAAATGAAGGTTGGGAAGATTTAAGTATTCTGGAACATCTTAAACTTTTAATAGAGAGTGGGATGACCAAAAAACAGGCAATAAAAAAGGTTGCAAAGTTAAGAGATCTGCCCAAGAGTGAGGTTTACAAAGAAGCAGTGGTCATTTCGGTCGATAAAAATAAATTTGAATAAATTTTAGTACAATTTTTAAAAACAATTAAGCCAAAAGATTCATGATTAAATTTGGAAAGGATGATCAATTTTGAGTAGAGACACCTATTATGTAACAACACCAATTTACTATCCAAGTGATAAATTACATATCGGTCATGCCTATACAACAGTGGCTGCCGACACAATTGCCCGCTATAAGAAGATGCAGGGCTATGACACCATGTTTTTAACTGGATCTGATGAGCATGGTCAAAAAATAGAACGTAAGGCTCAGGAGGCGGGTAAAGAACCGAAAGAGTATGTGGATCAGATTGTAGCTACTTTTAAGGATTTATGGGATAAACTGGATATTGATTATGACTACTTTATTCGTACTACCGAAGAGCGTCACGAAAAAGTAGTGCAGAAAATTTTCAAAAAACTTTATGATAAGGGAGACATTTATAAGGGTAATTATGAGGGCTGGTACTGTACTCCCTGTGAGGCTTTCTGGACTGAGAGACAGCTGGAGGAAGAGAATGGAGAAAAAGTTTGCCCTGACTGTCATCGCCCGGTAGAATGGGTAGAAGAAGAGAGCTATTTCTTTAAAATGAGCAAATATGCAGATCGCCTTTTAGAACATATTAAAACTCATCCAGAATTTATAGAACCAGAATCAAGACGTAATGAGATGATTAATTTTATCGAAAACGGACTAGATGATTTAAGTGTCTCAAGAACTACTTTTGACTGGGGAGTTCCAGTTCCGATTGATGAAGACCATGTAATTTATGTCTGGATTGATGCCTTGAGCAACTATATTACTGCAATTGGCTATGAGACAGATCAGGAGAAATTTGAACATTACTGGCCTGCTGATCTGCATCTTGTTGGCAAGGATATCCTTCGTTTCCACACAGTTATCTGGCCCATTATATTAATGGCGTTAGAACTTGATCTGCCTGAGCAGGTATTTGGTCATGGCTGGCTTTTAAGTGAAACAGGAAAGATGTCAAAATCTAAGGGTAATGTGGTTGATCCTGTTGTTTTAATCAATGACTTTGGCAAAGATGCTATTCGCTATTACCTGCTGCGTGAGGTTGCCTTTGGTACAGATGGTAAATATTCTACAGAGGCTCTGATTCAACGGATTAATTCTGATCTGGCAAATGATCTGGGTAATCTATTAAATAGAACAGTTTCTATGGTAGAACAGTACTTCGATAGTGAAATTCCTAAACCAGGAGCAGAGGAAGCAGTGGACAAAGAATTAATCGATCTGGCTGCTCAGACGAAAAAAGAAGTAGAAGCTGAAATGGAAGAATTAAAATATACTGCTGCACTGGAAAAAATATGGAATTTTGTGCGCAGAACAAATAAATATATTGATCAAACAACCCCCTGGATTCTGGCCAGAGAGGAAGAAAAAAGAGAAAGACTGAAGACTGTACTCTATAATTTGCTTGAATCTTTAAGAATTACAGCCGTGATGTTAAAGCCATTTTTAATAGAAGCACCATATAAAATGGGGGAGCAGCTCGGCCAACTGGCAGCAATAGAAGCTGCTGACTGGGAAGCGGCTAATTGGGGTGCTTTAAAAACTGGAGTTAAAGTTTATAATGGGGAACCTATGTTTCCAAGGATAGATTTAGAAGAATATTTTGAAAAAATTGAAAGTCGCAAAAAAGAGAATGAAATTGAAAAGAATGAGGAGGTAAATGATTTGGATTTAGTTGATATTAAAGATAGAATTACTTTCGAAGAATTTATGGATGCGGATATTCGAGTTGCTGAAATTTTAGAAGCAGAAAAAATTGAAGGCAGCAATAAACTGTTAAAATTAAAAGTGGATATTGGTCTGGAAGAAAGACAGTTAGTAGCTGGAATTGCAAAGCATTTTGCTGCTGAGGATGTAATTGGACGCAAAATTTTAATTGTTGCTAATCTGGAACCTGCTACAATTTTCGGGGTTAAATCAGAGGGTATGATTCTGGCAGCTTCTGATCCAGAAGGAAATATGGTCCTGTCAACAGTAAGTTCTGATATCGCAAATGGAAGTCAGGTAAAATAATTATTAAAATGGGAGGAATGAACAGTGAAAAATAGAGAGAACATACCTAAGGCCACAATTGAGAGGCTCCCTTTATACTACAGATGCCTTGATAAGATGGATACTTTTGAAGATGTCGAGGTGGTTTCATCTAAAGACCTGGGAGGTAAACTGGATATCCCTTCAACTCAGGTACGTAAAGATCTTTCTTATTATGGAGAGTTTGGCCGCCGTGGAGTTGGCTATAATGTTAATGAATTAAAAAAATCTGTTGGTAAAATCCTTGGAGTTGACCGGGTCTGGCCGGCAATTTTAGTTGGTGCTGGTAATCTGGGGAGAGCTCTTGTTAATTATAAAAGTTTTGCCATGATGGGCTTTGAAATTGCACATGTGCTTGATAATGATCTCGATAAGATCGGTAATGTGATCAATGACCGCGAGGTAAAGAGTGCTCAGGATATGGAAAAAATAGTTAAAGAAAATGATATTAAACTGGGAGTAATTGCTGTTCCAAGTTCGGCAGCTCAGGAAGTTGCTGACCAGATGATTGAAGCTGGTATTAAAGCCATCTGGAACTTTGCTCCAACCAGACTTTATGTACCGGATGAGGTTGAAGTAAAAAATGAAGACCTGGCAGTTGGAATAGTTTCTTTAATTTATCATTTAAGCTGGCAGGAAGAAATGGAAGCAAAGGGTGAATAAATTGTGAGGATCGAAACAGCGGTTTTATCCAGTGGCAGCAAAGGTAATTCTACCTATATCAGGGCCGGCAAGTACTCAGTTTTAATTGATGCCGGTTTGAGTGGTAAGGGCCTGGAAGAACGAATGGCTGCTCTGGACCTTGATCCAGCCAGTCTGGATGCTTTATTGATTACTCATGAACATAAAGATCATATTAAAGGAGTGGGGATAATGTCCCGCCGTTATGATCTTCCTATTTATGCTAATGATGGTACCTGGGGAGGAGCCGAGTCTGATCTTGGTAAAATCGCCCCTGAAAATAGGAGAGTTTTTACTGGAGATTTTATGATTGGGGACCTTAGTTTTTCGCCTTATGCGATTTCTCATGATGCTTCTCAACCTGTAGGTTATGTCTGCCGGATTGCTAATAAAAAGATTGTACTTGCTACTGATACAGGTGTGATGAATGAAGAGATTATTGGGAAAATAAAGGGAGCAGATTTTTTTGTGCTGGAATCAAATCATGATCTGGAGATGCTGATGACTGGAAAGTATCCCTATTTTTTAAAAAATAGGATTAAAGGGATAGAAGGTCATCTTTCCAATGATGATACGGCCGCTTTACTTCCCAAATTGATTAAGGATAATTTTCCTACAGTTGTGCTGGCACATTTAAGTGAGGAAAATAATAACCCAAAGGTTGCCTATATTACAGTCAATAATGCTCTTAAGGAAGCAGGTTTAAAAGTCGGACGAGATTTGCGAATGGGCTGTGCCGCTCAGGATAAAACAACTCCTCTTTTTCGACTGGATAAAAAAACAGAAGAAAAGGAATTATTCTAATGATAGAAATTAATTTAATGACAGTTGGTAATCTCAAATCTTCTTTTTTGGAACCTGGAATTGAGGAATTCAAAAAGAGATTAAATCGTTACTGTGACCTAAATATCATTGAGCTTAAGGACGAACTTGTGCCGAAAAATCCTTCTCAGAAAGATATTGCAGCATTACAGGCTCTGGAAGGTGAGCGAATAGTTAAAAGTCTTCCGGAAAGAACCTATGTTTTCGCTCTTGATGTTAAGGGAAAACCAATGACTTCTACCGGTTTTGCAAAGTCACTTAATAATCTGCAGGTTAGAGGTTACAGTTCTTTTACTTTTATTATCGGTGGTGCCACAGGACTTAGCGATTTTGTGCTTCAGCAAGCTGATTACAGATTTTCTCTATCACATATGACCTTTACTCATCAGATGATTCGTTTGCTTCTGCTGGAACAAATTTATCGTGCCTTTAAAATTAATAACAATGAACCTTATCATTTATAAGTAAATATAAAATTAACTTTTATCAAAAAGGTATCTGTATCCTGGCAGGTGCCTTTTTCTGGTTTTTCAGATTGAATAAAGGGTTTCATAATTTTCTGCTGAAATATAGAAACAATTTTTATTTTTGGAGTTAAGATTAAAAAGTATAGTTTTAATTCGGAAACTGCATAATTGAGGAGGATAAATTTACAGTGTTAGCTAATCAAATTAAGGCAAAATGGATTTCACGCTATGACTATAAAGCGGGCTGGTCTTTTAACGAGCATTATCATTCTTATTTTCAAATTATATATATCATATCTGGTTCGGGTAGTTTTTATTATAAAAATATAAAAAAAGAAGCAGTTAGTGATAAATTATTTTTAATTGCCCCTGGAGAAAGCCATAAATTAATTGCTGACCAGCAAATCACTTTAAAAACTCTGGACATAAAATTTGACATTAACACTACTCAATTTTCTGACCGGCTAAAAAAGGCTGCCGGAGAGTATAGTGGTCTTAATCAAATTAAAAATTTATTAGAAGTAATCTGGAATGAAGGAAGAAAAAAGCAGGCTTTTTATCAGGAAATAAACAGCAGTATTTTGCTGCAAATTTTATTAAAGATTTTAAGGAAATTTTCTCTAGAGAATAGTAGTAAAAATATAAAATCTGGCAGCTGGGATTTAGAAAAGAACATTGAAAATCAGGTCTGTAAAAGTTTTATTAATTATGTAGAGGATAATTTTAAGAAAGATTTATTTTTAAAAGATATAGCTTCAGAGCTTGGATATAATCAAAGTTATATCTGTCAGTGTTTTAAAGAATGTTATGATTTAACTCCAATGAATTTTCTGTATAAATTTAGGATTAAAAAATCAGCTGAATTATTAAAAAAAACTGATAAAAGTTTGGCTGAAATTGCCAGAGAAACCGGATTTAAAACAGTCCATCATTTTAATAGAACTTTTAATAAATATCAGGGGAAACCACCTGGGGAATTCAGAAAGGAATACTTATTGGCTGTTAGAAAAGATATATATTTAGCTGACGATTTCGTTAATAAAGACAGACTGCAGAAATAAACTAAATTTTAGACAAAACTTTTATAACTCTGTCTAAATAAAATCAGTAAAATATTAAATATAATAAAGTTAGAGAAGAGATTAGGACTTAACTATTAAAGAAATTTGGTTATATTTAATCATTAAAATCCAATTTAGACAGAGGAGAGTTTTAAATGAAATTATTTGATTTAACAGGCAAAAAAGCCTTAGTAACAGGAGGAAGTCGTGGTTTAGGACTTGGGATAGCAGAAGGTTTATTAGAAGCTGGGGCGGAAGTTATAATTACAGGGGTTTCCAACAGGGTTTTAGATACAGCATCTGAGTTAAAAAAACAGGGGTATCAGGTTACTGGAATCAGCTTTGATTTAAGTAATCGAGATCAAATAGAAAAATCATTTAAGAAAGTTATGAAAATATTTGATGACCAGATTGATATTTTGGTAAATAATGCCGGAATTCAGCGTAGACACAGAGCAGAAAAGTTTCCTCTTAAGGACTGGGATGATGTTCTGGAGGTTAATTTAAATGCTGTTTTTATTTTATCACAGCTGGCTGCAACTGAAATGCTTAAAAATGGAGGAGGAAAAATAATAAATATTGCTTCACTATTAAGTTTTTTTGGTGGCTATACTGTTCCTGCGTATGCAGCCAGTAAAGGTGGAGTTGCTCAATTAACCAAGGCTCTTGCTAATGAATGGACGGCTAAAGGAATCAATGTTAACGCAGTTGCCCCCGGTTATATGGATACCGAAATGAATACGGCTCTGGTAAATGATGAGGAACGAAATAAACTTATAATGTCCAGAATTCCAGCTGGACGCTGGGGTAAAGCAGAAGATATGAAGGGCGCAGCAATTTTTCTTGCTTCGGCAGCCTCAGATTATCTCAGTGGAGCCGTAATTCCTGTAGACGGGGGTTATTTAGGTAGATAAAAATAGCTTGATTTTGTCTATAAATTTTTTATATGCAATAATTAAAAGGTGCCTGCAGACCGGAATAATAGATTTCAGTCTGAAGCACCTTTTTTAAATTTATTTTCTAGAATAGAATTCTATTACCAGCTGATCGTTAATTTCGATTGGGATTTCATCTATTTCTATTTCTGAAACCAGCTTTGATTCAAAGTTGTCAAAATTTCTTTCCAGATAGCTGATTGGACTTAAGTGTCTATCCAGAAAATTTTCTCGAAATAAATTATTCTTTCTGTATTTTTCTCTTAAAGTAATTTGATCACCAATTTTAAGCTGATAGGATGGTATATCAATTTTGCTGCCATTAACTAAAATATGACCATGAACAACCATCTGTCGGGCCTGCCTGATAGAGCGTGCAAAACCAGTTCGATAAACTAGATTATCAAGTCTTTTTTCCAATTTTTTAATTAGATTATCTCCTGTTACACCATCTTCACTGGCAGCATCTTTTACATAACGGCTGAATTTTTTTTCCATCAGTCCGTAATATGCACGCAGACGCTGTTTTTCCAGCAGCTGCTGACCATAATTTGATAACTTTTTATTTGCTCTGTTAAAGCTTCCATCTGCTCTTTTCATTGCCTTTGGATGTCCATAAATATTGACACCCAACCTTCTTGATTCTTTAAATCTTGGACCACGTTTTCTGGCCAATTTAAATATCCTCCTTATTAATAACTATTAGCCGCGGTTATTAATCCATAGTAATCTTATCAACTTTAAAACATAAATTATAGTTCCTATTTAACAATTTAATATTTTTTTGGATAATCAAATTTTTACAGTAAATAGATTTACAAAGGTGGACCGGATGTAATATAATAAAATATAGGGTATTTATAATATTTTCGCTAACTGAGCCTAAATTCTATTCAGCTTTAGTTTGAGCTAATTTTTGAATTAATTGTTTACATAATTTAAAGGGAGTGTAAGTTTTGAAGTGTAAAGTTTGTGGAAGCAGTGACTTAGAAGCGTTAGATCTCCAGGATAAATATTACCACTGTCATAATTGTGAGGCGATCTTTATAGATTCGGCTGAAATTGTCGATCAGGCTGAGGAAAAAGAGCGATATGAGGGGCATGATAATAATCATCAAAATGAAGGATATGTCCAGATGTTTCAGGATTTTCTAGATGAAGTTATAGAACCCTATATTGATTTAGATAAAATAAACGATGCTTTAGAATTTGGCTGTGGTCCCGGGCCGGTGCTGGCAGATTTAATTCAGTCCCGTGGCCCTGAAGTTGATCGTTATGATCCTTACTTTTTTCCGGAGAAAGTATTTTCAGACAAAAGATATGATTTAATAACGTCAACTGAAGTTTTTGAACACTTTTCTGACCCGGTTAAGGAAATGGAGCTTTTAACATCTCACCTGCGAGAAAATGCTTATCTGGCAGTAATGACTTCTTTTCATCCTGGACCGGAAGAGTTTGAAGACTGGTGGTATAAATGGGATCCTACCCATATAGTTTTTTATAATCAAAAAACTTTTAAAAAAATTGCTTCAGATTTTGATCTGGAAATAGTTTATACTGATCAAGAAAAATATATTCTTTTTAAAGCTTAGAGGGGGAGAGACTCTTGAAAAAATCTGTCGTACTGGTAAGTGTTATTGTCTTTTTATTTATGTTTTTGACAGCAGTTCAGGCTGAAGAAACTGATGCCTGGCAACAGGCAAAGGAGGAAGGGATACAGTTTCGGGCTGTAGGTAATGAGCCGGGCTGGCTGGTTGAAGTTAAAAGTGATCAGAAAATAAAATTTGTTAATGATTATGGTAATTTAGAGATTAAAGCTCCGGTTGATGACCTCTGGCTTGGACCAGCTGGTGAGGATAAGATCTATTATATTGAAAATGATGTGATTCAGTTTCAGGTAATTATCATGAAAAAAAGTTATCAGGATAGCATGAGTGGAGAAGTGTTTCCCTATCAGGTAAGAGTTGTTTTTCCAAATAAGAGTTATGTCGGTGGAGGTAGGCTGCTAAATGAGCCGGAAGCCGAGAAATAATTGGAAGATGAAAAATAAAATGATACTTTAAAAATATTTTCTGTGTTATCTGTGTTAAATGAAATTTAAATCTTTAAGGAAATATTAAAAATTATAGAAGATTGTCTAAGCGGCTAAGCCCTGAAACTCTAAGGGACTTGAGCCGTTTTATTTTTTTCTGTATCTTTCTTTATTTAAAAAAATTATTTAATGTCTTTACAGCTGTCAATTCAGATGATAGAATAGACAGCAGGATGATTTAAATGAGGTGATTAAAATTAAGGCGGAAGAAAGAAGAAGGCAGCTACTGCAGAGATTAAAAAAATCGAGTCAGGCTTTAATAGGCTCTCTGCTGGCGGAAGAATTTGAAGTCAGCCGTCAGGTTATTGTTCAGGATATAGCACTTCTGAGAGCTCAGGGGGAGAAAATTGTGGCTACCTCGCAGGGTTATTTTTATGAAGCAAATCTCGGACTGCCAACTGTTAAAGCATCTATTGCCTGTAGACATGGTGATCAAAAAGAGCTTAGAGATGAACTTTTAACTGTAGTTAATTATGGTGGGAGAGTTATTGATGTTAAAGTTGAACACCCAATTTACGGGGAACTAAGCGGTAATTTAATGATCAGCAGTGTTGAGGATGTTGAAAAATTCATCCAAAATTATCAGCAGAATAAGGCCGCCCTGCTTTCGGAATTAACTGATGGAGTGCATCTACATACCATTGAAGCTGTTAATGAACAGGTTCTGGAAAAAATTAAAGCTGAATTAAGAGAAAAGGGCTATCTGCTGGAAGAATAAATTTTTGTTTTTACTGTAAAGACAGGTGTAAAGTTATACTGTAATAAAACTGTAAAGTTATACTTAAACAAAACAGGAGGTTATTAGTTTATGGACAGAGAAAAACTGAAAAAACTAAGGAATTTATATTTAGTACTAATTTTGTTACTTGTAGTTTCTGCCTTTATTGTTCCCTATACTCTGCTCAGCTCACTTAATTATTTTTACGGAGCATTTCTGTTCTGGAGTTTTTTTGCACTGGCAGTAATTTATTTAACTATTAAAATCACAACTTACTGGAGGAATGATTGATGCCAACTACATACTTATATATCGCAGTAATTTTATATATTATAGCCGGATCTTTTGTTGCTTTAATGGCCAGGAGAGAGATGAATGAAGGAATTGTAGAATATTTTTTAAGTGGAAGAAATACTGGTGGTTTTGTAGCTGCTCTGTCCTATAGTGCAACTACTTACAGTGCGTTTATGATGATTGGTCTGGCTGGCTTTACCTATTCTGGGGGAGTAGGAGCTCTTGGATTTGAGCTGGTTTATTTATCAGGACTTTCTCTGGTGGCATTCTTTGGGCCCCGTTTCTGGTTGATTGGTAAAAAAAATAATTATGTTTCCCCATATGAAATGCTTGGTGATCGCTACCAGAATCAGTGGATTGCTTTTGCTGCTTCACTTTCGGCCTGTATTTTTTTAATACCTTATCTGGCTGTCCAGCTGATGGGAGTTGGTTATCTTTTAAGTGGGCTTTCGGGAGGTGCTATTCCCTTTGTTTTTGGAGTTGTAATTGCTGTAGTGCTGGCTATTGCCTGGGCTTTAATTGCGGGAATGAAGTCTGTAACCTGGACTGATTCTCTGCAGTCGCTGATTATGATAGTGGTCAGTATTGTTATTTTGTTTTATGTTATTTATCAGCATTTGGGTGGGTTTATAGAATTTTTTGGCTCACTGGCTGCCCTAGAAGGCAAAGTACTCAGTGTTCCTGGCCCTGGATTTTTTAAATTTAAAACCTTTCTGGGTTTAAGTCTGCCCTGGTTTTTCTTTTCTATTTCTAATCCTCAGGTCAGTCAGCGCCTCTTTATCCCCCGTGATCTTAAGGCGATGAAAACCATGATTAAAGGATTTTTGATTTTTGGTTTTATTTACACACTGGTTTCTGTATTCTGGGGTTTTTCTGCTCGTCTTTTAATTCCGGGACTGGCAAACGCAGATCTGGCAACACCAGAACTGCTGGCATCACAATATGTACCGACTGCTCTGGCGCTGGTAGCAATGATTGGAATAACAGCTGCAGCGATTTCAACAATTGATTCGATAATGCTGACCTTATCATCCCTTATAGTTAGAGATATTTTTAAAAATATGGATGACAATCTAGATCAGGATCAGAGTTTAAGGCAGCTTAGAACGGCCAAAATTGCCATTTTGATTATCGCTGTGTTAGGATTTTTCTTTGCCATTCAGGAGCTAAATTTAATTGCTACGCTTTCAGTAGCAGCCTCAATTGGTCTTCTGGTGATTGTTCCTTCGATGTTTGGAGCATTTTTCTGGAAAAAGGCCACAGCTGCAGCTTCTCTAAGCAGTATAATTATCGGTTCAGTGACTGCTCTTTATTTGCAATTTAGCGGCTGGAGCCCACTTGGATATGGGGCTGGAGTCTGGACTTTAATTGTGACAGCTGCTGTTTTTGTATCGGTCAGCTTTTTTACTCAGGCACCGGTTGAGAAGGCAGAAGAGTTTATTGGTTATTTAAATGAAGAGTGTCGAGAGAGAAATATAATTTAGATTATCATATTACAATAAAATACTGTAACTAGAATTTTTAAAGGTATTATAGAGAAAATAAATGGTAAATTGAGCTTGACAAAGTTATTTTAATAAGGTAAAATTAAAAAAACTTGAATTAGAATAAAATATTTAATTAAAAACTGTGATCAGGGAAAGTAATTAAAAATATTTATCTCAGCGAAGCGGGATTAGTGAGAGCCTGCCGGTAAGTATTTTAGTGAAGTTCCCCTGTGAGTTGTCAGCTGAACAAAAAAGTAAGCTTGAACCGGTTGTCTACCGTTATCCTGACAGATTATAGGATTTATTTTTAATTCCCGTAATTGTTGAGTGGGCTATTTAGCCAAAAAGATTGGTACCACGAGTATAACACCCTCGTTCTTTAATTAGAGCGGGGGTTTTTTGTATTTAGACAAAAATCTACATAAACTTACAAGTACCGTGCACCTGTCGGTTTATGTCATAATTTGTTAAATTTATTGGCCAAACAGATTTTTTGATATAATTTGATGGTACATGGTAGCTGTAAAAAGGAGTGAGCAGATGAGTAATTTAGAATATGGATATTTAGGACCACCGGGAACATTTAGTGAAGAGGCAATTTCTAATTATTGTGCCAGGTATGGTGGCAGCACAGCTGCCTGTGGGTCAATTAGAGATATTGTAGAGGCAGTGATAGCAGATCGGGTTGATCTCGGGCTGCTGCCGCTGGAGAACTCACTGGAAGGATCGGTAAACTTAAGTCTTGATCTTTTATATCAACATCCAGAACTTAAACTTTACCGGGAAATTGTACTCCCAATTGAGCAGTATCTATTGGTTCAGCCAGGGGCTGGAAAAGAAGAGATTGAGGAAATTTACAGCCATCCTCAGGCAATTGCTCAGTCAGGAGATTATCTGGCCGCAGAGTTTAAAGATGCGAAAATTATTTATACTGATAGTACTGCTGCAGCAGCAAAAAAAGCACTTTCAGACAGAAAGCGGGCTGCTGTGGGCTCAATCAGGCTGGCTGAGATTTATAAGCTAGAAATTATGGCAGAAAATCTGCAGGGGGATCTACCAAATGCCACCCGTTTTGTTCTGGCAGCGAAAAAGGATAAAGACCTGGGTGCAAATAATCATCTGGGAGAAGCAGCAGCAAGTGATTTTAAAACTTCTATTATCTGTGCTCCTATGGTTAACGAAGCCGGGGTTTTGCATCGGATACTGGGTAAATTTGCGGAAGAAAATATTGATCTGACGAGAATTGAATCCCGGCCAAGCAGGCAGAGACTGGGAGAATATATTTTCTATATTGATTTAAAGGGCTGCAGCAGTGATCAGCACCTGAGCTCAGCTCTGGAGGAGGTAAAAAAGATATCTTCCTATTTTAGACTTTTAGGTTCCTATCCCGGGACAGTTATAGAATAGACTTGGCCGTATAAACTGAAAAAGTGGTTGGATAATTTAAAGTAAGTATTTTTAAAATTAAACTGAAAGCTGAAATTAAAATTAAATATTTGGGCGAAAAAGCGCAATTTTTATTTGACAGAATTAAAATTGCTTGCTATAATACTCATTAAATAAATAAGTTCACCTAAAAACTTTGAAAGAGGATCCAGTAAGCTTACGAGCTGAAATACACCTCTTGAGTTGCCAGCTGAAAGTTAAACTAGTAAGCTAAAATGGCCGTCAGCCGTCGTTACCCGGTGCGGAAGTGTTGGCTTCCAGTAGAGATAATCTGTTATTTAATGAGATTAAAACAGGTGGTACCGCGATTCCAATCGCCCTGACTAAGGGGCGATTTTTTGTATTTTTAGAGGTTTTTTTGTAAATTGTTTTTGGATAAGATTTGGTGGAGTTATTTTCAAAGTTTATTTAGCTATAATTTTAAACAAAATTAGACAAAAACTGACAGGTGCACGGTACGTGAACATTAATAAGCATAAACGAACATAATCAAAAAAGTATTTTAGAAGAGAGGAGAATTAATTATGATAGCAGTATTAAAGAGAGATGCAAGTAGAGAAGACAAGGATCAGGTAATTGAGGTTATTCGTGGTGAAAATTTTGAGGTTCATCCGATTCAGGGGGTTGAAAAAACTGTAGTAGGTGTGCTGGGCGATCCGGCAAGAAAATCAAATTTAAAAGAAAAATTGGAAACAATGGGAGCAGTAGAGAGAGTTGTTTTGATTTCCGATCCCTATAAATTGACCAGCTGGAATTTCAAGCAGGAAAAAACGGTTATCGATCTTGGTGACGGTGTTAAAGTTGGTGGCGATCAGCTGACAGTGATGGCCGGCCCCTGTTCTGTAGAAAATAGAGAGCAGATTATTGAGACAGCTAAAATTGTGAAAGCTGGAGGAGCCCAGATTCTTCGTGGAGGAGCTTTTAAACCGCGTACATCTCCTTATTCTTTTCAGGGACTGGGTGAGGAAGGTTTGAAGCTGATGGCCGAGGCCAGAGAAGAAACCGGGCTCAAGATTGTAACTGAATTGATGGATATTGAACATATAGATGTTGTCTGTAAATATACAGATATTATTCAAATTGGAGCTCGTAACATGCAGAACTATTCTCTTTTGAAGGAAATAGGAAAACTCGATAAACCAGTTATGCTCAAACGCGGAATGGCAGCTACAATTAAAGAATGGCTGCTGGCGGCAGAATATGTGATGAACAATGGTAATCATGATGTAATTCTCTGTGAAAGAGGAGTCAGAACTTTTGGTGAGGAGACAAGAAACACCATGGATTTAAGTTCAATTCCTCTGGTTCAGCAGCTAAGTCATCTGCCGGTGATTGCAGATCCGAGCCATGGTACAGGTCGCTGGGAATTAGTGATCCCAGTTGCCAGAGCAGCCGTTGCGGTTGGAGCAGATGGAGTGATGGTTGAAGTTCATCCTGATCCTCAGAATGCGTTGTCTGATGGTCCTCAATCCCTCAAGCCCAAAAACTATCACTTAATGATGGACGAAATTAAAGCTATTAATAATTCTCTGCACAGTTTTGAATCCAGAGAAAGAAAAATAGCTTATGCCTGAGTTTAAAAAAATAGCTGTTGTTGGAGTTGGGCTGATTGGGGCCTCTCTGGCAGCAGCTTTAAAAAAATCTGATCCCAAACTTGAGATTACAGCAGTTGACAGAAGTGCAGAGACTATTAAAAAAGCAAAAAAATTAGGAATTATCGATCGGGGTTTTAGCGAGATTGCTGATAATTTAAAAGATCAGGATTTAATTTTTATTGCAGTACCGGTAGCAGCAATAAAAACTGTAATTAGAAAAATTAAAGAAGGTGGTGAAAGCCAGCAGCTGCTGGTAGATGCCGGCAGTACCAAAAAAGAAGTGATGATTCAGGCAGCAGAGATTTTAAAAGACAGCCAGAAAATTTTTATCGGTGGACATCCAATGGCCGGTTCTCATAAATCAGGGATAGACTGGCATAATTCAGAGTTATTTAAAGGTGCCCCCTTTATTTTAACTCCCTGGCTTGAGGAGCAACAAGAAATCTCAGAGCAGAAATTAGAATCAGAGCAGAAATTGGAAAAAGGTTCAGAGTTGAGCTTAAAGCTAGAATTGTTGAGGCAGCTGGAGGATTTAATTGAAAAAATTGGGGCCCGGGTCCATATTATATCGGCAGCAGAACATGATCACTGTACAGCATATCTGAGTCATCTGCCCCATCTTTTATCTTCGGCTCTGGTAAACTTAAGCCAGCAGCAGAATTTTAAAGGTGAGTTTTTTGAACTATCGGGAAGTGGTTATCGAGACATGACAAGAATTGCGGGGAGTTCTGCTGAACTCTGGCAGGACATTATACTGTCTAATCGAGATAACCTGGCAGAATTGATTGGAAATTACATAAACGAGCTGAAAGAATTAAAGAAGGATCTGGAAAATAATGATCAGAATAAAATTTATAAATTTCTGGCAAAAGCAGCAGAGATCAAAAATAATACAGAAGAAGCATAAGAATCATAAAAAGCATAAAAAGCATAAAAATCATAAAAAATTTAATGAACTTTTATCAGAATAATAATTATATTAAAGCAGTAATTAAAGAAGAGAGAAATGAGGAGGAAATAAAGTGTTTAAAGTTAATCCAGCAGATAAAATCAGTGGGGAAATTAGAGTACCGGGAGATAAATCAATCTCTCACCGCTCTCTGATTTTGTCTTCAATTGCAGAGGGAGAGAGTAAAATAGAAGGGCTTTTAGAGGCTGAAGACTGTCTGAGTACAATGGGAATTATGCGAGATTTAGGTGTTGAAATTACTAAAGAGCAAAAAGGCAAATATACTGTTCAGGGAAAGGGACTAAATGGTCTTGAGGAAGCCGGAAATGTTTTAGACTGCGGTAATTCAGGTACTTCAATGAGATTGCTGGCAGGTCTGCTGGCTTCACAGGATTTTTATTCAGTGCTTACAGGTGATCATTCTCTGCGTAAAAGGCCAATGCAGCGGATAATTGGACCCCTGTCAGAAATGGGAGCCAAAATTTGGTCCCGCCGGGACGGTTTGGCCCCGTTGAGTATAAAAGGCCAGCAGCTTGAGGGTATGCAATATGAGCTTCCGGTTGCCAGTGCTCAGCTTAAATCTTCAATTTTGCTGGCAGCTCTAAAAACAGAAGCAGAAACAGTTATTATTGAACCTGCTGTTTCCAGAGATCACACTGAGCGGATGCTTAAGGGAGCAGGTATTGATCTAGAAATTCTGGAAGATAGAATTATTCTTAAACAGGCTGAAAAAAGAAGCTTGAAACCATTTGAAATTAAAGTTCCAGGTGATATTTCTTCAGCAGCCTTTTTTATTGCGGCCGGGCTTTTGGCAGCTGAAGGTGAGCTTTTGATTAAAAATGTGGGGATTAATCAAACCCGGAGTGGTTTTCTGGAAGTAGTAGAAGCCATGAATGGGAAAATCGAACTTTTAAACAAAAGAGATCAGGGTGGAGAACCAACGGCAGATATTCTGGTTAAACCCTCCAACTTAGAGGGTACAGAAGTCAGTGGAGAAGTAATACCGCGTTTGATCGATGAGATTCCTATTATTTCTGTCCTGGCAGTTTTTGCAGAGGGTAAAACTGTAATTAAAGATGCCGAAGAATTAAGAGTTAAAGAAACGGACCGGATTAAAGCTGTAGTAAATGAATTTAGACGTTTGGGAATAGAAATTGGAGAAAATGAAGATGGAATGGAAATTAAAGGACCCCAGCAGGTTGAAGGTGGAATTGAAGTTGAAAGTTATCACGACCATCGAATTGCAATGTCGCTGGCTGTAATGGCCTTGAATTCTAAAGAGGGAATTGCAATCAATGGCAGCGAAATTATTGCTACTTCTTTTCCCAATTTTAAAGAGCTATTAGCAGAGGTGATTGGATGAAAAAATTAATTGCTGGAATTCCAACTGAAATTAAGGAGATGAGCCGCTATCGGGCTGGCAAAAGCATTGAAGAGGTTAAAGAGGAGTATGGGCTGAAAAAAATAGTTAAACTTGCTTCTAACGAAAATCCACTGGGGCCTTCAATTCAGGTTATTGATGTAATTCAGTCAGAGGCTAAAAATGTCTGTCTTTATCCTGATTCGGACAGTAGAGAGTTAAAAACAGCACTGGCTGATAAATATCAGCTGGCTGAAAATAAAATTTTTCTGGGTAATGGGTCTGACGAAATTTTAGATCTTTTAATGACTTTGATTTTAAATCCAGGTGATGAGGTTATTCAGGCAGATCCAGCCTTTATAAAGTATGAGCTGGCAGTCAAATCAAGAGGCGGCAGTAGTGTTAAAGTTCCGCTGGCTGAAGATTACAGACATGATCTGCAGGCGATGGAAGCAGAAATCAACGATAATACTAAGGCGATTTTTATCTGCAACCCCAATAACCCGACCGGTACAATGCTGGACCGGGAAGAAATTGAAAATTTTCTGGAAAGGGTATCAGATGAGATACTTATAATAATTGACCAGGCTTATCAGGAATATATAACAGCCAGTGCTCCCTTTGATGGGATTGAATTACTGGATAAGTATTCGAATTTAATGTTGATGCGTACTTTCTCCAAAGCATATGGTCTGGCAGGAATGAGAATTGGTTATGCCCTTGCGGATCCCGAGTTAATAGATTATTTAAATCGGATTAGAGGTCCTTTTAATGTTAATCGACTGGCCCAGAAAGCGGCAGTGGCAGCCCTGGAGTCGGAATCGCATTTAAAAACCTGTCAGGATTTAAATAACAGAGAAAAGCAATTTCTCTATAACCAATTTGCTGAACTGGGACTTGAGTATATAGAGACAGAGTCTAATTTTATGATGGTTAATACAGAAATGCCAGCAGTAGAAGTTTTTAAGAAGCTGCAGCAGCGGGGAGTAATAATTAGACCGGGCCATCAGTTTGGGATGGAAAATTGGATTAGAGTGACTGTAGGTAATCGGGCCGATAATGAATTTTTTATCAGGAACTTAAAAAAAGTATTAGCAGAGAGGGATGAGTAATATGATAGCTGTATTAAAGCGAGGAGCAACAAAGGCTGATGAAAAGAAAGTAATTGAGTTAATTGAAGAAGCTGGTTTTTCTGCCCATCCGGACACAGGAGCTGAAACTACAATTGTTGGAGTAGTAGGAGTAGCACCGGAAAAAAAAGTAAATTTAAAAGAGAAGCTGCAGGTTATGAGCTGTGTGGATAAAGTAGTAGTAATTTCCGATCCCTATAAACTTACCAGCTGGAATTTTAAGCAGGATAAAACGGTGATTGATCTTGGTGATGGAGTTAAGGTAGGTGGAAATGAACTAACAGTAATGGCAGGTCCCTGTTCGGTAGAAAATGAGGAGCAGATGCTGGAGACAGCTCGAGTAGTTAAAGAAGCAGGTGCCAAGATACTGCGCGGAGGAGCTTTTAAACCAAGAACATCCCCCTATTCTTTTCAGGGTCTGGGAGAAGAAGGTCTTAAACTCTTAGCAAAGGCCAGAGAAGAAACAGGCCTCAAAGTTATTACAGAATTGATGGATATTGAGCATATAGATGTGGTCTGCAAATATACAGATATTATTCAGATAGGGGCCCGAAACATGCAGAATTATGCCCTTTTAAAAGAAATTGGCAAACTTGATAAACCTGTAATGCTTAAGCGAGGTATGGCAGCAACAATTAAGGAATGGCTGCTGGCTGCTGAGTATGTAATGAATGAAGGAAATCATCAGGTTATTTTATGTGAAAGAGGTGTCAGAACTTTTGGTGAAGAAACCAGAAACACTATGGATTTAAGTTCGATACCCTTAGTTCAGCAGTTAAGTCATCTGCCGGTTATAGCAGATCCCAGTCATGGTACTGGACGCTGGGAACTGGTGATCCCGGTTGCCAGAGCAGCTGCTGCAGTTGGTGCAGATGGAATTATGGTTGAAGTCCATCCCCACCCGGAGAATGCGCTTTCGGATGGTCCCCAGTCTTTAAAACCTGACAACTTTAGACTGCTGATGGATGAGTTAAGTGCAATAACTAATTCTCTTAAATCATTTCGATCAAGAGAAAAGAAAATTGCCTATGAATAAAATTTACTGCTAATTTTTGGTGGTAAATATTTAGCAGTTGGTGTTATCAGGAATTTCTAAAAGGAGGGAAAATTTTGTTTGAATATTTAACGGCTGGCGAATCCCACGGGCCAAGATTAACAGCAATAATTAAAAGTCTGCCTGCGGGTCTTAAAGTAGAAGTTGAAGCAGTAAATGAGCAATTATTTAGAAGACAGCAGGGTTATGGTCGTGGTGGTCGGATGAAAATAGAAAGTGATCAGGTAATAATCAATTCGGGTCTGCGGCATAAAGAGACTCTCGGTACCCCGCTCAGTATGACTATTGAAAATAAGGACTGGCAAAACTGGGTGGAAGTAATGGCACCTGATAAAGAAGCTGAGGCAGATATGGAAGCCCTGACTAATCCTCGACCGGGGCATGCTGATCTGCCGGGAGCCTTAAAATATAATCATCGGGATCTGCGCAATGTACTGGAAAGAGCCAGTGCTCGCGAAACTGCAGCTCGAACTGCGGTTGGAGCAGTAGCCCGACAGTTTTTAAATCAGTTTGATATCAATATTTACAGTCATGTAATCCAGATTGGCAACTTAAAAAGTGAGACCTGGACAGATATTAAAGCAAAAGATCCCGAACGTTTTAAACGGGAGTCTGATATTAAGGAATATTTTGACGAACTTGATAAAACAGAACTTCGCTGTGGAGATACTGCTAGAACTGAGGCCATGAAGCATTTAATTGATTCCTGGCGAGCCAATGGGGATTCAGTTGGAGGAGTATTCGAAATTGTTGTTACCGGCCTCCCGGTTGGATTGGGCAGCCATGTTCACTGGGATTTAAAGCTGGAAAGTAAGCTGGCAGCTCAGTTGATGGGAATTCAGGCAATTAAAGGTGTGGAAATTGGAGCTGGCTTTAAGGGGGCTGGACTTCCGGGTTCCAAGGCTCATGATGAAATCTTTTATAATCTTGACCGGGGTTTTTATCGAAAGTCAAATCAGGCAGGTGGAATTGAAGGTGGAATCAGCAATGGGGAAGAGTTAATTATTCGACTGGCGATGAAGCCAATCCCTACTCTGGCAAAACCCCTGCACTCTGCTGATATAATTTCCAAAAAAGAAACTACAGCAGCCAAAGAGCGTTCTGATGTCTGTGCTGTACCAGCGGCAAGTATAGTTGGAGAAGCGGTTACTGCTTCTGTGCTGGCCAGTAGTACAGCCGAAAAATTTGGTGGAGACAGTATGCAGGAAATCAAACGCAATTATGACAGTTATCTTGAACAGCTGAGAAAGTTTTAAATAGTTCTAATCTTTCTCTCACATTTTCATCACATTTCTGACTTATACTATTAACAGATAAATAAAAAATACTTAATCAAATTATTTTTATGGTTAGGTTAATAGTAATTTTAAAGGGAGTGCTTATATTTAATGAAGAAAATTTTAGTTTCACTTTTATTGATAACTGTTCTGATGGTTCCAACAGCTGTTATGGCTCAGCAGATGAATGGAGAACCCGCTGATCCTTCTCTAAGTAAGAATCTTAATGCTAATAAAGTTGTGGCTACTGTAAATGGAGAAAAGATTACTTCTCAGCAGCTGGCAAAGCAGGCAAAAGTTAATCAGATTTTACAGCAGGTAAGTCAGGTTGATCAGCAGCTGGCACAGATTTTAGCGAGTTCTGAAGCAGGTAATTCTGTATTAAAGAAACTACAGCAGGCTAAGTTAGATAGTTTAATTGATAATGTACTGCTGGAACAGGCAGCAGAAGAATCGGACATTAATCTGACACAGGCAGAAAAAGACAAAATTTATCAGCAGCAGAAATCAGCTATCTTAAAAAAGAATCAAATGGACGAAAAACAGTTCCTGTCTATTCTTAAACAGCAGGGTTATAAAAATGAGGCTGCCTATAAAAAAGAATTTACTAATAATCCTCAGATTAAGATAAATAAATTAATTGAGGAAAAAGTGCTGGCTGATATTAAAGTTAGCGAAAAAGAACTGCAGCAGGCTTATGATAAAAATAAAGAAGCCCTGGCACAGAATGGAAAGGATACTTCTTTTAAAGAATTAAAGCCTCGTTTAAAAAAGATGCTCAAACAGCAGAAGCAGAGTAAGGCAATCAATCAGTATTTAGCTAAACTGAGAGAAGATGCCAAAATTGAAAAGAATATTTAGTTAAAACTTCCTTAGATAAAGATTATCTAGATTAAGTCCTGCCTAAAAGCAGGGCTTTTTTCTTTATGTTATAATTAGTGTGAGTTGATAAACTTTAAAGCTAAAATTACAGAATAAGGAAGTGGCAGTATGAGCGGCAAAAAGGTTCTGATAATTGATGATGATCCACATATTAGAGAGATACTCGAAGATTATATTAAATTTGAAGGTTTTAGTGTTATAGCAGCTGAAGATACTGAAAAAGGATACCGGATTTTAAAAAAACAGTCAGTTGATATTTTAATTCTGGATATTATGCTGCCCGATGAGAATGGTTGGGAGTTCTGTCAGCGGATTAGACCGGAATTTGATCTACCAATTATTTTTCTCAGTGCCAAAGATGAAGCTGCAGATAAGATAACTGGACTTGAACTGGGAGCAGATGATTATATCAGCAAACCATTTAGCCCGCGGGAGGTTGTGGCCCGGATTAAGGCTGTTTTAAGAAGATATCAAAAAAATACAGAAAAACCCGGACAGCTTCAATTTGGTGATCTTTTAATTAACAAAGAAGAACATTATATCAAATATCAGGGAGATTTTATTGAACTAACACCGAAAGAATTTTCTCTGCTCTGGCACCTGGCTCAGAATCCAAAAAAAGTTTTTAGACGGGAAAATCTGCTAAAGGCTGTCTGGGGTTATGATTATTTTGGAGATGCCCGAACTGTAGATACTCATATCAAATCACTGCGAAAAAAACTGGGTGATGCTGCAGCAGCAATTGAGACAGTCTGGGGGGTAGGATATAAATTTGAAGCCGAAAAACTGGAAGACAAATAGTCTATTTAGCAAATTGTTTTTTAGATTTATAGTTCTTTCGCTGATTATCATAGTTGTCTTTGGCCTGATTATTATCTTTTATTTAGAAGATTTTCTTTATAACCGGCGTGAAAATGAAGTTTTATATAATTTGAATCAGTTAAAAACAGATTTAAAACAACTCTTGATTACCGGCGAGGAAGAAGAGATAAATAAAATACTTAGTCTCACCGCTCGCCAAAATAGGGGTCAGATCTGGTTAACAGATAGTAAAGGAAATATAATTTACAGTTATCCCGGCAGGATAGATGAGCGGGTCGACTTTGAAGGTTATAATCAGATTTTTAATAACAAATTGCTTTCCAGCCGGGTAGATTCAGCTCAATTTGAACGGCCAATGCTTTTAAACGCTGCTGCCATGGAAGTTGCTGGAGAAAAGTATGGTCTGCTCTTTTTTACTTCTGTCCAGGGGATTAATTCAACAGTGGACCAGATTCAAAAAATTATGCTCTATTTGGCTCTTTTTTCAGCGCTTCCTGCGCTGCTGCTTGCCTATTTCTGGGCCAGAAGTATTTCCAATCCTCTCAAAAATATTAGTAAAACTGCTGAAGAAATCAGCCGGGGTAATTTTTTGGAAATAAATACTTCGCAAAACACTAAAGAATTGAAAAATCTGGCAGAGAGTATCAACGATATGTCAAAAACTCTGGCCCAAAATATGAACAATTTAAAAGAAGAAAGAAATAAACTAAACTATATTCTCTCCGGGATGGAAGAGGGGGTGCTGGCTCTAAATTCCGATCGGGAAATAATTTTACTAAATCAATCATTTGCAGACCTTTTTATTGCTCCTCCTGCTGCTGAACTGAATAATCAGCAGGAAATTTCGGAACTGCTAAATAACCGGCAGGTAATTGAGTTTATAGAAACGAGTATGCAAAAAAAGGAAAGCAGAAGTCTCGAAATTAAGCTGCCAGAAGCTGAAAAATATCTGCTGCTGCACAGTACAGCAATTTTTAGAGATAGCAAATTCTGGGGGACTGTCATTATTTTTCAGGATATTTCAGAGAGGTGGCGTTTTGAAAAACTCCAGAGTGACTTTGTGGCCAATGTTTCTCATGAGTTGAGAACCCCACTTTCCTCAATTAGAGGAGCTGCCGAGATTGTTTACGATGGTGCAGTTAGTAGAAAAAAGGCCAAAGAAAAATATTTAAATATGATTATAGAAGAAAGCAATAGGCTGGAAACTATGGTAAATAAGATTCTGAGTATTTCGGAGTTAAAAACTGATATACTCAGACGGACAGAAATAAATTTCTCTAAATTTGTTTTTAATATGCTTCAGGATTATCAAAAAGTCAATGAAGTGCAACAGGAAATTGATTTTCAGATTGAAGCAGGTATCGAAATTAATGCTGATGCTGACAAGATCAAAAGGGTAATAATTAATTTGCTGGATAATGCAGTAAAATATTCGCCGACTGCTGGCAAAATTGTTATCAAATTAGCTGAAACAGATTTGTCGGTAAAATTTATAGTGCGGGATCAGGGACCCGGAGTACCCGAGGAAGAAAGAAAAAATATCTGGGAAAGATTTTATAAAGTTAATCAAAAGGGTTTTCAGAGTCAGATAAGAGGTAGTGGTCTGGGTCTGGCGATTGTTAAAGATATTATAGAACTGCATGGGGGCAGGGTTTATCAAAAAAATCTAGATTCAGGTTCAGAATTTGCCTTTCAGCTTCCTAAAAATAATAATTTTTAAGCTGCTGGAAGTTTATCGGCTTAATGTAAAAGAATTACTTACAATTTGATAGTTTTGCTGATATAATTAAAAAGAATAAAATTTCTTAAGGAGGCATTATAGATGAGTGAAGAAAAAAAGAATGAAAATGCATATCAGGCCAAAAATGCCTGGTCAGAAATGGGTGAAGAAGAGAGAGAAGAAGTTTTTGCCTTTAATGAAGCTTATGCAAAATTTTTAAGTGAAAACAAAACCGAAAGGGAATTTGCTTCTGCAGCAATTGCTGAACTGGAAGCGGCCGGTTTTAAAAATATTAATCAGTTTAAAAGTCTAAAAAAGGGAGATAAAGTTTATGTAGAGAATCGCTCCCGGGCTTTAATGGCAGCTGTAATTGGGGAAAAAGATTTGAAAGAAGGTCTGAAAATTGTCGGCAGCCATATTGATTCTCCAAGGCTTGATTTAAAGCCAAACCCACTTTACGAAGATGGAGAAATGGCAATGTTTAAGACTCACTATTATGGTGGAGTTAAAAAATATCAGTGGGTAACTATGCCGCTAGCTCTGCACGGGGTAGTTGTTAAAGATGACGGAACTCAGATAGAAATAAGTATTGGTGAAAAAGAAGATGACCCTGTTTTCTTTATCAGTGATGTTCTGCCACATCTGGGTAAAAGTCAGATGAAAAAATCAATGAGTGAGGGTATCAGTGGTGAGCAGTTAAATGTTGTTATTGGAAGCATCCCGGTTGCTGATGAAGATGCAAAAGAAAAAATTAAAGAAGCTGTTTTAAATCATTTAAAATCCGAATATGATTTTAAGGAAGAGGACTTTATCAGTGCTGATCTGCAGGTGGTTCCAGCGTTTAAGACCAGAGATGCAGGTTTTGATAGAGGTCTGCTGGCTGGTTATGGACATGATGATCGAGTCTGCAGTTATACAGCTTTAGAAGCTATTCTGGATGTAAAAGATCCTGAATATACTTCGGTAGTTTTACTGATGGACCGGGAGGAAGTCGGCAGTATGGGTTCAACCGGTATGCAGTCTCACTTTTTTGAAGATCAGGTGGCCAATCTGGTAGATCTTTACTATAATGATTACAGCGAATTAATGGTGCGTAAGGTTATGCAGAATTCGAAGGTTTTATCTGCAGATGTAAATGCAGCCTATGATCCTGACTTTGCTGAAGTCTATGCCAAACATAATTCGGCTTATCTGGGTAAAGGGATTGTTATTTCAAAGTATACTGGAGCCCGTGGAAAAGCTGGAGCTTCTGAGGCCAGTGCAGAATTCATGGGAGAAGTTAGAGGTCTCTTTAATAATGCTGGTGTTATCTGGCAGACAGCAGAGCTCGGCAAAATTGATGAAGGTGGTGGTGGAACCATTGCCCAATTTTTGGCCAATTATAATATGGATGTAGTTGACTGTGGACCGGCTGTGCTTTCCATGCATTCTCCCTATGAGGTAGTTAGTAAGGCTGATGTTTATCATTCCTATTTAGCTTATAATGTGTTTTTAGAAAAATAAATTGTTTAAATTTTGATTTTAACACAGGAGAGGCCGCTGATGCTTCTTCTGTGTTTTGAAATTTAATTTAGGAAAATGTTAATTGCTTAACTTTAATTAAAATTATATCGTATATAATAGATGTTGTAAGTCAAAATGAAATTAAAATTTCTAGGCCATAATTAAAGTTAAAAATTAATAATACCAGGGAGTGATATATAATGGCAAAGATTGATCAGGAAGAAAAAAACAAAATTAAAGAACTGTTCTCTAAAAATTTAAAAGACGAAGTAAATTTACTTTTCTTTTCTCAGGAGGAAGGCTGTCAGTACTGTGAAGATACAGAAGAAATTCTGGCAGAAGTTACAGCTTTAGATGAAAGAGTAAATTTTGAAAAACATTTACTTGGCAGCGAAAAGGCTGAAGAACTAGGCATTGATAGAGCACCTGCAATTATTTTCTTAAATAATGAGGGTCAGGACAGCGGAGTTCATTTTTATGGAATTCCTTCAGGTTATGAGTTTACTTCTTTAATTGAAGATATTTTGGATATGTCTGATAAAGAAAGAATTGATCTATCTGAAGATATCAAAAAAGAAATTCAGGAACTTGATTCTGACGTACTGCTGCAGGTATTTATTACTCCTACCTGTCCTTATTGTCCACGTGCGGTTAGAGTTGCTCATCAAATGGCAATGCTTAACCCCAGAGTTAGAGGAGAAATGGTAGAAGCAATGGAATTTGAAGAGCTATCTTCCAGCTTTAATGTATCAGGAGTACCAAAAACAGTGATTAACTCCGGTGCAGATGAGCAGGTTGGTGCTGTGCCAGCGAAAACAATTCTGAAAAAAGTTCAGGATTTAGCTGTAGCAGCCAGCTAAGATAAAGACTTTGTATTTTTGTTTACTTGCAGCTGGTGCAAAAGGGGTTTTGTACCGGCTGTAAAAAAATTTTATTAACACAACAGGAGGAAATTCAAAAATGAGTAAACCGGTAAAAGTAACAGATGGGAACTTCAGTCGTGAAGTTTTAAGAGCTGACAAAAAAGTTTTAGTTGATTTTTGGGCAGAATGGTGTGGACCATGTAGAATGGTAGCACCCGTTGTAGAGGATATCGCCAGAGAATACAGTGATCAGATTAAGGTTGCTAAATTAAATGTTGACGAAAATCAGTCTACTGCTTCCAGATATGGAATTATGAGTATTCCAACTATGCTGGTAATGGAAGACGGTAAGGTTAAAGATAAGCTGGTAGGTTATATGCCTAAAGATAAACTGGCTAAAAAACTTGGCTTAAAATAATAAAATTTTTGCTTGATTTATAAGCCTCCCTTTTTATATTATTATAGAAAGGGAGCTTTTTTATATTTTTCTTGCTAATAACCCTGTAAAAGTTTTAAGTTTTATGATAAAATTAAGATTGATTAAAAAAGGAGGGTTATCAGTGCAGCGTTTATTAATAATACATACACCTGATGCTGATCTTAAGGATATAGCAGAGGGTATAAAAGAAGGGGCAGAATCACAGGGGTTTAGAGTTGACATAAAAAATACAAAAGATGTGGGAAATGGAGTCTCCTTTTATCCCTACGATTTAATTCTGGCAGGCAGTCCAACCAGGGGGATTTTTAGAGGGAAGATAGATGAATCATTAAGTTCATTTCTTTCTAAAGCCAAACGTACTGTCGGAAAAGATGCTGTCGCCTATGTTAAACCTCGTTTTTTTGCAACCAATAAGGCTTTAAAGAAGGTAATGGCTGCTCTTGAATCACAGGGCTGTATAGTTAAGAATTTTAAGGCAATTAAGAACCACCAGTCAGCAGTAGAATTTGGTAAAAATATTAAAATATAGAATTTAAAAACCGCAGTTAAAATTTGGGCTGTGGTTTTTTCAAATTATAAAATTCTGGAGTGAATTAACAGAGTATGAGTAAAAATTGTTCTATTAAGTTAGAAAATGTACAGCAGATTATTGATGATCAGGAAAAACAGCAGATCAACAATCGGTATCAGGGTGAATTTTATAGCAAAAATCAAAAACTTTATTTAAGCTATCAGGATGATGCTGAAGGTCTTGATGGTTCGCAGACTATTATTAAAATTGATCCTGAACGGGAACGAGTTTTACTCCTGCGCCAGGAACCTGCTGCTATGAAGCAGGATTTTGTAACTGGTAAAAAGCAGGAGGGTTATTTTAAGACTGCCTATGGTGAGATCAAGATGGCAGTTAAAACAAAAAGATTGGAAATGGAAATCAGCGATAATGCGGGCCTGATTAGAATTAACTATCAGGTTTTTCTGGGTGGAGAATTAAATGCTGAACACCATTTAAAAATAAATTATAAAATTATAAAGGAAAATTCATAGGAGGTTTATTGTTTTGCAGAAAAATTTACAGGCCGCTGTGGAAGCTGAACTTATCAGCTTTCTGGTCGAAAGTGTAAAAAAAGCAATTTTTGATGGAGATTTAGATTTAGAGAAGGTACCTGAGGTCTCAATAGAAGTACCGCGCGAAAAAGGCCACGGGGATTATGCTACCAATCTGGCAATGGTTTTAGCCGGCAGGGCAGGGATGAACCCCCGCAGGATTGCTGAGATTATTGTTGATAATTTTGAAAGTGAAATAGTAGAAGACATAAGTATAGCCGGTCCGGGTTTTATTAACTTTAAACTAAACAATGCCTGGCTCTGGAATAACTTAAAGATTATTACCAGAAGAGCAGATGATTATGGTAAAATTGATGCCGGCAAAGGGAAGAGAGTGCAGGTGGAGTTTGTTTCTGCCAATCCAACCGGACCACTCCACGTTGGACACAGCCGGGGAGCAGTTGTTGGAGATGTAACTGCTTCAATTATGGAAGCTGCGGGTTTCGATGTAGAAAGAGAATATTATATTAATGATGCTGGAAACCAGATGGATATTCTGGGTCAGTCAACTCTTTTAAGATACCGGGAGCTGCTGGGAGAAGAAATTGAAATGCCGGAAGATGTATATGCCGGTGATTATGTTAAAGAAATTGCTCAGGATTTATATGATGATTATGGTGCTGAGTTGATGGAAAAAGATGAAACAGCAAGAATTGAAATTTGTCGTGAGTATGCCTATCAGGAAATGCTTAAAAATATAAAATCTGATCTGGAAGAATTCGGAATTGAATTTGATAACTGGTTTAGTGAGCGCACACTGCATCCTGAACAGATTGAGCATGCAATAGACCTTCTGCGGGATAAAGGTTATATTTTCGAAAAGGAAGATGCTCTCTGGTTTAAATCTACTGATTTTGGAGATGATAAGGATCGAGTAATTATCAAATCAGATGGTTCACCTACTTATCTGGCAGCAGATATGGCCTATCATTTAGATAAGCTGGAGCGCGGCTTTGATAAATTAATTAATGTCTGGGGTGCCGATCACCACGGTTATATTCCAAGGATGAAAGCAGTAATTGAAGCCTTCGGTTATGACAGAGATACGCTCGAGGTTATTGTAGTGCAGATGGTAACTCTGCTCCGGAATGGCAAGAAAATGCCAATGTCCAAAAGAGCCGGCAGCTTTGTAACTATGAGTGAGGTAAACCAGGAAGTTGGAAGAGATGCAGCTCGTTACTATTATGTAATGCGCAGCACTGACAGCCATCTTGATTTTGATCTGGAGCTTGCTAAAGAAGAATCAAGCAATAATCCGGTTTATTATGTTCAGTATGCTCATGCAAGAATCCACAGTATTATTGCCAATTCTGAACTGGAAGCAGCTGCTGATAATCTGGATCTATTAACACATGAAGCTGAGATTGACTTAATGAAGATGCTGGCTAAACTGCCGGAAGAAATCAAATTAAGTGCAGAATCAAGACAGCCGCATCACCTTACAACTTATGCATATGATCTTGCAACAGCTTTCCATTCATTCTATAATAATTGTCGGGTAAATACAGACAGCAGCGAACTGGCCCAGGCGAGACTTTATCTGGTTAATGCAGCCCGCCAGGTCTTAAAAAATGTTTTAACTCTGCTGGGCATTAGTGCTCCGGAGCAGATGTAGTTATAATTTAAATAGTCAGGTTTTAAAATAGAGAAGATTTACTAAAATTTGATGGTGAATCTTCTCTTTACATAAATACTTATAATTAATTTCAAGATTAAAAGTGGAGGAGATAGCAAAAATGACCAAGTATATTTTCGTAACCGGAGGAGTGGTTTCTGCTCTTGGGAAGGGGATAACTGCAGCTTCCCTGGGCCGTCTGCTTAAAAGTAGAGGTCTTAAAATCAGTATTCAGAAATTCGATCCTTATATTAATTATGATCCAGGAACAATGAGTCCCTATCAGCACGGAGAAGTTTTTGTGACTGATGATGGGGCCGAAACTGATCTGGATTTAGGCCATTATGAACGCTTTATTGATGCCAATTTAAGTCAGAGTAATAATGTAACTACCGGTAAAATTTATGGTTCTGTAATTCAAAAAGAACGTCGAGGAGATTATCTGGGAGCAACAGTACAGGTTATTCCGCATATTACAGATGAGATTAAAGATCGAATTACCAGAGTTGGTAGAGAAACTAATGCTGATGTTGTATTGACTGAGATTGGTGGTACGGTTGGTGATATTGAGAGTTTACCTTTTTTAGAGGCGATTAGACAGCTGAAAAATGATCTGGGACGGGACAATATCCTTTATCTTCACTGTACTCTGGTTCCTTATCTTAAGGCGGCGGGTGAGCTAAAAACCAAGCCAACTCAGCACAGTATTAAAGAAATGCGCAGTATTGGTATCCAGCCTGATATTGTTGTCTGTCGTTCTGAGAGAGAGTTAACCCAGGAAGTTAAGGACAAAATTTCTCTTTTTGGTAATGTGGAAAAAGAGGATGTTATTCAGCTTGTTGATGCAGAACATATTTACGAAGTACCCTTGATGCTGGAAGAAGAGGGAATGGCTGAAAATGTGATTAAAAAACTGAAACTGAAAGATCAGGTCAAAAAAGCTGATCTTAAAAATTGGATTGAGCTGGTAGATAAAATTAAGGATCGTGACCATACAGTTAAGATTGGAATAGTTGGTAAATATGTTGAACTTCCGGATGCATATATCAGTATAGCAGAATCATTTACCCATGCCGGGATTGCCAACAACTGTGAAGTTGAGATAGAGTATATCTATGCTGAAGACTTAGAGACTCTAAACCAGGCCGAAAAGAACCTGGCTGATTTAGATGGTATTCTGGTCCCGGGTGGTTTTGGAGATCGGGGAATTGAAGGTAAGCTGAAGGCGGTAGAATATGCTCGCAAAAACAAGGTTCCTTATTTTGGAATCTGCCTCGGTATGCAGTGTGCTGTAATAGAATATGCCCGTAATGAGCTTAATCTTAAAGAGGCAAACAGTAGTGAGTTTGATGAGCAGGAAAAAGAACCAGTAATTGCTCTGATGCCAGACCAGCATGATGTAGAAGATATGGGTGGGACCATGCGTCTGGGGCTTTATCCCTGTAAACTAAAAGAAGAAAGTATTAGCCGGATGGCTTATCAGGAAGAAGTAATCTATGAGCGCCACCGCCACCGTTATGAGTTTAATAACCACTATCGAGAAGATATCGAAGCGGCGGGAATGGTTTTGAGTGGATTATCACCTGACGAAAGACTGGTCGAGATAGTTGAGGTGCCTGAACACCCCTGGTTTGTAGGAGTTCAGTTCCATCCTGAATTTAAATCACGTCCAAATAGACCACATCCTTTATTTGTCAGTTTTATCAGAGCAGCAATGGAACAGAAAAATAGCAAAAAATAAGGGGGAGCTAATATGGCAGGAGATTTAGTAAAGTGTGATTTTAATTCTCCGATAGCAACTGTCAGCATTAATCGGCCTCAGGTTTTAAATGCTTATAATGAAGAACTGCTGGATCAGCTGCAACAAATACTGGTAGAATTGTTTGAAGCTGACGAGGCAGCAGCTGTTATTTTAACTTCAGAAGGCAGCAGAGCTTTTTCTGTTGGCGGTGATATAGATTATCTGGAAAAATTAGATTATAAACAGGCCAAAAAATTGTCGCAAAAGGGCCAGCAGCTCTGTAATTTAATCGAAGAAAGTGCTCCGGTTGTAATTGCAGCAATTGATGGTTATGCCCTTGGTGGTGGTATGGAAATAACACTGGCCTGTGATCTTCGCCTTGCCTCGACCCGGTCTAGATTTGGGCAGCCGGAAGTTAAGCTGGGAATTATTCCAGCCTTTGGAGGCACTCAGCGGCTGCCGCGGCTGATAGGAGAAGCAGAAGCAAAAGAGTTATTATATACAGGTGATATTATTGATGCAGCATTAGCCTATGAGCTGGGGCTGATTAATAAAGTGGTTACACCCCGCAGTTTGCTTTCGGAGGCAAGAGAATTAGCCCTTGAGATAACGGATCGTTCAACTCAGGCTGTCAAAATGATTAAAAAGGCTGTAAACAAAAAATGTCAGGAGCCTTCTCAGGCCGGTTATGAATACGAAAGTGAAGCATTTGCTCAGTGTTTTAAAACTGAGGAACATAAAGTTAGAATTAGAGAGATCAGGCGGATTGTTAAAGAGGATAGTTAAAGTCAAATGGCCGCTTAACCTAATTTTTGAGATTCAAAAAAGGATTTTCATAATCAATGAAGAATAATTAGGTTAAGGAGGTGAAGACCTGGCCTCAAGTTTACAGGCCGGGATAAATAATGTTAATCAATCTTTCGACAACAATTGCTTTAAGCTGTCCTGCCTGTGGGCGTCTGGAAAAGGAGAAGGTCAATATTTTTGAGCTGCCGGCTGGTGAACTTAAACAACTAAGCTGCAGCTGTGGAGCAGAAAAAGCAGCGTTGATGAGAAAGGAAAATTCTCAGCTGCAGATTAATTATTTCTGTTTGCACTGTGACAAAGCTCATAAGGTGTTAGTTAGCGCTCAGGATTTCTGGCGTTCAAACCATCTTCAGCCTCTTTCCTGCAGAGACACAGGTCTTAATCCGGGGTTTTTTGGTCCCCCGGCTCTGGTTAACGAGGAGATAAAAAAAGAGAAGCAGGATCTCGAATTAATGGCAGCCGAGCTTGGTTTTGATGATTTTAAGAATCCTGAGGTCATGCTGCAGGCACTTGACATTATTCATGATATTGCCGTGGAAGAGGCTTTAAGCTGTGAATGCGGCAGTGATGATATAAATATAGAATTATTTTCTGACAGAATTCAACTAATTTGTAACAACTGCGGCTCGCGTTTAAATATAGCTGCTGTCGATAAAGAAGATTTAAAAAATTTAAGACAGTTAAACAGCGTGCAGCTGCATTCTATTCAGGGAAAATCAAATAATTTTTAAAAGACCCTGGATTAATATTTAATAAGGAGGATATTAATTATGAACTTAGTTCCAATGGCAGATATTTTACAGGATGCACACAAGAAAACTTATGCAGTGGGTGGATTTAATATTAACAATATGGAATTCCTGCAGGGAATTATGATGGGAGCAGAAGAACTTAATTCTCCTGTTATTTTACAGGCAAGTGAAGGTGCAATTCGCTATATTGGTATGGATTATGTAATTAAGATGGTTGAGGCTGCTACAGATAAGACTGATATTCCTGTGGCTTTACACCTTGATCATGGTAGTGATTTTGAGAGTGTTATGAAGTGTATCAGAGCAGGATTTTCTTCTGTAATGATTGATGCTTCTAAAAAGCCTTTTGAAGAAAACATTGCCTTAACCAAAAAGGTTGTAGAGGCAGCGCATAATGTTGGGGTAAGTGTTGAAGCAGAATTGGGTACAATTGGTGGTACAGAAGATGACCATACAGTTGACGAAAAAGATGCAATGTATACTGATCCTGACCAGGCAAAAGAATTTATAGAAGCTACTGGAGTAGATGCGCTTGCAATTGCAATCGGAACTGCTCACGGTGTTTATAAAGGTGATCCTGAGTTAGATTTTGGCAGATTAGAAACTATTAAAAAGCTAATTGATATGCCTGTAGTTCTTCATGGAGCTTCTGGTGTTTCGGCAGCAGATTTAGAGAAGGCTGTAAGTCTTGGTGTAAACAAGGTTAACGTAAATACTGATTTCCAGCAGTCATTTACTGCTAGAGTCAAAGAAATTTTTGCTGAAAAGCCAGAATTATATGATCCACGTAAATACTGTGGACCTGGTAGAGATGCAATTGCAGAAAAAGTAAAAGAGAAAATTAGAATTCTGGGCAGTAATGGTCAGGCCTGGTAAATAGTAATTACTACCGGGTATCTGTAAAATATTTCTATAAAAGCTTATTGAATTTTAAGTTGATGGAGATATTTTACAGGTACCCGGTGTTTTATTCTTTTTCAAAAGGAGGATTTAGTTGACACAGCTCTGGTTAGAATTTATTTTAATGGCAATATTTATTATTATTTCAGGAACTTATTTATCAAGGTTTGGAGATATAATTGCTGATAAAAGTGGACTCGGTCAGGCTTTTATCGGTGGTATTTTAATTGCAATGGCAACTTCGTTGCCGGAACTGGTGACCAGTATCAGTTCAGCTATTGTAGGGGCACCAGATATTGCAGTTGGTAACGCTTTTGGCAGCAATACTTTTAATCTTGTCATCTTAGCCTTTGCTGATCTTCTACAGGGCAAGGGTCCACTACTACTTCGAGTTAACTACAGTCACATTCTTTCCGGTCTGGTAGGTGTTTTGCTTTCAGCACTGGTCGTCTTCAGTCTTATCTTATCTAATTTTATGAATTTTAATTTAAGTATTTTTGGTGTTGGTGTAGATAGTATTATCTTGCTGCTCACTTATATTATAAGTGTACGCATGATTTATCGTTATGATAAGAAAAATCCTCTTGATCCAGATGATCCAAAAAAAGAGGAAGATCCAAATCCAGACTATACTTTAAATAAGGCTCTGCTGGGTTTTGCTCTTTGTGCAGTTGTAATTGTTTTTAGTGGCTATCGTTTAACGATTACTGCTGATCAGATATCTATGCTGACTGGAATCGATCAGAGTTTTATTGGTTCAATTATGGTGGCTGCTGCTACTTCATTACCGGAACTGGTTGCAACTATTTCGGCTGTTAAAATTGGTGCCTATAACATGGCAGTAGGAAATGTCTTTGGCAGCAATATCTTCAATATGACAGTTATTTTCTTTGCCGATGTTTTTTATCGTCAGGGAGTTTTATTAGAAGATGCCCGCATAGTACATATTTTAACTGCAACTGTAGGTATTGTGATGGCAACTATAATTTTAATCGGTTTATTTTATCGATCTCGCCGCTCGTTTATGTGGATGGGCTGGGACTCGATTGCGGCTGCAATAGTATATTTTGTAGGAGTTTATCTGCTATTTCAGCTCGGACTAAACGTAATTTAATTTCAAATTTTTGTTATTGACTTAAATATTTTGCCTCTAAACTCTTGCCTTATTCCAAATTAAATTACAAGAAAAAGTAGAATTCTTATTAAAGTTAAAAATGACTACCTTCCCGATCGGCACCTCCTGTGCCGCGGTCAGCTCAGAACATCGTGTTCTTCGGTCAGTTTTAACTTTGCTATTCATAAACTTTTTCTAAGCAATTTACTAAGTCAGCTCGACAGGAGTTTAGAGTCAAAAATATAAATATCATTCAAAATTTGAAATTAATTACTGAGATAAATGAAGCTGCTTAATCTATTGCTGCCTCCTGCGGCAGGATTAACAAACAACCTCCTGTTGTTTGACCTCATTTATCCTAGTTACTCATCAAGCTTAAATAACTAAAAATACTAAGTCATCTAGTTTAATAGAATATACATACAGATTTATTCAGATAAATTATTTTTAAATAAAACAGGGAAAATAAAGAAAGGTGGACTTGATGTGCTTAACATCAGTGAGTTAGAACGAAAAACTATTACAGAATTACATGAGATAGCAAAGGAAATGGGAGTCAGCGGTTATTCGCAGATGCGGAAAAAAGATTTGATCTTTGCTATTTTGAAGAAGGGAACAGAAAAAGGAGGGAATATTTTTGCTGAGGGTGTGCTGGAGATTATTCAGAGTGAAGGATATGGATTTTTAAGACCTTCTAAATATATCCCCTCCAGTGATGATATCTATATCTCCGCTTCTCAGATCAGGAGATTTGACTTAAGAACTGGAGATGTAGTTTCCGGTCAGGTCAGAGAACCCAAGGATAACGAAAAATATTTTGCAATCTTAAGAATCGAGGCGGTTAATTATCAGGATCCGGAAAAAGCAAGGGAGCGTTCGCATTTTGAAGATTTAACTCCTCTTTATCCGGAGGAACGGTATAAGCTTGAATATCATAAAAATGAAATTTCGTCCCGGATGATTGATTTGATTGCTCCGATTGGGAAAGGGCAGCGGGGGCTTTTAGTTTCTCCACCTAAAGCCGGTAAGACTGTGCTTTTAAAAAAGGTAGCTAATAGTATTCGTTATAATTATCCGGAAAGCAAGATGATGATTCTTTTAATTGATGAACGGCCGGAAGAGGTTACAGATATGAGGCGTTCGGTTGATGCGGAAGTAATTGCCTCTACTTTTGATGAGCCACCCGAGGAACATATTCAGGTAGCTGAGCTGG
Source organism: Halanaerobium kushneri (assembly GCF_900156285.1). Taxonomy (GTDB): domain Bacteria; phylum Bacillota; class Halanaerobiia; order Halanaerobiales; family Halanaerobiaceae; genus Halanaerobium; species Halanaerobium kushneri. Next base: position 170,557 of record NZ_FTNC01000004.1, read on the forward strand.
TGCTGGAAAAAGCCAAGCGGCTGGTTGAACACAAAAATGATGTAGTCATTCTTTTAGATAGTATTACCCGACTTGCCAGAGCAGCCAATGTGACCATCCCTCCCAGCGGCAGAACTCTCTCAGGTGGACTTGACCCAACAGCTATGCATTTCCCCAAACGGTTTTTTGGAGCTGCCCGAAATATCGAAGAAGGTGGCAGTTTGACAATTATTGCTACTTCTCTAGTGGATACAGGCAGCCGTATGGATGATGTAATTTATGAGGAGTTTAAGGGTACAGGTAATATGGAACTGCACTTAAGCCGCCGACTGGCAGAGCGAAGACTCTTCCCGGCAATTGATATCAATCGTTCTGGAACCAGAAAAGAAGAGATGCTTTTGGGAGAGAAGGAACTGGAAATTATCTGGAAACTCCGTCAGCAGACTCAGGATATGACAGATTATGAGCTGATGAGTACTTTTTTAAAACAGCTAAAAAATACTAAGGATAATGAGGAACTGCTGGATATGCTGGACAAGGTCTTTAAGAACTAAAACAGGCTTGAAAATCTCTAGCTTTTTCCTTGCAACACTAAAAGGCCTGTGTTATAATAAATCTTAGCGTGAAGATTTATGTCTTCAGCCCGATTTTTAAGACATAAAATAATCGGTGTAACAATAATTATGTATGCAAGAGAGGTGATATAGATGCGTGAAGGAATCCACCCGGACGTAAAAGAAACCACAATAACCTGTGCCTGCGGCGAGGTTTATAAAACTAAGTCAACTAAAGAAGATATCAGGGTAGAAGTTTGTTCTAGCTGTCATCCATTCTATACAGGAAAACAGCGTAAAGCCAAAAAAGGTGGTCGTGTCGAAAGATTTAATAAAAAATATGGGATTTCAGACGAAAGCTCAGAAGAAGATTCTGAGTAGAACGGAACAGAAATCCTTTTTTCTGCTGCAGGGCTTAATTGCTCTGCTTTTTTTTTAGAAAAATTTTCATAATCTGGCGCTTGTAAGAGAAAATTTTAATTTCATTTTTGATTTAAAATCTGAACAGCAAACTAATGATGAGGTGGAGTAATTGTATAAAATCACAAAAAGTGGCTGGCTGGAAGTAATTACAGGTCCAATGTACTGTGGTAAAAGTGAAGAGTTAATCCGCAGGCTGCGGAGGGTGAAAATTGCCAGGCAGAAGGTAAAAGTTTTTAAACCAGTTTTAGATAATCGTTACAGTAAAAAAGATGTTGTTTCTCACAGTGGAAACAGTATAGAAGCAGTTCCGGTTGATCATCCAGAAGAAATTTTAGAGCGGATTGATAATACAGTTGATGTTGTTGGTATTGATGAAGCTCAATTTTTTCATGAAGATTTAGTGGAGATTTGTGAAGACCTGGCGGATAGAGGGATCAGAGTAATATTGGCCGGTCTGGACAGAGATTTTCGCAATGAACCATTTGGCCCGATGCCGGAACTAATGGCAAGAGCCGAATATGTTGATAAACTGCATGCTATCTGTATTCAGTGTGGTGAACCAGCAAGTAGAACTCAGCGTTTAATTGATGGTGAACCGGCAGCAGCCGATGATCCGGTGATTCTGGTCGGTGCTTCCGAGGTTTATGAGGCCCGCTGCAGGAGCTGTCATGCGATTAAAGGCGAATAAGCCTGTTAATTTTTAAGATAATATGAGGTGAATGATAAATGTTTGATATTAATGATTTAGAAGAAAAACTGGATAAACTGGTAGCTAATTATAAAAAGCTGAATTCCAAGCTCAGTGATCCAGAAGTAATTAATGACAGTGATAAATATCAGAAGCTGTTAAAAAAACATGCAAAACTAAAAAAGATAGTCGATAAATATAAAGAATATAAAGAAGCAAAAGAGGGAATTGAAGAAGCTGAAGAAATGATGGAGCTTGATGATGATCCAGAAATGCAGGCACTTTTTGAAGAAGAAATTGCAGAACTGAAACCCAAAAAAGAAAAATTGGAAGAAAGGCTTCCAATTATGCTGCTGCCTGATGACCCCAATGATGAAAAAAATGTTATTGTAGAAATTAGGGCCGGTGCCGGTGGAGATGAAGCCGCACTTTTTGCTGCTGATCTTTACAGAATGTATACCCGTTATGCAGAAGGTAGAGGTTGGAAAGTAGAAGTTATGAGTGCCAATGAATCCGGGACAGGTGGATTTAAAGAAATTATTTTTACCATTGAAGGGACAGATATCTTTAAATATCTAAAATATGAAAGTGGAGTTCACCGTGTTCAGCGGGTACCTTCAACTGAATCCAGCGGCCGGATCCATACTTCTACTGCAACTGTAGCTGTGCTGCCGGAAGCAGAAGAAGTCGATGTTGAGATCAATACCAATGACCTGACTATTGATACCTTCCGTTCCAGTGGTCCTGGTGGTCAGAGTGTTAATACAACTGACTCTGCGATTAGAATTACTCATGAGCCAACCGGTCTGACAGTTTCCTGCCAGGATGAGAAATCACAGCATAAAAACAAAGCTAAAGCGATGCGTATTTTACGCGCCCGCCTGCAGGAGAAAAAGGAGCAGGAAAAACAGCAGGAGAGAGCAGAAGCTCGTAAGTCTCAGGTTGGTACAGGTGACCGCAGCGAAAAAATTAGGACTTACAACTTTCCTCAGGGAAGAGTTAGTGACCACCGGATTAATCTGACTGTGCATCAGCTGGATAAAATCCTTGATGGAGATTTAGATCAGGTAATCGAGCCCCTAATTGAGGAGGATAATATCAAGAGATTGGAGAAGATCTAAAATGAATATTAAAGAACTTCTTAATCGCAGTGACCAGTTTCTGGCTGAAAGAGGAATTGAAAGTTCTCGCCTGGATGCTGAGGTGCTGATGGCTGATCTTTTGGATATGGAAAGAATTAATCTTTATGTAAAATATGATTATCCTCTAAAAAGTTCTGAAATTGACAGCTATCGAGAGATGATCAAAAAAAGGGCTCAGAGAATGCCTGTTGCCTATATAATTGAAAAAAAGGAATTTATGTCATTAGAATTTAAAGTAGCAGAAGGGGTATTAATACCCCGTCCTGATACCGAAAATTTAGTGGAGGCAGTTATTGAATACTGTCGTAAGGCGGAACTGGAGAGTCCTCAGATTATTGATGTGGGGACCGGCAGTGGCGCGATTGCAGTTAGCCTGGCTCACTATCTTGAGAACGCTAAGGTGGTGGGAGTTGATCTTTCTCTTCAGGCTTTAAAGATTGCCCGTCAGAATATGGAAAAACATGAGTTAGCCGAGCGGATGAGTATTTTAAAAAGTGATCTGCTGGCTGAATTTATTAAAAGGGGAATTAAGGAAATTGATATTATTGTTTCTAACCCCCCTTATATTTCCGAAACTGAGATGGAAGAACTGTCTCCCGAGGTAAAAAAAGAACCGGAGACTGCTCTTAAGGCAGGAGAAAATGGCCTGGAATACTATCGACGTTTGATTCCGGAAGCTGAAAAAGTTCTTAAAAAGGGCGGTAGATTGTTTTTAGAAATCGGTTATCGGCAGGCTGAGTCAGTAAGCAGTCTTTTTGGAGATAACTGGACAGATATAGAAGTTAAGCAAGATTATTCTAATAATGATAGAATTGTAACGGCAGTTTTAGAAAAAAGAGCTGAAAGTAAAACTAATTAAATTTAAGTTTTAGAGCTATTTTAAGTCGGGGTCGGGTGAAAGTGATGGGTTATAAAACAAAGATTAAAAAAACCGAATATCAGACTAAATTTCAGCAGCAGGATATCAAAAAACTGGCACTTGATTTAAAATTACGCTCAGATTTAAAGAGTGACCAGGCTGTAATTGAAGCGGCAGAGCTCTTAAAAGAGGGAGAAATAGTGGCCCTGCCAACCGAAACTGTCTATGGACTGGCGGCTGATGCTTTAAATCCTGAAGCTGTAAAAAAAATATTTAAAGCCAAAGGGCGACCACAGGATAACCCGCTGATTGTACATATTGCTGATCAATCACAGCTTGAGCAGCTTACAGCAGGCAAAATATCGACAAAAGCTAGAAAATTAATGCAGAGATTCTGGCCCGGGCCGCTGACTATTATTTTCCCCAAAAAAGAGGAAGTTCCGGAGACAACCTCTGCCGGCCTGGAGACTATTGCTGTTAGGATGCCGGCCCATCCTCTGATGCTGGCTGTAATTGAGAGTTCCGGACTAACTCTGGCTGCTCCCAGCGCAAACACCTCCGGTTTTCCCAGTCCGACCAGAGCTGAACATGTTTATAATGATTTAAAAGGAAAAATACCGCTGATTCTGGATGGGGGCTTTTGTCATTTCGGAGTGGAATCAACCGTGATTGATCTGAGTGGAGATCAGGTTCGGGTTTTAAGACCAGGTGGAATCAGTCGGGAAGAAATTTCTCGATTTTTAGAAGAAGAAGTTATTCTGGCAGCTGAGCTGAAAAATGATAAAGTTCTTTCTCCAGGGATGAAATATCGTCATTATGCACCGGAGAAGAAATTATATACTTTTAATTTTGCAGATAGGATTTCGGTTTTAAATCAGGCTTTAAAAAGGGCTGAAAATACCAGGATTGCTATTATAACTGCCAGAGAGAGTGAAATTGATACTGGCAAGCTACCAGATAAAAATATAAAGATTTTGCGGGTTTTTGATCATAAGGCACCAGAAGAACTGGCCCAAAAACTATTTGATTTATTGAGGAAAATGGATGCAGATCAGAGTATAGAGGAAATTTATATTGAAGAACTGGATCGAGCAGGTATAGGAGAAGCAGTTATGAACAGGATTTACAAAGCTGCAGCTGCCGATCAATATTCTCAGCCAGGAGGTGGAGACAATTAAAAGAATTTTATTTGTTTGCACAGGAAACACTTGTAGGAGTCCGATGGCAGAATATCTATTAAAAGAATTAATAGCTGAAAAAGAAGAGTTAAAAGCCAAAAATTGGGAGGTTCTTTCAGCTGGTATTTCGGCAGTTAAAGGGGCTGATGCCAATGAGAAAGCCAGTACTGTGATGGCAGAATTAAATATCGATCTGGCAGAACATAGTTCCCACAATATCGAAGATATTGAGCTTACCCGGGAAGACTTAATTATTACGATGACCCGGAAACACAGCCGGGCTCTGGTGCTTAAACATCCTGATCTGGCTGATAAGATTTTCACGTTAAAAGAATTAAGTGAGCTGGATGCTGAATCAAGAGATATTCAGGATCCTTTTGGTCTATCCGAAGCAGTTTATCGGGAGACAAGAGATGAAATAAGAGATAATTTAAAGGCCTTACTGGAAAAACTAAAGAATTTTGAGCTGATTGAGGAGGACTAAGCCTCTTTAAGTAGAATAATATTAATATGAAGGGAGTAATAACTTTGAGTGAATTACATGTAATGGATCATCCGCTAATAAGACACAAAGTTGCAATAATGAGGGATAAAAATACTGGACCTAAAGAATTTAGAGAGCTTGCTGATGAGGTGGCAACTCTAATGGCCTATGAGGTAACAAGAGATATGCCCTTAGAAGATGTAGAAATTGAAACTCCAATAACTAAAGGAAAGTTTAAAATGATTGCCGGTAAAAAACTGGGAGTTGTTCCTATTTTAAGAGCTGGACTGGGAATGCTGGATGGTGTTTTAAAATTGATTCCCGCTGCCCGGGTTGGTCATATTGGTTTATATAGAGATCCTGAGACTTTAGAGGCCGTAGAATACTACTGTAAACTGCCGACTGATGTTGAGGAAAGAGATTTGCTGGTTGTAGATCCTATGCTGGCTACAGGTAATACTGCTATGGAAGCTATTAAATTTATTAAAGAAAGAAATCCACGCAGCATTAAATTAATGGTTTTAGTTGCAGCTCCAGAAGGAGTTAAAAAAATTCAGGATGCACATCCGGATATTGATATCTGGACAGGTGCTCTGGATGAGAAATTAAATGATCATGCTTATATTGTTCCCGGCCTTGGTGATGCAGGAGATAGACTTTACGGTACAAAATAAAAAAGAAATGGAGGTAAGATAATTGCTATATCTGGCTGCTTTTATAATTACTTTAATATTATCTCTGGCCATAACTCCGGTTGTTATTAAACTGGCACATAAATTTGGTTTTATTGATCGGCCTGGAGAAAGAAAAATAAATACAAAGATTATTGCTACTGCAGGTGGAACAGCAATTTATCTTGCTTTTATGATTCCGCTCCGCTTTTTTCTGCCTCCCAATCAAACAATTAAAGGAATTATAATTGGTGGCAGTTTTATGCTGATCTTAGGTTTGCTGGATGATAAATTTGAAATTTCTGCTCCACTAAAGTTTTTTGGCCAGATAATTGGGGCTCTGATTTTAATTTACTATGGTGTTAAAATTAACTTTATTACCAATCCTTTTGGTGGTTTTATTTATCTGGGCGTCTATGCGATTCCTTTTACAGTGTTCTGGATTGTCAGTATTATTAATACCATTAATTTAATTGATGGTCTTGATGGACTGGCGGCTGGAGTTTCAATTATTGCAGTTTTAACTTTGTTTGCAGTTGCTCTGCAGGAGAATCAGCTTGTAGCACCGATGCTGGCTGTCTTACTGGCCGGCAGCTGTCTGGGTTTTTTAAAATACAATTTTAATCCCGCTCAGATTTTTATGGGAGATACGGGTTCCATGTTTATTGGTTATATTATAGCAGCTGTTTCGATTACCGGAGCACTTAAGAGTGCAGCGGCAGTAACTATATTTGTACCAATGCTGGCTCTGGCAATACCGATTCTGGATACAACTTTTGCGATCATCCGCAGGATTTTTAATGATCGTCCAATTGGAGAAGCAGATCATGGACATATTCATCATCGACTGCTGGCAATCGGGATGAATCAGCGCCAGGCTGTTATTTCAGTGTATATTATTAGTGCAATTTTAGGAACCATAGCTTTTGTTATTAATGGAATTAAATTTGATCATGCTTTAATTATTTTTACTTCAGTTATTTTAATAATTATCTATGGAGCCAAGAGGCTCGGCATTTTTTCTGTGGAATTACCACAGGAGGGTTGTTCACTGGAAGATAGCTAATGGTTTTTGCTCTGGTTTTAAAAAATTGTAGAGCATTCAAAAATTTGTTATTTTTGAGACTTTGTTGTTTATTTCACATTTGAGCTTGCAACTTGAGTTTTTATATAATAAAATATTACAAAGGTAAGATTAAAAATGGATAATAAAGATTGGCGTCAGATTATGAGAGGTCTTTCACTGCTAACAGAAGTTGGTTTAATGATAGTTGTTTCGGCCGGGATTGGTTTTGGTGCCGGTTATTTAGTAGACAGTCTTTTAGGTTTTGAGCTTTTTTTTAAAATTTCCGGTCTGCTTGTTGGTCTGGCAGCTGGTTTTTATTCTGTATATAAACTTTTAATTTCAACTTTTGAGGATTAAATAAAGATTGTTTTCTGATTATTTTGTTCTTTTTTAATTAAATTCTATTTCCAATTTATTTTATGCTTTGATTTTTATACTATTTTTTGGAGAGGAGGAAGCATTTTGAATCCAGGTCCACAGATACAATTTTATCTATTTGGTAAAGAATATCTTCCAGTAACTGATACCCTGCTTGTTGGCTGGCTTTCTGTAATTATTATTTTAATTCTGGCTAAATACTTAACATCTAATTTGAGTATTAGACCAGAAGGAAAACAGAATGTTGCAGAAATGATTGTAGAATTAATCTACAAACAAATTGAGCCGATGCTGCCGGGAGAAGGATGGAGGTTTCTTCCTTTTATAGCCACTATTTTTATTTATGTGGGTTTTAGTAACCTGATTGGCCTTGTGCCCGGACTGCCCAGTCCTACTGGTGATTTAAATACTACCTTAGGGCTTGCTTTAGTAGTTTTTGTAGTAGTCCAGTATGAGGGAATGAGAGAATATGGTGTCTGGGGTTATATTAAAGGATTTGCTGAGCCGGTAATTTTCTTACTACCAATTAATGTGATTGGTGAGCTGGCAAAACCAATTTCTCACTCTTTCCGTCTTTTTGGAAATATAGTTGGTGGTGGGATTATCATTACCCTAATTTATCAGGCGGCTCCGCCACTGGTACCTGTTCCCTTACATGCCTGGTTTGACTTTTTTGTAGGAATGATTCAGGCCTTAATCTTTGGGATGGTAGCAATTGCTTATATTTCTGTTGCCAAGTCTTAGTAGTTTAAGGAAAGGAGGCAAATTATGATTGATTTTTCACCAGAAGTTGCTGATACAGTTATTACAACCGCCTCTTACATTGCTGCAGGAGCTGCTTTGATTGCTGGAGTTGGCCCGGGTATAGGTATGGGTTTTGCTGCAGGGAAAGCAACATCTGCTGTAAGAAGGCAGCCGCAGGCAAGAGGATCAATTATTACAACAATGCTTTTAGGACAGGTTATTTCCGGTTCAACAGGCATCTATTCACTTGTAATTGCGATCTTTTTGATTTTTGGAGTTTAATTTAAAGTCATTTTTATAAGATTATTAATTTAAGTTGTTTTTAATTCTTAAAAGAAGCAGAGATTTTTGCTGGTTTACAGCAGAATCTACAGAGGAGTTTTAAATGAAGGATATCAATGATCCCCAAAAAGTTCAGATAAAAATCTTAAAGATAACTTATTTATTTTCCTTATTTCCAATTATTTCATCACTAATAGCAGGAGAATATGATATTTTATTTGGATTTATCTTTGGGCTTGTAATAGCTACTCTTCTTTTAAGATTAAAATATAATAACATAATTAGGGCATTGAGTATGGAAGAAGAATCAGCAGAAAAATTTATAAGAAATAGATATTTTATAGAATATGCCCTCTATTTTGCAGTGCTTTTTAGTGCAGCCAGAAATGCCAATTTGGACTTTCTTGCTGCGGCAGTAGGACTATTTATGATAAAATTTGTGGTCATACTGTGGTCAGTTGTTGATTTATTAAAGGATACTTTTCAAAGTAAATTTGATGAGTATAAATAAGATTTTTGTTTTTTAAAACCGAAAGGAGGAAATTATAATGGTAGAATTTTCACCAGAAGTTATTGACACAGTTATTAGAGCAGCAGCACTTTTAGGAGCAGGTTTTGCAATGATTGCAGGTATTGGTCCTGGTATTGGTCAGGGTTATGCTGCTGGTAAAGCTGTAGAATCTGTAGCTAGAGATCCGGAAGCAAGAGGTAATATTATTACAACTATGCTTTTAGGTCAGGCCGTTGCTGAGTCAACTGGTATTTATTCTCTGGTTATTGCCATTGTTTTAATCTTTACAATATAGTTGAGACTAAATTAAGTCGGGAGAGCGATCTCCTGACTTAATAGTACTTGCTATATAATGACTATTTTCCCATCCTCATGATGGGTAATTATATTTCAGGAGGTGAATGTACTCTTGGTTAATATTAATACTACAATGTTGTGGCAATTAGTTAACTTCTTTATTCTTCTTTTCTTACTGCGTAAGTTTCTTTACTCACCAATCAAAGATATGCTTGATAAAAGAGCAGCTCAGATTAACGGTGATTTAGATGATGCCGAAGCTCGCAGAGAAGAAGCAGAAGAATTGAAGGCCGAATATGAGCAGAAACTAAAAAACGCTCGTAGTGAGGCCCAGGAAATTGTAGATAATGCAGAAAGTAGAGCCAATAAAAAGGCTAAAGATATTATAAATAAAGCGGAAGAAAGAGCTGAGAATTTAAAGGCCAAGAAATTAGAAGAAATTGAACAGGCCAAAAAGGAAGCTGCAGCTGAACTTAGAGACAGCATTGCTGATTATACAGTTCTGGCAGCTAACAGACTAATCCAGGAGCAGTTAGACGAAGACAAACATCAGCAGATGATTATGGACTTTATAGATCAGCTGGATGAAGAGAAACTGGGTGAGCTGCAATGAGAAATGAGGTAGCTTCTAAGTACAGTCGCGCTCTTTTTGAACTGGGTAAAGATCATGATAACCTTTTAAATTTAAAATCAGACCTGGACGAGTTCTGGCAGCTGGTATTGGAAAATGAGGATTTAAATGAACTTCTTTTCCACCAGCGAATCATGCCCGAAGACAAAAAGAGAACACTGGATAAAATTTTTGCTGACGAATTAAATCAGGATATCTTAAACTTTCTTTTTATTCTAATTGATAAAAGGAGAGAATTTTTTCTGGAATCAATAATTAAAGAATTCAATTCTCTTGTAGATGATGCCGAAAGTATCCTGCATGTTGAGGTAACATCAGCTGTTGAGTTAAAGAGCTCAATTCTTGATAAATTAAAAGCAAAATTAGATTCACTGTTAGATTATAATATTCAGATTGAAAATAAAGTAGATGAAGAAATCATTGCTGGTATTGTTCTAAAAATTGAAGATTATATAATTGATGGCAGTCTGCGTAATGAGTTAAGTTCATTAAAGCAGAAACTTAAAGCGATTCCAGTAAGTAAGTTAGGGGTGAATTAATTTGAAACTGAGACCTGAAGAAATAAGTTCTATTATCAAAAAAGAAATAGAAAATTACGGACAAAAATTAGAATCCGTGGGTGTCGGTACCGTCCTGGATGTTGGTGATGGTATTGCCCATGTTTATGGTTTAAAAGATGCTATGGCTGGAGAATTATTGGAATTTCCCAATGAAGTATTCGGTATGGCTTTGAACTTAGAGGAAGATAATATCGGGGTTGTTTTACTCGGTGATGAAACATTAATTGAAGAGGGTGATGATGTAAAGCGCACCGGTCGTGTGGTCGAGGTTCCAGTTGGAGAAGCTCTTTTAGGTAGAGTTGTTAATCCACTTGGACAGCCGCTTGATGGTAAAGGCGCTATTGATAGTGATACATACCGCCCGGTAGAATCTGAGGCACCTGGTGTTGTTGATCGTCAGCCTGTAGAAGTACCTTTGCAGACCGGTTTAAAATCAATTGATGCGATGACTCCAATTGGTAGAGGCCAGCGTGAGTTAATCATTGGTGACCGTCAGACCGGTAAAACTGCAATTGGTATTGATACTATTATTAATCAGAAAGATAATGATGTAATCTGTATTTATGTAGCTATTGGTCAGAAAAACTCAACTGTAGCTCAGCTTACAGAAAGATTGAGAGAAGAGGGAGCAATGGATTACACTATTGTAGTTTCTGCTACTGCCAGTGAACCAGCTCCGATCAGATATATTGCACCTTATGCCGGCTGTGCTATGGGTGAGCATTTTATGTACGAAGATGATAAAGATGTACTGGTTATTTACGATGATCTTTCCAAACATGCGGTAGCCTATCGTTCCATGTCACTTCTTTTAAGAAGACCGCCTGGACGTGAAGCCTATCCTGGTGATGTATTCTATCTTCACTCACGTTTATTAGAGCGTGCTGCTAAATTGAATGATGATCTTGGTGGAGGTTCCTTAACAGCTCTGCCAATCATTGAAACTCAGGCTGGCGATGTTTCCGCTTACATTCCTACCAACGTAATTTCTATCACTGATGGTCAGATTTATCTGGAGAGTGAATTATTCTTCTCTGGGGTTAGACCGGCAGTTAACGTAGGTATTTCTGTATCTCGTGTTGGTGGTAATGCTCAGATTAAAGCAATGAAAGATGTTGCCGGTACACTGCGTCTTGACTTATCTCAGTATCGTGAACTTGAGGCTTTCTCACAGTTTGGATCTGACCTTGATAAATCAACCCAGCAAAAACTTGCGCGTGGGGAAAGAATTGTAGAGATTTTAAAACAGGATCAGTACTCTCCAATGCCGGTAGAAGAACAGGTAATTATCATTTATACTGTAACCAATGGTCATTTAGATGATCTCCCGGTTGATAATTTAGGCCGCTTTGAAGAAGAGTATTTAAACTTTGTAGACAGCAATTATGCTGAAGTTAAAGAAGAAATTGTTGAATCCGGAAAATTATCTGATGAGCTTAAAGAAAAATTAGATGAGATGGTTAAAGAGTTTAAAGATATGTTCCAGGTTCAGGAAAACACTATTGTAGATATGGATTCTGACGAATCTGATACCGAAGCAGAGGAAGCTGAGGTGAAATAACAATGCAGAATATGCGTGATATTCAGCGGCGGATAGGGAGTGTTAAAAACACTCAAAAGATTACCAGAGCCATGAAAATGGTTGCTGCCGCTAAACTGAAAAATGCTCAGGATAGAGCAGAAGATGCCAGGCCTTTCTTTAATAAAACAGTAGAAGTTTTAAGAGGTGTTTTTACCCGGACTAAAGAAACAGCTCATCCGCTTTTAGCTGAACGAGAAGGTGGCAGGCATTTAGTAATTGTTATTACAGGTGATAGAGGTCTCTGTGGAGCCTATAACCATAAAGTAATTGATCTGGCGGAAGAAATTGTGGAAGAGGAAGAAGAAGTTTCGCTGATGGTTCTGGGCCGCAAAGCGCGGGATTATTTCCGCCGCCGTGGAACAGACATTATGGCCGAATATGTTCAGCTTGATGACTATCCCGGTTATGGTTTTGCCAACAATATTGCTGATGAGATTATTCATCATTTTGAAGCAGAGGATGTTAATAAGGTATCTATGGTTTATACTCACTTTAATTCTGCTATCAGTCAGTCGGTAAAGACAATGCAGCTCTTACCAGTAGAAAAATTTGCTGAGGAGGCAGAAAAAACTGATGAGACCGAGCAGATAGAGGCTGAAACAGCAGCTGAAGAAGAGGGAAGCAAGAAATATGTAGACTACATTTTCGAACCTTCTCCGGCTGAAGTTTTTGATAATATTTTACCACAGTATTTAATTAATGTGATTTATTCTGCTCTGCTGGAGTCTAAAGCCAGTGAGTTTGGTGCCCGAATGACTGCTATGGATTCTGCAACTGAAAATGCAAACGAAATGATCGATAAATTGACATTGAAATATAACAGAGCCCGTCAGGCAGAAATCACAAAAGAAATTACTGAAATTGTTGGTGGAGCAGAGGCACTTAAATAAAGTTTTATAAAGGAGGAATTTGCGTGAGTGACCAGAACATTGGTAGAGTAGTTCAGGTTATTGGTCCGGTTGTTGATATTGAATTTCCGGACGGAACATTACCAAAGATTTATAATGCGATTAAAATAGAAAATGAAGAGAAAGAAATAAATTTAACCTGCGAAGTTATGCAGCAGCTCGGTGATGACCGGGTTCGCTCAGTGGCTATGTCTTCAACAGATGGTTTAGTACGAGGAATGGAAGCTGTTGACCAGGGTGATCCAATCAGTACTCCGGTTGGGGAAGCTGTACTGGGGCGAGTATTTAATGTTTTAGGTGATACAATTGACAACCGCGGTGAGGTTGAAACTGATGAGAGAATGCCTATTCACCGTCCTGCCCCTAAGTTTGAAGAGCAGGAATCAACAACAGAACTTTTCGAAACTGGAATTAAAGTTATTGACCTTTTAGCACCCTATACACGTGGTGGTAAGGTTGGTCTCTTTGGTGGTGCTGGGGTAGGAAAAACAGTACTTATCCAGGAATTAATTAATAACATAGCTACAGAGCATGGAGGTTATTCTGTATTCTCCGGTGTAGGAGAGAGAACAAGAGAGGGTAATGACCTCTGGCTGGAATTCCAGGAAGCCGATATTTTAGATAAGGTTGCTATGGTTTTTGGTCAGATGAACGAGCCACCTGGAGCTAGAATGCGGGTTGGTCTTACAGGTTTAACAATGGCTGAGTATTTCCGCGATGAGGCTGGACAGGATGTATTATTATTTATTGATAATATTTTCCGTTTTATTCAGGCCGGTTCTGAGGTATCTGCTCTGTTAGGTAGAATGCCTTCTGCGGTAGGTTATCAGCCAACACTTGCTTATGATGTTGGTTCCCTGCAGGAGAGAATTACCTCAACTAAAAAAGGTTCAATCACATCTGTTCAGGCAGTTTATGTACCTGCAGATGACCTGACTGACCCTGCTCCTGCTACCACATTTGCTCACTTAGATGCTACAACAGTACTCTCAAGAGACATTGTGGAAAAAGGAATTTATCCTGCTGTTGACCCACTTGATTCAACCTCTAATATTCTCGATCCGAGAATTATCGGTGAGGAACACTATCAGGTTGCCCGTGAGGTCCAGGAGATTTTGCAGGAATATAAAGACTTACAGGATATTATAGCAATTTTAGGTATGGATGAATTATCTGAAGAAGATAAAATTGTTGTAAATAGAGCCCGTAGAATTGAGCGTTTCCTATCTCAGCCTTTCTTTGTTGCTGAGCAGTTTACCGGAACTCCAGGTCAGTATGTAGAGCTGGATGATACAATTCGCGGTTTTAAAGGAATTTTAGAAGGGCGTTATGATGATCTGCCTGAGGAAGCCTTCTATATGGTAGGTACAATCGAAGACGCAGTAGAAAAAGCTAAACAGCTGGAAGAAGGTGAGTAGCCAATGGCTGCTGCACCAAAAATTCAGCTAGATGTAGTAACCCCTGAGAAATTAGTTTATAGTGAACAGGTTGATTTAATCGAGGGGCCTGCCATTGATGGTTTGATAGGTATTCTGCCTGACCATGCACCTCTTGTGACAGCAATGCAGATTGGTGTTGTGAGAGTTGTTAAAGGAGGAGAAGAAATTCAGATAGCTATCAGTGAAGGTTTTATGGAAGTTCAGCCTGACCAGATAAATCTGGTTGTGAGAACTGCCGAACTGCCGGAGGAAATTGATGTTGAGCGAGCTGAAGCCGCTCGTGATCGCGCCGAAGCCAAACTGGAAAAAGATCGTGAAAATGTCGATTTTGCTCGTGCAGAAGCCGCCTATGATCGAGCCCTGGCTCGTCTAAAGGCAGCCGGACATCATGACCATGGTTATGATCGGATATAAAACTAAAACATACATGCACTACATGCACCGTGAACCACCCGATTTTTGTCGAAAAAAGTCGGGTGGTTTTTATTAATTTAAGCTAAGCAAAACAAAACCATATTTTCAACCACCACTTATCTTTTTCTATAAATACACTTTTAAACGGCCAAAGTACAACAGTAAAAATAAAAGTGCGAACTATTTGTAAAAGTGGTCCTAATACTACCCAGAGAGAATTGACATTCTTCTCTTACTAATATTTAAAATTAATTTCTTCTATTTTAACCTTAAACCAGGTGAACTTTCCACTGTCTAAATACCAGCTGACATCAATTTTAGTCGGGATTTTTATGCCATCAAATTCTTTATATTCCTTGAGCTCTCCAGTGCATTTCAATCTTTCAGCACCTTCACTGCTCTCTTTATATCTCAGCGCCTCAGTCCGAAGCAAATTTCCTCTCTGATCGAAAATAAAGTCTGCAGAGGCCTGGACTCCCTGATGATTAATGGTGGCCCGGGCAGTAGTGGCATCTATTTCGCCCCAGCTGATGTAATTATTTAAGGCAGCTGTCGGATACCAGGGCAGTTCCAGCAAAAATCTGTGCAGAGCTGATTCATTAATTTTTGCATTTGCCTCCTGATTAACAACTGGCAGCAGATAAGCAATTTTAATCAGCATGGAAGCATTTCCCTGCTTAAAGAGATCTCTTCCTCTGGTTTTAATAACCGGTAACATAGACAGATCAACCTGCCAGAGAAAACCCGGCTCATTAACAGCAATAAACTGCTCTGCTTCTGGCTTAAACCACTTTTTCTGATCAGGCTCTAATTTCATTTCCCCACTCTGCTTTAAATTTACCGCTGAAATTCTTTTTTTTCCAATTACTCCCGTGTGTTTAAGCCATTTATTAACAGGTTCAGGTAGCTTTCTTAAGTCCTCAACAGTAATTTTTTGATTATTAAAATCTGAGGCTGTAGAATTTTGTTGCTTTAATTTTTTAAGCTCTGAATCAATTTTCTTATTAAACTCCCATTTTCCAACTGCAGCTGCGGCTGCACCTAAAATTATTAATAAAAAAACTAAAACAAGAATAGATGGCCAGAATCCAAATTTAAAAATATTCATATTTCCTCCTTTATTTTTTTCTTATTCCATCAAAAATCAGCTGAAGCTGGTTTTCTATTAATTCATTTTGCCTCTGCTGATCATCAATATTTTCTATAATCATTCTGATAATGAGGCCAAAGGTTGCAGTCCAGATGCTTTTTGCTAAAATTTCAGCACTGTTGTTTAAAAACTCATCCTGTTTTTGGCCCTTTTCAATCAAATTCACCAGGAATTGGATTGCTGATTGATTTGAGTGTGTTTGTTTATTCAAAACTTTGGTAAACTGGAGAACATTTTTATCTTCACTCATCATTACAGCCCTATAGTAGTTTTTGTTTTCGAGCGCATTTTTAATGTAAATTTTCAATTTATGGCGGATTTCTTCTTCTGCAGATTGAAAGTTCGAATTTTCGCTCTGAATAGAATTAATGATTTCATGATAACCATCCCGAATTACTGCACTAACAATTTGAGCTTTACTGTCATAATATTGATAAATAGCGGCAGGGGAATATCCAATCTGCTCAGCCAGCTTTCGAATAGACAGAGAGGCTAAGCCATCTTCTTCGATAATTTTTTTTGCCGCTTTGACAATAGCTTCTTTAATCAATCTGGTTTTGGCAGCTTTTAAATTTTCATTCATATTTTTCTCCTTTCGAAAAGCAAACAACTATAATTATTTAAGAATTATACAGTTTAATAAATTTTGTTAATTATAATAAACACTGTTTAGTTAAATTTATCACTATCTTTGGCTGCTGTCAAGTGTAAAATTCGACATAAACTGACAGGTGCACGGTGCGTGTACATATACACACATAAACAAACAGATTCAATCACAAAGCTGCCTACCTGTACATCAGGAACTGAAAGTGGTAAAATATAAGCGGGAGGTATTTCTATGAAGAAAAATGATGAAAGTAAATTAGAAAAAACCGCTCGTGAGGGGGCTTTTGGTCCAACTGAAATAAAAAAGGGTGAGAAAAATAGATTTTTAGGGGAGTATCAGGAGAGAGTGATTGCATATTTATCAGAAAGTCAGCTTAAGGAGGATGCATTATATCCTGAAATTAAAAATGCTCTTCAAAGTGCAGAAGCAAATAAACTAATTATTCGGGGAGATATAGATAAAAAAAATATCTCAGATTATATAAAATGGGCCCGGGAAGAAGGGGTTAGATTTAACAGAAAAAACTCTCCTGAATTCCGGGGAAATGTAGCTCTGGCAGTTGCTGGAAAAGATGCAGTAAAACAGCAATTGGGACAGATTCCGGAGCGGCAAGAAAAGTTGCAAAAAAAGGGTATATCTGATAATATTATAAAGAATGCAGGCTCTTTGCTCTGCAGTGATTGTTGGAAGGAATTGATGGAAAAAGCGCCGGAAGAAAAAATCAATTATAAAAAAGCCGGCATATTCGATAAATTAACAGGTACAGGCTGTATAGGCTGCCAGAAAAAATAACTGTCATTTAAAAATGATAAGATTTGATGCGGCCTTTAAAGGCGTGTTTTATTAGAAAGGGGCTTTTAGAGGTGGACAAGTATATTATTGAAGGTTTAAATCCACTTAATGGAGAGATTAAAGTTGGAGGAGCAAAAAATGCAGCTTTACCGATTATTGCTGCATCACTGCTTGCTGATTCTCAGGTTGTTTTAGAAGATATTCCACAGCTTAGAGATGTAACAAATTTATGCAGTATTATTGAAGATATGGGAGCAAAAGTAAAAAGAGATCAAAACCGGATCGAAATTGACTCAAGCACAGTTTCTAAAACAGAGGCCGATCATGAGCTGGCCCGAAAGCTGCGTGCTTCCTATTATATACTGGGAGTAATGCTCGCCAGATCAGGTCACGCCAGAACTACACTTCCCGGGGGTTGTAATATCGGGAATCGTCCGATTGACCTTCATTTAAAGGGATTTAGAGCGCTGGGAGCAGAGGTTAACCTGGATCACGGGGTTGTAGATGTTAAAGCTGATAAGCTTACTGGTGCTGAAATTTATCTGGATTATCCTAGTGTTGGAGCAACTATTAATATAATGATTGCTGCCAGTCGGGCGGAAGGAAAAACAGTGATCGAGAATGCTGCCCGGGAACCAGAAATTGTCGATTTAGCTAACTTTTTAACTGTAATGGGGGCTAATATTAAAGGTGTAGGTACAGATATTATTAAGATCGAAGGTGTTGATGAGATGCACGGAGTTGAGCACCGCATTATTCCTGATAGAATTGAAGCTGGTACATATATGATAGCATCTGCTATCACCGGTGGGGATGTTTTTGTGCGCAATGTGCTGACCGAACATGTAAAACCACTGATTGCTAAAATGCATGAGATGGGTATCTCTGTAGAAGAGGATATTGCTGGAGTTAGAGTTAAAGCAGGGAATAAATTAAAAGCTGTTGATGTTAAGACTCTTCCTTATCCTGGTTTTCCTACAGATATGCAGTCTCAGATGATGGCTCTGCTAACTCAGGCTGATGAGACAAGTTTAATCATCGAAACAGTCTGGGAAAATCGTTTTATGCATGTAGATGAGCTGAAAAGAATGGGAGCAGAAATCAAGATTGATGGACATAGTGCTCTCATTAAACCGGGCCGCCTGACTGGTGCCGAAGTAAGGGCTACAGATCTGAGGGCAGGAGCTGCACTTATTCTGGCCGGACTGGCAGCTGAGGGTCAAACAGAAGTGAAAGACATCTACCATGTGGAACGTGGCTATGAAAATATAGAAAAGAGGCTTCGAGAAGTTGGAGCTTCTATAAGTAAAGTATCTGAGTAAATAAAACCTGCCGCTGATATTTCAGCGGTTTTCTGTTTTAAAAATCAAATTTGATCTTCAAAAAAATAAGGTGGTGAAAGTAATGATTACAACAGTAACATTAAATCCGGCTATTGACCGTGAGTATTTTGTCGAAAAAAACGAAGTTATGAAAAACCAGTTTATTTATGATCATGAGGACCTGAAAGTTTATCCGGGTGGTAAAGGTCTAATTAGTGCCATAAACTTTAAAGCACTTGGATATAATGATGTTCAGAATATTGGCTTTGTGGGTGGTAAACAGGGACTGTTTTTTGAAAAAATGGTTCAGAAATATGATATTATCAGTAATTATATTTATACTGAGAGTGAGATTAGAAATAATGTTAAGATAATTGGTCGCGAACCAGCCACTTATACTCAGTATAATGATTATACTTTTAAAGTAAAAAAAGAGGAAGTTGAAGAACTAATTGTTCGTTTTAAAAGGTCTATCTCCGAAAGTGAATGTATTTTAATGTCAGGTTCAGTACCCGAAGGAGTGGACTTTAATATTTATCAGCGTCTAATAAAAATTGCCAAAAACAAAGGTAAACATGTATTTTTGCAGGCAAGTGGTGAAGCATTAAAATTGGCTTTAAAATCAGAGCCGGAGGTAGTTACCCCTTATTTTAAGCACCATAAAACAATTCTGGATCTGGAAATGAATGATAAAGAAGATTATATAAAAGCCGGCAAAAAGATGCAGGAGATGGGGGCCAAAAGGGTAATGATTCCTTTCCACTGTGACCGCCTGCTTTTTGATAAGGATGGTTCAGTATATCAGCTTTCGCCAAAGGGTTATTGTATTATAAATTGGTTGGGAGCAGGTGACGCCTATAACACAGGATATTTAGATTATGCTTTTCAGACAGATAATTTTGATTTTCTGGAGGCCAATCGCCGTGGTGGTGCAGCAGCTTTATGGATAGCCGAAAATAAAGAAATTTATTTAGATGACCGTAAAAATTATGACTGCTGTCTGGATAGACTGGAAATTAAAAAGCTGGAGGGATAAAAAATGAGTCATGTAAAAGAATATATGGTGCGGACGATGAATTCAGTTACACCTGATGACAGTATTCGGAAGGCGATTATTTTGATGTATAGATCAGAGCAGTCAGTTCTGCCCGTAGTCGATCATCAAAATCTTTTTGTGGGAACTATCTACAGCAACAATATTTTAAAGAACATAATTCCTGAGAGCTTTGGTTTTTTAGACAGCAGCCGACTTTTTTATGAAGTTAATGAAGCGGTAGAAAATTTAAAATACGTCAAGGATGAAAAAGTGGAAAAATATATGGCCCGCAACCGGGATGCTGTCAAAGAAAATAGTGATATGAAAAAAATTGCTGATATTATGCTTAATAATAAAGAGTCTCATCTTTTTGTAATTAATGACAAGGGGTTTTTACGGGGGTTTATAGAGAGATCAAATTTGCTGCATTATTTACTGGATGAGGCTGAAGATAAAAGGAATGATTAATTGTTATTCTCTATTTATAACTTTATAATTTTATAAGTTAATAGAATAAAAACGAGGTGTGATTTATGAATGAACTAGTATCTTTCTCTGCAATTGAAGTTGAAGAATGGCTTGCTTTAGAAAACATAGCCAATAAAGAACTTTATTTGATTTCTGTTTTTCTGCTTTTTGCTTTTTTGATAGTTCTGCTGGCCAAAAAATACAGAATACCAATAGTTGTTGGTTATGTTTTTCTGGGGATTTTATTGAGTCCTGATATTATATCACTTTTTCCGATGATAAATCAGGAAATGTATAACATGTATACTTTTATTCTCGCCAACCTTGGTTATATTACCAATATAGCTCTGGCTTTTATTGCTTTTACAATTGGTAGTGAACTGTCATTTAAAACAATTAAACGGCTTGGTAAAAGTATAATTTCTATAGCTTTAGCAGAATCCATTTCGGCCTTTATAGTGGTTACTGCGGCTATTTATTTAACCGGATCACCACTTTATGAAGCACTTTTATTTGGTGCTGTTGCTTCTGCTACTGCGCCGGCTGCTACTGTAATGGTTCTAAAAGAGTACAATGCGGAAGGACCGCTTACTTCGACTATTATGGCTGTTGTTGGCCTGGATGATGCTTTTGCTTTAATAATCTTTTCGCTGATCAATCCGATAGCTTATGCCCATTATCAGGGGGAGGGAGCCATTAACTTAGTTGAAGTGATAATTTTTCCCTTAGTTGAGATCTTTGGTGCTATTATTGTTGGTCTGGCATTTGGTTATGCAGCTCAGCATCTATTAACTATTTTTAATGAAAAAACCAGAAAGATATTAACAGTTGTAACAACAATTACTTTGAGTTCTTCAATTTCAATTTTCTTTGGCTTTTCCCCATTGATTGCCAATCTTGCGGTTGGTTTTGGAGTTAGAAATTTTGCCAAAATGAACCTGCAGATTTCGGAAGAAATTGATACCATGACAATTCCTCTTTATGCCATGTTTTTTATAGTGGCTGGTACTGAAATCAGATTTTCGGAGATGGGTTCCCTTAGTTTTCTGCTGATAGCCTTTACTTATTTAATTGCGCGTATCGTCGGTAAGGTGGGGGGGTCAACTCTGGCCGCCAGTATTTCTGGAGCTCCAGAAGCGGTAAAAAAATATATTGGTCTGGGACTTTTGCCTCAGAGTGGGGTAGCAATCGCTCTGGCTTATTCTATCCAGAGACAGTATGTTCAGGCTCCTGAAATTGGCCTTGTGATTTTCAACACTTTATTACTTACAGCTGCTATGACTGAAGTATTTGGTCCACTTTTAACTAAATATGCTGTAGTAAATGCAGGGGAAACACACGAATAAAGCAGTCAGCGAAAAAATAACAGTTTTTAATTTTATTTTAAGATTAATAGTCTATAATGAGGTGTAAGCTGAAGACTGCAGGAATTACTTCTTTTTTAGAGAAATCATATTATAGTGGTAATTTGTTTATAAGATACTGGAAGTCGAGTGTTTGTAGGGTTTAAATAGAGTTAATAACAGGAAGGAGTATGCTATTGAATCTTTTGAATAAATTTAGCAAGAAAATCGCGATTGATTTAGGTACAGCTACAGTTATTATTTACGAGAGTGATAAGGGAATTGTTTTGCAGGAACCTTCTTTTGTAGCTATAGACTCAAAATCAAATAAAGTGATTGCAGTTGGTGAGGAAGCCAGGAGAATGCTTGGTAGAACACCAGCTAATATAGATGTTGTCAGGCCGTTAAAAGATGGTGTAATTGCCAATTTTGAGGTAGCAGAAATGATGCTTAAAAGTTTTTTGAAAAAAGTCGGAGTAAAAAGCAGGTTTATCAAACCATTAATTATGGTCTGTATTCCGGTTGGTGTTACTGGAGTCGAAAGTCGAGCTGTTCTGGAGGCGGCAGTTCAGGTAGGTGCCCGCAAAGCATTTTTGATCGAGGAGCCTGTAGCAGCCGCAATTGGAGCCGGACTTAGAATTGAAAAAGCAGAAGGTAATATGGTAATTGATATTGGCGGTGGAACAACAGAAATAGCAGTTCTTTCTCTGGGAGGAATTGTAGTTGGAGAGTCGATTAGAGTCGGTGGCGATAAATTTGATGAGGCTCTGGTGCGCTATATTCGAGAAAATTATAACTTAGTTATTGGCGAATCGACTGCCGAAGAGATCAAAATCAATATTGGGAGTGCAGATCCCAATTATTCTGCTAAGTATGAGGTAAAAGGAAGAGATTTGATGTCCGGTCTGCCGAGACATATTGAATTAACAGCTGAGGAAACAAATAAAGCATTTAAAGAACTGCTTGATAATATTGCTCAGGCGGCCAGGCGGGTTTTAGAAAAAACTCCCCCCGAATTATCAGCTGATATAGTAGAAAAAGGTATTATTTTAACAGGTGGTGGCTCTCTACTTGAGGGGCTGGATAAGTTTATCAGTCGGCAGACAGAAGTTGGGGCCTTTGTTACTGATGATCCGCTGGTCTGTGTTGCTGAAGGAACCGGTCAGGCTTTAAATGAACTGGACAAAATATCAAATGTTTTAAGTACAGGAGAACAGGGCATATTATCGTAAAAGTAACTGGAGAGTGATTTAAATTGAAAAGTAAGACAGCTAAAATTTTATTATCTATTTTAATATTTTTAATCCTGATCAATACCCCAGTGCTTGCAGCAGAAAATATAATGCCTTTAGATGAAGTGGAAGCAGGAATGACAGGTTATGGAAAGACTGTTTTTTCTGGTAATAAGATAGAAAAGTTTGATATTGAAATTGTTGATGTACTGGATAACCGCAGTTTAGATGAGGATCTTATCCTGATTAAACTGACTGGGGATAAAGTGGATGAATATGGTGGTATTGCTGCCGGGATGAGCGGCAGTCCTATTTATCTTGAGGGAAGACTAATTGGAGCAATCGGTTATGGTTGGAATAATAGTGATCATCGTTATGGATTGGTTACCCCAATCGAGCGGATGTTAAAACTTCTGGAAAATGATAAGGTTGAAAAAACAGATGGAGATATGAGTGATCTTGAATTTGATCTGGAAGAATTGGATCCGGATGAAAATATTATCAGATCAGAAACTCCAGTGATGGTCAGCGGTATCAGAGGAAGAGCACTAAAGAGACTGGAAAATAATCTGGCGGAACTGGATCTGGATGTAATTCCAGGCTCAGGAATTGAAGAAACAGATAAAAGCAATAAAAGACCTGAGCCCGGGGAAGCAGTTGCAGTCCAGCTGGTTAGAGGTGATATTAGTGTTGCCTCAATCGGAACTCTAACCTATGTAGATCAGGGACGTTTTTTGGCTTTTGGTCATCCATTTACCAATAAAGGTGATGTTAATTATCTTTTGAGCAGAGCTCATATTAATGCTGTGATTCCAAGTACAGAGCAACCTTTTAAACTTGGTTCTCCCTATAAACGGCTCCTGGGTTCTGTAACTCAGGACAGAGGGGCAGGAATTGCCGGCAGAATAGATACTTATCCCAAAATCACCCCGCTTTATATTTCGATTTCCGAAAATGGCAAGCTGCAAAAAGAAGTTAGTCTGCAGATTATAAATGACGAATATTTTTTCTCCTCCCTGGCAAACAGTGCTGCTCTACAGGCTGTTGACTCTGCTCTGGATAGAATAGGACCTGGTTCGGCAGAATCCAGAGTAAAAATTATGGGACGGGGACTGCCGCAGCTGCAGATAGAATCTAGTAATATGTATTACAGCCAAAATGATATTGGCAGTATGGCCCTCTATGATTTTTCTCAGCTTTTAGATCTGATTTTGACAAATCCTTTTGAGGAGATTAATTTAATTGATATCAGACTGGAATTGAACTTCAATCAGAGTGACAGTGTGGCTTTAATTCAGGAAGCGAAAGTCTTAAATGATAAAATATATCCTGGTGATGAAATTGAAGTAGAGGTGACTCTACACCGTTACCGCAATGGGACAGAAAAGAAGAATTTGACAATTAAGGTGCCCGAAGATGTAGAGCCTGGAATTGCAACCCTCTTTATTGATGGAGGTTATACTGGTGAGGCAATGCGACCTGAAGATACAACGCAAATGCAGAGCAGTGGTGGCCTGAATGAAGCAGAAGTTTCTGGCCATAAAAGTTTTGAGTCCATGCTAAATTCATATCTGGACTCTCCGGACAATAATGATGTTATTTTACAGCTGTATCCTTCCTATGCTGCTCCTGTTTATCAGGAAAGCAGCGAAGTTGCTCCCGGGCAAAAAAAGGATAGTGGAGCCGAAGGAGAAACAGCTGTCCAGGCAGCTGAAAAAAATGCTGGAGAAGTTGATCAATTAGACAATATAGATGAAGAGATAAAAGAACGTTATTCGACCGATTATGTACTTGAGGGTAGTTTAAATCTTGATCTTGAGATCTTAGACCCTTCCAGTCGTGAGGAGGCTCAAGCAGCAGGAAATAATAGAGAGGAAAAGCAATATTAACTCTATTTATCCGAAGCTTTCGATGGAGGTTTTTAAATGGATAAGCAAATAAAATATCTTTTGGGGGTTTTGATTTTACTGCTTATCTCAGCTTATTTTTTGAGTCTGTTGAGCGGTTTACCCCAATATTTTAAAGATGATATTATTGCTTTTCTGGAAGAAAGGTTTAAGGGAGAAATTTCTTTCAGCTCTGTCTCTTTATGGCCTCTAAATCGAATTCGCCTTAATAAATTTGAATTTACTTCTGAAAGTGGTAGTTCTTTTAAGGCTGATGCGTTAAATCTTGATTATAGCCTTAATTTTCGAGAGGATGAAATAATCCAGGTTGAATTTATTGAACTTCTGGGAGCAGAAATTGAAGTTCAAAGTGAATTTTTGAATTTAAACCAAAACTCATCCGGGACTCAAAATTTTAGAGCTGTTTTGAATCAGGATGATTTTTTAAGAGGCTTAAATCTACCTGATTTTCTGGAAGATTTAAGAGTTAATATTAGAGATTCCAGTTTGAGTCTGAATACTGAAACTTTAGATTTAAAATTAAATGATCTGCAGCTTGGTCTGGCAGCTAAAGCAGGTGATGTTTATGATTTAAATGTCTCTACAGCCTTAGATCTCAGACAGCTTAAACTGAGCAGTGGCCAGAGCTTAAATGATATTAATTTAAGCAAAGTTGATCTGCAGTTTGTTAGAGAAAGTTCAGCTGCTAGTATTTATTTTAATGCTCAGGATTTAAAGCTGCCGGAGGTGGTGGAGAACCTGCCATTATCTAGTATTGATTATCAGGGTTTGGAGATTGATTTGAAAACTCTTAGTGGTTTAAGTTCAGTTAGAGGAGAACTTAACTTTAAAGATTATGGGCTGCAAAATTATCAGAGTCAGCTCGATCTTAAAAATCTGGAACTTCAGAGCAGCTACAGCAGCCAATCTGAGCAGAAGGAGAGTATTAGTTTAAGTGCTCCTGCTTTGAATATTAAAATTTCCGGGCCTGAATTGAGCCTGGCAGTGATTAAAAATAAGATCTTCTGGGATCAAAATCCTCTGGATTTAAGTTTTAAGTGGAATCAGAACAAAGATTACAAACTCAAGCTCAGAGGAAAAGACTTTAACTATAATTATAAATTTTTAACCCCTTATCTAGAGACAGCCAGGCTTAATTTTGACTTTCAGCTGACTGCTAAAGAAAATCAGATTCAGTCGGCTGCGGCAGAAATTTCGGCTTCTGAGCTCCGGGGTGATTATTTAGATTTAAAACAGATCGAGTTATCAGCAATACTTGATCAAAAAGAACTGTTTATAAACCGGGCAAAATTTTTATTGAATGATCAAAACCAGCTTGATTTAAGAGGTAGTTATAATCTTGCAGAGAAAAATTATCTTTTAAGTGCTGAAGCAGAAAATTTTATTTTGACTGAAGATATTATGTCCGGGCTTAATCAGATAGATTATCTGAGAGATGGCAATTATCTTAATCAAATTGATAAAATAAAAGACAGACATTTAGACTTTAAAATTAATACAGCCGGTATTTATAATGGCATTGATGAGCTGTCAACAAATGGAGATTTAAGTTTAGCTTTCAAGTCAGCGGCTTATGGGGCTGATTTTAAAATTGACAGTTCTTTCTGGTATACAGATAACAGGTTATTTCTTAATTCTTTAAAACTGATTTCTGATTATGGTCGCCTGGACTTAATGGGGGAGCTAGATTTAGATTCGCAAACAATGCAGCTGCGTTATGCCGCTCGAAATCTGGAACCTGAGCTGCTGAATGAATTTTTAGCAGAAGACTTAACTGTCTTATCCGGGCTAAATACTGATCTGGATTTTCTGGAAGGTTCAATTACCAACTCTTTTGCCAGTCCTACGGTCAATATTCGACTCAAAATGGCAGAATTAAAATATGAAGATTATTTGCTTGATGATTTAAGTTTATCTGCAATTTATGAAAATGATAACCTGCAGATTAATGACTTTCAGGCAAAAATTGCACAGGCAGCTATTTCTGCTTCTGGTGAGCTGAGACATCTTTCCCAGCTTGAGGAGGCAGAGCTTGACCTGCAGCTGAACAGTCAAAATCTATATTTTCAGGATATAGCGGATTTCAGTTCTCAAAATATACCTTTAAGTGGAGAGATTCAGCTGCAGGCAGCACTCAGCGGCAGGTTGACAGATTATGATTTGAATTTACAACTGGCAGCTGCCAGCAGTATTTTGCAATTAGACGGTCAGGAAATTGAATTTTCCAAACTTCAGGCAGAAATTATCAGGACAAATGGTGATTTTGTAGTGAAAACATTAACTGCAGAGCAGCAAAATCTGCAGCTGAGTGCAGGAGGTAGTTTTAACTTTAAAGAAGGTTTTGACATTAATTTAAATATCAGTGGCTTTGAACCAGCAAATTATCTGAGTAATTATCAGTTTGCTGCCGGAAAAGTTGAGGGCAGCCTTTCCTTAAAAGGGAAGTTGCGCGGTGAAATGGATAAAGCAGTATTTAATTTTGAACTTGATTCTGAAAACTTAAGTTTTGCAAATTTTAATCTGGAGCTTGGAGATAATTCTTTAACTTACAGAATAAGTGAAAATAAAGTATTAGTTGACCAATTCAATTTCACTGCTGGTTCTGGCAGATATAATATAAATGGTCAGATATTGGATATAAATAGTCAGCCGAAAAGTGACTTAAAAATTGAACTGCTGGAAATCCCGGCCAGAGAGTTAACCTTTAAGTTTGTTGATTTTTACCCTCTGGCATCTGATCTGATTTTTAAAGGAAACATAGATTTTAAATCTACTGGTCTTGATTATCAGGCTCAACTTGATCTCAGGGCTAATTCGGAGTCAGGTCAGGGCAATTTAAGTTTAGCCGGGACTGTTGATGATGATTTTGCCCTTGAGTTTAAAGGGTCAGATGTAGAAGTTGATTTTAACTCCAGACAGTATGATTTTAATTTAAATTTAAAAAGTCTGGTTGATTTTAGTGGTTCGGTTGAGGGGAGCCTTAAATCTCCAGTTGTAAGAGTCAGTCATAATCTGCGGGAATTAACTGTTAATAATAATCCTGTAGAAGTAGTCGAAGGAGAAATTTTGCTTGAGAGTAATCGCAGATTTTCGGTCTCGGAAAGTATTAATTATAAAAGTGGAGGCAGCCTTAAACTTGACGGAAGTTATTCTATGATTGACCATCAATTAAATTTGAGTACCAATCTGGAATCACTGCCACTTGGATTTTTGATTTCTTTTCTGGGAGAGGATTACTCTGCTTCCGGTAGAATTAATGGTTCTTTTAGGGCCGAAGGGAGTCTGGAATCGCCAGCTTTGAGTGGTAACCTTGATCTTGTGGCTGAAAGACTTAATCTTGGTCTCACAGATCCTATTGAGGATCTGAGTGCAAAAATAAATCTTAGAGATGGTAGTGCCGTTATTGAAAGTCTAAATGGAAGTTTTGCAGATGGAAACTTCAGGGTTAGTGGAGATCTAAATCTGCTTGAGCAGGAGAATGCCTGGGATTTAAATTTCAGTGGTCAAAAGCTGTATTTTGAATATGGTTCGCTGGCAGGGGATTTTGATGCTGAACTTATTTTTAAGGGACCCTTATTTAATCCTGTGCTTGCAGGAGATCTACTGGCTTATGATTTTAAGATAGGAATTCCCTTCAAGTGGCCGGCCAGTGAGTCGGAACCGGGAGCTTTTGTTCCGAAAATTAATATCGACATCAGACCGGGGGAAAATGTAACTGTTGAAAATGAAAACATGGAAGTTATGGTCCAAAGTGGGAGCCTCAATCTTCAGTTTGACAGCAGTCTGGAAGAATCACTGGCAATGGAAGGTCGGCTGCGCAGTGAAGAAGGGAATTTTACTTATTATAATTCCCGTTTTAAACTGGAAAATGCCGAAGCGGTTTTTACACCGGTTGATGAAAATGATATCCCGAGTCTGAGTGTTAATGCTATTACCTATGCTGGTGGTCATGAAATTAACATAAACTTAAATGGCCCGGCAAATAATATGCGGATTTCTCTCAGCTCTGATTCTGATCTAACAGAAGAAGAAATCCTGAATTTATTGTCTACCCGGGGAGCTCTGGGTTCTGCCATAATTGGTGGAGAAGATATAGGAATTCAAAATATTATCTGGCAGGAATTAATGCGCGTTGTAAATTCATTTCTGCAGCGAGGAGTAATTTCTGATCTGGAATCAGATTTTGAGACAATCTTTTCTCTTGACCGGGCAGAAATTGATGCTTTTCAGTATGGTTTAGAAAGAGAATTTGCAATTTATCTGGGTAAAAATATTACAGATAAACTTTACTTAGAATATGCTTCATTTTTTAACGAGGAAGGTCGCAGAGGTGAAATATCCTTTCAATATAAATTAACTGACCCCACAGTTTTAAAGGGTACTTATTTTGGTGATAATGAATATCAGATCAGTATAGAAACAGAAATCGAATTTTAGGAGGCAGAGTAATGAGAAATAGTTTATTGACAGCAGTTCTTATTTTTGCAGTGATATTTGCAATTGCTGTTCCGACCGCAGCTCAAAATATTCCAATTGATGAGATTACTAAAATTACAGTCGAAGGTAATGATTATGTTAGTGATTTTGAAATTTTAAATGCAGTGAAAACTGAAGTTGGAGATCAGACAGATCAGGAGGCACTGCGTTCAGATATGCAGGCTGTATTTGAACTGGGATATTTTTCTGATGTAAATATTGTTTTTGAAAACTTTGAAGGTGGATTGAATGTAATTTTCGAAGTTGTAGAAAACCCGGTGCTCAGGGAGATTAATATTTCCGGCAATGGAGATTTGTATTCTGAGGCAGAAATTAAGGAAGCTCTTGATCTAAAGTTAGAGACGGTTTTAAATGTTAAAAAGATGAATGAAAATCTAAAAGCTTTTCAGGAAAAGATGCAGGATGATGGTTATATCCTGGCTCGTTATAAAGATGTGAATATCTCAGAGGAAGGAATTTTAACTGTTGAGATTAGTCCTGGCTATCTTGATTCTATAGAGATTAGCGGCAACACTAAAACCAAAAATGATGTTATTTTGAGAGAAATGCCGATAGAAGCTGGAGATGTTATTAATATTAAGAAAATCCAGCGGGGCTATCAGAATCTGCATCGGCTTGAGTTTTTTGAAAATATAAATCCGGAACTGCAGCGAGTAGAAAGCGAAGAAAATCTGGCAAAACTGGTGATTAACCTTGAGGAAGGCCAGACTGGAAGACTCAATTTTGGTGGAGGGTACAGCTCCACAGATGGCTGGCTTGGTTTTGTTGATGTTAGTGAGAAAAATCTTTTTGGAAATGGCCAGAATATAAGTGCCAAATGGCAGTTTGGTGATACAACCACCTATTCTTTAAACTTTTATGAACCCTATCTCTGGCAGAGCGATTTTTCCTTTGGTTTTAGTGTCTATGACCGTGAAACCGAGAGAACAAACTCTGATGGTGATGATTATAAGCGGGAAAGCAGGGGTGGAAGTATAACTTTTGGTCATCCACTTCCTAATGACTGGAGAACTTCACTGCGATACAGAGTTCAGGATACAAAAGAATACTGGAGCGATGACAGTGGGATAATTTATGATAATAGTCTTCGTTCTTTAACCCTTGGTTTTAGAAGAGATTCTACTAATAACAGGTTCCACCCGACCTCTGGTTCGATCAATGATTTTGAGATTGAGCATGCAGGTGGTATTGTTGGTGGAGAAATGAAATTTACTAAATTCAACTGGGACAGCCGCCGGTATTTCCACGGCTTTAAAAATCACGCGCTGGCTGTAAGAATGAAACTCGGTTTAAGTGAGGCCACTACACCACTTGAGGGAGAAGAATATGATCTGGGCGGCTCAGACAGTCTGCGAGGTTATGAAAGAAGTGATTTTGATTATGAAGATAAAGCCAATAATAATTTGCTCTTATTTAATATCGAATATCGAATTCCTTTAAATGAAAGCTTTACAGGAGTTATCTTTACAGATGCCGGTAATGTCTGGGAAGACAGAGATAGTATCTCACTAAATGATCTATATTATGGTTATGGACTTGGAGTCAGGATGAATACTCCTGTTGGACAGCTGCGTTTAGATTACGGCTGGGATGAAGATCAGGATGGTCAGCTGCACTTCAGTATCGGTAATACATTTTAAAATAGCTAGATAAGAGAAATTAAGTTTTATAAACTAGTTAAGTTTTATAAACTAAGGAATAATGATTTAACTTAATTAGAGATAATTTAATACCGCCTGGAGGAATAAAAAAATGAATTTGAGTGATGATCGCAAGTTTCAATTAGCAGTGGTGCTTTTATTAGCGGCTATCCTGGCTGCGGTGCTTCTGCTTGGAATATTGACAGAAGATAAAACAGTTGATAAAGTAGCCTACGTAAATCTGGAGCGAGTTTTTGAGGAGCATCCTGCTCGTGCCGCAGCAGAGTCAACTCTAAACCAGAAAGCAGCTGAATATCAACAGCAGCTTGAAAATGAGTCTGAAGATCTTTCCGGGGTTGAACAGAAAGAAATGCTGGCTAAATATCAGAATCAATTGCAGAATTTAGAGGCTGATCTCCTTGATTCTGTTACCCGAGAGGTGGAAAAGGTAATTAAAGAAACTGCTGCGGAAAAAAAAGTTAAATTTGTTCTAGAAGATGAGCAGGTTTTATATGGCGGCTATGATCTGACAGATGATGTTTTAGAAAAATTAAAGGAAGAATGGTAATTAGTTGTATTTTGGGTTCTGTCCGCAAATTAATACTTAAATAGAAAGGGGAAAGGTCAAAATGGATAAATATGACTATCATTTTATCTCCATAAAATTTTTAACTGCAATTTTATTGGCTCTTATTTTTGCCTTTCTCCTTATTTATGTTTTTACTCCTCAACGGAGAGAGGATTATCCTGTTTACAGACTGCAGCAGAAAGAGCCGGTATTTTTAGAGAATGGCTTTGCTGCTCAAATACTGACAGATAAAGACTTACTTAAACAGGAAAAACTGGCTTTTGAAGCAGGTTTAAGAGAA
This sequence comes from Halanaerobium kushneri, assembly GCF_900156285.1. Classification (GTDB taxonomy): domain Bacteria; phylum Bacillota; class Halanaerobiia; order Halanaerobiales; family Halanaerobiaceae; genus Halanaerobium; species Halanaerobium kushneri. Next base: position 202,213 of record NZ_FTNC01000004.1, read on the forward strand.
AGAAGTTTCGAATTGATGGAGCAGAGTAAAAATAGTATGCTGGCAGTTATCAGCGCTAATTATTTAGAAAAGATGAATGGTCTGCGGGAAGAAAGGATGCTGACTCTGGAGGCAGAACGCAGAAAACTGGCAGAAAGAGAAAAAAATTTACTTCAGGAAAAACGCCAGCAGCTTGAAGATGAACTTTTGCAAAAACTGCAGCAGCTCAGGCAGGAGGTTCGAAACAAATATTCTGATTTTAATCAGAAAAAAATAAGAGATAATTATTTAAAAATGATAAATCTTCAGCTTAAAATTGAATTTTTGGCTCGAACTGAAAGTGAGAAAGAAAAATATCAGGAACAGCTTAAGCAGCTGCGCTCAGAACAGCAGGCTCTGATTGCGGAGAAGAACTCTAAGTTAAATAATGATATTTCTAATCAAACCAGTAATCTGATTATGGAATTTAATCAGCAGTATTCTGATTACAGAAAGCAGATTCGCAGTCAACATCAGGAGATCATTTCAGAACAAAGACAGAAAATCGAATCTGAACTGGCAGCAGCTAGAACAGAAATAAAATCAGATTTAGCAGCAGCCAGAGAGAAAAAAGCTGCAGAATTGGATAGTTTTATTGAAAAAAGCAAAAAACAGTACTATTAAAACGGGGGATTTTTGATGCACTATTATCGTAAGGCTATTGCAATATTTATACTTGTTCTGGCATTGATGCTGCCGCTGTTTTTAGAGAAACAGGAGCAAACAGCAGTTGTTAATTTAGAAGCAGTGATTTCGGCCAGCTCTTTTTTAAGTCAGATTAGAGATCAGATTGCAGCTGACCCAGAAAAAAATCAGATTTCGCTAAAACAGGCAGAAAATAAAATAATGGATATTTTAAGAGTTGAAGCAGAGGAACTGGCACTGGAGAAAAGTTACAGCAGTGTTTTGATTGATCAAGCAATCTATCAGGGAGGAAAAGATATCAGCCAGGAACTTGCTGATAAAATAGATAATAAATATAAATAAATTCACTAGCATTGCATAAAAATATTTAAGAAAAGTCAAGTTCTATTTTCAGCGAGAATACTTGCTTAAAATAGAAAAACTCCTTATAATTGGGATTAGGATAGTCTTTGTCCAAATCCCAATAAATAAGGAGCAATCACTATGGACAAAGATATCACAGAAACCACATTTAATCAACTACTTGTTGCAATAAATTTTAATTTATTTTCAAAAATTGTTACTGAACTTGAACTGGATAAATACACTAAAAAACTTACAACAAAAAGATTATTCTTGATTTTACTCTATGGT